>CASICJ010000001.1 GCA_949373085.1 uncultured Verrucomicrobiales bacterium
CTCGTTGTTGAGAGTATTGATGGCAATTTTCAATTGCCTGAAGTGAATTGTGCTACAACGCCCGAGGAGATTGGCCCCGTCGACGTCGTTATCGTAGCTTGGAAGGCGACCTCGAATCATTCCTTTGAGGAAGTGATTCGGCCTATGCTTCATAAATATACTGTCATTGTAACTTTGCAAAATGGTCTCGGAAATACTGAGGTGCTGGGGGAACTCTTCGGTATTAATCGAGTCCTTGGTGTGATGTGTTTTGTCTGCATTAATCGGATAGAGGCTGGACTGATCCGTCATACTGGTGGGGGGATGATCGCGATGGGTGAGGCTGTTCCAGGTGTGACCGATCGTCTTCATGAATTAGTTGCTATTTTTCAGGGTGCTAATGTGGTCTGCGAAATAGCCGCGAATTTTGCCGAGGCTCAGTGGCGTAAGCTAGTTTGGAATATTCCTTTCAATGGTCTTTGTATTACGGAGGGAGGTATTGATACGGGAGAGCTCCTTGCACAACCCGATGGCAAGGATCGCGTTCGAGAACTAATGTTTGAGGTTACAAAATCAGCGGCGTCCTTGGGCTTCGAGATTGAAGATGAATTCGTAGAATATCAAATTGAGAGAACTTATCCGATGAAAGATTATCGACCTTCCAGCATGATCGATTTTGTGAATGGGTATCCCGTTGAAGTTGAGGCAATCTGGGGTGAACCCTTGCGCCGTGCTAAGGCGGCCGGAGCATCGACACCAAAGTTGGAAGAACTTGATGCCCGGATTCGCGAGATGCTGGATCATCGCTAGGGGAGATCGAGTACTTTTTTAAGGTGTTCGATAAGACCTCTTGAGCCATCTTCTATTAGGTCTGCAACCAATTGAAATCCAGCATCGCCCCCGTAATAAGGATCTGGAACTTCATGATGATTGTGCTGTAAACAGAAGTCTGCAAATCTTTGAACCTTAGCCTGCTTTTCTTCGGTATCGGCCAACTTAAAAATGTTTTGGTGGTTCTCATCATCCATTGTTAGAATGAGGTTGGAAACGTCAAAATCTCGTAGAGAGAATTGACGAGCATAACCGGTCACTTCGTAGCCACGCCGACGGATTTTTTCCGACATGCGGGTATCGGGTTTGTTGCCTGAGTGGATTCCAATGGTGCCCGCGGAATCACAGTGGATACGGTCGGAAAGCCCGGCTTCTTCGACCATTTTCCGGAAAATATTTTCACTAGCTGGTGAACGGCAGATGTTTCCCATACAAACGAAAAGAATATTGTAACGGGTTTCCATAGAGAAAGATGTTAATGTTAACCTCATCAATTAACAGATGAACAATCATGAGTGACTATGTTTTGGAGCTATCAGGGATTCGTAAAATCTATCGGGGCGGTATTGAAGCGCTGAAGGGTATTGATTTGCGAGTGCCTCGAGGCTGTGTTTATGGGCTTTTGGGTCCTAATGGTGCTGGCAAAAGTACAATGGTGAAAATCTTAACCACCCTGATTCGCCGATCTGGAGGTAATGGCACGATGTTGGGAAAGCCGATTGGGGATCGTAAGACTCTTCAGCAGGTGGGTTTACTTCCTGAACACACTCAGTTTCCGCCCTACCTTACCGGGCGGCAGGTTATCGAATTTGCGGCTGGCCTTCAGAATGTGCCCTCGGCCTTGACTAAAGAGAGAGCGGATATGCTTTTAAAAAAAGTTTCGATGACAGAGTCGCAGCATCGGAAGATTAAGACTTATTCAAAGGGGATGAAGCAGAGGATTGGGGTTGCACAGGCACTCGTAAGCAATCCCAAAATCATCTTTTTAGATGAGCCTACCGACGGGGTTGACCCGGCGGGGCGGAGAGAATTCCGAAGCCTTGTTCGTGAACTTCGTGATGAAGGACGTACCATTTTCATCAATACGCATATCCTTTCAGAGCTGGAGCCGATTGTTGATCGAGTGGCGATTATGACGAATGGTCAAATTTTAGGAGAGGGGAAGCTTGATGAATTACGCACCGAGAAAACTGGTTATGTTATCGGTTTCGAAGGCCAGCTTTCTGCGGAAAGTCGTTCAAATTTTTTGGATGGAGGTCTTGAGGTTGAGGGTGGGAGTGTACGATTGCCTTCGACCAATGCTCTCGATGCCCAACCTGTGATTGATCGGATCCGTAAAGAAGGCCTTGTGGTCACCGACCTTAGTTTAAAAAGCCAGTCTCTCGAGGATCTCTTTATTGGACTGGTCGGTGGCACGTCTTCTCCGCCTCCGCTGTAAGCTAATTCAGCTCAACCTCCGGAAATTCCTCAAGCATGAAACCATTCTTAACACTTCTTTTAGAATCTTACCGCGGATTAAGATCTGAGACTATTTTCTGGGTGACGGTTGCCCTGTCAGTCCTAGTCGCAACTCTCTTTCTGTCAATTGGGTTTAATGAGAAAGAGATTAGCTTTCTATTTGGCGCGACAAATATTGAGTCCGATTTCAGTGGGAGCGGAACAAGATTAGTCCAAGAAGTGGTCTACATCATGATTTTTACCAATCTTATTGCAGGAGGTTGGTTGACCTTCATCGCGATCATATTAGCTCTGATCTCGTGTGCGTCCATTTTTCCAGATGCCATGAAAGAGGGGGCTGCAGGCATGCTAATGACAAAAGTCCCTTCACGATTTCAGGTGTTTTTGGCAAAGTTGACCGGAAGCTTATTTTTCGTTTTTATCCAGGTCGGGTTGTTCGTCGTGATTGTGTTTGTGGCATTTCGTTGGAGGCTCGGAGTCTGGAATTTTTCGGTTTTTTGGTACGTTCCTGCGGTCCTGCTAGTGTTTCTTAATCTTTATTCTTTCATGGTCTTGCTTGGCATAATGACGCGGTCCGTGATGACTTCTATTATGCTCACAATGCTGGTTTGGGGGATTTCGGCGGGAATCGACTGGACAATTTCGTATCAAGAAGCGGCTTATCAAAGCTCCCAGAGTTTTGAGTTTGGCGGGCCTACTATCTCCAAGGAAACTTCAAGCGAGGTTAGAGCCCCGACTGAAGAAGGGGTCAAATTGAGAAAATCGGAGATGAATGAATCCGAAGGAGATCCTCAAATTCTTAGCCGAATTGATACTCTAAGAATAATCCATTCATTTTTCCCCAAAAATTCCCCGATCATGGCATCGGCTGAAAAGAAGCTCGTTTTGGATGGGATACTCGCTTCCGCTGGCGGGGGCGATGTTTTAAAAGAGCTCGAGAATGAAGGCGATTTTGAAGACGCGATGGATAAACTCACCCCAAACGATTCGATCTTTTATTCAATTGGGACCTCTTGTATTTTTGCTTTTGTAATGCTGAGTATCGCGGGCTGGTTTTTTTTGCCGAAAAGATCTTTAGTTGCGGTCTCAAGACGATTGGGCTGCGAACAATACTAAGAACAACGTGTCACTGCGTCAGTGAGGGCTGATTTGTGGTCGTCCCAAGTTGGTACGAACTCATGGGCGAGGAAGCCGCTGTAGCCGGTTGCTTTGATTGTTTCGATGATAGCGGGGTAGTAAAGTTCCTGTGTAGTATCGAGTTCGTTCCGGCCAGGGCAACCAGCGGTGTGATAGTGCCCAAAGTATGAGAAAAACCGTTTGATAGTCGCCATCACGTTGCCTTCCATGATCTGCATATGGTAAATATCATAGAGTAACTTAAAGCGGGGTGAGCCCAATTTTTCACAAAGAGCAACTCCCCAGTCGCTATGATCGCACTGGTAGTCAGGGTGATCCACCTTTGAGTTGAGGAGCTCCATGATTAGAGTGACGCCGTGCTCTTCCGCAAGAGCGAGTAGTGGTTCAAGTCCTTGGGCGCAGTTTTCGAGGCCTTCCTCGTCACTAAGACCTTCACGGTTTCCTGAAAAAGTGATCACGTTTGGGATCCCTGCTTCGGCAGCTTTTGGGATGAGATCACGATAGATCGCTAACAACTTTTCATGGTGATCCGGGTTATTGAAAGCCTTCTCAATACAGCCAAGTCCGCTTTCGTGTTCAGGGGCTGCGGTAACAGGGCAAACCAATCCTAGATCTGCTATCAGTGCGGCTTCTTCGGGATGAAGGAGATCGATTCCCGCGATTCCGATTTCTTGGCACCAATCGGCAAGCTTGAGAAGCGGAGTGTCCTCGAAACACCAGCGGCAGACAGAATGTTTAAAGCTCATTTAACTAGGTTCAGGAGTAAAGGCCCGTGTTTCGAACCGCATCAGAGCGGGGAGGAAGGTGAGAGGAATATTTCCGGTGGGGCCGTTTCGGTTTTTAGCTAAAACAAGTTCGGCCTCACCGTCATCTTCGTCGCGGTCGTCCTGATTATCGGCGTAGTAAACTTTCCGGTAAAGGAGTCCCACCATGTCGGCGTCTTGCTCGATTGAGCCCGATTCACGCAGGTCGGACATTCGAGGAACCCCGAGTGAGGAGCCCGTTCGCCCTTCGGGCCCACGGTTAAGCTGAGCTAGGACGATGACAGGGACATTGAGTTCTTTGGCGAGTGCTTTGAGACCGCCTGAAATTTCTGCAATTTCTCTTTCACGGGAATTTGAGGCCTGCTTTGAGGTTGATCTCATCAGCTGGAGGTAGTCGATCGCAATGACACTGATACCTTCGTCGCGGTGTTTACGCCGTGCTTTCGCACGAAGATCGTTGATGGAGATGCCAGCGGTGTCGTCGATGAAGAGCTTCGATTTTGCAACCTCTTCGGAGGAGTCCTTAATTCGCTTAAGATCAGCTTTATTAGGTTGATATCCCTTTGTGAGTTTTTGAAATTCGAAACGTGCTCGGGAAAAGACAAGGCGTTGGACAATTTGCACGGTTGACATCTCGCAGGAAAATACCATCGCGGGCTTGTCCGAGGTGACGGCAATGTGCTCGACAACGTTCATCATAAAAGAGGTTTTACCCATTGAAGGACGTGCTGCGATGACGAACATATCTGGAGCCTTCAAGCCGTTGATCATCTTATCGAGTTCGCCGTATCCTGTCGTCATACCCGAGATCCCTCGGTCACCCGCCAGAAATTCCTGAAGGTAGACCATGACTTCGCTGACGGCCGTCTTCACATCCATCTCTTCGGTTGCTTCGCTGGCCTCTCTAATCTCGAGCACCTTTTGCTCTACGCTGTCGAGGAATTCTTGGACATCTTCAGGATCATCGTAAGCTGTCGTGATAGACTCGGTGCAAGATTTGATGATGTTGCGGAGAATGAATTTCTCTTTTACGATCGAGAGGTGCGAATTGAAGTGTGCGGCGGTGGGGGCGAAGGTGTAGATTTCAGTGATCGCGGAGGGTCCGCCAATACCATCGAGAAGGTCACGATCCATGAGGTATTGGGACAAGGCAACCAGCTCCACAGTTTTCCCTGATTCGAAGTGCTCCACGAGAACTTGAAAAAGTTTGCCATGAGACGGCATGTAAAAGTGGGCGGCAGTCAATTGTCCTTCGACGGCTCGGCCAATGTATTCCTCGGGATCCTGAATCATCGAGCTTAGGACACTTTTTTCGGGTCCAATGGCATGAGGTGGAGGAGTCAGCTCATCACGCTGGTCCTTTTTTCCATCTTGAAGTTTGGGACCGCCCTTTTCTTCAAAAGGTGATTTATCTTCCTTAATCGCCATGGTGGGACTTTGCCTCAGAAGCCTGAGGCTTGGCAATCTCGGCAACCTGTGAATAACCTTAAATCCCCGTGTTTACTGGGATGTCGTCCGAAATTTATTTTTTGAAAGGAGTGCCTTAGCCTCTCCCAGTAGGAAGAGTGAGCCGGTTAGGAGAGTAGGTCTACCGATTGTTGCGTCCAAGGCGGAAGTGAGATCGGAGTGAACTACTGACTTCACTTTGACTGCGTGGCTTTCTGGAGCTAGTCCACGTTGGGAATTTACGGGAACAAAGTGGAATTCTTTGGCAATTTCGGAGAGCTTTGAAAGAACGGCGTCAGTTGCCTTATCCTCAACTGACCCAAAAATAATGGTGGCCTTTTTTGTAGGAAATTCTGTCTGCCAGGTTTTCACGAGAGCCTCCGCGGCATGTGGATTATGAGCGGCATCTAGAATGAGAGTTTCGTTTATTTTTTCAAAGCGGCCGGGCCATTGAATGTGTTGGAGCGCGTGTTGAACCACGTCGAAAGAGAGATGAAGTCCAGCTGCAACAACTGCCTCGCAAGCAAGAGCAGCATTTTGTTTTTGGTGTTCACCAGACAGTGATAGCGAGTAGCCCAACAAGGGGCTCTTAACAAAAGTAAGAGGAGCTTGGGTTTGGTTGGTGATCTGACGGATGGCTTTTTCGGCCTCCGGATCTTGAGGAGACGATAGGATGGGTTTTCCCTTGATTGCGATCGCGGCCTTTTCCCGTGCAATTTCATCGAGCGTTGAGCCAAGCCACTTAGTGTGATCCAGTGAAATCGGGGTGAGTACGCAGACATCGGCAGGGATTGCGGTAGTAGCATCAAGCCGCCCACCCATGCCAGTTTCCAAAACGATAAGGTCGCATTCTAAGTCACGAAAGTGTCGCATGCCAAGAGCGAGAGTGAGTTCAAAGAAGGTTGGATGATGCTCCCAATCAGCTACGAGTTCACGAAGCTCAGTTAAGAGGTTTGCCGTTTTTTCCTCTGTGATTTCGAAGCCGTTGACACGCACTCGTTCCCGATAGTCGATCAGATGGGGGGAAGTAAAGAGGCCGCTGCGGAGTGCTAGGCCTTGGCCAAGAGCGTCAATCATCGCGCACGTTGAGCCCTTTCCATTGGTTCCTGCCACATGGATGACCTTGGTGCGGTGAGAGGGAAAGGCGAGGAATTCGCGAAGTAAGCGAGTTGGGCCTTCGAGTCCTAGCTTGATTCCGAATGTTTGAGTGGCGTAAAGCCAGTCTAGCGCTTCCTGATAGTTCACGTTTTTAATGCGGTGACCAGACCCACTTGTTCCATAGGCCTTTGACTGAAAGAGTAAAATCCTCGCGCTTTGTCCTCACGAGATGAGGGGAGTGCTCCGTTAAGAGGCAAGGATTCTTGAGTGCCATTTTGATTAACGTCCAGTGACTCGTAGTGCGAAGTTATCTGTATCGAAGCCCCCATGTCTCGATATTTCTGGCGTACAATTAATCTGAGCGTTGTCACCGAGGAGAAAAGAGGTAACCAACCTTGCATAACGCAATCATCATCGAATCTGAGCGTATCGCAAGAGATCTCTCCTATGGTTGAATTGGATATTCGGAGCGTATGAGCATTCGTCCAAGCTCAATGATTTCGGTGGGGTTTCTTCATCCCCGGATGAGAGTGAGGATTGCGACATCATTGACCCTGCCATCCTCTTTCAAGACCCTTGCGCATTCGTGTGCTGTAGCTCCAGTAGTGAAGACATCATCGATTATAATCACCTTTCTCTTTGCGATGACGGAAGCGTGCTTTTTTCTTATTCGAAAGGCATCGCGAAGGTTTGAGAGTCGTTGTTTTCTGTTCAGCTTGGTTTGGGTATTCGTCGTGCGGATCCGCTTGATGGCCTCAATAGTTTCGTGGCCGCTGAGCCTTGAAAGTTCTCGGCTCAGCTCATAGGCTTGGTTACCTTTTCGCCACTGTTGCCTTCGCCAGAAAAGAGGAACAGGGACCAAAATAGCACTATTAAATTCAGCAAACCGCGGGTCTTCCTCGAGGGTCTCGTTGAGAAATAACGCTAATTCGCGTGCGAGAAAAAACTGTCGTTGATACTTTAGACCGTGAACGAGGCGAAAGGAGAGGGTTAATCCCTTGAGTGATGCTCGGGCGAAAGAAAAATCGGCTTTTAAACCATCGCAATTTTGACAACGAAATTTGTCATTAATTTTTCCGTCAAAGGGTTCGCCACATTTCTTACAAAATGGTGAAACAATTCTCGGGAGCTCATTCCGGCAATCTGCGCAAAGAGAATATCCATGTGTGAGGGAGGCTTGGCAAATTTCACAGACTGCCGGATAGAGGAGATCAAGAAAGCTGCTGAAGATGCCGACGACGTTTCTATCCCTTTTCGACATATATTACCTTAAGTCTAGAACAGATCATTAGGGAAAGCCAGTAGAGTTGGATCGTCTTTTCAGTATCTTAGAAGTGAATTTGGACTGGGTTTCAATGCGGATGAAAATTTGAAAGTTGGTTTTTGAATAAAACTGAGAAGACTAGCGACATGACGAAGCATCAATGGCGGGGTGAAGATGGCGATGAAATACGCTATTGGAGAGCCAATTATCATGGTGGTCGTTTTGAGCTTTATACCAAGACTGATGATGACGATCGGTGGGAAAAACTTGATCCGCCGTCGAAACAAAACTGGGAAGCTCTTCGTGATGTTCTGTGGCGGAAGTATCAGCGGAAGCGCTGCTCATGGAATCTGATCGCTAAGGTCGACAAAATGCTGGGCAAGCCCAATGAAGGACCGGGTAAATAAGTGGATCTTGGCGGATCATGCTCACTGCTGGCATCCTTTTACGGACCAGGAAAGCTGGGAGAGTGATATACCGGTGGTGATTTGTCGGGGTGAGGGAAGTTGGCTTTTTGATTTTGAAGGGAAGCGTTATCTCGATGCTAATTCCAGTATTTGGACAAATATTCACGGTCACAGCCACCCCGTGATTGTTGAAGCAATTCAGGATCAAGCCTCCAAGCTTTGCCACAGTTCTTACTTAGGGTTGGCAAATGACAAAGCTAGTGAGTTGGCTGCAAAACTTTGCTCTTTTTTTCCCGATAGTTTGGAACGGTGTTTTTTTTCAGATGATGGTTCAACAGCGCTTGAAGTGGCTTTCAAGATGTCTCTGCAATGGCGACAGCAGAATGAACAAAAAGAACGGACGGGGATTATTGCGTTTGAGAATGCCTATCATGGAGACACCCTTGGCGCGTCTTCAGTAGGTGGGGTTTCGAGATTTATTAAAGGTTATGGAGAAACCGGATTGAATGTTTACCGCGTCGGTTCCTTAGAAGATTTGAAGAGGCTACCAGAGGTTGTCGTTGAGACTGCTTCTGCAGTTGTGATCGAACCCTTGATTCAAGGCGTGAATCAAATGCGTCTGTGGCCGAAAGGAATGTTGGCTGACCTGAGAGCTTGGACGACACAGCATGGTATCCACTTGATCCTGGATGAGGTGATGACTGGTTTTGGTAGAACTGGTAAGATGTTTGCCTGTCAAAATGAGGAAGTCCTTCCTGATTTCCTCTGTTTGGCCAAAGGTTTGACCGGCGGGACGATGCCCCTTGCCGCGACCCTGACAAGGTGTGAAATTTATGAAGGTTTCAAAGGCCCGGATAGAACCTTCTTCTATGGTCATAGTTATACTGGAAATGCCTTAGGCTGCGCGGTTGCTCTCGCGAACCTTTCACTTTTTGAATCCGAAAATACTTTAGCAGGAATTGAAGAAAAGGGAGCCTATCTCGAAAGAGAGCTTAAGAAAATCCCGTGGATCCAAGAGGTTCGCCGGGTTGGTCTCATTCTTGGGTTTGATGTTGGCGAATGTGGTAAGGAATTTTGTCTAAAGCTTCGGAAGCGCGGTGTGCTGACCCGTCCAATTCTGAATACGATTGTCATCATGCCTCCGCTTTCGGTGACCATGGATGAGCTGAAGTTCTTGATCAAAGCGATCCAGCTACAGCGCTAGTTCTGCATGCTTTAAGCTAAATGCCAATGCGGGTTTATCAGCTTAATCAAAGTGAGGTGCCTCAAGCTGTTTTGATTGTTTTTTAATCAATCCTTCTGGTCCGAAAAGCCAAGCAAGGAGGAAGATGAAACCCGAGGCGGTGGCCATCATTCCTGAGCTTGTCGTGTCGGGGAGCCCGATTAGGGGGGGGATATGAGTGGCTATTTGTCCGAGGATGGCGGAGAGGACCGCAACGATGAGACTGACAATAATCAGAAAAGGAAGATTTCGGGTGAGGAGAAATGCCGTGGCGGGAGGAACAATAAGCATCGCAATGACAATAATGGAACCAACTGCCTCGAAGGCGGCAACAGTCGTAATGGCGACCATAGTCATGAGCAGGTAGTGCATGATTTGCGGGCGGAAGCCTTGGGTCTTGGCGAGGCCGGGATCAAAAGAGGCAATTTTGAATTCTTTGTAGAAAAAGGTAATGATCAGGGCATTAAAAAGGAGAGTTGCCCCGATGATCAGGGCGGCATGGGGAACCGCGAAGAATGAGGTCTCGTTCTGAAAAAGAATGACCATATCAAGAGGAGTATATTCGAGAGCCCCATAAAGAACACAATCGGCGTCGAGTTCAACGCGGTTGGCCGCTTTGCGAATGATGACGAGTCCAATTGCAAAGAGGGTGGTGAAGACGATTCCCATGGCGGCGCCGCGTTCGACTTTGCCAAATCGGATAATCCATTGGGAAAATAGAGCGGTTAGAATACCGGCGATGGCTGCGCCGAGAAACATCCAGATGTTGGCACGGGACCCCGAGATCAGGAACGCTAAGGCGAGTCCCGGCAGGACGGCGTGGCTGATGGCGTCACCCATCATGCTCATACGACGAAGAAGGAGAAAGGTGCCCGGGAGCGCGCACGCCATCGCACACAATCCTCCGACAAGGATAATATGGAAGTCGTTTGCGGTCCAGGACATTGCTAAGCAGGAAGGTTTAGAAGCGCTGGGTTAATCCGGTGAAGCAGCCGAAGTCTTCCGAATTGCTGTTCAGTCCAATTTGAACACCTGCGTCTAGGACAAAATTTTTGTTGATCTCATAGGTAAATCCACCGGAGTAATAGGATTCGTGACGGTCTTTAGCGATGACCCCGATGTATTCAGTGTAGCCGCCGAGATTGCCGACGATGGGGTAGCCGATCACAGCAGTGAAGAGAAATTCGGTTTCGCTTCCGGTGCCGTCATTGACGAAGTCGAGTTGACCCTGAATTCCAAGGCTGATGTCGTCCGTAAGATCGGTGCCCCAGGGGATAATTATACCGCCCTGCCATTCATCGCTGCGGGTCGGAGCTGCCATATAAGGCATGATGGCAAGAGCGGTATCGCCGCGGTCGTTACCCCAGAGGTTGTATTTCAAGCGAATAGTGAGATCTCCAAGGGTGGTCCAGTCGCTAAGAGTTTCGGAGCGGAGGTCGATGACGGCCTGAAGGTCGATATTGTGAGTAAGTCCCGCCTTCATGTTGATTTGGCCATAGGTGAAGGTTTCGGTGCCCTTGTCGCGGCGGTAGTCGAAGAGTGAGGCTTCGAGTTGGAAGCGACCGGCATCAACAGTTATGGGAGATTCGGTGGCGTCGGGGCGGTCTGGCGAGAGGCCGCGGAGGAGGTAATTGGGCGTAGGGTTGAGGAGGTGGTATTGGGTTTTGTCAGAACTAACAGCGCTTGATGGCATAAACGCCAAAGATTTTTCGTTTTTTGCGACGGCGACACTGACGAGTCCGAGAGCGAAGATGTATGGTATTTTCATAATTTGAGAGAGTATTAGATCGTTGGGTTGGGCTGAATTCCAAGCTCCGTGGTTGCAATTGTGTGAGGTGAATCGATGGTGGACTTGGAGAGATTGAGCTCAGCTTCAAGTTGGTGAACGATTTCAGCACCGAGAAGGTGTTCGACCATGTCGGCATCGCGGTCGACGTGACTTGGCGCAATGTCTGCATATCTGATGAGGTAAAGTTCCCAGAGGCGGTGGTTTCTAGTGATTCGTGAGGCTTCTCCAAAGCCTGATTCGGAAAGACGAAGTTCTCCCGAGGGTTGGCGCTCGATGTGATCCTCGGATCTAGCTTGGCGAATGAGCTTGGAAAGCTCTCCCTTGGCCCAGTAGCGGTGCTTACGAAGGAGATCCATATCAATGGGGACGTTTTTGAGAGGCTCGGCTTGCTGGGTTTCCTCGAGGATTTCGTAAGTGGACCGTAGTAGGTGTTGGCGGCCGACTTTACGCTGCAGTTGAAGGTGGCGAAGCAAGCGTGGAAGGACCCCACGAGCCGTGCCGAAGATCATGCTAAAGAGAAAGATGATGGCGGCGGCAATTACAATGATTGCCCCGGGAGGAAGATTGGAATAAAGGGCTGAAATCGAAACTCCTAGCCAGCCGGAAATGGCTCCGATAGTTGCGGAAATTACAAGCATCCACCCGAGTCGATTGGTCCAGAAGCGCGCTGCTGTGGGTGGTGTGATTAGAAATGCGATGACGAGGATCAGTCCGACGGCCTGAAGTCCCACAACCGTGACTGAGGTGACCAGAGCCATTAAGATGATATCGAGCCGCAGAATGGGCCATCCTTGTGCTGAGGCAAAATCAGCATCAAAGCAGAGAAGGGTTAGCTCTTTGAGGATAGCGATGGTGATAGCAGTTGTGACGATGAGAATGACAGTGATAAGAATAAAGTCGGACCAAACCATCGATGCGGTTTTCCCGTATATAAAACCATCGAGCCCAGCGGCGCTTTGCCCCGGGATTCGTTCCACCATTTTAAGAATTGCAACCCCTAGACCAAAGAAAACAGAGAGGACGATTCCCATGGCAGCATCGTCCTTAAGTCGGGTCGTTTTACGAATCGCAAGTACGAGTAGAACTCCCAGTAGGCCGGTGATAGTAGCTCCCAAAAGTAGACCAGGTAGGCTTTTTCCGTTGAAGCCCATGGTGGACATGATGGCAAAGGCGATTCCAATGCCTGGTAGAGTTGCGTGGGAGAGGGCGTCACCAAGGAGAGATTGTTTTCGTAAGAGCAGGAAACTGCCAACGAGACCAGCGGTGGCTCCAAGAAAGGCTACCCCAAGAACCGGCAGGCGGGTATTGTACTGCTCAAGGAGTAGAGTTTCACGAAGAAGTTCCCAAGTCATGGTTCTTTCCTTTTATGGGCGTCCAACGTTCTTGAGAGCCTGTGCGACGTCGTCGAGAAGGTTGAGTTTTCCTCCGTAAGTTTTTTGGAGGTTCTCTCGTGTGAAGGTCTCACTTGTGGGGCCACTTGCGACAACCCGCATGTTGAGCAGCACAAGATAGTCGAAGTATCGCGATACGGTAGCCAGATCGTGATGGACGCAGAGGACGGTTTTTCCTTTCGCATTGAGTTCTTGAAGGAGCTCTATGATGGCCTGTTCTGTGGCGGCATCGACCGCAGCGAAAGGTTCGTCCATGAAGTAAATTTCAGCATCTTGAACGAGGGCTCGTGCGAGAAAGACGCGTTGCTGTTGTCCTCCTGAGAGTTGGGAGATTTGACGCTGGGCAAGGTGGCTGATACCAACTTTTTCGAGGGCTTCAAGGGCTTGTTGTTTTTCTATTTTTGTGATTCGTTTGAACCATCCAAGTTTTCGATAGGTGCCCATTATGACGACATCGAGCGCGCTAACGGGGAAGTCCCAATCGACACTTTCTCGCTGAGGCACGTAGGCGATCAGGTCACGTTGGGTTTCATAGGGTTTCCCAGTATATCAGCGCTTCGCCGGAAGTTTTTGGAATCAGTTCAAGACAAGCTTTAAGCAGGGTGGATTTCCCGGCTCCATTTGGTCCAACAATTCCAGCAAGAGTTCCCTCAGGTATGTTCAACTCGACATCCCAAAGGACCGGTTTGCGGTGATATGCGACGGTGAGGTCGTGAACAGCAAGAGGAAACTCCGGTGGGTGTTCGGGGCGCATTCAGTCTTGGAGTTTGTTCTGGAATCCACCTTCGGGAGCATTTCCGCCTAGGGCATTCACGATAGTTGTGAAGTTGTGGTCCATCATGCCAATATAGGTGCCTTGGTAGGTGCCGGCAGGCCCCATGGCATCAGAAAAAAGCTCACCACCTACCTTTACGATATGGCCTTTTTCTGCCGCGCCTTCGATCACTGCTCTGACGGATTTCTCAGGGACAGATGATTCGATGAAAATTGAGGGGATTTTTTTCTCAATAAGGTAGTCGACAAGCTCATTGATGGCCTTGGTCCCAGCCTCAGAAACGGTCGATATTCCCTGTACTCCACGAACTTCGATCCCATATGCGCGGCCGAGATAACTGAAGGCATCGTGTGCCGTGACGAGGACCCTCTGCTTTTCGGGAATGGTTTGAATTACCATGAGGGCATAGGTGTGAAGGTCGTTGAGTTTTTGTTGATAATTCTCGCGTTGCTTTTGGTATTGTTCGGAGTTTTCTAGATCGTAAGCTGCCAATTCATCGCCGATTTTTTTAGCGACTTTGGACCAGATTGAGACGTCCATCCAAAGATGTGGATCGGGGGTTTCAGAACCAATAAGTTGAACGTCAAGTCCTTCCGCTACTGCTGAAATAGGATTGCCCTTATCGGCTCTGCTTTTAAGAACGCTTGCCATTTTTCCTTCAAAAAAAAGTCCGTGATAGAGAACGAGTCCGGCCTTCTGTATCTTGTCGATCTCAGACTTGCTAGGCTGGTGCATGTGCGGGTCAATCCCTTCACCGATTAGATTGATGATCTCTTGATTATCTCCTGCGATTTGGCGGGTAATGTCAGCAATCATAGCTACCGTTGTAACAATAGTACCGTCTGTTTTGGCGGCTTCTTCTTTAGTGGTGCAGGCTCCAAAAAACAAAATTGGAGCGAGTGCTATTAACTGTCTCACAGATATTTTTTGCCACACGCACTTTGATTAGTCAAAATAAAAAACTTGAATTACCGCAATAAGGGTGGGTTTGCGGAACATTTTGGCAATAAGAAACCCTGCAACCGAGAGGGTTACAGGGCTTGGAGAGAGCCCCCGAGCTTATCTAACGTAAGAGAGTGAAGAGGCCGTAGCTTCAATCTTGTCGTTGTTATCTAGGAGTTCCTTGATTGGGTCGTATTTACCGGCCAGCAGCGCTTGGCGTGCAGAGGCAGGCATGTCCACAGGAAAAGAAAGATCTCCGGCGGTGACTGTCATTGCATCGAGATCAATTGATACTTTAAGCGTCGGGTCTGCAGCGCATGCCGCTTTGAGGATGTCGATGTTTTCGCGGGTAGAGGTGACGCAAGGGAGTCCTAAGGTCGTCGAATTTCCATAAAAGATCTCGGCAAAAGATTCGGCGATGATAGCGCTGAAGCCATATTTTGTGAGTGATTGGGGGGCGTGTTCCCGGGAGGAACCGCAGCCAAAGTTAATACCAGCAACGAGGATGGAAGCACTGTTGAAGCGCTCGTCATTTAGAGGGTGATCGGTCTTTTCTCCGGACTCAGGATCGAATCGGACATCATAGAAAGCGTATTCTCCGAGTCCATCAAAGGTGACACACTTCATAAAGCGCGCGGGGATGATACGGTCCGTGTCGATGTCAGCGCCTGGGATAGGAACTGCAGTACCGGAAATTTGTGTTATTGGTGCGATGGCCATGGCGGTAACTGGTTTAAGCGGCTGAATTTTCCGTGACTTTGAATGTTTCCCGGGCGTCAGCGATGCAGCCTTCGACAGCAGCTGCGGCGACCATAACCGGCGACATTAGGATAGTACGACCGATAGGAGACCCCTGACGTCCTTTGAAATTTCGATTAGATGAAGAGGCGCAGATCTGATCGCCAACGAGCTTGTCTGGGTTCATGGCGAGGCACATGGAGCAACCCGCAGCTCGCCATTCAAATCCCGCATCTTGAAAGATTTTAGCGATCCCCTCTTTCTCACATTGGATCGCGGTGATTTGTGAACCAGGGACAGCTATGGCCTTGACTCCTTCGGCAACCTTGTGGCCTTTCAGTAACTTGGCGGCTTCGCGGAAGTCGGAAAGACGGCCGTTGGTGCAGGAGCCGATGAAGGCGACATCGATAGGGATGCCTTTGATAGGAGTTCCGGCAGGAAGCTTCATGTAGGCGAGAGCTTCCTCGATGACTGCTTTTTCATCAGGGTCTGCTGCAGCAGGGTCGGGAATGGACTCGCCGATTGAGATGCCGTGGTCTGGAGAAATTCCCCAAGTGACAGTTGGCTCGATGTCTTCGGCATCAATCCGAATAATGTCGTCGAATTCTGCGTCAGGATCAGTGGCGAAGGATTTCCACTCTTTTATGGATTGCTCCCAGTCATCGCCGGTGGGCGAGTAAGGGCGGTTTTTCAGAAACTCAAAAGTGGTCTCGTCAGGATTGACGTAACCGCAGCGTGCTCCGCCCTCGATAGCCATGTTGCAAACTGTCATGCGCTCCTCCATTGAGAAGTGGTCGAGAGTGGTGCCTGAGTATTCGTAAGCATATCCGATACCGCCTTTGGCTCCAAGCATACGGATGATGTGAAGGGTCACGTCCTTGGCGTAAACTCCGGGACGGAGTTTGCCGTTTACTTCAATCTTACGCACTTTGAGGGATTCCATTGCCATCGTTTGAGTGGCCAAAACGTCGCGGACTTGCGTGGTGCCGATACCAAAGGCGATCGCTCCGAAGGCTCCGTGGGTCGCGGTGTGAGAGTCGCCACATGCAATGGTTGATCCGGGCTGGGTGATGCCTTGCTCGGGGCCAACCACGTGAACGACGCCTTGCTTGCCTGACTTGAGATCAAAGTAAGTCACACCGAAGTCATCGCAATTTTTTCGAATCGCATCGATCATGTCGGCCGCGAGTGGATCGGCGGGCACGTCCTGATTAATGGTGGGGACAATGTGGTCGATGGTGGCGAAGGTTCGTGAAGGATACTTCACCTTTAGGCCGAGATCTCGGAGCATTCCGAAGGCTTGCGGGCTGGTGACCTCGTGAATGAGGTGAGTTCCTATAAATAGTTGTGTGCGTCCATCGCTTAGGGTTCCCACTTTGTGAGCATCCCAAACTTTTTGATAAAGAGTCTTTCCCATGGCAAAACCGCGGTTTTTTCGCGAGGCGAGGAAGATGTACGGAAATTTCCCTGATAGCAAGCATCTCGGGTGGTCCTAGGGGATAAGTGCTCCTCCAGCAGCTGAGATGATAACGAGAGCCCAAACTGGGATGATTTTTTTTCGCAGGATCAGGAAAAAAATGGCAACACAGCCGAAATCGATCCAGCCGGTCAGGGTGCTCTGATCGGTGGCCATGCGGAGGAGAGCAACTCCGAGAACTCCTACAACACCTGCGTTGGCTCCGTTGACGGCGCGTTGGGCCCAGCGTTTGCCGCGAAGGCGTCCCCAAATCCTCATGGTTCCTCCGAGGAGGAGCATGCCGGGAAGGAAAACGGCGATGAGAGCAGCTCCAGCTCCAAGCCATGGATTATTAAAGATGTTCGCTTTGACTCCAAGAAATGCCGCAAAGGTGAAGACCGGGCCAGGAACTCCTTGGGTTGCTCCGTAGCCCCCAAGAAACACTTCATTCGGCATGTAGCCACGATCGACCATACTTTCTTGGAGGAGGGGAAGAACGACGTGGCCGCCGCCGAAGACGAGGGAGCCTGCTCGATAAATTCCGGCGAGTGGGCCGCTATCGCCCATTGAAACAAAAAGTAGAATGAAGAAAGCAATTAGGGCCCCCCAGCCGAGAAGACCTCGTCCGTCGGTCTTTTGCTGCTCAATTTTTTCACCCGCTGAGAGGGTAAAGATTCCGATGATTCCGGAGATCGTTATCATCAAGACAGTCATCCATTGGTAGGAGAAAAACCAAAGAGTGATGAGAACGAGCAAGGCCAGAATCATTCGGCGAAGGTCTGGGGCGAGGCTTTTGCGCATTCCGATGAGGGCGCCGGTGACTACGGCAAGAGCTACCAATTTGAGTCCGCGAAGTGCTCCTTGGGCTTGATCTCCAGAGAGATCGCCGATCCCAAGGGCAATTAGAATAAGAACAAGAGCGGAAGGAAGGGTGAAGCCAATCCAGGCTGCGAAGCCGCCGAGCAGTCCGGCTCGTTCATAGCCGATGGCCGCGCCGAGTTGGCTGCTTCCGGGGCCAGGGATAAACTGAGTGAGCGACATGATTTCGGCAAAGCGGGACTCAGTAATCCATTTGCGCCGGTCAACGTATTCTTCGCGAAAATAGCTTATGTGGGCGACTGGTCCTCCAAACGAAGTGAGGCCAAGCCGTAGAGCAACAAAAAAGCATTCAACTACCAAATTCATCTAAGTCTGAGCAGATCATAGGACGAATGACTGTCAATGGCAGGCTTAAGGCTGTCACGCATTTTTGATCTCGCGAAGCATTTCACATTGAGGGAAGGTTCTGTCGTGAATTCCTTCATCGCGCCAAACTGCCTTCTGATCGCTTTGGTATCCTGTGGATGGGATTCGGAGTCGCAGCCATCTGAGTCAGGGTCTTTGGCACTGCTAAACAAATTTTCTGGAGAAATGGAATCGATGAAGGTCGATGGTGGAGCTGAGTTTCATAAAAAGAAGGCTTTTTCTGGTCGAGTAACCTTCCAAGGTTTAACCGATTTTCAGCTTTCTCAGATTCGGGTGATCCCGGAAAACGGGAGTCTTCTAATCGAGCCTAGTAACGAGAGTTATGATCAAGTTGACGGACTTTGGGTGATGGGAGCTCAGTCTGACAAGTGGTTTAAGATTCCGGACCACAGTGAGGCTTGGGTGGGGAAAGAACCTATCAATTTTGAAGGGACCGCTCATCTTCGATTTTTAAAAATCTATTATCGAAGTAGTCCCATTCTACACTTTGCAGGAGCAATGAGGAAAGGACTCAAAAATCCAGGCTGGGTAAGTAATTGCGGATTGACTAAAAGCCCGGTGCCTGCTCCTTGGTAAACCACCCTCTAATCATTCCATTATGAAAGTTTTTCTTTGTTTATTATTTGTAACCTTTTCGATTCAGGCAGAGGTCCGGCTCAATCAGATTCAAATAATAGGAACACACAATTCTTACCATGTTGCGCCGACCTCGGCGCAAATGAATTTTCTTGGGATGTTCAGTAAAGAAGCTGTTACGGCATGGGACTATACTCGTAAGTCTTTGGATAAGCAGCTCGAAAATGGACTACGGCATTTCGAACTCGATGTTTATGCCGATCCCAAAGGCGGTCTTTTTTCGAGTTCGAGTGACCCGATTGATAGCCCACTGAGGAAGCCAGGTATGAAAGTGCTGCATGTGCCGAAGCTCGATGCTAAGTCGGTTCATCTTACTTTTAAGAGTGCGCTTGATTCGGTAAATAAATGGTCGGACAAGAATCCAAATCATTTACCAGTGATGATTTTGGTTGAATTGAAGGATCGTGCTGAAAACCCTCTGGGTCCGAAGCCACTCAAATTTGACCGGGCCCAGATGGAAGCGCTAGAGAAAGAAATTCTTTCGGTGCTAGATCTGGAGCGCATCATCACACCTGATTTCGTAAGGGGAGATAAAGGAAACCTGCGGGATGCAATCATTCAAAAAGGTTGGCCGGTTTTGGGGAAATGTCGGGGGAAGATCATGTTTTGTCTCGATAATGAGGGAAGGCACCGTAATGAATATCTTAGGGGAAATCCGATATTAGAAGAGCGCCTTCTTTTTGTAAGCGTGGCTCCAGATCACCCGGCGGCAGCGTGGATGAAGCGGAATGATCCAATTGGTGGTTTCCGAGAAATTCGGAATTTAGTCAAAGCGGGGTTCATGGTCCGAACAAGAGCCGATACGAATACGGTGGAAGCCCGGGCCAACGACAAGAATCGTGCGAATAAGGCGCTCGCGAGTGGGGCGCAGTTTGTGAGTACAGATTTTCCGGACAAGGTTCCTCGAATTAGCGAATACGAAGTGAGGCTCCCTGGTCGTGCGGTGGCACGAGCCAATCCAGTTTCGCTGCCTGATCTGAAAGGGAAAGCGGTCAAGTAGGGTGGTTCTTGAAGAACTGTGCAAACCTGTTCATTCTCCGGCGTGCAGAACCGTTTTTACCAGGCCTTTGATACTGAGCGAGCTTCGGGCTACGACACCTCGGGTGATTTTCGATCGCCATTCCAGATTGATCGGGATCGCGTTCTACACACTCCAGCATTTCGTAGACTCCAGAGTAAAACGCAGGTCTTTTGGAGTGGAGAATACGATTTTTACCGTACTCGACTGACTCATTCCCTGGAAGTTGCCCAGATTGGTAAATCGATCTGCCACTGGTTGAGGTACTCAAGCAATTTGCTGAGTGATGATTTTTTTGTCGATGAGGATTTGATCGAAGCGATTTGTCTTTCCCATGATCTGGGGCATCCGCCTTTTGGTCACGCCGGTGAACGGTCGCTTAATCATTTCATGGCAGGCTATGGTGGTTTCGAGGGGAATGCTCAGACATTGCGACTACTTACTCAAAGAATCTTTTCGCAAAGCCGTAAGGGAATGGATCCATCACGAGCTTTTCTAGATGGGGTGTTGAAATACAAATCACTTTGGTCCGAGCTGAATGTAATAAAAGGGCGGTTGCCGAAGAATCACTTCCTTTATGATACGCAAAGCGAGGAATTAAGTTGGGCAATGGCTGAGAATGATTTTCCCGCTGAACTACCACCGGGTGACGAGAGAGATAGTTTTAAATCCATCGAATGTCAGATTATGGATTGGGCTGATGATACTGCCTACTCGCTCAACGATCTTGCTGACTCGGTGAAAGCGGGATTCCTCACGGTGGAGAGGATCGAACGCTGGGCCGAAAGTCGCGGTCACGAAGTTTCGGATGATTCTCCACTGGGTGGACTTTTGAAAGCGATTCGTGGGCAACGTATCGAGCCTTTTGTTGGAAAGCGCATCGGGAAATATATCCAATCGGCCACTTTAATTTCGGCTGCCAATCTGCTGAGTGCGACGAGTCATCGATATGCTTTGGATTTGGTGATCGAGCCTGGGGTACGGGCAGAGAGCGAGTTGTTTAAAAGTCTTGCTTATGAGGTCGTATTTTTGTCCCCCCAGCTCAAGCAGTTGGAACATAAAGGGAGCTACATGCTGAGGCGTTTATGGGAAGTGATGGAGAAGCGCTATGTCCTTGGGGAGACGATTGATGGGCAGGATTTTTCGCTCTTACCAGAAGCGGATGCTGCTGAAATTGCGGAAGCGGAAACTCTGGAGAAGAAGGCCCGTCTGGTTTGCGATTTTCTTGCAGGGATGACAGATGGTTATGCGGCAAGAACTTTTCGAAGGCTTTTTGAGCCAGGGTTTGGCAGTATAAGTGATCTTGTTGGTTAGATGCGGCTGAATCGTTTGGTTGGAAAATGGGCCGGAGCTGGAAAGCGCCGGACTCGCGAGATGTTTGAGTCTCGAAAAGTTATTGTAAACGGCCAGGTTTGCGAGGACGGCAAAACCCTGATCGGAAGGTTCGATCAGGTGGAAGTAGATAACCTAGTTGTTCAAAACGAAGTGCCTCGATACGTAATGCTGCACAAGCCTCAGGGCATTGTGAGCGCGACGACCGATCCCGAGTATCGGACCGTCATTGACTTGATTGGGGAAGAGTGGGCCGGGAAACTTCATTTGGCGGGGAGGCTCGATCGTTTCACATCTGGACTGGTGATTCTTACGAATGACAGCGGTTATTCTGAATCACTCACCGCGCCTTCGAAGAAGGTTGGGAAGAGGTATTTAGTTGAGGTTGATGGTGAGATTGGAACCGAGGTTGTTTCGACCTTTAAGGAGGGTATGTGGTTCGCCAAAGAAAAGGTGACCACTGCTCCTGCTGTCATTAAATTACTGGGAAAAAATAAATGTCGACTCACGATCTTCGAGGGGAAGCACCATCAAATCAAAAGGATGTTCGCTAAATTTTCTTTTAAGGTCACTAAGCTACACCGAGAGGCAGTTGGTGATTTGGAACTCCCAGATGAACTTAAGGAAGGGCAGTGGGCGGAGTTTGTGCCTGTCAGGTGATCCTCCGCGCTTACCCGAATTGGGGTAAGATTTTTAGGGGTTGTGGCTTGAT
The DNA here is from genome assembly GCA_949373085.1 of uncultured Verrucomicrobiales bacterium. Taxonomy (GTDB): domain Bacteria; phylum Verrucomicrobiota; class Verrucomicrobiia; order Verrucomicrobiales; family Akkermansiaceae; genus SW10. Next base: position 21,641 of record CASICJ010000001.1, read on the forward strand.
GATAGGCAAGGTGACTCTAGTTTTCTTCCATGACCTTGAAGTACCTGCGCTTCCTTTTCTTTTTTTTGGTTCCTGGCTATTTGGCGGCAGCAGGCGATCCTTTGGCTGGAATTACGAAAGGTTTTTTTAATGGGAAGCGCCCTGCGGATGCAGTCCAGTTGGTTGGCGAGCGGGGCCATATGCTCGTCCCTGAATCCGAGAAGGTGAAAAATCAATGGGTCTTTAAAAAGGGGATACTCACTGCTTCGCCAATGTGGGACAGTCTGGTGACCTTGGAGACGTATTCTGATTTTCGAATGCACGTCGAGTTCAACGTAAATAGCGTGCCTGATGTGGATGCTGAGAAGAACGGTAATTCGGGCATCTATATTCAGAAACGATACGAACTTCAGATTTTAAATTCGCATGGTGTATCGGAGGCAGATTACAAGGCGAGTTATGCTGGAAGCCTCTATCGTCAGAAAAAGCCAGATCAGTTGGTCTCGAAACCAGCGGGGGAATGGCAGAGCTATGACATTATTTTTCGGGCTGCTCGGTTCAAGGGCGGAAAACGAGTTGAGAAGGCGCGAATCAGTGTTCAGCAAAACGGATTTCTCATTCATGATGATTATCCTCTCTCGAATAAGACAGGCGCGGGTCAAAAAGAAGGGCCAGAACCTGGGCCGATTAAATTCCAGGGGCATCACAATCCAGTAGAGTTTCGCAATTGTTGGATTCAGCGTCTCAAGCTTGATGAAGTGAAACAGCAGGATGCTCCCAAGCTAAAAAAGAAGAAGGGCTACACTTATGTGATTCCATTTGACGAGATTCCGGCGGCGCCGGCTTTGAAGCCAAAGAAGGCGCTTGAGACTTTTCGGTTGCATAAGGAGTTTGAGATGAGCTTGGTTTCTCACGAGCCAGCAGTTCAGAATCCTCTGGCGCTGCGTTTTGATGGCAACGGCCGGATGTGGGTCGTCGAGATGCGTTCCTACATGCCGAATGCCAATGGTGACGGTGAGGACGCGCCGACCGGGCGGATCTCGATTCACGAAGACACCAACAATGATGGCGTTTATGATAAGACGAGTGTTTTTCTGGATGGTTTGAATCAACCTCGATCAATCGCTCTTTATAAAAATGGGATTCTCTACGGTGGACACGAGAAGCTTTTCTTCGTCGAAAATATGAATGGCAAAGCCGGCGAGATGACGCTGATCGATGAAGATTATACGCAAGATACCAACGTGGAGCATCGCACTAATGCTCTTTTTCGGGGGCTTGATAACTGGGTTTACAATGTGAAATCGGATGTCCGCTATCGTGAGGTGGATGGAATTTGGATAAAGGAAAAGACTTCGTTTCGTGGTCAGTGGGGATTGTCGCACGATAATTACGGGCGTCTCTATTACAACGAAAACTGGTTCGGGATTAAAGCGGACCAATTATTGCCAAACACTTTAATGAAAAATCCCAACTTTCAATTGGGGCGTGCTCATGGAAGGCATATTTCATATCGGGATAAACTCTATCCGGCACGAATTACTCCTGGTGTGAACCGTGGCGGCGAAGGAGCTATTGATGACAATGGCTATCTTACCGCTGCGACTGGAGCTGCCGGTCCGGTGGCATATCGCGGTGATCAATTTCCACCTGAGTTTCAAAACACAGCGCTTTTTTGTGAGCCAACCGCCAATCTCATTCGTATGGTTCATCTCACTCGTAATGATGGTCTACTGACAGGCGAGCATCTAATGGGAGAGCGGGAGTTCTTGGCTTCGACCGATGAGCGTTTCCGTCCCGTCAATCTTTTCAATGCTCCAGATGGTACGATCTATGCGGTTGATATGTATCACGGGATCATTCAGCACAAACATTACCTAACCAAGTATCTTCGCGAACATATTAAGCATCGTAATCTTGAGAGTCATCCAAGATTAGGGAGAATTTATCGAATCAAGTATCGCAATAATCCGAGGGGGGTAAAACCTGGTATGCTTGGGAAAAAGCCAGGAGAGCTTGTTGCGATTCTGGCTCACTCCAATGGTTGGTGGCGCGATACGGCCCAGCAGTTGATCATTGATGCTGGAGACGATTCAGTAGTGCCGGCGCTTATTGCCCAAGCAGGCGATCATAGCCAGCCACTTGGCCAGATTCATGCTCTCTGGACTTTAGAGGGATTGGGTCGTATTAATTTGGCCGCGATCAAGGCTGCGATGGCTTCCGAGGATCTTTACGTATTGGAATCAGCAATTCGATTGGCCGAGAATCTTCCATCGATTGACCTCGTGGAAGTAGTTCCAACGCTGGAGAAGCTTACGGGGAATCCTAATCTCGTGGTGCAGCGGCAACTCGCAGGAAGCTTGGGGAGAATTCCATCTGGACGCTCGCTCGAGCTTTTGAAGAAAGTGCTCTTGAAGAATATCGATGCACCCTTTTTCAGAGAGGCGGCGATTAGCGGTCTTGAAGGACGGGAATTTATTTTCGGTGAGATACTTGGAAAAGAATTTAAGGACGTAAAGTTCTTAAGGTATCTCGAGCACTGCATGACTCTAAAAACGACCGCCTCACGGTTTAAGTTTCCACGAGATAAAGATCATCAGGAGTCGTTTAAACGGGGTGAAAAATTCTACATATCCAACTGCATGGCTTGTCACGGTCCCGATGGAGCTGGACTTGAATTGCTGGGGCCACCTTTGGTGCAATCGGAATGGGTTATGGGTTCGTCCGAGCGTTTATCGGCGATATTACTTCAAGGGCTGATGGGACCCATTCAGGTGAAAGGTGAAAAATACACTCCAGCGGCTGCCATGCCCGGATTAAAAGATGCTCCCCAGATTGGTGATGCTGATCTGGCTGATGTCTCGACATTCATTCGACATGCTTGGGGGAATAATCATTCAGCGGTGAAGGTCGAGACGGTCAATGCGACTCGCGAGAAGTTAAAAGGACGTCAATCGATTTTCACACCTGAAGAACTCAACAGCGTTTTCCAGTAAGTTACCGCTTTCTGGTGCGTCCGGTTTTTCGCCGGGGACCTTTGTTTTTGAGCTTCGGCTTTTTGTGCTGGAGTGGCTTCGAGCCAGTTCTATTACTTTTACCTTTGGTGGGTTGGGTTCTGATCAAACGTGGTTGTTTGTCGTAAGTGAATCCTTCAGCGGAACATCTTCCCAGATTTCCTTCAGCGATTTTTTCCAATGAATTGAGGTGGGTTTGATCGCTCTTGGTGATGAAGGTGATGACTTCAGATGAGGCAGTTTCTACGTGCTTAATATAATCAGCGTCGATTTCGTGGACGTCGAAATAAATGACAGTGGCGATGCCCGAGAGGTCGCTTCCGCGGAGGACTGATTCAGTGGCAAAGAGAATATCAAGTGAACCTTTCTTGAGATCTTTTAATGCGTGATCACGGACTTCTGGCTTTTTGTTTCCTGAGATGTTTTCAGTTGCCAATTCCTGTCGGTTCGCGGCGGTATTGAGAGCGTGTAGCGTGTCTTTGCTCCGCACGAAAATCAGGACTGGAGACTTGCAAATTAATTTGGTGAGAATGTGCAGGAGGAGGTCTTCCTTTTGATGAGGAAAGGCTTCGTAAACAGATTGACGTGCAGCGAACATGGTTTGATCTATTTAACGGAGTTGCTAGTCCCAAGCAAGTCATTGACGGCCTTGTTGGCAACCCGGACGATATATTTATTGGGTTGTTTCTTGAGTGTCTTTTGAAGTGCTGGAAGGGCGGGGCGGGCTTGCTCATCGGCTTCATCGAGGGCGATAGCGGCGTGCAAGCGAGACCATTCTTCGGGCGATCCTAGAGACTCGGATAATTCAGAGAGGGCTTTTTCCTCTCTGGTCTTCATTCGGAGAAGGGCACGGGCTGCGGCGATTCTGACGACGGTGGAATTTTCTTTCTCCAAAAGTCCTAGGCAGGCGGTCGTGGCTTCTTTCGATGCCTTGCCGATGTTTCCGATCCCAGTGGCGGCCCAGTAACGGACGGCGGCGTCATGGTCTTCTAAACCTTTAAGGAGATCGGGAAGGACTTGCTCGCCTTCGGATGCGAGGGATGCCATGCGGCCAAGTCTCTCGGGAAGAGTTTTGTCGTTAGCTTTAGCGAGGATGTCGTAACGGGAGCTTGCCTTCTTTTCGCGCAAGACCATTTCAGGCTCAGGGATGAGGCCAAGGTCGCGGGTTTCCTTGATCCACTCCTTGTGGATCTTTCTGAACTTATCGAGCTGCTTCTTGTACTTTGGGTCGTCGGCAAGGTTGTTAATTTCGTGCGGATCATTCTGGAGGTCGTAGAATTCTTCGACGGGTTTACGATCGGCCATGAAGAGTCTCATGGCGGCGGGCATTTTTCCAGTGGCTGCAACGCGACGAAGCTCCATCATAGTGGCTCCTTTCTCAGGAGTATTCATGTATTGGAAGTAAGGCTTGAGAGGTTCGTAGTTACGGATATAGCGGTAACGCCTGTCGCGAACGCTACGGATGATGTCGTAGCGTTCGTCCATACGGTCACGGGCTCCGAAAATGTAGTCTCGGGGTGGAGTCAATTTCTTGCCAAGGAATGCACGGCCTTGGGTGATGGGGGGCGTGGGAAGTCCGGCTAGGTTGAGTGTGGTAATTCCAAAATCGAGAGAGCTAATGAGTTGCTCGTCAACCGTTCCTGGTTTGCCTTGGCCGGAAGTGCGAAATTTTTCGGGGATTCGAATGATGAGCGGAATCCGGGTGCCAGAATCGTAAAGCCAGCGCTTGGCGCGAGGAAGGCCAACACCGTGGTCGGACCAGTAAACTATGATAGTGTTTTCGTATTCTCCCGCTTCCTTAAGAGCAGCGATGTGGTCGCCGACCCACGCATCCATGGCTGTGATGAGCTCGTAGTTCCTTTTCCAGTCTTCTCGAACTTTCGGGGTATCCGGGTAGTAGGGCGGAAGGGTTTTTAACTTGCGGGGATCTTGTCGTTCGCCGGGTGAGAGGTTCTTGGTGACGGTCTTGTATTTTGACTCTCCAGCGATTCCACTTTCGTGGCAACCGGTGAAGTTAAAGACAGAAAAGAAGGGGGCTTTTTTGTCGTTTGAGTTTTTCCAATGCGCCTTGCTGCTACTCGCGTCCCAGGTATCTTTTGGAGCTTGGAATTGGTAGTCGGTCTTTGAATTGTTGGTGCAGTAGTAGCCGGATTTGCGAAGGTAGGTGGGGAAGGGTTTGATGGAATTTGGAAGGACGGCACTGCTCCGCATATGCATGGTGCCGATGGAAGTCTGATACATGCCGGTGATGATGGTAGATCGGCAGGGCGCGCAAACTCCGGCGGCGGTGAAAGCATTGGTATAGCGGACTCCTTCCTTAGCTAGCTGATCAAGGTGAGGGGTAATGGCGTTTGGGTCACCATAGCAGCCAAAGTGGGCGTTGATATCTTCGGCTGAGAGCCAGAGGATGTTGGGGCGTTCATTGGCATGTAGAGTCGCGTAGACGCAGAGTATTAAGAGTAAGATAGATTTCATTTTAATAGGGTGCGTTTTTATGTAAGCTTATGTGGTTTGTTAACGCTTGTTGCTATCAGTTCTGGAGATCGTGGCCGGAGTGGCTTTCTAGCACTGATTTTTGCCAAGCTGTGAGCTGCTTTTGCATTTTGAAAAATTGCTTGGGTTCTTGCTCGTTGAGCGTGTTGCTTTCCGTAGGATCTCTGGATAGATCATAAAGCTCCCAAGTCGTTTTTTTCTTGCTGAAAATGGCATGAATTTTGAATGGCCAATCGAGAAGCGCTGCGTGGCCACTCTGATGGGAACTAGCAGTGTATTTCGGGAAATTATTGACGTTTTTAAAAACTCGTTCTGTAAAAGGATTAGGCTCTCCCCCTTGCTGTGCTTCCATGAGCTTTTTGATAATCTGGTCGCTCCGGGTTGATTGTCCTCCGCTGAAATTATGCCAGAAGCCAATGGGTTTGGGACGTTTATTTTCTTTTCCTTTAAGAAAAGGGAGAAGATTGATTCCATCGAGTGGAGGTTGATTCTTAACTTCGGTCTTCGTCAATGCGAGGAGCGTTGGATAAATATCGGTCGAGCTTGTGGGAGCGGATATGCGGGTTGGTTCGAATTCAGACGGGTATTCGATGATGGACGGAACTCGAAGACCACCTTCATAAACCGAGCCTTTCTTCTCTCGACCACCGGAGAATTCCTTCACGAGCCCTCCATTGTCTGACGTATACCAGAGGAGAGTGTTATTTGCGATTTTGAGGTCTCGAAGGGTCTTACGAAGCCTGCCTATCTGTTCGTCAATTAAGGTAATTTCTTGGTAGTAAGAGGCATGAGGCTTCCCTTTGTAGAGACCTTGAGTGGATGAGGTTTCTCGATGGGGGACGTGTGGTGAGGGAAACCAAATGACGGAGAAAGTAGGTTGTTTGGAGCTATAAGCTTTCAAATGGGCGAGGGCGTGATCCATTATGATGACAGTGCCTTGGCCTTGAAATTGTTGGAATTTCCCGTTGAGCGAGAGATACGGCTCCCGGTCGAAGAAATTCAGCCCGCTAAGCCAGTGTTCGAAACCTTGGCCGCCTGGCGAGGTGGGACTCTCTTTCTGAACTGATCCGATGTGCCACTTGCCGAAGTGAGCGGTCAGGTAGCCGTTTGTTTTTAAGGCTTCGGCGATGGTAGTTTCATGAGGGCGGAGATAGTGTCCGTGGTTGGGAACGTTGACACGTACAGGATTACGACCAGTCATAACGCTAGCGCGGGTGGGCGAGCAGACGGGTGCACCAGCATAGAAGCGATCGAAGACGATCGAGTTTTGAGACATGGCGTCGAGGTTGGGGGTTTCCACATAGGGATGACCAGTGAATCCGCAGTCCCCGTGGCCTTGATCATCGGCCATAATGAGTATGATATGTGGTCGGTCAGCGGCGCGTAGAGAAACGAAGACGCAAATAAAGAGGAGGAAATGTTTCATCAATGGCACTTGTTATTCGAAGTGGATCCAGTCGAGGTTTACGAGATGTTGTTTGCCGGGATTTGTGAAGGTGAGGCGAAGGTCGACGAGCCCGTCGGGTAGGTCTATGAGGGGGACAGTCATTTCCTCCCATTTGTTCCAGTCGCCAGTGGGTTTGATTTCAGCAGCAGCAACCTTTTTACCGTTAGCGCTGATTGTGATTTTTGCGCCCGCGCCCCCCGAGGCGTAGCGGACGGAGAAGTTTTTACATTCTTTAATCCGGAATCCGGGGTATTCGATCCAGTGAGAGTGATTAATTGCTCCAACGAATTTGAGGCCTTCACCATCGAAGATTTGGGGGCCTTTGTGAGAGGAGAAATTTTCAGCTTCAATGGTGCGCGGGTGGAGTCGAATTGAGGTGCCACCTGAAAGCGGAGTGGCTTTGCCTTCATATGCTCCGAGGTCGGTGAAAGTTTGCGGATAGCTCGAGTGATTGATTCGTCGCTTGATGGCATCATATTCCCCTTAACGCCGCGAGAGACTTGCGGTGTGTTTTTCTCAGAGAGAGAGTAGATCCACCGAACCATGGATGCGACTTGGTTACGCTTAAGATTCGGATGCGGAAGCATAGGGATTTCGCCCCAGACCTTCGAAGAGCCCTTTATGACCCTCTCGACAGAGCTATCAAAGGCTGCTGCGTCGCCTTTGTAGCGCTTGGCGATGTCGTTGAACGAGGGGCCGATCAGTTTTTGCGAAGCATGGTGGCAATTGAAGCAGTCGGAGGCACGAATGGCGGAGAGGCCGGGAGAGACTTTAGCGAGAGGAGCTAGGGTCACTACGGTTGAAGCGAAGGAATTCGGCTTTAACCTCGAATCACCTTCCTCATAGTCGTGGATCGGCGAGGCGATATTCGACTGGTTTTCCTAGGAGTGAAAAAGGATCCGTCGAGGGGTGATTCGAAAGGCGAGTTTGGGCGGGGAGTTCCCGGCGCTGACGTATTGGGTGAACTCATTGGTAGCGCCCTGCGCATCTGTGACATTCAAGGTGATGGGGTGGTCTCCGGGCTCAGTGAAAATAAGCGTGGTTTCTGGGTTAGTTGAGACGGCCTTTCCATCTTTAAGCCAAGCGAATTTTAAAGATGTGCCTTCAGGGTCTTTGGAAACAGAGCCATCAACTTTTATCTCGAGGGGAAGGGGGCCATTCTTTTTGTCGATCGTAAATTGTGCGACTGGGTCGAGATTCCCATGGCGGTAGCTGATGTGGAGAAGTTTGGCGTCCTTGTTATTTCCCCATGTGGCTCCGTAATCGATGAACCAAAGGGTCCCATCGGGAGCAAAAAGAGCGTCGGAAGGTCGTTTGATTTTGGCAGGGATTGAAAAGTTTTCGATGCCGACAAGATCTTCATTTTTATTAAGTCTTCCCCACTTGATAAAAGGACGGTGCCAGTCCCAGAAGAGAAGGCAGTGATCAAATTCTTTAGGGAAACCTCCTGTTTTCTCGAACTTAGGACTATAGTGAAAAACTGGGCCGGCGCAGGCGGTACGGCCTCCTTTTTTGAGCTCAGGAAATTCTTCTGAATCTGCGTATGGATAAAAGATTAAGGCTGGCTGAGGTGGGGGAAGATCTTTTCGACCGGTATTGAGGGGTGAATCATTAATAGGCTTTTGAAGGTTGAATTCCTCGCCAACTTTGCCATCCGTAAAGTCGACACGAGAGTAGGGTTTGTTGTCGGCAATAAAGTAGGGCCAGCCGAAGAATCCAGCTTTACGGGCTTGGTTAATTTCGTCGTATCCCCGGGGTCCTCGCGGTCCGTCTTTTCCAGCATCAGGTCCAACTTCCCCCCAGTAAAGGTGGCCTGACTTAGGATCGATGGAGAATTTCCAAGGGTTGCGGCAGCCCATCACGTAGATTTCGGGGCGTGTACCTTTGGTTCCGGGGGGGAAGAGGTTGCCCTCAGGTATGGTATAACTTGCATCGGGTTGCACCTTGATGCGAATCAATCCGCCGCGAAGATCGTTGGGGTTAGCGGAGGATTTCTCGGCATTCCATGGTTCTCGATTGGGGCGTCGATCGATGGGTGCATATGATGCTGAGTCACCAAAAGGATGAGTGTTGTCTCCGGCAGAAGCGAAGAGGCAGCCGCTAGGACCAAATTTCAGCATGCCACCGTGGTGGCAGCATTCACGGCGTTGGGTATTCCATTCGATGACTTTTTTCTCATTGATGAGAGTCTTCTTTTTGATTGTGAAACGGCTGATTCGCTGTCCGATGAAATCGGCGGGTGAATAGAGAAGGAAGAGGTGGTTGTTCTCCATGAAATTTGGATCGAGCGCGATGCCGAGAAGTCCATTTTCTTGCTCCCCGAACACTTCGATTTCAGCAAGGGTGGTCCGCTCTCCAGTTGTAGGATGAATCCGGCTAACCTTGCCCTGAAGTTCGATGAGGTAAATTGAGCCGTCAGGCCCTAGGTCCATCCCCATGGGGCGCGCGAAGTCTTCCGCGATGGTTTTGACTTCGAAGCGGTAGGGGTCGGCCGCTGATACGAATGAGGGAATGAGTAAGAAGAGGAGTAGAAAAGGCATGGTGAATAGGGAATGTTAAGTTCTGGAGAAATGGGGGGTGGAAGGCAAGAGGGCATTTTAGGACATATCTGGGATTTCAGTTCTAAGTTGTTCGAGAAAATCGCTAAGAAATTTGGTGCGTTTTTCGGCCAAGGCTTTTCCTGCCTTTGTCTGCATGGTGTCTTTAAGGGTTAGGAGTTTGGCGTAAAAATGGTCGACGCAGTAACTGGCATCGTTCAGCGGAGCGGTTTTTTGCGAATGGGTCCTCCGAGTGGTAGAGGCCTGACCCCATATGTCCCGCCGAGCATGAGGCAGCGGCTCAGGCCAATCGCGCCAAGGGCATCAATCCGATCGGCGTCTTGGAGGACTTTTGCTTCGATGGTCGACGGGGTGATTTTGGCAGAAAAACTGTGAGCCTCAATAGCGTGGTGGATGGCCTTGAAGTGTTCTTGTGGATATCCATGCTGCCTGAGGATGATACTGGCGTTATCGGCTGCGAATTGAGAAGCGCTAGATCGTTCGGGGGAATTCTTGGGAACATGCACGCAGTCATGAAGCCAGGCAGCGGGCAGAAGAACATCCATCGAGAGATTCTCGGTTGCGGCAATCTTTTTTGTATTCAGAACAACTCGGCGGATGTGTTCTAGATCATGGGCAGGATCTCCTGATTCAATCGCGGACCCAAAGATTGCCGACCAGCTTGACATTTCTTCCTCCGTCATGCCTTTGAGTCTTGGCAGGCCCGTTGTAATGAACAAGGCATGAAAAACTCAAATTTTCACGAAGGGGAGAACTTGAAGCTGAGCGAAGCGATGAAATAGAATTAAAAAGGATTTTGGACTAAAATCCCTCAAACCATGAAGGAGGACACCTAGGTTGATCTAGGATGGGCGGATGCGTACCTGGTAAACCTTTAACTCAGCCGTCTGGGTGACAGGGTCGTATCCTGAACCAGTAAGGATGTTGATGTTGATGTTGGTGGATAGTTCGTTGGAGGCGACGGGATTACGGATGCCTTCGACTTCTAAAACGTAAAGGCGGCAGGCTCCGAAAGTATCGAGCCGACCATCGTAGCAAAGGGTCGGAATGTCTTTTCTGAGACGGCTGGCGACTTGGTAGATGGTTTCGCCTTCGGTGAAAGTGGTTTGTTGACCATCAATGGTGATGGTGAGATGCGAGGCAATGACGGAGCTTGGGTCGTTAATTATGTGCTGGGTTGCGGGGGGATCTACCGCAAAGGCGTGGAGGCGCGAAGTCTTCTAAGTGACGAGTCGAAAAATTTTGAGGCGACTGGTCTGCGGATCCTAATATTTATTTATTTCCAGATAACATTGCGAATGGGCTGAGCGGCTTTTGTTTTTACTAGAGCAGCTTCTACTTCCTTTGTGAACTTGGAGTCAGGTGGGGCGATGTTCGTGAGAAGCTTGAGCTTCTTGGTAGCTTCTTCAAAGTTGCTAAGGTTGGCTTGGGCGTAGGCTAGGCTGAGGAGGTGGTTGGCGTCGCGGTTTTTGGAGATCAGGCAGAGACGGGAGGCGAGAGCGAGAGATTCCTGCGGTCTACGGACTTTTTCCCTAGGATGGGTGGAAAGGATTCGCGAGAGGAGGTTAGCAGCCTTGAGGAATTTAGGTGAAGTCCCGAGAATAGTTTTGCAGTTGGCGATCGCGTCTAAAGGTTGTCCTTGTTCGAGTTGAAAAAGGACGAGGCGGTGCCGTAAATTAGGATTTCCAGGGTTGTTGTCAGCTGATTTTTTTTTGTAGTATAACCCTAGCGTAGGGTTTTTGGTTTTGAGTGCGATATTGATGGCGTCATCGTAGATATCTAAGTTCTGAGGGTGGTAGGATATCGCGTCGTTGAGAATCGCGAAGGATTTTGAAAAATTGCCTGTTTCAGCGTGGGCAGTCGCAAGAAGGCGCAGAACGCGAATATCTTTGGGAAGGATTTCGTTAGCGGCCTCGAGCTGAGGAATGGCTTCGGCTGGCCGACCTTGCTGTCCCAAGATTTGGCCGAGAAGTAAAAGATTGTCGCTTCGGGTGAATTTTTCACCTTGGAGAAAGGGCTTCGTAAGAGCTGAGCGGAGGTAGTTGATGGCGAGGTTGGGCTTGGCACGTTGGAGTAGTTGTTGAGCTGTGCCTTGGGGGGAAGACGCTGCAGGCTTGCTGGTCCAGCGTCCTGCAAAGGGTGAACCGGCAGAGCGACGTTCCAAGGGGGATGCTGTCGCGAATTTGGTGTCGTTAATGATTTGCTCGATTGAAGCGATACCTCGATAAATGGCGAGGAGCTGTCCTTCCGTGGAGACTAGGAAGCTCGTAGGAACGGGAATGGGGATCCAAAGGTCAATGATGGAAGCGTGGAGGGCGTCGAGTAGCTCTACGGCTTCGGGGCCAGCCATCCTGGTAGCGAAGGGCGAGTTGATAGACTTAAGGTAGGCATTGGCTTGATCGTAGTGTTCTTGGTCGGTGCAGAGGAGTTCGAGGTTAATGTTCGATTTTTTAAACTTGGCAGCTTGGTTGGTCCAACTTTGAAGTTCTTTTTGGCAGTGCGGGCAGGTGCGGCTCCAAAGCGCGATTAGGGTGGTTGCAGAAATGGAGAGGGGTTCGCCAGCAGCAGTGAGTATATTTGGGAAGGTGTGGCCTGCCGGAGGAATGATGCGCGCGACCGATTTTTTTTCGGGGGTCGGGTGTGGTGCTGCTATGAGATTGGGATTTCGTCGGGTTTTGCGAGGGGTGACGGTTGCTACACCTTGGATGAGATAAAGTTTTTGGTTAGCCTTAATGCCGTTGAAGGTTTGCGATTTCGAGCCGGGCCAGTGGACCACTACTCTTTCGATGACGGCATCTTCACCAAGGCCAAAGTGTAGCCAATGGGATGATTGGGCTAGAAAAGATTGGCCGGCGTGGAGGGTGCGGATATGAGGGACTAACTGTTTTTTAAGATGGACTTCGACACGAGCTCCAATGGCATCTCGCGGAGTTGTTTTGGCAGAACCGGTGAGGTGAAGTGAGAGGAAGTTTGACTCAGATTTGAGGTTGTTCTTTAGGAGTCGGACACGAGGAGCAGTGCGGTTTGTGACAAAGAGATCAAGATCACCGTCGTGATCGTAGTCAATTAGTCCGATGGCGCGGGCATCATCTTCAAAGTCCCAGCCAATGGCGCTGGAAACGTCGGCGAAAGGGCTGTTCTTACCGCAATTAAGGAAGGCGTTGTTTGTTTCGCGTCCAGAAAACGATTTATTTTCGTGAAGGAGACGATTGAGAGCCAGCCAACCTTGACGGTAGGATTGTAGCCTAAGATCGTCACCTTGGGGAGCGGTAGGAGATTGCGACACGACCTGTCGCCAGTAGACACTTCATAAATCACCAGTGTCTTCGGCGGTGACAAAGCCGTTCGCACCAAGGATATCGAGCCATCCGTCATTATTGAGATCTGCAAAAGTAGATCCCCAGCACCAGCGTGCCATATTGGTTTTTGTTTGAATAGAGAGATCGGTAAAACCACCTTTTCCGTTGGCGGCGAAGAGGGAGTTTCCACGAGCCATACGTCGGAAGGTGCCGGCGGCGTTTTCGTCGTGCTCAAGTTTTTTAAGGAAGCGATTTTGTTCCGTGACTCGGCTTCCAGCGCTTGAGAACATATTGGAAACGTATAGGTCCATCCAACCGTCCCTATTGAAGTCACCCCAGTTGGTCGACATACCGGCGGCAGAGTCTTCGATGCCAAGAGGGCCGGCAATGTTGATGAAGAAAGGGAGCTTCCCGGGTTCGACTCCTTGATTTTGGTAGAGGCAGTTCCGGCCGAAGTCGTTTGCTAAGTAAAGGTCGAGGTCTCCGTCTTGATCGTAGTCTTCCCAGGAAGCGGCAAAGGAAAATCGGGTGTTGTTTTGGTTGAGGCCAGTTTGTTCAGTGACGTCTTTGAAGGTCCAGTCTCCGTTGTTTCGCCAGAGGATGTTTTGGCCTCCGTTGTTAGCGTCGTGGAATGGAACGGGCTCGGCGAGGGCTCCGGCTCGTGCTGAAGATGCCGAGGGGTTGTAGCCGCAAACGTAGACGTCCACGAAGCCGTCTTGATCGAAGTCAGCGGAGGTGAGGGAGAAGGATTGAGCTTTGGTAGAGCGACCAAAAGCAAGTTCGAAGTGGCCTTTGCCGTCTATGTTGTCCATGAAGAGAATTTTGAAATCTTGTGAGATAACGAGGTCCTGATCACCGTCGTTATCGAAGTCAAGGAAGAGGGCGGCGGCGCAGTAATCGAGCCAGTCAGTTTTTGATTCAATAGAGAAATCGGTGAGCGTGCCATCAAGATTTTGTAAGAAGAGAAGATTAGGGAGCCCACCTTGTTGGCAGAGGTAAAGATCTTCGAGACCGTCGCCATTTATATCGGCTATTGCCAGGCCGTGGTTTGCAGCAGAATCGAGTCCGAAATCGCGCGGGATACGGCTGCGCCAGTGGTCGGTTGAGCGGAGAAGCTGGGATTGATAAGAAGGATTTTGATTGAAGGCGGAAGCTGTGACATCGGTGAGAAGTTGGCGATTACTGGTCTGCTCGACTTCTTCAAATTCCTTAAGGGTGATGGTCTCTAATCTAGGGGGAGAGGTTTCTGTCCAAGAGCAGGTCCAATGAGCGTTGATTTGGAGGAGAGGGGATTTGAGGGTGACGAGCGAGTCCGAGGATTTGGAGGTAACCGAAATCATCTTAATCTTGGTTTTAAAGTCAGGTTCCGCGCGTGATATAATTGCTGAATAAGGTATTTTGGTCGTATTTTTAAAAATTCTGCGAACGATTAGCCCGGCGTTTTTAAAGACGATATTAGTTTGAGGCTTGAGGAGCTGTGCGGATTTAAAATTTGTTGTGATATGCTCGGTTTTCCGCTGGTGGAGGAGGCTATCGAGGAAATTTTCGAGGATTATTTGGTATTCCGATGACTTGGCTTCGGATTCCCATCCGTCTTTCGTGGGATCGATACGTTCGTAAGCATCAGCGAGTTCTTCCTGATATTGCCGATTTTTTAGCCCGGGATTCGGAGATGTTGCTCCGGATTGACCAAAAACCATCGTCGCGAGGGTCGATATTATGCCAATAACTGCTGCTTTCATCACTAGATCAGATTGTTGTGGCTCTGGAGGGTTGTCCAGTCTGGAGCATTCTTCATGAAAAGTTAGAGAGAGGATGGCTCGAAACGCGCTTGTAAGATTGCAAGGTTAGCGCAATGTTACCGCGAGGTTTTCTTAGCGCCTTTTTTGTTTCAAATGAATTCTCCGATTGTCATTCCAGAAAATGCCCCGTTTAGCGCCGAGCAACGTGCTTGGCTAAGTGAGTTTTTAACCAAGGCCTTGGGCGACTCGTCAGTTGAGGTTGAGTCACCCGGGCCGGCGATTCCTGTCACAATTTTGTGGGGGAGTCAGACCGGGAATTCTGAGGGTGTCGCTAAAAAGTTTCTCAAAGGCCTCAAATCAGGGAATTATGAACCGCAAGTTTTTGATATGGCTGCTTACGACAAAGGTAGGTTGCCGACAGAAAAGAATCTCTTGGTGATTACAAGCACCTACGGTGATGGCGAGCCACCCGATAATGCCTCTGATCTTCACGAATATATCATGGGCGAGACTGTCCCTAGCCTTGAAGGTGTTAATTTTTCGGTCTTTGCGCTCGGTGATAGCGAATATCCTGACTTCTGCCAGTGTGGTATCGAATTTGACCAACGTCTCGAAGCCTTTGGAGCAAAACGAATTTTTAAGCGTATTGATTGTGACGTCGACTACGACGAGCAATTTGCAGAGTGGAAACAAGGGGTCATGGAGGCTATGGGCGGCAGCAGCAGGGCTCAGGAGGCCGATGAAGTTGTCGTGGAGGAACCTTTTGGTAAAAAGAATCCTTTCCCTTCACCTCTGCTGAATTCCTACGATCTTAATAAAGAGGGATCGGCACGTGAAACCTATCACGTGGAGCTTTCTCTCAAGGATTCTGGCTTGGAATATCAAGTTGGTGACGCTCTTGGCGTGCTTTCTCACAACCCGGCTCAAGTTGTGGATGAGATCCTTCCTCTCCTTCCTTTTAATGTGAAGGATGACGTGCCACTCCCGAGCGGAGCTGAGGGTTCACTCCGCGAGGCCTTGATCACATCTTATGACATTCGTAGTCTTAATAAGAGACTTCTAAAGAGTTGGTCAGAGCGATCTGGTTCACCTTTTCTCCGCGCTCTTGTCGAGAGCGGGAGTAGAGAGGAGATCGAAGAATTCTGTTGGGGCAGGGAATTGATTGATTTGATTAACGATCATCCGGCTGACTTTGCAGATGGGGAGGAATTTGTAGGTGTGTTAAAAAAACTACAGCCACGCCTCTATTCAATTGCCTCCAGCCCAAATGCTCATCCTGGCGAGGTTCATCTGACCGTAGCAATCGTTCGCTATAACTCTCATGGTCGAGATCGGGGTGGGGTTTGCTCCACTTATCTTTCGGATCGAGTCGGTGATGTTTGTTCTGGAATTTTTGTTCATAACAACAAGGCTTTCCGTCTGCCCGAAGATCATTCTAAGGATATAATTATGGTGGGGCCGGGAACAGGGATTGCTCCGCTTCGTGCCTTCCTTGAAGAGCGCGAGGTTTCGAAAGCAAGCGGCCGTAATTGGCTTTTCTTTGGGAATCCTTTTCGGGCCACTGACTTTATTTATGAAGACGAAATTAATGCTTGGGTTGAAAATGGCACACTAACCAAACTTGACCTAGCCTTCTCTCGTGATCAGGAAAATAAAATCTACGTTCAAGATCGGATGCTGGAAGCTGGAGCCGAACTCTGGGACTGGCTGGAGGGAGGGGGATACTTCTATGTTTGCGGCGATGCTTCCCGAATGGCGAAAGATGTGGATAAGGCCCTTCAGACAATTTTGAAGACCCATGGTGGTTTGAGCGACGAAGAGGTGGTAGACTATCTCAAGAAGCTCAAAAAAGAAAAGCGCTACGCTCGCGACGTTTATTAGAAGTCGATGTTGGTTTTTTGAAGCGGAGGATTAAGACTTAGAGAATGAGCAAATTGGTGCGTGTCGAACCAGTTGCGCTCCTGCCGACTCCGGCGGGTTGCGCTGTTTTCCTCGGTGACGGGAAAAAAGTGATCGTTTTTTATATCGATCCAGCAATCGGTGCTTCGATTAACGCAGTTTTAGCTGGAACTATTCTCCCGCGACCTCTCTCGCATGATCTCTTTTCGCAAACGCTTGATGCTTTTGGTGCGGAGGTTCTTCACACCACGATTGTGAAAAAGGAAGGAGAAGTCTTTTTCGCGCGATTAATTATCAAAGCTGAAAACGAGATTATGGAGAAAAAAATCGTGGAGCTTGACGCTCGCCCCAGCGATTGTCTTGCCCTTGCGGTTAGGCACGAGGCACCGATTTTTGTAGTCCCGGACGTTTGGGGAAAGCTAGAGGACATGAGTGAAACTCTCGACAGCCTCAGAAGTCAGGAAAACCTGCCCGAGGGTTTCGGAGTCTAGTTGATTTTAAAAGATCACTTGCGAGCCGATGAGGCGGCGATAAGATATCGGCCAATGATTAAACCATCTTATTTAGAGGAGGAGATCCTCTTGAATCCCGAAAAGCGTATTTTTCCTAGATTTGATTTAAGGCAGCTCCTGGATACTGTTTTTGCTCCGACTCAAGGTTGTCGTGTTTGTATCTTAGTGGACTTTGAATCTCCCCAAAGGTGGATCAAGGACTTTTCCTTCCGAGATCAGAAAGAGTTTGGGGTGCAAAATAACGCATACACCTATTTTTATGAAAAACTTCAGGGAGGAGTTCTTGAGGAGCTAGGCATGAGTGGTGGCGAAATGTATGCCTATAAGTTCACCTATGGTTCAAATCTAGATTTGAGCGATGAAGTTTGGGATACGGATGGGAATCAGCTGTCGTTGGACAACGATATCTACTCCAACTACGATATTATTCTTTGTATTTCTACCTGGTCTGCGACAGCTCCGCTGACTGCGAAATGTAAGCAATTTAACTTTCGGGGGGCAACGATGCACGGAATGAATGATATCATTTTAAATTCGGGTCTCGCGGTGAATTATCAGGAGGTTTCTGATGACGCAGAGAAGATGCGTGCCGCACTAACTCAGGCTGAATCGGTGGAGATCGACTTTGAACTCGAAGATGGTGAAATTCTTACGGCGTGGCTGGACCTTGGAGGGCAGGAAGCGCAAAAGTCGCATGGTCTTTGTCGTGGAACCAAACCGGACATCGCTAATCTTCCAGCAGGCGAAGTCTACTTTGTGCCTCAAGATGCTCGCGGCAAGTTTCCGATGAAGTATGAGGATGGGACTCTCGGTGTGTTGGATGTAGTGAATCGTGATGTGGTGAAGTCGACCCTTATCGAAGGAAGCCAAGCGACGATTGACGAGCACAACGCTCGGCTTGCTGATGACCCGATGACCGGAACTCTCGGTGAGCTTGGGTTTGGAACCCAGGTTTTGCCTGTCTCATATCAAGATATTCAAGACGAAAAGGTCCTGGGCACTTGCCATCTTGCGACGGGTCGTGACGACCATTTGGGTGGGGATATTATTCCTGAGATGTTTAAAAAGCATGAGAATAGTACGCATGATGACATTTTGTTTGCGCCCCACAAAACTCCAAATTTCAACGTGAAAGAGGTTCGTATGAGCTGGGGAGATCGAGCTGAGGTAGTAATCGAAAACTTTAGGCCTAGCGCTTACGTTATCAGTGCTCTTTGTGAAGAACCGCTTGGGGAATTAGTTCCAGCCTAAGAGGTCATGGTTTTGCGATGGTGAGCATTTGAGTGGCTGTTACGGCTTTATAATGAAGCTCACTAAATTGAAACAAGTTACTCCTAATTTGCGACGCTTTTCCATTAGATTACAGAGAGAAGACCGTGAATTTGGCACCCCAGCACAACAAGAGCTCCATCACAGTTTCGTCCGTGGCTGGAGGAGCACGGCTCGAAGTTCCTGTTGTTTGCGAGGCAGCAGACAAGCGACGTATCGCGGATGCCGAAGATGTTTTGCAGGACGCACTCGTGAAGTTGGCTCGCAAGGTGGAGGAGGGCTCGTTTGTGGGGGGGCAGGATGCTTGGATCGCCTTCATCTACACCCAGATTCGCCGGGAGGCAATTGACCTAGGGCGGAAAGATGACCGCCGGAGGAGGCGCGAGGAAAATGTCATCAAGGATGATCGGTCCCTTGGGCGTGACATCGAGATGCCTCTTTTTGAAGGAGGGGCGAGTCAGGAGGAAACCCGCCAGTATTCTTGCAGAGGGCATGAAGACGCTTCCCACGAAAGTTTGCCGAAGTGATCAGCATGAAGCTGTGGGGTGAGCGGACTTTCGCGGAGATCGGGGAAGCCCTGGAAATTTCGCTCAACACGGCGGCTTCAAGATATCGATACGGAATAGAGGCTCTCAGAAAACAACTCGCTACCGCACGCTCTGAATGACGATATTTAAGCGGCTAATTGAAACACGTAAAAACTAGCAGTTCTCTCGATCAAGATTAAACTTACGGATATGGACTCCAGCACCCTAGAAAGCGAACTCAAGAAATTGGTTCCAGCTCCATTGCAAGATGGTCTCCTTGATCGACTTGATGATGCCATGACGGCTGCGGTAATTGAAGCTCCCCTTTCAAATGAGAAGATTGTAGTCGCCGCATTGGACACTGATCTTTCAGATCTCGAAGAAAGCCTTCGAAGACTTGTTCCTTACGGTGTTCCGGAAAATTTGATTTCCAGACTGGATGACGCGATGGCGCGATGGCATGAAGAAGTTCCGGTTGATGAGAAAATTGTAGAGATTAAGCCAGGTGTTAAGAAGGGTAATTCTTCGTGGTATGGCATCCGTTCAGTGGCGGCGGTCGCTTTTCTTGGCGGAGTTGCCGCGATTCTTTCGAGCAATTCTTTTTCTGGACCCGCTCGGGTTACGGAACGAATCCCGGATCTCACGAATGGAAATACCAGTCCAGTTGTTTTCACCCCAAAGGATGCCCGTGCTTCAGTTGTTTCAGCAAAGGATCATGGAGTAGTCTGGACGAAAGCGCGGGCAACCGCTTCGATGTTTGGAAGTGCAGGTGAATAATAAGCTGCAGTTCGTGAACGAGCGTGGTGAGAAGTTAATCATAGAGCAGCCCAAAAGAGAGGTGACCTTTACTCCAGTGAAATTTGATTAGACAAATTTTTTGAGCTAAACCGCTCGATTCTTAAATAATGGGTCCTGACATGAAAATTACGACAATCGGCTTGATAGCTTTTCTCGGTTTACTCCCTAGCCTCTCAGCGATTGAGCGCCCGGATGGAGATGGAAGTACTGAAAAAGTGCCTAGTTCAACCAAAGGGGGGCATTCTCAAAGCAGATCAGAAAAAGGGTAATTTAGCTGACATCAGGAGTGCTAAAGCGGCTCCGAAACCAATGCCAGTCGAGAAGGTTGCCTACCTTGGAGTTCGTGGAGATGAAGCTAGCGAAGCTCTTCGTAGGCACCTTGAGCTTGAAGGGGGGCTCCTTCTCAGAATAGTAAAGCCTGCCAGTCCAGCCGGTCTCGCCGGTCTTGAGCAATTGGATATCATAGTCTCTATTGACGATAAAAGGCTCACTGATCAGGACTCGCTTCGCAAAGCGATCACCAGCTACAGTCCCGGTGATGAGATTACGCTGAAAATTATTCGTCGAGGTGAGACAATCGAACAAAAAATAACACTGGGGAAAGCTCCGGCAATTCAGAATTTGCCTCTCCAAGCGATTATTCCTAATCCTGCAGTTGATATGAATCGTTTGCTTAATCAGCAGCTTGAAAATGCTCTGGGTGGCCTTGGCGATGACAAGTTACAGAGGGAGATGATGAAGCAGCTTGAGAGGGCTCTTGGAAACGATGGCGCTGGCTTCAAGCGATTTAAATTTAACCTTGGTGGGAACATGCTCGAGGAGAAGGATTTGAAACTGGGGTTCCGTGGGATCGGCTCCATGAAGTTTGTTGACGAAGAGGGTTCGATAGAAATGAAGATGACGAATGGTCAGCGTGAGCTTTCAATCCACGACAATGAGGGAGAGCTTCTTTTTGAAGGGCCTTACGATACCGATATCGACAAAGCAGCGGTCCCGGAGGAATATCGCGATCGGGTTAAGCGAATCGATAGTAGCGGTGATGAAAATGGATTTCGGCTCAGGTTTAACGGGAATTTTCTGCAAGAACAGAAGAAGGGTGGAGAGGGTCTTCCCGAGAAAAAAGGTGAGTAATTACTCGTGGTTCTCGCTAGCTTCTTGAGGACAAGTAGAAATCGGAAAGATTTTATCCTAATCCATTTCTAATCGATAGCGGTTGATTGAGGTGTCGGCCTCTTGGGCGTAGCGGTCGAGGCCGCCGTCAAGTCCGAAGGTGTCTGTGAGGCCGTGTCCCCGGAACCATGCGCAGTGGTCTAGAACGCTTCGACCTTGATGATCGATGAGAATCACTTTGTGGTTCTTTTTCTTCTCAGCAAATAAGCTAGTCTGCAGCTCTTGGGTCATTAATTGTGCGCCCGGCAGAGTGATCGCCTCAAATTCTTCGCGAGTGCGAGTATCCAGGAGGATGAAGGGCTCATTTTTATCGAGTAAAGCTTTCAATTTTGTCGGCGAAATCAGCATGCTGGCGTCGTGTTTTTGACTTTCAGTTAGACACTTGATGGCAGCTTCCACATCAATGCCATGATTTTCGCAGACCTTTTCAAGGGTTTCTTCGAGTTCATAGGCGCAGGATTGGCACCCACCAATATGAAAGGCGGAGAATAGAGCTCTTCGTGCTCCAGGATACTGATCTAGGAGAGATTTCATAGAGAGGTCGGCGTGCAGCTCAGTCGGCATAGACAAAAGGTGACAGATAATCTGTTGGGGGAAAGAGGTGAGTTGAGACTTTCCAAGCCCTCAGACCTTTGACAGGTTCCTAGGTGCAACGAGTCATGGGACAAGAAGACCAAGAACCTAAAATTTATCTCCTGCCCAATTTAATGACGGCCGGGAATCTTTTGTGCGGATTTTTAGCGATCTTGACGATTTTTAAAGGAATGCAGGCTGACGATCTGCTTGGGGCGAAGAATTATTACCAAACGGCGATGCTTTATATATTTGGATCGTGTTTTTTTGATTTACTCGATGGTCGGTTGGCCCGGCTTGGAGGGCAGGAATCTCCTTTTGGGCAGGAGTTTGACTCTCTTGCTGATATGGTCTCGTTTGGGCTCGCACCCGCCATGTTAGTGTCTCGGGCGGTTCTCGCCGATTTACAGTTACCTGAGATTTTCGATCCCAATGGCACTAAAGAGCGTGGTCTGACTTGGGCGATTGCTTTTATTTACCTACTGTGTGGTGGGATCAGGTTAGCGCGATTTAATTGTCTTGCTCGAATTGGATCCACTAGCGGGGACTTTCGGGGGATTCCTATTCCAATGGCGGCGGGGTTTATAGCTTCTCTCACCTTCGTAATGATTAGCTTGGCTGAAAACGACCGATCGTTGGGGCTTTGGTCTTTTGTTTTAGCCGGGATGATACTCGGGGTTTCGGTTCTGATGGTGAGTAACGTTCGCTATCCAAGTTTTAAAAAAATTGATCTAAAGACTAAAGTAAATGTTTGGACTCTTTTGGGGTTTGCCCTCCTTTTGGGTCTTATTGTGAAGTGGACTATCTATACTTCGGCCGCTATTTTCGTTGTTTATCTTGTGCTTCCACTATTCCTTGGCAGGAAGAAGAAGGCTAAAGTTTAACTTAGCAAGAGTATTAAGGTTTTATGAAAACTTGGTTGACTTGACTAATTATTGGGAATAAAGGTTCCCATCTTTTATGTTTAGTGGTGTCTTTTTTAAGAATTATCTAATTAGCGTTCTTGTCGCTGCATTTACATGCGGGTTGGCAATGGGGCTGACCCATAAGGTGAAGAAGGCTGAGAATCTTTATCGTATAGCGCTTAAATATGGAGTCTCCATAGATCGCCTTGCGGCGCATAACGGGATCAAAGATAAAAATAACCTTGGTGTTGGGCAGGTGTTGAGGATTCCTTCGGGTAAGGTGGCTGCTCCGGCGGCAAACGTTCGGAGAACGCTAAAATCTCTAAGGGTCATCATCGATGCCGGCCATGGAGGTAGGGACCGCGGAGCAGTCTGGGGTGGCGTTCGTGAATCGGATCTCAATCTAAAGGTTGCTCGTCGCGTTGAGGCTTCCTTAAAAATTAAGGGATACCCGGTGACGATGATTCGCCGCAGCGATGTTTTTGTTGATCTGCGGCATCGGTCAGAAATCTCAAACCGATATCGTAACTGTATTTTTATTAGTATCCATTTCAATGCGACTTCTCACACGGGAGTTAGGGGAGTGGAAACCTTTTATGTCGGGAAGCGTGGCCGATTTCTGGCTAAGACGATCCAAAATCATCTAGTGAGCGACCTCAAAGTGCGTGACCGTGGATTCAAATTCAAAAGATTTTCGGTGCTAAATGATACCCTTTGCCCCGCTGTATTGGTGGAGTGTGGATTTATCAGTAATTCCTACGAGCGTTCCCGTTGCAATTCATCGAGTTATCAGGCGGCGGTGGCTCGTTCGATTGTTTTGGGGGTCGAGGGCTACAATCGAGCTTACTAAAAACCTGGAAGACACAGATTTCCCATGATTATCCTGAATTCAGATCCGGAAAATGTCGTAATGGGTCAATTTTTTCGGGCGTAAAAAGTAATTTTGCCGGGTTGGCTAAGTCAAACTCGCTGATAGTGTGACGGTATGGCCAGTAGGAGAAATCGAAAGTCAAAAGCAGAAAATGCGCAAAGGCGGAAGTCTCGTAAGAGGGGTTCAACCAAGTGGGTGTATTATACTGGAGGTGTTTTGGGGCTTGCGGTTTTGGTTGGCTTGGTCATTGGCTACAACTCAGTACGAAGCTATCTTCGGAGTGATGAATTCAGGCTAATGCTTGGAGAGGAGGTAGGGTACGAACTTAATGGAGACGCCGAGATGTCGATTTTTGAATGGGATGGTTGGAGCTTGAAGACTGATAATTTTAGTTTCAAGGAGATGAATGGATTGCAAGATATCAATGCGCATGGAATTGATGCTCAGGTCGATATTGGAGCGATTTGGACCGGTGTTTATCGCATCGAAAATATGCACCTTCGCGAGCTTGAATTTACTGGTGACTTTCGAAATGATCCTAAGCGTAAAATCCTTATTAAAGAGCGTCCAGTGAAGGAGAAAAGCTTCTGGGATCCTCTATTGCCGGATTCTCTTGAAGTAACGGGAATCGATATCGCTTCTTTGCAGGGATCAGCCAAGTTGGACGACGGGGATTGGGTATGGCAGAATGCCTCGGCGAAGATCCGCCCTGGTTCAACAAAGGATGTTTATGATGTGATGGTCGCTGGTGGCGAAATTTCGACGCCTATTTCACTAGCAGATAAGATGACCCTGCGTAAGGCCAAGGGGAGGTATTCGGGTAATCGGTTTTACTTGTTGGAATCTGAATTTGGAGTGCTGGAAAATGGTTTGATGATAGCGGAAGGGGATTTCGGTATTGAAGATGGGACTTGGCAGATCCGGGGAGAGGTGACTGGTTCCCGTATTCAGGAGGTTATTGCTGAGGATTGGAAACGGCGTTTCATGGGGCCGCTTGATCTTTCCTTCGAAGTGACAGGTAAGCCAGACACTGAATCTAGATTGACTGGTCACCTCAGAATCAGGGATGGCATGCTTACGGCTCTTCCGTTGCTTGATAAAATTTCGGCCTATGCAAACACGTCACGCTTTCGTCGCCTGTCTCTAAATGAGGCAAGTCTAGACTTTGAAAAAGTCGGAGAAAACATCGAGCTAACCAATATTGTTTTGTCTAGTGAAGGACTAGTCCGTGTCGAGGGTATGATGGAAATTGAAGGGAATGAAATTCGTAAGGGTGATTTACGCATTGGTATTACGCCCGGGACTTTGGCTCATATTCCAGGTGCTGAGACTAAGGTTTTTCAGCGTGGTGATTTGGGGCTTTTGTGGACTCCACTTAATGTCAGTGGCACACTTGACGCTCCTCAGGAAGATCTGAGTGACCGATTGATTGCTGCAGCCAAGGAGAGGATGTTTGAGATGCTTCCAGGTATTGGAGAGTATGCGCTCAAGTTTACAGGTAAGCCGATTGGTGAGTCTACCAAGATGGTCCTCAAAAAGAAGGGGGTGATTCTTGGTGTCGCTGAATTAGCTTTGGGAAAAGCTTCTGATTTATTTAATCCGAGTGTTGCCGGTAATCCGGAAAAAGTGAAAGGGGAAGAGGATGGTGCGATCAAAAAGGGGGCCGACGCCTTCAAGAAAGGAGTCGGGACTATTTTTGATATTTTCGGACGACCAATTTCAAAGTGAGGTTAGTTTAAGGCTCGAATGAAAGTCCACTCTCTCTCGCAAGAACAAACGATTCCCATATCATTAAATCAGGCTTGGGAATTTTTTTCAAGCCCCCGAAATCTTGAAGCCATGACTCCTCCCGAAATGGGATTTAGGATCGTTTCGCTCCCCTCTGAGATTCTTTATGAGGGCGAAATTATTGAGTATTCAGTAAAGGTCTTACCGGGGGTTTGGATTCCGTGGGTTTCGGAGATCAAGGCCCTAAAAAAGGGTGAAAGCTTCGTTGATGACCAGATTTCTGGGCCATTCAAATTTTGGCACCACCGGCATTCCTTTGAGGAAACGAGTGGGGGGACAATAGTGAAGGACCTCATTCACTATTCGGTGGGCTTCAGTATTTTTGGTGAAGTGGCCCGAGCTCTGGTGGTGAAGAATCAGTTAGCGAAGATGTTTGAACATCGCCGATTAGTTCTCAACGAAAAGTTTGGGGAGGTCACTTAGCAGCTTCGATAAACTGGGGATCAGTCAGAGTTTTTAAAAAAGCAATGAGCGCTTTTTTTTCCTTAGCTTTTAATTGGAGCCCCTGTTTTTTGAGCGCAGGATCAAGAGTAGGTGTTTGATGAGCGTTGGTATTATAATGTTCGATTACCTCCGTAAGGTTCTCGAATCGCCCATCATGCATATAGGGTGAAGTGATGGCGACATTGCGGAGGCTTGGTGTTGAAAAGAGAAACTTGTCCTTTTCCTTACCCGTTACTCCGTATCTCCCAAGATCTTTCAAATCTGGTGCTGGCCTTAAACCATTGTTACGAAAGGCAAAGTCACTGAAATGTGCTCCACTATGGCATGTGGAACATCCGGCTCCTTCTTTTTCATGAGAGGTGAAAAATAGTCTGCGTCCCTCGTCTTCAAGCGGGCCAAGCTTTATTTTTTTTTCGAGGGAGCGGTCGAATTTTGAGTCCCCACTTACGATACTAAGAAGATAGTTTTCTAGCGCTAGCGAGAGGGTCTCGCTGGTGATTTCGCCGGGGCCATAGGACTTTTTAAAATCCTCCCGGTAGGATTTTTGGCGATTGAGCCTGTAAAGGACTTGGTTGAGGCTGGCCGCCATTTCAAGATGGTCCTGGATAGGTTGTAGGACTTGCTCTCTGACCGTTCTAGCTCGGCCGTCCCAAAAAAAGTGATCTTTCCATGCAAGGTTAAAGATGGGAGGGGAATTGCGTTTCCCAAGACGACCCTCGAACCCGCGGGACAAATCGACGTCATCGCTAAATGCAAATTCCTCAACGTGGCATGCCGCGCACGAAACAGTGCCATCAATCGAAAGGACGGTGTCGTGGAAAAGCTTTTCGCCCAATGAAATTCTCTCTTTTGTAATTTTGTTGTCTGTGGGAAGAGTTGGTTCTCCGAACTCTTTAGGGAAAATCAGCTGGACCGAGATCGATTCTTGAGGCGGTTTCCATTCCGCTTTTAAGAGAGAAAATCCGATCAATAATGTCACGGTCGCTGCAACACACGTCTTAACCATTTCTAAAAAATAGCACATGCGGACGAGATTGAATGAAAAAAATCAAGTAAGTTGGTGCAAAGCGTGATTTTCCGTGGGGATTTAGTTACCTTTTTAATACTAAGATTTTTTTCTTTTCGACTAAGGGATGTTAGACAACATCGTAAAACCATGAAGCAGCTAACCGCTATACTTT
Organism: uncultured Verrucomicrobiales bacterium; assembly: GCA_949373085.1. Classification (GTDB taxonomy): domain Bacteria; phylum Verrucomicrobiota; class Verrucomicrobiia; order Verrucomicrobiales; family Akkermansiaceae; genus SW10. The sequence continues at coordinate 48,110 of CASICJ010000001.1, forward strand.
CGTCTCTCATTCTTACATCTGCTCTCTATGCCCATGAAGGTCATAATCATGGAGATGGGGTGGGAGCCGTCATCACGACTGCAATTGTGACAGGTTCTGAAGGTCATAAGTATGTTACTGTTCCGGGATGGGGCGTTCCTGAAAACCGGAAAAATATTGGCTCGTTACATGGTGATCTTGCTGTTGATAAATCCGGAAGCGTTTATGCTGCTACTAATGGCGAGCCGGGAATCGCGGTCTTTGATTGTTTTGGAGATTTCACAAAATCGCTAAAGGGGGGGCTTGCTGGTATGCACTCACTGACTGCTGTCACGGAGGGTGGTCAACAATTTATTTGGGGTGCGCAGGTCCGCAAAAATCGCGCTGTTAAATTTGATTTAGAAGGCAACATCGTAGCAATTTTGCCCAATGAGAGGACAGGGGAACTTGAAGGCGGGATGGGCGGCTTAACGGAGCTTTTAGTTGGACCGAAGGGGCATATTTATTTCTTCATGGGATATGGTTCCAAAAAGATTCACAAACTGAAGCCTGATGGTGATCTCGTGAAGACCTATGGGGGAAAAGGAACTGGTAAGGATCAATTTACGTCGTGTCATGGAGCGGCAATCGATCTCCGTTATGATGAGCCTCGCATTCTTGTTTGCGATCGGGATGGAAGGCGTATGATCCATTTGACGATTGATCTGACTTGGATCGGGCTTTATGGCGAAACTCCGATGCGGCGGCCAGCCGATGTTGATGTTCGAGGGGATTATGCTGCTGTTGCCGAGATTGAAGGCCGTGTTATTTTGATGGATAAAACCGGTAAGGTGGTCTCGGTCCTTTTAGATAATCCAGACAAGAAGCAGTGGGCCACGAATGGTGTCCCGGCTGAAGAACTTCACGACAATGCTTTTTCGGCACCCCACGGGATTAAGTGGGGGCCCGCAGGTCAAATTTATGTGACTGAATACTCCAAAGTTGGCCGCTTGGTTGCTCTCTTTCCTAAAAAGTAATATTCCCCTGAAATTATGATCGAACTTGAAGATTTTTTTGAAGACGTAATTGGCAAAACCATTAGAGGCACGGGAGTGGCCGATGGAGTTTTGTCGTTTCTCACGAATGTCGAGCCAGATGCCATCGCCAAATTGAAAAATGGGGAGTTTGATGAAGTTGCCGTTCGCGCTATCGCTCCAGCGCTTGGGCTCGATGCTGATTGCTTGGTTGAGCTCGCAAATCGGGGATGGAGGCCGGAGTCGGTTGAGCTCGAGGGGCTACGGCAGTCTAATACTGTCTTTGATCCAGACCCGGACGACATGATGACTGTAAATTCGTATCTCATTTGGGATCCCCAGACCAAAGAGGCGGCTCTTTTTGATACGGGCGCCGATGCAAGTCCTGCCCTTGATATGGCAAAAAATCTAGGTGTTGATCTCAAAACTCTCTTTATCACTCACTCTCACATCGATCATATTATTGATCGAGAAAAGGTTGTTAAAGCACACCCCGAAATTCGTGTTTTGGTGAATGCCAAGGAACCTGTTGCTGGAGCCGAACGATTTGCGGCTGGTGAGGCTTTTTCGATTGGAAGTCTTCGGGTTGCGACCCGTTTAACGTGGGGGCATTCGCCGGCAGGAACTACTTATGTGATCGAGGGTCTCAGCCGCCCTGTTGCCATCGTGGGGGATGCTCTTTTTGCTCAGTCAATGGGCGGCGGGGTGATTTCCTTCAAGGATGCTCTTGCGACGAATCGTTCTGAGATTTTCACTCTCGAAGATCATACTGTGGTCTGTCCCGGGCATGGGCCTATGACCTCGGTAGGAGAGGAGAAAGCTCACAATCCGTTTTTTCCTGAATTCAAATCATAACAACCCAAACCACTAAAATATCATGAGCAAAGTAGCATTCGTCGGCGTAGGCCGAATGGGGGCAAATATGGCACGTCACCTTCAACTCGATTGTGGACACGATGTCACCGCGGTCTTTGATGTTAATAAGACAGCGTCAGCCGAGATCGCAGCCGAACTTGGAGCCAAAGATTGTAGCGCCTTGTTAGAAGTGACTGAAGCGGCAGAGATAATCTTCACCGTGGTCACCAACGATGATGCGATGCGAGCTATCTTCCTGCAAGATGGAGACAATCTTTTTTCTGGAGCGGCTGGCAAGACCTTCATTAACTGCGCCACTCTTTCACCTGGAATTCATAAAGAAGTTTATGAAGCTGGAAAAAAAGTTGAAGCGCACGTTCTGGAAGGGGCGATGGCATCATCGATTTCTCAAGCCCGCGAAGGAAAATTGTTCTTAATGATTGGGGGGAATCAGGAAGTTTTCGCCCAGCACAAGGAGCTCCTTGATCAACTCTCCATAAACCTTCGCCTCTGCGGTCCAATTGGCAAAGCTGCCGAGGTTAAGGCTCTCGTTAACATGGTTATGAATATCAATACTGCGGCGCTAGCCGAGGGCTTGGGGCTTGCTGATGCAATGGGTCTTGATCTTCAGATGGTGTGCGATATTTTCGCCCAGACCGGTGCAAACAGTCGCGTCCTCGAGACTGATGCTGAGGATATGATCGATCGTGATCATGAGTGTTGGTTTTCAGCGGAACACGCCGCGAAGGATTCTGGGATCGCAGCTGCTTTGGCAGATGGGGTCGGGATCAGCCTGCCTGTCAATGATGCCACTAAGGCTCAATATGATAAAATGGTGGGAGTTGGCCTTGGAGAACTTGATAAATCGGGAATCGCCGAGCTGACTTTTAAGGGCCGGGGGCCATCAGTATAAATTGCGCATCTTAGGATGGAAGCGGCGGGTTTTTGCCCACCGCTTCTTTTTTTTGCGCTATTTGGTCTAAAAAGATCAACATTTCCTCAATTTTCTAAACTTCGTGGTTTGACAGGTTAAGGCGTAATTTTGTTAACTCTCTGAGAGCAATAGCGAACACTACGCGATTATTCAATTTATAGACACCACGATCTAATTATGGCCGACGAAAACGAAAACACACAGCCGCCCGCATCCGATGATCAAAATTCATCAGTGCCCGTTAAGAATGAGACTGTCCGCGCGACGCTCAAGGCAGATCCGCCGGCTCCGAGTGCACCCGCGCCTCCGGCACCCGCGCCGACGATTCCTTTGAAGTCTGCGCCAGCACCCTCTGGTGCTCCGACTCCGCCACCTGCTCCAAGTGCAGGTGGGGCACCAGCGCCGGCTCCAACCATTCCTCTGAAAACTAGTGGAGCTGCACCTGCCCCGGCAACAGTGCCACTCGCGACCTCTCCAGCTCCAGGAGCCTCAACGACGGCCCTTCCTCAGGCTACTGTCCAACTTCAGAGCACTCAACAGCTCGGAAAGCCAACTGCTCCTACGATGTCAACCATCGGGACAATCGCAATGGACGACGATGAAGATGAGGGAAGCGACACTCTACCAATGGTCATGTCCATTTTGGCTTTCGTTTTGAGCCTCGCCATTTTAGCTCTCGCCATCATGTTTTGGACAACAGAGAACGACTTCGGTAAAATCTTCGAATAATCTTCAGTTCAATTAAACTAAATTAGAGTTATGCTTCCTATTATAATTTTTGTCTTCGCAGTTGCCGTCGCCCTCATCAATATTAACATTGGTGGGTAACCGCTCGATTGCGGGGATCGTAAGGATTATCTGTTTCGACGTTACGTTTCAAAAAAAACCTTAAAGGGTGGCTCTTGACGCCACCCTTTTTCGGTACATATTCGCGGCATGGCTCTAATAATTACCGAAGACAACTTTGACGCCGAAGTCCTTAACTCCGATCAGCCCGTTCTTGTCGACTTTTGGGCTGAGTGGTGCGGACCTTGCAAAATGATATCACCTATGGTGGATGCTGTAGCAGCAGAAGTTGATGGCACAGCAAAAGTCGGGAAGTGTAACCTAGATGATGGACAGGCTATTGCCGCCAAGTATGGCATTCGTTCCATCCCAACTCTTCTGTTTTTCAAAGATGGAGAGGTTAAGGATCAGATTGTCGGTGCAAACGTCACCCAAGGCCAGATTTCAGAGAAGCTTCAGGCTCTCGCGTAATTTAGCATTTTTAGATTCAAAAAAAAAACGGGAGGCTCGAATTAGCCTCCCGCCTTCTTTAAGTCGAATGGGGCTGCTCTACCACTTTTTACCGTAGGCAGAATTCTCAAGACCTTGTCCAAGACGTTGAAAGTCTTTACCCATTCCGAGGAAAGTATTGCAGGAGGAAAGGAAAAGCGAGGAGCCAATAGCGGCGGCGATCATTAATATAAGTCGGTATTTCACATACCGAAAATATTAAAGAGGTAGGTCTCTGGCAAGCCCTTTATGAATTCGCTTTTGAAGCTTTTAGAAACGTTGATCGAGTGCCTTAAGAATCGATTGTAGGCGCTTAACCTCTTCGAAGGCTTCTAAAATCTCTTCTGGGGTTAGACTGGGATCATTGAGTCGTGTTCGAAGCGCCTTCTCTTTGATTTGGTAAAATCGAGCGGAAAGCATCGCTATTGTGTCGCATGCTGAAGAAACGGGATCCTCTGGTATCGCATCGCTAAAGCCATTTTCCAGTGCGATACGATCGCCGTTCGGAATGGTCATGAGATAAGCTTGTTTTGCGGCCTCGCTTTCGGGATTGGGTCGTTTTGCTAGGATATCTACAAGTACGTGGTTTCCCAGCGTTTCGGTGAGACATTCCTGCAGAGTTTCCAATTGCTCACTAAGATATTCGGCTGCTGCTTCTGAGTTGAGAGCGAGGTGGCAAAGATAAATAATAAAATGATCAATAGCAGTGGGCTTTATCCTGTCCGCTTTTTCGTCATCATTTTCTCGCGGTTTGAAGCGCTTAAGGTCTGCCTTTGCTGCTGCCACGGTTTGTCGAAAATCCTCGACTCCAAGGCGAAGCCGGATGGCTAGATTCTGGATAGTAGCGTCACGGAGCAAATCGTCATCCATGACACAAACCGATTTGGCAAGCTCTTGTAATAATTTGGTTTTTTCCGCCGCGGATGATAAATCAATGGCCTTGAGCTCTTTATCAAGTTTGGCATCGAAATATTCCTTGGCTGACTCAAGGAGCTTTTGGAACGCTTCAGCGCCATGCTTTTTGACGAAAGTATCCGGATCATCTCCATCTGGAAGGTGCATTAGGCGAACGGGAAGCCCTTGTGCTGTGAGTTGTTTAAATGTTTTGTCGGCAGCAGCGAGCCCGGCACTATCACCATCGTAACAGAGAACAACGCGATCGGTGTAGCGTTTGATCATGCGAGCGTGTTGTTCGGTGAATGCAGTGCCAAGCGGTGCTATGGTGTTTTCAAATCCTGATTCGTGAAGGACGATAGCATCGACTTGACCCTCACAAAGAAGCGCGAACTTTTCTTTGCCCATAGGTCGCCTTGCCTTGTTGAGAGCGAAGAGGAGTTTCGATTTATTGAAAAGAGGAGTTTCGTTGGTGTTGATGTATTTCCCACGTTTATCTTCTTCACGAAGAATCCGTGCGCTGAAACCGACGACATCATCAACGTCGTTATGGATGGGGAAAGTGAGTTGATCGTAAAACTTCACCCAGAGTCCGGATCGAGGATTGTTCTTGTCCTTAAGTCCGCCCAGTCCAGCTTGGAGGATTTCCCGGCCGCTAAAGCCATTTTCTCGGGCCATTTGGAGAAAAAGGTTTGAGTTTCGAGGAGCCCAGCCAATCAACCACTTTTGGGCAGTTTCTTTACTGAATCTTCTGCTCTTTAGGTATTCTCGGGCATGGGCCGCATCAGGGTTTTTTAAAAGCTGTTCGTGGAAAAATCGGGCGGATTTATTATTTAGCTCTTTGAGTCGAGAGATCTTTCGTCGTTTGCGATCAGATTCCGGATCACTGGCTTCTTCAATAATTTGGATACCAGCTCGATCAGCAAGTTTTCTGACGGCGTCGATAAAGGGGAGATTCTCATATTCCATTAAGAAATTGAGTGCTGACCCGCTCGCGTCGCAACCAAAGCATTTGTAGCGCTGCCTCGCAGGATTGATGTTAAACGAAGGTGTTTTTTCCCCGTGGAAGGGACAGTTAATTTTAAAGTCCGACCCCGAGCGCTTAAGAGGGAAATACCCGCCTATCAAATCTACAATATCCGTCGCTTCGAGGATACGTTCGATTGTTTCTCTTGGGATCATTCCCATGGAAGTAGTGTGAATCGGTTGTTTGGGTTTCGCCAGCCTTGGGTTACGTTCTTTGCATGAAAACAGCGTTTTTTTACCTTCTTGTGGGTCTTGGGCAGGTCTTGGGCCAAGACATGAAGGTATTCGGCAAATCAAATGAAAAAAGCTACGCAGGAAAGATCGTCCGGATCGAGATTGGTGAGAACTCTCTCACCAATGGACAAAGCTTCAAATTTTGGGAGCGTATTTTAGAGCGGGCCAGTGATGAGGAAGCAAAGGGGATCATTTTCGATCTAGACACGCCTGGGGGGCTGGCTTTTCCGACGGAAGAGCTCATGACCAAGATCGCAAATATTGGGGTTCCAACAGTAGCATTTGTGAATCCCAACGCAATCAGTGCGGGTTCCTTCATAGCCGTCTCTACTGATCGAATCTATATGACACCCGGTTCAAAGATCGGGTCATCGGGCATTATCGATGGTTCTGGTCGGGAAATAGATCCCGTAAGAAGGGCGAAGCTTGAAAGCTATTTTGGTGCGCAGATTCGCTATATTGCAAAGCAGAAGGGATATAACCCTGAGGTGATTGAGGCCATGATGTTTTTGAGTGAGGAGAAACGAGTCATTGGAGATGTCGAGGTGAAACCTGGTTCTTTGTTAAATCTCAATTCAAGTGAAGCAACTAGGATGATGACGGACGGTCCGCTTTTAGCTCAAGCTGAAGTGACTTCCCTTGAGGAGGTTTTAAAAGCTGAAGGATGGGGTGACGAGGAAGTGATCACCGCGACTCCGACCGGATTTGAACGTCTAGCCTGGTGGATCGCAGGATTTTCCGGAGTGTTGATTCTAGTTGGTTTGGGTGGTGGGTATCTGGAGCTGAAGACGCCGGGTTTTGGAATTGGTGGTATTATATGCTTATCGGCCTTCGCCCTTTTCTTTTTTGGGAACTACATGGCAGGTAATATGGCAGGTTATGAACTTGCAGCTCTTTTTGTCATCGGAATCGCTCTGATCGTAGTAGAGATCTTTGTGATTCCTGGGTTTGGAGTGGCTGGGATCACTGGGCTACTTCTGCTTGTTGGGGCAGTTGTACTTTCGATGTTCGATGGAGTTACGTGGCAGACCTATCAGTGGGGTGGATCAGAGGAGGTGAGCCTCGTGGACGCTCTTCGAAAGCCGGCAATGAATTTAGCGATTGGGGTTTTTGGCTCACTATTTCTTCTTTTTCTTATGATAAAGTTTCTTCCGAAGCTAAGTTTTATCGATAAGATAATGTTACCTAATTCGTTAGGAAGAGGAAATGGTGATGATCAGGAAGCCGAGACAAGAGCTTTGTTTGGTAGGACCGGAGTTGCGGTCACTGATTTAAGGCCAAATGGAAAGGCGGAAGTTGATGGCACGCTTCTGGAGGTTTTGGCTGACGGGGTTTTTCTGGACAAAGGAGAGCCGGTTCGAGTGATCAGCGATGACGGAATGGGCGTGATTGTGAAAAGGGTAAAAGATTAAATGACCTCAGCACAAATGTTCGTTATCCGGGGAAGATAAATTAGGGTATGCATTCTGTCCTTTTCCCCAAAAAAGTATTGGCGGTAAACCGGTTCGAAGTGGTTAACCGATTTGTTAGGAGAAGTAATTTACCCCAGCAGTAAAGAGTGGTTGGTAGAGGTTGCCGGAAATATTTTGCCCAATATCTGGGCCCTGGCGCTCGGTGTGACCCATTTTTCCGAGGACGCGACCGCAGGGCGATGAAATCCCCTCAATAGCATGAATCGAACCATTCAGATTGAATTCAGGAGCCATAGTAGGTTGGCCGCTGAGGTCTGTGTATTGGGTCGCAATTTGACCCGTGGTAGCAAGGGTGCGGAGGTCTTCTTCGTTCGCATAGAATTTACCCTCACCGTGTGAGAAGGGAATGTTGTGAAGATCGCCCACTTGAGTATCAGCAAGCCAAGGTGACTGCGTCGAAGAAATACGTGTGGTTGCGTAACGGGCAACGTGCCTTCCAATATCGTTGAAGGTCAAAGTAGGGTCGCCGGGTTGGGGCTCCCGAATTTCACCATATGGAACGAGTCCGGTTTTTATGAGCGCCTGAAAACCATTACAGATTCCAAGAATGAGGCCGTCGCGGTTTTTGAGAAGATCCATGACTGCGTCGGCAACCTCGGGGCTCCGAAGGATAGTCGCGATAAACTTCCCTGATCCCGCCGGCTCGTCACCAGCTGAGAAACCACCGGGCAGCATGAGAATCTGAGATTTGCGGATGCTTTCAGCTAGATTAGAAAGTGATTCTTCAACTGCTTGTGGAGTGAGGTTACGAAAGACTTGTATTTCTGCTTTGGCACCCGCTTCGCGAAATGCTTTGGCAGAATCGTATTCCGAGTTGGTTCCGGGAAATGCCGGGATGATAACCTTAGGATTTTGGCTTTTAGTGGTTGAGCGTTTAGCTTCGAACCTCGAGGTGAAGGTATCGGCTTCGCTCGTCGAAGGATCCTGGGTCTCTGGATAGATTTCAGAGAGAGGGCTAGTCCATGCATCATAAAGCTCACCTAGTTTAAGGGTGTCTGAGCCGACTTGGATGGTTGGCTCAACTTGGGTTTTTCCAATAACGATTCCGCTGGAAATTTCTTCTTTTGATTCAATCAGAAAGGAAAGGAAGCGCTCTTGGTGGAGATCGATGTTTGTCTTAATACTCGCGCCGATTCCGTTCCCGAATGCCATCTTACTGAGGCCAGTGGCAATACCTCCGTGATCCAAAGTGTGGGCGGCGAGGATATTTGCACCATGAAGGGTGTCTGCGATTTCCTTAAGTATGCGGAAATCAGGAAGTTGATTTTCGTCGCGTGGAACCTCGATAAAGGAGATTAGTGAATCGACCTCTTTAAATTCCGGAGACACGACGTGTTTTGTGCTTCCGGGGGCGAGAGCGAAAGAGACTAGAGTTGGTGGGACGTCGATGTCGTTGAATGTTCCTGACATGGAATCTTTCCCGCCGATTGCGCCAAGGCGGAGTTCATGTTGCGCCTTGAACGCGCCGAGTAGTGCTGCGAAGGGAAGCCCCCAGCGGGAGGAGTCATCACCAAGTTTTGGGAAGTATTCCTGGAGAGTAAGACGAATATCGCCCAAGCGCGCGCCTGAAGCTACGGCTCGGCAGACAGATTCAGTGACCGCATAGGCGGCTCCGTGATAGGGAGACCATGTTGCGATATTCGGGTTAAAGCCCCACGACATGTGAGTGCAGGTCTTAGTTTGACCTTCGAGAAAGGGAAGGGATGCCACCATGGCATCGACAGGTGTGCATTGGTGCTTTCCTCCAAATGGCGAGAGCACGGTGCCTGCTCCGACTGATGAATCGAACATTTCACCAAGGCCTTTTTGCGAAGAAATATTGAGATCACCTAGTGCTTCGGCGAAGCTTTCGAAGGCTACGCAATTAAGTGGAGACTCTGTTCCAATCGCCTCGACATGAACAGCGGCTTCTTGTTGTACGCCATTTGTATCCAGGAATTCGCGAGTGAGGTCGACAATGGTTTTGCCACGCCAGGTCATGCGTAGACGACCGGTATCAGTGACGGTGGCAACGTGGACACACTCAAGATTTTCTTTGTCAGACTCAGTAATAAAATACGTGATTTCCGATGGGTCGACGCAGATCGCCATTCGTTCTTGCGATTCAGAAATGGCAAGTTCAGTGCCATCAAGGCCATCATATTTCTTGGGAACGGCATCAAGGTTAATTTCAAGGCTGTCGGCAATTTCGCCGATCGCGACCGATATTCCTCCTGCTCCAAAGTCGTTACAGATCTTTATCTTTGGCGCAAGTTCAGGGTTTCTAAAGAGGCGCTGAATTTTACGTTCGGTGGGAGCATCGCCTTTTTGAACTTCGGCTGAATTGTCTAAAGCGTCGTTGGTGTGTTCCTTCGATGAACCGGTGGCTCCACCCACTCCATCACGTCCAGTACGTCCTCCGATAAGGAGAATATAATCGCCATTTTCGGGTCCTCCTCGGAAGACGTTTTTTCGGGGAGCAGCGGCAACCACGGCTCCTATTTCCATGCGCTTGGCGGCGTAGTTGGGATGATAAATCTCGGAGACCTTGCCCGTGGCGAGGCCTATTTGGTTGCCATAGGAAGAATATCCATGGGCGGATTCCTGACATATTTTTCGCTGAGGAAGCTTGCCTGGGATTGTCTCATCGTAAGGAATACGGGGGTCGGCGGCACCAGTGACTCGCATTGCTTGATAAACATAAGCACGGCCCGAAAGCGGATCCCGTATGCACCCGCCAAGGCAGGTGGCAGCGCCACCGAATGGTTCGATTTCAGTGGGATGGTTGTGAGTTTCATTTTTAAATTGGACGAGCCATTCCTGTTCATCATCTCCATGAACAACGATAGATGCAGCGTTAATTTCGTTTGAGACTTCAAGGTTGTTGAGTTCGCCGGATTTGCGGAGCTCTTTCATTCCCATGAGCGCGATGTCCATAAGGGTAACCGGGCGATCAGTGTTTGCGCCATATACTTCTTCGCGGGTGGCGAGGTAGGTATTGTAAGTTTCTTGAATTACCTCCGTGCCTTCGTCGAAGCTGACTTCGGCAATCTTCGACATGAAGGTGGTATGACGGCAGTGGTCTGACCAATAGGTGTCGAGCATGCGGAGCTCGGTAATCGTTGGTTCACGGTCCTCTTTTTGGAAATACTTCTGGGTATGAAGAAGATCAGCGGTCGACATGGCGAGGCCGAGATCGTTTCTATACCGCTCAAAATCTGCCTCCGACTTTTGGTTAAATCCCTCGAGGATGTCCACGTCTTTAGGATCGGGAGAGTCGGTGCGTTGATAGGGTGCGTTAACTGAGACCTCGTGGGAATCGACCGGGTTGATGATATATTTCTTGATCGCTTCCAAATTCTCCTTGGACAGCTTGCCAGTCAGGATGATGACACGGGCGGAAGAAACGAAGGGTCGCTCTTTGCCGGTGAGGATTTGAACGCATTGAGCGGCTGAGTCCGCTCGTTGATCAAATTGACCGGGAAGGAATTCCACGGCAAAAGCCGTTTCATCAGAGCCAAGTGTGAGCTCGTTCGAAGAGGTCTCGACCTGAGGTTCGGAGAGGATAAGTTGAGCCGCTTTTGCAAATTCCTTGTCGGTCAACCCATCCAGATCATATCTTTGAATGATGCGGGCTGATTTGATGCTTTCGATCGCAAGATTGTTGCGGAGATCAGCGATGAGGTGAGCGGAGTCGGCGGCAAAGGGAGTGGTTTTCTCGACGAAAAGGCGATGCATAGCGTTTAAGCCTCGAGATTACTTGTCGTGGAGGAATGAGCAAGGGGAATGAAGGCTGACCCGCAGGGACTTTTTTTGGGCTCTAGGATAGAAGAGGGGTCCGTTGGTGAGTTCACTGTGTCAATTGTGAGGGTGCTCTCTTACTCGATAGAAACGGTTGCGATCGTTATTTGTGCTTCGGTCGACTAGGACCGAGACTTCTTCGGTTGCGACTATTGGTTCGCCAATAGGAATCCAACCGATTGTGGGATCGGAGAACGCTTCAAGTTGATAAATTTTTCCAACACGGCTAGAAAAGTTGATATTTGGTTCGTTGGCAAGGTTGGTAAGGCTGATAATTTGAGGCGTAATTTCCGAGACGATTTCATCAAAAAAAATGGCTCTGAGGCGCATAAACTGGGTCCGGTTTTGATCGGCTGTTGTTAGGGCAACTGCGCGGAAGCTTTCCGTTAAAATCTGATGAGGTAAGAGTCTCCACTTGGATAGACGCAGAGTCGCTCCTCCAAGTCTTGAGATCATCCGAAACTTCTGCAATAACTGAAAATTTCTTTGGGTCGAGTTGTCGGTTTGTCCAAGTGAGACTCAGATTCTTGGATTCCGTATCGAAAATCGGAGTCGGGAAAATTTCACTGTCTCGAGTAGAAGGGTCTAGGCCGAGAACGAACTCGAAAAGGTTGGAAATACCGTCGCCGTCCGGGTCGTTTTCTTTTTCGGTTTCACCTGGAGTGGTCTTTCCAAAGGTTCGATTCACCCATGCTAAATAGGAGTCATAAACCGTTACTTTAATTTCCTGAGATTGATCAAAATCGAAGGCCGTGGCATTGAGGCGGAGATTGTAAGTACCAGGAAAGCCGAAGCGAATTTGGCTTAATGGTTCATCGGGAGTGGTGAAAACGACTGGAGCTGGCCCATCAAGGAGTTCCCACTGGAAGATGGCGGAAGTTGGGTTGACCGAGCCATAAGAAACGAATGGATCGATAGTCAAATTATTTGGAAGTGTGATAGTTTCGTTGGAAGGGGTTCTGACGAAGAAGGTTCCTGATTTTCCTGGCGTTCCATTGGTGATGAGCCCTGGAGCCCAATTGAGCTTAAGATTCCAAGAATCAACTGGAAGCAATGGATCGTTAAATTCGAGGGAGAAGCCAGATCCATTGGATGCTGGATACCAGTCATTATATTCAAAATCTTGGATTCCGGCTTTAATGTTAGGGAGTTCAAGTCGAAGACGCTCACCTCCATTACTGAGTTTTCCCTCATATTGGCCAGCGATTGCAAGTGACTCACCATAGCGGGTTTCGAAAGAAAGTCGGTTACTGACAAGGATGATAAATTCACCGGGCTGTAGAGTGAGATTTGGGAAGGTGAAGCGGATGCCCTCCGTGAATTGAAGGCCTTTCAAATTTATGACCTCCAAGCCGATGTTTTGAAGTTCAATGAACTCAAATTCAGATCCGCCAAGAGGATCATACATAATTTCGGTTATTCGAAGGTTTTGTATAAGAAGAAGCTCGGAAGTGAGTGGACTGTTGTTGGTGTAGCCCGGACTGGGAACGGAAAATTCCTCGTAGTTGGAACTCCCATCTGGGCTTCTTCCACGGGAGAGATCAGAGCGTTGGTTCACGAAATGAACCTGGTCAATCATAACTCCATTAGCACCAAGAAGAGAGATCCATTCATTTTCGGATGCCAGTTTGAATGGAAGTTCATCAGCTCTTAGAGGATCGGCCGAATTGCCATCGGGAGTTAGGAGAGCAAACCCCTCCGGTGCGATAAAACTAAGCTCGGGTAAGGTGTGTTTTCGGGGAAAGGTGATAGGTTCATCACTCATGGCAAGACCGCCGAGAGCAACGGGTTGGCTTAACGGGTTGAATAATTCAATAAACTCGTTTTCGAAAACCGCATCATCTGCGGAGAGCCATTCATTAATGCGAATTTCGCCAGGTTCCCCGAGCTCGAGCGATTGATTTATTGTTCCAAGGGTTGGATGCGAGAGTTGCCAAATATCATTTATTCGGGAGATGGAATGATCTGGGATTTGGAGGCCAAATGTCACGGTGTCGATCACAGCGTTATCATTGGCATCAGTGTCAAAGAGCGACAGTGATTCCCCGTCCGCATTCAGGTTAAATCCGATAAATAATCCGGGAAGGTCGATCGTTGAATCACCATACAGAAGAAGGAATCCATTGGCTGGAATCATCGTATTAGGGGGGAAAATAAATCGGGTCGGGTCTGACGGATCATCAGAAAGAGACATTTCTCCCAGATTTTTTGGGAAAGCACTTGTGTTATGGATTTCGATAACGTCGGGAAAGTTGCTACCCACTTTTCGAGTGGAATTATTTATAGCGAGGATTTCGCTCAGATAGAGAGATCCGTGTGTGGACTCAAGATTACTCGTGCTTGTTGCGAGCGGCAGAGAATTGGGAGGTCCAATGATGGGAGTGATCTCACTTTCGATAAAAATCCTCCGTTCATCCATAAAAGTTCGCATTTGCTCGATCTGAGGCTGAGGCACCCAGTCTGTGAGGCTATTATCGAGAAGTTCGTCAAACTCCGGTTTTGAGAAGCTAGTTTGGAGAAGCTCGCGAAGGCTTTTGAAATATCGTTCGACGATTAGGGGGTTTGTGAAGATTGGAACAAAGGGATCCAAAACGTCATCATCACCGATCATATCGAAAAGTGTATGCTCTGGATCATCGATCCTGCTACCATCACCGATGCTGAGGATGGTGTCGAGATCGTGTGGGAGAAGGACAAAGCGGTTTTTTTGGAGGCCTCGATACAGAGAAAAGTCGTCATCCGCCCCGTTGCTAATATTAGTTTCCCCGTTGGCGAGAATTGTCATGGCGGCGAACCACTTCATCCATTGATCAAGGTTAACTGAGGCCTCCATTTGCTTAATGAAGTCGACATCCTGAGACGCGTTGTTGATGATTCGAAGCATTTCATCGAGATCGCTCCAGTCGTTTTCGCTGCTGTTGGTTTGCTTACTCCAGCCATCTAATTCGTATCTATCGATATTTCCATCTCTCCAGCTCAGGTCTCGGTCGGGTCTGACTTTTTTGTAAATATTGCCCGCATTATCAGTTTCGAAATTTTGATCAATAAATTCGCCGGATAGGGGTTGAATATGGACTATGGAGCCGTAGTCGAATTCATCTTCACGAGCGATGTTTTCGCCGTTAATTCTGACTTGTGCCCTATAGGTATTCGGGGCTTGCATGCCCGAGGCTTCAAACAGCTTCATACCGAGAAATTGAAGATAGGTGAACTTGGTATTCAGGTTCATCGTTGTCATATTGTTCCATTCATTATCTCGGGGGAGGGAGACCCTCATGGGAACAGGGTCATGGTTTCGACTACCGGCTCCGCGTACTCTTATTCCTGCGTTGTAGCGAATCTCTGGTCCAGATCCGTCATCAAGAATAAGGGTTGCATTCATCTGAGCATTACTTTGCCGTCGGATGTCGCGCCATTGGTCAAATTCGGGAGTTGGCATGATGATCCGATAGAAGGCGTGATCGAAGTTATTAGCTTCGTCGTCAATCTGAAGTAATGCGTTTGCGGTTTGCTCATTGTTAGCGGAAGCTGGCCAACTTCGGGTGTTGGTCCCGTCGCTGGATTCGACGTAGAATTCAATGATAGTCCCATCTGGTTGAGGAGAAAGGATTGCTCCAAAAACACCATCGCCCGGGTCCCCATCATAATTCTCGCCATCGTCGAACATTGGAGCGGTTTGGAACGGCTCAGGATTTTGGGCGGAAACTCGGTAGTGAAGAATACCGCTAATTATCTCGCTGGTTTCGCCCCTTAATTCAGCGATGATGCCGATGGGGTCAGAGGAAGTGGGGATGGCTGGGCGATGTTCAAGACCCAAAATAAACGGAGCCGTATTGGCAGATTCAACGGAATTGGTAGTACCAGGACTGGGCAGGCTTTCGGTGCTGAACCCCCAGTTCTGCCCCTGTTTGTTACTCAAGGTTTGGTCGACGAGTTCTAGCGAACTTCCTTGCCCATCAGCGGGAGAAACCCAATCCCAGCCAGGTTCGCTGCCAATATTGGTTCTTGCCCGGCGAGCCCAATCTCCTTGGTCGTGGTAGCGAACCTCATCGACCTCATCTCCGTTGTCATCAATGAGCCGGAGACGTTCACTGCTGTTACTTAGTTTTCCAGTCCAATTTCCAATCACGTTTGGAATAGCACCATAGGTTGCCTCAAAGGTCGTGGTATCTGCACTAATAACTAGAAAATCGCCTGCTGCTAACGTGACATCAGGGAAGGTGAAGTTGATGCCGTTATTAAACTCCCAGCCATCAATTGAGATTGGCAAGGAGCCGATGTTTACGAGTTCGATGAATTCTTCCAGCTCATTGCCGGAAGTTGGATTGAACATAATCTCATTAATGACGATGTTCTTTGCGGAGGGATTGACCTCGATTTCAACTTGGACTTCTTCAGAGTTCAGTGTTCCGTCGTTGGCGATGTAGGAAAAAGTATCAGAACCAAAAAAATTAGGTTCTGGCTGGTAGGTGAATGAACCATTTGTAGAGAGGTTCAAAATTCCATTACTAACATTTTTTGAAAGCTTGGCAGTAAGAGCCTTGCCCTCGATATCAAAATCGTTGGTAAGAACTCCCTCACTTGTCTTAATAAGCAGTTCTATACCGATCTGTGTTTCGTAGTGATCTGCTTGTGTTTGTGGCGGGTCATCGATGGGCTCGACGGTGATGTTGACGGTGGCTTCATTGGATTCCTGAAGTGAATCACTCGCACGATATGTGAAGGAATCGCTTCCGGTAAAATTGATATCAGGAATATAGATGAACCCACCGCTCTTCCCGAGAGTAATAGTCCCATTGGTAGGCTCGGAAACAAGAATCGCGGCAAGGGGGTCTGAATCTAAATCATTGGCAAGAATTCCTTCTGCACCAAGACGGATCATAGGAGAATCCTCAGAAATTAGATAGGAGTTATCGGTGGCAATTGGTGGAGCATTTACAATAATAGAGACAGCGACCGTATCTGATTCGAGTTGGCCATCGCTTACTCGGTAGGTGAAGGTATCTGTGCCCGAAAACCCCAAAGCGGGAGAATAAGTGAACGAGCCATCTTGGGTGAGATTTAAGATTCCCGAAGACGTGGTGGAAACGAGGGCTGCACTCAGCGTGGGGGTTTCAGGATCCGAGTCGTTGTGTAAGACTCCATCGGTTATGTTCACAATGAGAGGTTTTAGAGGAGCAGTCAGATAACTTTCGGGTAAGCCGATCGGCGGATCATTTATTGGTGCGATATCTATAATGACTGTTTCTGTACGGCTGGTGTCGGATCCATCGTTTGCTCGATAGGTGAAGGAATCGCCACCGAAAAAATTAAGGGAAGGAGTGTAGGTGAAGCTTCCGTCGTCTGCGAGGGTAAGGTTTCCGTTGGCCGGTTGATTTTCGATGATGGCTTTTAAAGCACTCCCTTCTGGGTCAGAATCGTTTTGTAAAACTCCTAAGGGTCTTGCCACAACCAAAGGGTTATCTTCGATAGCCGAATAGGTATCGGGTGTCGTTTCGGGGAAATTGTTGGGGCCGCTAATGATATTAAGATTAACGGTAGCGGCGGGAGTGAAGAACTCTCCGTCTGTGATACGATAAGTGAAAGTGTCCGACCCTTCATAGTTTACCCCGGGAATGTAAAGAAAGGTTCCATTGGAATTAAAATCGATTGTGCCATTTTTCGGTCCCGAAAGCAGCTCGGCGACCAGGCGATCATTTTCCGGGTCGGTGTCGTTAGCTGTAACACCTGCGGCGAGTATACGCTTTCCGAGAAGGTAGGCGTTCATGCTGATGTCGCTGCTACGTCCGTCGTTTTGATGAATTTCAATTGCCAAAACATTGTTTCCTTCCTCAAGCAAGCTTGCGGGAATTTCGGCCTCATTCCAAACTCCCTCACCAGTACGTCCAGGGTTTAAGAGAGCGACTTCCGTTGCTGAGGCGTCTGGATCGAGATTATCGAGCACTACGCGTGTTCCGTTCAGATAAATAGCGCAGCCATCGTCGCGGACATATCCTACGATCAACTTATAAAAATCTGACGCGTCAGTAATCGTGAAATTATGACGGAAATAGGTGGTGATATATTTATTATCAGAGTTTTCACCGAAGGCGACCGTGGTTTCTTCGTCTCCATCACCGTAGCCAAGTTCTGCTGGCCCGGTGGCCCAACTGGAATCGTTGAAGTTGGAATTACGCCATGTACCTCCAAGGTCGGCTCCGGTGTCAAGATAGGCCCAGTTGGCACCAGCAGAGACCAAAGTTTGAGTGGGGCCAGGTGTAACGATAACCTTAAGATTATCAATTGCCCAAGATTTCTCGGATCCTGTTTGCCAACTATCACCTGTAACAAACCAGCGAATGGTAGCGCTGGATGAGGTGTGGGGGATGTTTTTTAGTGATGGGACCTGTCCCATCTCATAGCCTGCATCTAGAGCAGACTGGTCTGTATTGAAACCGATATTTTCATCTCTGAAAATTAAGGATCCGGCGGGGTGGCCAAACGATCCACCATTACCAATATTCCTAAATGTTTCGCCAAAAATCTCGACATCATCAAGTGTAATTGTGAATCGTTCATCACTATCCCACGAATCGATGATTCCAAGAAGGAAGTCCAGCCCCAGCGATTGATGTGGTGGTAAATTCTCAAGGGTAAGAGTGGTAGGATCTGATGGGTTACCGCGTGCTTGATTTCGGAGGAACTGATTCGAAAAGATATTGCCCCCATTTCCACGGCCTTCGAAACCTTGAACCGACTCCTGCCTGCTAGAACCTGTGATCAAAGGTGACAGGTCCGTCGAGTTGAAGTTGCTTTCGAAGACGATTTGATCTCCTTGCTGAGTAGAGGTGATCTCTAGTGGATTATTTTCAAGAGTATCATAGCTGTCGTTGAATACGATTGGAGGATCGTTGATTGGTGCGATTTCAAGAGTAGTCGATACTGGCTCTGATACATCGGTGCCATCGCTGACGCGGTAGGTGAATGAAGCTGTGCCAAAAAATCCAGGGTCTGGATTGTAGTTGAATGATCCATCTGAGTTGAGATCGAGAGTGCCCTCGCTCACATCGTCGACTAGAACGGCGAAGAGCGAATCGTTTTCTAGGTCGGTGTCGTTACTCAGGATGCCAGGGGAGAATTGATTGAGTGTTGTGTTTTCGGTGCCTGAATAGATTTCGGGTAACGCGACTGGGGGGTCATTTATGGGAGTCACAGCCAGGGTGACGGTGGCCGCGCGCGAGTCGCCGCTAGTATCACGGGCAAGGTAGGTGAAGGTATCGTTACCACTGAAATTAAGAGACGGTTGGTAGGTGAAGAACCCATCAGAGCTGAAGTTTAGAGTTCCGTTGAGTGGAGGGGTTTGAAGGATGGCTTCGAGATCACGACCGATATCGTTGCTAAGGACGCCTTCTCCGTTCGATGGGATTGAGATTTCAATATCGTCAAACCAGCTATTGGTCACCTCGGTCCTCGAGTTTGACTTGCTGGAGAATGCCCCAAGGAGGATCTTGTGATCTCCGGCGCCTAAAGAGATATCAAAACTCGCTTCCTGCCATCCTGAATCATTTAAGCCGGCTCCTCCATTACCATCGCCACGAAAGCGGGTAAGTGAATTGTCGATGTCATTTCCGTAACGGACACCGTCGACCTCAAAGAGGGCTTCACCATATTCATCAGCATCATAGTCATTAGAAAAAGTAATGCGGTAACGAAACGAAATGGTAGTGTCGGCCGGATTTTCCAAAGTAAAGGTGCGCTGCCACCCCCCTGAGGTTGATGGATTATTGTTGAGCCGACGACCTACCTCTACAAAAAGCGCTCCGCCGGAAAACCCTCCGGTCGGGTCGAGGTCGCCATTAGCATTATTAGGGCGGGATGTATTGTTAAAAGCATCATCTAAGTAGGTGAACCCGGTGAGAGGTGACTCGGAAGTAGGGACGAGGTTTATGAAAAATCCAACATCGGAGCTGGTTAAACTTGCTTGGTGAACCTCGACCGCGATCGTATTAGTTCCTTCCTGAAGGATGCCAGAAAGATTTAGGGTTGTGTTTCCAAAGTTATTTTCATCGGCGGTTTGGATGAGGGTATTCGTGGTGATGGGTCCGGCAGGAATCGTGTCGCTACGAAAGATTTCGGTGCCATTGATGTAGATGATTCCTCCATCATCAATTAAGTGTTCAAGGCTCCAAAAGGTCTCGGTAGATTGGGTAGCACTAAGCGAAAAATTTTGGCGAAAGAGATAAGTTGTTATGAGGTTTTGATCATTCCCTGCTGCTCCGAGTCCCTCCAAGACAGAAGGGGTTCCAGGAGGGAATCCATCGATTACACCTCCCTGAAATGGAGCGTTCCCCGTAGACCATGGTCTATTCGTGGAAGTCAAAATTTCAAATTGTGGACTGTTCCAAGTGAGTCCGTTAGCGTCAAGGGGGTAGGTTTGATTAAAACCATTTTCATTTTCAATACGATCAAGGTATTCCCAAGTTGGAGAAAGAATTAAGCTCCCTGCTTCAAAGGTGGCAGAAAGGATCGACCGCCCCTTTGAGATGGTCAAAGTCCCGTCTTCGTCTACCGAGAAGGTGTCATTGCTTGCAACCGGAGTAGCAGTGAGGTTTGTGACGAAAGCAAGGAGAGGGCATAAGGCTCCTTTGAAAGATGGAAGGTTCTTGTCTGGAGGCATGATTACGAACATTATAATACGTTCTTCTTATCTCTTTTGGTAGACACGAACGTAGTCGATGAGATAGCCGATTGGAAAAATTGAGTTGTCAATCTCACCACCCCACTTGCCGCCTAGAGCGAGGTTAAGGATCAGGTAATGTGGCTTGTGAAATGGATTCCCGCTAGAAGTCGTCGCCTTTTTTACTCTGAAACTATGGTAGCGTTTCCCATCAAAAGTAAAGTGAATGAATTCGGCATTCCATTCGATGGAGTAAGTGTGGAAATCTCCCCAGATATCTTTGGTTTTTCGTATTTTGTGATCGGAGGCGTGTTTGCCATTCTGACGAAAGTGAGCGTTAGCATGGATGTTCTTAGGCGCTTTTCCAACGAATTCCATGATATCAATTTCTCCGCAGCTTGGCCACCCGACTTGTGGGATGTTATCACCTAGTGTCCAAATGGCCGGCCAGACTCCCTGACCCTTCGGTAATTTGGCCCGGACTTCAATTTTTCCAAATTTCCACGAAGCCAACCCTTTGGTGTGTAGGCTGGCCGAGGTGTATTCAATTTTAGGGAGCTTTTTAGAAGATGAGCTTGAAAGATCAATATCTGCAGGGAATTCACGATGTCCCTCGATGACTAGGTGCCCATTTTCAATCCTAGCATTCTTCAGTCGTTTGGTCGTATAGAATTGCTTTTCGTCATTACGGACGAAGCCAGATTCATAGCCCCACCTTTCGGGGTCAGGGTGGCCAGCGCCTATAAACTCGTCCGCCCAGACGATCTGCCATTCGTCCTTGTTGGAAATACCGAAGGCATAACCGACAAGTAGCAAAAAAATGAACGGAAATTTACAAAATCTCATTATATAGAGGACGGTTTGAGCGATGGTTAATGTTTCAAAAAAGCGGTCTTTGAACGGTCTTTTTTTGAGAAAAGACTTCATTCGAATTTAGGGTGTCGTAACCTTGATGACCCATAATCTTTCCGATCGGGACTGGGCTAGATAATCGCAAAAAAGACCGTGCACCGAAAGGCGCACGGTCTAACTGAGATTGGAACAGCTATTTTTTCTTCGCGTGAAGAGTGGCTCGGCTCTTTTCAAGTAGGGCCTTGGTTGCTTTGATGCCATCGTCCTCCGAGAGTTTGCGGCCCTCATATTCGACTCCGATCCAGCCATGATAACCATGATCGAGAACGATTCCTAGAGCTTTGGTGAAATCGGTCTTAGTCTCTTCACCCTCGTCATCGAATTCATGTGACTTTGCGGAAACACCCTTAGCAAAAGGCATGAGTTCTTTAAGACCTTTGTAGCGGTCATATCCGTGGAAGTTGCCGAAGTCAGGAAGGGAACCGCAATTATCTAGCCCAACATCCTTTAGGACTTTGGACATCCAGGCCCCATTTGAAGAGAGGCCTCCGTGGTTCTCCACAATAACATTAATTTTATGATCTCGGGCGAAAGTTGAAAGGGCGGTCAGACCTTTGACGCAATTTGCTGCTTTTTCTGCGTCGTCATTGCCCTCTCCGTGGGAGTTTACTCGGATCGAGTGACATCCAAGGCGTTTGGCGGCTTCGACCCACTTCTTGTGATTATCGATGGTTTTTTGACGCTTTTGATCAGAACCGGCGCCAATATGTCCTTCACCATCGACCATGATCAGCACGTTGGTCATACCAAGATCGGAAACCCGATTTTTGAGTTCGCCGAGATATTTCTTATCGTTTGCCTTGTCTTTAAAGAATTGATTTACGTATTCAAGTGCTAGGATGTTGTAGGTTTTCTTGGTGTATTCTGGCCAATTCATATTGGTCATTTTACCCCCTTTTAAGGCCCGATGATTAGACCATTGGGCGAGAGAGATCTTGAAGAGATCTTCAGCCTTAGTTGTTGGGTGCTTACCATGGTGATCTGCGAGAGCCGCCGTTGTAAGGGCAGCAAAAGATGTGTGTATGAAGTGGCGACGTTGCATTGCGGTGAGTTTCGTAGTGGACGGGAGCGAAGGAAAGGCGAAAGTGCGTCAAGCGATGAGTATTACGACAAAGAGGGGAGATAGGGGTTTTACCGATTTATTGTTCGGAGGGAAAGTTTCTAAAGGAGATCCTCAGATAGAAGCATTGGGGGCTGTTGATGAATTAAACGCGAATCTAGGAATCGCCCGGGTTCTTTTGGATGGAGAGATAGCTATTGCAATTGACCAGATCCAAGAGTGGTTGGTGACCTTGATGGGAGAGCTCGCAATGCCGTTTGGTAAGGAGATCGAGTATGAGAAAGCTGGGTTTGGACGTATTTCGACAACTGAAATCCAGTGGCTCGAGGATTGGAGCGCTTCGATTGAGAAGGAGGAAAAGTTTAAGGGCTGGCTGAGGCCCGGGGAGCGAGGAGGGGAGCTGTCTGCTCGGATTCATCTGGCTAGGACAGTAGCGAGGAGAGCGGAGCGTCGGAGCTGGGATGTTGCAGATGAGGTGGCGTCCGCTGAAGTCAGGATTTTTCTGAATCGACTTTCTGACGCGCTTTGGTTGCTTGCCAGTGCCAGTGAGAAATTATGAGTGTGAAAAAGCTGCTCACCTAAGGTGAGCGGTTTTTAGAATTAATCTGCCGAAGTGGTCTTAGCTCTTTTGGCCAGTCCCCGGCAGGAAGCGGTAATACGACTCGAGCATGAGGGTTGCGAGGCAGGTGCGGTAGTGTTCTGCGAAACCACCTCCGTTGAGGCCGTGACCTGCTTGAACTGACTTGTATGAACCATCTTTATTTTGGTTATTGAGGACTTGGTCTTTGAAGAGGTCGTTGTATCTTTCCCACTCCTTACCACCATTATTAATCATCACTTGGGCTGCGTAATAGTGGCCGTAAAGATCTGAGTGTTTGGTCTTCCAATCAAGTTTCATGTTTTCATGCATGAACTTTACCGCCTTACGGGCTTGGCGGTTTGCGGAAGACTCCCAGATTTGAAAGCAAAGGGCACCGACAGCTGCAAGCGTGGTTCCATCTTCGCGGATCGAAGGGCTAGAGTAGCCAAATGCTCCACTAGGAGCTTGCTTGGTCTCCATGTAGTCGAGGCCCTTTTTTACGCACTTCCTTAGGTTGGCGAAATCAAGACCCGTGTATTGGCAAGCCTTAAGAGCCTGAAGCTGCCATCCTACTATTGAAGTGTCGGTATGCCCACCCTCTTCGACGTAAGAGTAGGCCCAACCACCGTTTGAGTGCTGGCTATTGATGAGGAATTGACCAGAAGCCATAACGGCGTCTTCCAGCTGATTGATATTTTCCCCAAAGGACTTTACGCAAAGGGTGTAGGCTTCAGCTAGAGCGTAGACCGCAATCGCGTGCTCATAGCACCAGCTATTCGCCTTGAAATCATCAGCTAGCTTGCCGTTGTTCTTCATAGATTTATCAACAAGAAAGGTAATGGCAGCGAGAACGGTATCGCCAAATTCTTCCGACCCTGCAGTTTCGCAGTGTCCAAGATAGGCAAGGAGAGCGAGTCCCGTCATGGACACAGATCGATTGGTCCATGAACCGTCCTTATTTTGTTTCTCTTTTAGCCACCGTAGTGAGGAGACAACAGCGTCTTCACATTTTTCAGTCCCACCGTTCGAAGTGAGGCGTTGGAGGCGGTCGGCCTTAGAACAGCGCTTTTTCATGGCAGTCGGGATGTTACCGAATCCACCACCGGCGCCGGATCCATCTCCGTCACCCCAACCGTCACCGAAGTCATTTCCATCACCGAAGTCAGTGCTTGGCTCAGGAACGTCGATTTCCGGGATCGGGATAGCGGTGGGAGAAGAAGTATTGGCTGCGATGACCTTGGACATTGAAGCTGAAGGCGCAGCAGGTTTGCGCTCAATCTTTGTCTGAACTTTCTTTTGTTTGAGGTTTTCTTCGGACTCGGGGGTGCCGTTATAGCTGACTAATTGCGGGATGTTCTTGGAAGGTAGGTTCATCGCGATGATCCAGAGGATCAGTCCTACGAGCACCATTAGCAAAAGAGCGATGATCAAGCTGGTGATGGTCGACATCCGTTGCTGGGCCGCAAGTCGGGCTTGGGCTTCTGGCGAAAGTTGCGCATGTAGGCTCATAGAGTTATAGCGAGAGACGAACTTTTAGTATCAGACTATTAAAGGATAGAAGCTGAAGTTTGGGCTGAGGAATAGAAGTAATATGCGATTTACATCGAGAACGTTTGAACAAAGTAGTTTCTTAGAAAATACTGAAGAATGCTCCTGACATGTTATTAAGCCCCAAATTGTGCTTTTCGACAAAGAAAAAAGCTGTGCATCCGCAGATGCGCAGCTTTTAAAAAATAAAGAGAGGAAATCTAGTTGGTCTTTGCTCCGGTGGCAGGGAGGAAGCGGTAATAGGACTCAAGCATTAAAGTCGCGAGGCAAGCACGGTAGTGACGACCGTAACCTCCGTCTCCGGAAAACGATCCCGCTACCGCGTTGATTTTGTTTCCTCCACCAACAACCTTATAATAACCGTCTTTGTGCTGGTTATTGAGAACCTGATCGCGAAAAAGCTTGTTATAGCGCTCCCACTCAGGTCCGCCATTGTTAATCATACACTGAACAGCATAGTAATGACCGTAGAGGTCGGAGTCTGCAGTATTCCAATCAAACTTCATTTCCTTGTCCATGAATCGGACGGCCTTGCGGGCAACCTTACTAGCGGAAGATTTCCAAATCTGGAAACAAAGAGCGCCAACAGCAGCAAGAGTGGTTCCGTCTGATCCGCCGTGGACGTTTGGGCCAGAGTATCCAATCGCTCCACTTGCTAGTTGGCATCGTTCAACGTAATCGAGTCCTTTTTTGTAGCAGCGTGTCAGATTGGCAAAATCAAGACCGGTGTATTTGCAGGCCTTAAGGGCTTGGAGATGCCAGCCGACGATGGAAACATCACCACCTCTGGGGCTATCCTCACTGTAAGCATAGTCCCAGCCCCCACCTTGGTGTTGGCTGTTGATTAGAAATTGCCCGGAAGCCATGACGGCATCTTCTAGCTGGTTAATATTTTCTCCGAAAGATTTGATACAGAGGGTGTAAGCTTCAGCTAAAGCATAAACGGCAATTGAGTGTTCATAGCACCAGTGATTATCTTTGAAGTCGCTTGCAAGCTTACCGTTATTCTTCATCGCCTTGTCAACGAGGAAGGTAATAGCGGCGAGGACTGTTTCGCCAAACTCTTCTGATCCCGCAGTCTCGCAATGCCCCAAAAAGGTTAGGAGCCCAAGACCGGTCATGCCAATTTGCTTTTGGCCACACCATGAACCGTCTTCGTTTTGCTCTTCTTTCAGCCAGCGCAGAGTCGCAACAACAGCGTCCTCGCACTCTTCGGTCCCGCCGCTCGAAGTCAAACGCTGAAGACGGTCGGCTTTGGAACAACGTTTCTTCATGGCAGTCGGGATATTGCCGAATCCACCACCGGCACCTGATCCATCTCCATCGCCCCAGCCGTCGCCAAAGTCATTTCCATCACCAAAGTCAGTGCTGGGATCAGGGACGTCAATTTCTGGGACTGGAATGGCAGTGGGAGATGCTGTGTTGGCTGCGATCACCTTGGACATTGATGCTGAAGGTGCAGCAGGTTTTCTCTCAATTTGCGTCTGAACCTTCTTTTGTTTGAGATTTTCTTCGGATTCTGGAGTTCCGTTATAACTAACCAATTGCGGAATATTTTTAGCAGGAAGATTCATTGCTATAATCCAAAGAATCAATCCAACGAGGACCATTAACAAGAGAGCGATGATCAAGCTAGTGATGGTCGACATCCGCTGTTGGGACAAAAGTCGTGCTTGGGCTTCCGGCGAAAGTTGTGCGTGTAAGCTCATGATGGGATTAGGAGAGAGGGCTAAGCCTAATGTAGGTTGAAAATAACTATCTAAACGTAGTTTGGCCAGCGAAGAGATCCAATGAATTTCTAGGGGTTGAACGGATTACGTCAAAAAAATTAGGAAAAATTTGAGAAATAGATTTTTTTTTTTGCGGGACAGGCTGTTCATAGGAGATTGTAAAGTAACACTTAGATCATGCCTTTCGCGGGAAAGGACACTTGATCCTTTTTGAATTTGACTGTTTGTGACAGTACAAATAAACGGACTCCATTTTGCTTTCCGGAGTTAGGAATCATCAATATCTCGTCCCTAGTGAAGCAGATTGAACTACTTCAGCAATTTACATGGAATACTAAAATTGAGGATTGGGTGGCGTCCCAGTTCGAGCGAAATGATTGAGGCTTTTTTGACGCGAATTGAATAAGTCTCTGCGCCAAGAATGTGCTCGACTAGAGCTGAGAAATCGGGCTCATGGCCAACCATGGCAACCCGATTGAATTTCTGATAGGCCTTGAGCTCCTGAAGAGCAACTTCTGGTTCCATCCCGCAAGCGAGCCATGGTTCGATTACAGGTTTTGGACAACCTTCTTCGGCTAGAACTTTAGCAGTTTCTTTTGCTCGTATGACGGGACTTGATAGCACGATATCGGGAGTGAGCTCGTGTTTCTTAAGAAACTTTCCAACGCGCTGCGATTGTTCGTGGCCTTTTTCGACAAGATTCCGGACGAAGTCACCACCAGCTAGCCTATGAGCAGCTGCGGTGGCATGACGAATCAAGAGGAGTGTCATTTATTTACATGGTCATGCCGCCGTCGACGGCGAGCACTTGGCCTGTGATGTATCGGGCCTCTTGTCCGGCGAGGAAAAGTGAGGCATTGGCAATATCGTCAACTTGGCCGAAATCAGCGAGGGGGACCTTTGCGATGATACCTTGTTTAAGGTCGTCAGAAAGTTCGGCGGTCATATCAGTGGTAATAAAGCCTGGAGCAATGGCGTTACATGTGACTTTGCGCCCAGCAAGTTCGCGAGCCACTGATTTAGTGAAGCCGATCAGTCCCGCTTTTGAAGCTGCGTAGTTGGCTTGGCCGGCGTTTCCAATCAGTCCGATCACGGAGCTGATGTTAATAATGCGGGGATCGGTGCCTTTCATGAGCGAGCGTTGCAGAGCCTTAACAAGGTTGAAAGCTCCCTTAAGGTTGGTGTCGAGAACGGCGTCCCAATCCTCAGATTTCATTCGCATAATTAATCCATCGCGCGTTACGCCAGCATTGTTGATGAGAATATCGATTCCCCCAAGGTCCTCGACAATAGTTTTTCCGGTCTCTTGTACGGAGTCAAAATCGGCGACGTCTAATGCGTAAAAGTGGGTTGAATTGGGATGAGCTGCGTTAATCTCCTTTGCTGCGGCTCCACAGCTCGTGGGGTTACGGGAAATGATGGCGAGCTTCGCTCCCTCGCGGGCGAAAGCGTGAGCAATAGCGAGGCCGATGCCGCGACCTGCTCCTGTGATCACAACTCGTTTTCCTGAAAACTTGGACATGAGGAGAGTTTGTAGTGTTTTTAGAGCAAGGCCAAGGCCTCTTTAAGATCGTTAAGGTTTTCCGTGCTGTGAGCAGCACTTAGGGTGATGCGAAGTCGAGCCGTTCCTCGTGGGATGGTTGGGTATCGGATCGCTGGAACCAAAAACCCACTTTTATGGAGAGAATCCGAGGCCGCAAGCGCGGATCTGTTTTCACCAATAATCTTAGGAATGATAGGCGTAGGGGAGGCGAAAGAGTCCGAGTAAGTCTTGAGGCGACTGCGTCTCTCGATTCCTTCTGGTGAATTCAAAAGGTTAAGAGCTGCAAGGCTTGCAGCGGCTTGTGAGGGTGGTGGCGCTGTCGAGTAAACTAAGGAACGGGCTTTATTGATGAAAAGATCAATCCATGGCCTTGATGCTGCGAGATAGCCGCCGGCCGAGCCTAGAGATTTCCCGAGGGTGCCCATCTGAAAATCAATTTGATCCTGAAGGTTCAACTTCTCTGCGAGTCCTTGTCCGGTTTGGCCGAGTACTCCGATGGCATGGGCTTCGTCCAAAAAGAGGAGGGCGCCGTTCTTTTCCTTAAGTTTCACGATTTCGGAAAGAGGGCAAAGGTCGCCATCCATCGAGAATACGGATTCGGTTACAATTAAAGTACGGCCGCTACTAGAAGTGAGGAGTTTTTCTAGCTTATTGAGATCGTTGTGCGGGAAGATACGAAGGGTTGCTCCAGAGAGTTTAGCGGCGTCGATGAGACAGGCATGGGCAAGTTTGTCTAGAATGACAGTGTCGCTCTTACCTATGATTGCCGGGATTATTCCCATCGCGGTGGTAAAGCCATTGGCGAAAGTGAGCGCTGCTTCGGTCTTTTTGAGAGTCGCTATTTTTTCTTCAAGTTGGTGGAAGATATCAAGAGATCCGCAAATGAGTCGAGATGCTGTGCTGCCAGCGCCGTAATCTTGCAAGGCTTTCGTGGCTGCTTCAATAAGAGTCGGATGTTGGGCAAACCCGAGATAATCATTCGATGAAAAGTTAATGAGTTTTCGTCCTTGTAGTTCGACTGTTGGAAGATTCGGATTGCTGATTGAGCGCAGCCCGCGAAGAAGCCCCCTTTGTTCGAGGTCTGTTAGTTCGTCTTCGGGTTTTCTCATCTTGTTCGTTAAAAAAGGCGCTCCAACATTTCTGCGGAAGCGCCTCTTAAATGAAAGATTTTAATTCGTGCGGATTTACTCGGTGATTCGACCGCAGCACTGCTTGTATTTTTTGCCTGATCCGCAGCTGCAAGGCTCATTGCGTCCGACCTTGGCGATCGGGCGGCGTTTCGGAAGGTTTAGTTTGAGACCGCTTTCATCGGAACCGCTTCCGGTTTCGGGAACGACACTGGATGAACCAGAGACTGACATGTTATTTTCATTTCCGCCCGAAGTCTGCTGAGGTGCATCGGCAAGGACCGGGTCAATTTCACGGATCGTGGTGAAGCGGAAGAGGTTGTGAACGGCTCCCTCATCGATCGTATCCATGAGTGCGGTGAAGAGCTTATAAGCCTCCATTTTATATTCCACGAGAGGATCTTTTTGACCTTGCGCCCGAAGTTGAACGCCTTCCCGGAGTGAGTCCATCGCGTAAAGATGTTCCTGCCATTTTTGATCAATTGCATTGAGCATAATATGGCGTTCGAGAGAATCGAGGTGTTCAGAGTCTTCCATCTCGATCTTGCGCCCGTAGGCAGCGTGAATTCGGTCGAGAAGTAATTTTGAGTTACCTTCAACATCGCGGGTTTCAAACTTTGCTTCGTCGATGGAAAGGTGAAGCGGAAAGGTTTTATTTACCCAATTCAGGAGTTCTATGAAGTCAGGCTGACCTTCATCACGCTCTTCCATGTAGTAACTCACCTGGGCGGGAATGATACGGTCAAGAAGCTCCATAATGAGTTCCCGTGGATCTTCTGATTTGAGAACTTCGTTACGATAGCCATAAACGACTTCCCGCTGACGATTCATTACGTCATCGAAGTCGAGAACGTATTTTCGTCGGCGATAGTACATTTGCTCGACCCGTTTTTGAGCTGTTTCAACCGATCTGTTGAGCCATTTGTGTTCGAGAGCTTCTCCATCTTCCATGCCGAATCGCTCCATCATGCTGGTCATGCGATCAGCGGCAGCGAAGTTGCGCATCAGATCATCCTCAAAAGAGATGAAGAATTGTGAAGACCCTGGGTCGCCCTGACGCGAACATCGTCCACGAAGTTGTCGGTCAGTCCGGCGGGATTGGTGGCGCTCGGTGCCGATGACAAAGAGTCCTCCCGCTTCTTTTACGTCTTGGCCAAGTTTAATATCGGTTCCGCGTCCAGCCATGTTGGTTGAGACGGTGACGGAACCAAGCTGACCGGCAGCTTTGATGATTTCGGCTTCCTGAAGGTGATACTTAGCGTTGAGAACTTTATGTTTAATCTTTGAACGCTGAAGCATACGCGAGAGCGTTTCGGATGCTTCCACCGAAGCGGTTCCAACAAGGACGGGTTGACCTAACTCATGGCATTGCTGGATTTTTGCAACAACTGCGTTAAATTTTTCTCGTCGGGTCTTGAAGACTTGGTCGTTGTGATCCTTCCGCTGGTTCGGCTTGTGATTGGGAATGGGGAGCACGTCGAGTCTGTAGATATCTTGGAATTCAGCAGCTTCGGTTTCAGCGGTTCCAGTCATTCCTCCGAGTTTTTCGTAAAGGCGAAAATAGTTTTGGATCGTAATCGTAGCGTAGGTCTGGGTTTCGCGCTCGATTTCCACGCTTTCTTTTGCCTCGACTGCTTGGTGAAGCCCGTCAGACCAACGGCGTCCGGTCATTTCGCGTCCGGTATTTTCGTCGACAATGACTACCTTGCCTTCCTTGACAACATACTCGTTGTCTTTCTCATACAAACAATAAGCTTTCAGGAGTTGCGAAATGGCGTGAACTCGTGTGCCCTGAGCATCCATTTTGGTCTGGATTCTGTCCTTTTCGGCGAGGCGTTGTTCATCGTCCAGATCGGGGTTGGCATCGACATTGGCGAAGTCAGAGGCAAGGTCAGGTATGACGAAAGCTTCGGGATCTTCAGGCGAAAGGAACTCACGGCCCATTTCCATGAGATCGGCATCATGTCCTTTCTCATCAATAGTAAAGTAGAGATCCTCTTTAATCGCAAATAGCTCCTTCTTTTGGGCGTCCTGATAAAATGAAAGTTCAGTCTTTTCAATGAGGCGGCGCGTGTCTGGATCTTCCATGCAGCGCATGAACTGGCGGTTGCGTGGTTGACCGAGCTTCAGCTTAAAGAGTGCGCGTCCAGCGACCTCATCGTCGCCTTCCTCGATGGCCTTATTGGCCTCGGTAGCAAGCTCGTTGCAAAGGTGGTTTTGCTTTTTCACCAACTGCTCGATCACGCTGCGGTAGCGTTTATATTCCTCAGTGTTGGAAATAACAGCGGGGCCTGAGATGATGAGAGGAGTCCGGGCTTCATCGATGAGAATTGAATCGACCTCGTCAACAATCGCGAAGTAGTGATCGCGCTGAACTTGATCATCGGTCGAGCCAGCCATGCCGTTATCGCGAAGATAATCAAATCCAAATTCGGCATTCGTTCCATAAGTGATGTCGCAATAATATTGTTCACGGCGGATACCGGGAAATTGTTGGTTTTGAATACATCCAACGGTCAGACCGAGGTATTTGAAGAGAGCACCCATCCATTCAGAGTCACGACGAGCAAGGTAATCGTTGACAGTTACGAGATGGACTCCAAGTCCGGTAAGGGCGTTTAGGAAGACGGGAAGGGTTCCAACCAATGTTTTACCTTCACCGGTTTGCATTTCAGCAATCTTTCCTTGATGAAGCGAGATGCCTCCTACGAGTTGGACATCAAAATGAACCATGTCCCAAGGGAGCATATTATCGACCACTTCGATCTCAGTTCCACAGAGACGACGGGCTCCATTTTTCACAGTGGCATAGGCTTCAGGAAGGATCTTATCGAGGTAGCTATCACGAAGAGCCGGAAATTGTTCGTCGATTTCGTTGAAAGCGTTCTTAGCTTCATTGATTTCTTCGCGAGTCCTGATTCTGTAGGGAAGGTTGGGGAATTCGTCGCGAAGGGCGTCGAATCTTTCTTGAACACTAGTCGCGGCGACCGAGATCGCTTCGTTGTCCATGGTTTCTAGCTGTCTTTTGGTGGGTAGCTGTAGCGGGAGGTAGCGGTGGAGATGCTTCTGCCAATCCTTAACTCGGGCGAGTAATTGCTCTTCGGATTCCGTTTGATAGGCCTCCTCAAGTTCATTGATTCGTTCCACCAAGGGCTGCATGCGCTTGAGTTCACGCTGGTTTTTAGAGCCAACGATTTTCTGGAGAGTCCACTTGATCATGAAATTTTGCCCGCTTTTTATTACCGGGAGAGCTCAAATATACCGTTCGCGCGTGAGAAGCAAGGGGGGCTTTTCGGGAAAATAGCGAGATTTTCAGGGAGTGGCATGATGAGAGTGTTGATTCGGAATCCAAGGGGCTTTGAGAAATTAACGAGATTTTAGAGTGAGCCGATGCTAACCCGTTAAATAACCAACGTCCTTCATTGCTGTCACGATGGACAGTTTCAGACTACTCTCACCTAATTTGAAGTAGAGGTTGTAATACTAAATGAGCTTTCTATCTACTCGTCTATAGATCGTTTAAAGCGGTCATTTGAAGCGGTCATTTGAAGCCAGAAATAGCCTTAAGATCGCTAATTCCAACGATTAAGCATTGCACGAGGTGTTTCCTTGGCTAGCGTCCGTCCTTTCCCGGCATGAATATCCACGAATATCAGGCAAAGGAGCTGTTTGATCGCTTTCAAGTCCCCAGTCCCCGGGGAAAGATGGCAGGAACAGCTAAAGAGGCGGAAGCCATCGCAAAAGAAATCGGTTCCGACCTTTTGGTGGTCAAGGCTCAGGTCCACGCAGGGGGCCGGGGAAAAGGCACCTTCAAAAATGGATTTGAAGGGGGAGTTCATCTCACCAAAGATGCCGTCGCGATCGGCGAAATTGCTGGTAAGATGATAGGCGAAACTCTCGTGACCAAGCAGACTGGCGACGAAGGGCGCCTTGTCCGGAAGGTCATGGTTGCCGACGCCGTTGAGATCGAGCACGAATATTATCTTTCGCTTCTCATGGACCGGGATACAAGCCGTCCTGTAATTGTCGCCTCAACTGAAGGTGGAATGGATATCGAGGAAGTTGCTGAAAATCGGCCTGAAAGAATCATCAAGCAGCTCATTCATCCGCTCGCTGGCCTTCAGCCTTATGAAGTTCGTAAGCTCACGGCGGCCCTCGGATTCAAGGGCGGAGCTGCTAAGGAATTCGGCAAGCTTCTTAAAAATCTTTACAAGCTTTTTCTAAGCCTTGATTGCGACATGGTCGAGATCAACCCGCTTGTCGAAACTAAAGACGGACAGGTGCTCGCCCTCGATGCAAAGTTCGGTTTCGATGATAACGCGCTTTACCGCCACCCTGAGGTCCTCGCTTATCGCGATACTGAAGAAGAGGACCCTCGCGAAGTTGCTGCTTCTGAGTTCAACCTTAGTTATATTGGACTTGACGGAAACATCGCCTGCCTTGTGAACGGAGCTGGTCTAGCCATGGCAACCATGGATGCTATTAAATTTGCGGGTGGTGACCCTGCTAACTTTCTTGACGTTGGTGGTGGTGCGACCAAAGAACAGGTCGTAGGTGCCTTCAATATTATTCAATCTGATGCCAAGGTGGAAGCGATTTTGATCAATATTTTCGGCGGAATCATGGATTGTAACGTCATTGCCGAAGGCGTGGTCGCAGCAGTCCAGGAGACAGGGCTTAAACTTCCTCTCATCGTTCGTCTCGAAGGAAATAACGTGACCGCTGGTCGTGAAACCCTTTCCGCTTCCGGTCTCGCTATCACTGGCGCGGACGATCTCGCAGATGCCGCCAAAAAGGCCGTCGCTTCTGTCTAAATTCCCAACTGAATTATAAAAAGATGTCTATTCTCGTTAATCCAGACACCAAGGTTTTGGTGCAAGGAATCACTGGTGGGTTTGGCGGACGCCATGCCGGACTTAGCCTCGAATATGGAACCTCACTTGTCGCTGGAGTAACTCCGGGTAAAGGAGGGAAAACGTTCGATCATGGAGATTATAGTGTTCCAGTTTTTGATACTGTGTCTGACGCGGTGAAAGGAACTGGAGCCACTACTTCTGCAATTTTTGTGCCACCGCCATTTGCGGCTGATGCCATCCTTGAGGCGGTTGATGCTGGTGTTGATCTAATCGTCGCTATTACCGAGGGCATCCCTGTGATGGATATGATGCGGGTAAAAGAATATATGCGTGGATCCAAAACTCGCCTCATTGGACCCAACTGTCCTGGTGTCGTTACTCCTGGATCAGGTCCTGACTCCACGGGTGGCTGCCGTATTGGGATTGCGCCAGGCTACATCCACAAAAAGGGAAATGTTGGCATTCTTTCTCGTTCTGGAACGCTCACCTACGAAGCCGTTTGGCAGGTTACTTCTCTTGGTTATGGCCAAAGTACTTGCGTCGGAATCGGAGGAGATCCTATTAACGGGACTTCCCATCTCGATATCATCAAGCTTTTCAATGAAGATCCTGAGACTGAGGCAATTATCATGATCGGTGAAATTGGTGGATCAGCCGAAGAAGAGGCAGCTGCTTGGATCAAGGAGAACTGCAAGAAACCCGTCGCTGGATTCATCGCTGGGGCGACCGCGCCACCGGGACGCCGCATGGGGCATGCTGGAGCAATCGTTTCCGGCGGCCAGGGAACTGCTGAAGCAAAAAAAGCTGCCATGGCTGACGCAGGTATCGTTGTCGCCGAGACTCCTTCCGAGATGGGGTCCGCTCTTCTTCAAGCATGGGGGAAGTAGGGTGATCTGATCCTAAAATTTTTAAAAGCGTGATTGGATTAATTAATAATCGCGTCTTTACTGTTTTCAAACGAGCATTAAAAAATAGGTTTCGCTAAGTGATTTCATCAAGGAAGCCCAAAAATTAAGAAGGGTCTTTTGAGGTGCTTTTCTGACTTAAAATGGAATTCCAGAGATTAGAGGTTCGCTTTCAAATTTTCACCAGAGAGGAATTTGTTGATCTTCTTCATTCTCTTTTCGAGCAGGGGCCGTGATTAGATCCAGATCGAGAATGAGATCAAGGGAAGCCCTTTCCTCTTCTTCGAGAATCTCGCGGAGGTGCTCTCTCCACATTTCCGCATCACCGCCTTGCTTACGAGATAAATGCTCGGCCCATTGGCTAAGTATTCCGCTGGCGTTTGCCCTCTTACGGATCTTTACGAGCCAAGTATTATAGGTTTTCATGAGGGGAGCGTCGTTGAGAATGATCGAGGATAGCCCGAATTGCCAAGTGGAATTGAATACGCTTGATCTGGAAGTTTTTGCCTCAAGGGAAATAGCCATATTTCAAGATAGACTTACTAGGGAAAAGAAAATGAATTTGGCAAGTTGTAGTCCACTCTTGCCAGATTGGTTCAAAACGAGTGCATTACTTCATATGCGCCACGAAGCTATCGACCCTCAGTTTTTTATCCGTAATCGCGAGCGATTGCTTGAGAATTTGAAGCCGAATAGTTTGGTTGTTATTCATGCTAATGATATTTTCCCAACCAATGCCGATGGAACGATGGCCTTCCGTCAGAACAACGATTTGTTTTATTTGACCGGTGTCGATCAAGAGGAAACAATTTTGATTTTAAGTCTGGATGCTGCGCTTGAGGAGGATCAGGCGATTCTTTTCGTTAGAGAGACTTCCGAACAAATTGCGATCTGGGAAGGGGATAAACTAACCAAGGAACAAGCAACTGAGGCTTCCGGGATGAAGAATATCCAGTGGACTGATGCGTTTGAGTCGTCTTTTCGTCGCCTTGCGTTACAAGCCGAGAATATTTATTTGCACACCAACGAATATTTAGCGGCCTCGGAAATTGTAGAGACTCGTAATCGTCGCTTTATTCGCAGGTGTCAGGAGCTTTATCCATTGCACAATTATGAGCGGGTGGCGGTGCCCTTGCAGGAGCTTCGCATGGTCAAAGATCCAGAGGAGATCAAATTTCTTCAGAAAGCAATCGATATCACGGAGATGGGATTTCGTCGGGTTCTCAAATTTCTTAAGCCCGGGGTTGGGGAGTGGGAACTGGAGGCCGAGTATCTTCATGAGTTTGTTCGCAACAAGTCGCGGGGATTCTCCTATTCTCCGATTATTGGATCTGGGAAGAATGCCTGCGCGCTCCATTATTTGGATAACGATGATATTTGTGAGGACGGTGAAATGGTACTCATGGATGTCGGAGCTGAGTATGGTAATTGGAATGCGGATATGACTCGGACGGTCCCCGTGAATGGAAAGTTTTCGTCGCGACAGAAAGATGTTTATGAGGCCGTTCTTCGCGTGATGTGGGGTGCGAATGATATCCTTCGTCCTGGGTTTACTCCAAGTGAGTATCAGAAGCAGGTTCTCGAAATCATGGAAAAAGAGTTGATCAACTTAGGTTTGGTTGATGCCGAGGAGGCCAAGAAGCAGGATAAATCGAAGAAATTGGTGAAAAAATATTTTATGCATGGGACTTCCCATCACCTTGGTTTGGATGTTCATGATGTTCATCCAGCGAATGCTCCATACGCAGTAGGACAGGTTCTTACAATCGAACCCGGAATTTATATTCCTGATGAGAATTTGGGTGTCCGAATCGAGAATGATGTCATCATTGGTGAGACTGTTAATTTTGACATGTTTTCCAAATTCCCAACGACGGTAGAGGAGATCGAAGCTGCAATGGCGGAGTGAGAATAGAAGCGACTAATCCGATTTTTTAGACTAGTCTTTTTGAACTAGTGTTACTTCCCGCTTTATTCGTCTCGGGCCTAGACTACGTCAGCAAGTTTTTGAGATCATTCTCAAGTCGGTTTACAGCATCTTGGTCAGTCAACTTGTTCCCGTCTGGGGTGCTGACATAGATAGAGTCGAGTGCGGCGCCTTTCTCGGTGCAGATACGCGAGTGAACTGTGATGAGGTTATGGTCGTTCACAGTTCTGAGAACATCGTGGAGGAGTGCGATACGATCGAGGGCTTGAAGTTCGATTACAGTATAGTGTGGGTCGAGATTGTTACTGGTCCAAGCGCGGACGGGAAACTCGAAGATCTGCTTAGTTTCTGGTTTAAGAAAATTTTCCTTTTTCTTGAGGTATTTGGCAGGCTTATAGTCTTCTTGTTGGTTGATTTCGTATAGTGTTGCAACCATCGACCTCTTAGTGTCGTTGTTGGTTATTGCCTTAAAATCGTCATCACAAACGCGGAAGAGGTCCAGGACGACGCCATCTGGACGTGTGTAGACATCTGCCGACAGAATATTTATTTGATGGGTTGCGAGGGCACAACAGGTTTTTTCCAAGAGACGATGAGAGTTTTGGCTGACAATGATGAGCTCACTATAGCCAAATTTGGACCGCTCAATCCACTGAACAGCGCATTCGAAAGGAGTGTCAGGCCGCCGCTCTCGCCGATCGATATATTGCCAGAGTGCGACGATATGTTTAGAAATACTTTTCTTGCTTCGATACCGGAAGTAGCGCTTCGGCATGAGCTTGGAGTGTTCATCGAAAATAGCGTGATACTTTTCCTTTAGCCCTGATTTAATTTCAGAGAGTGTTTCTTGAACCTCTTGATTGATCTCCTCTTTAGCGGCTGTCATTCCCTCAAGAATGAACTCGCGGGTATTTCGGTAGAGCTGGAGAATGAGGGTTTCCTTCCATGGTGACCAAGCTTCCTCATTGGTGCCTTTTGAATCTGCATATGTGAAGAGAAGAAGAGCATCAAGACGGTGCCGGTCTCTCATGATTTCAGCAAACTCCCGAATGACTTCAGGGTCATCGATATTTTTTTTCGTTGCGAACCGCCATAAGGTGAGGTGATGGTCAACGAGGAACATGATGAGAGCACGGCGTCCCCCTGAAATTTTAAGGCGCTTACAAAGTCGGGCTGCTAGAATGGCAGAGCCGTCGATATGCTCGCGAACGTTTTCTGCTCTTCCGGTATCATGCAAAATCAGAGCGATAAAAAGAGCATATGGATCCGGGTGCTTCACGAAAAGATCGCGATAGATCTCGTGTTTCGGGTCCTCCTCGTCGACTAGATTATCTAGTTGATCAATGCAACGCAGGGTGTGTTCATCGGCGGTGTATCGATGGAAGAATTCGTGCTGAACGAGGCAATCAAGCGCGCCAAATTCGGGAAGGTACCTTCCTAAAACTCCGCAGCGGTGCATCAGGCGAAGGGTTCGGGCGACTTGACCTTTTTTCTCGAGGATTTCTCGAAACGCATCACGGTTTTCAACCCGCATGCGGAACGATTTGTCGATGAAGGTCCAACTGGCTTTGATAAGCTTCCGGAGAGAGGGTGAAGGGCTAACCTCGTATTTTTGGCAGTAAGCGAAAAGTCTGATCAGGCGGTTGGGGTTTTCATCAAAGATTGTTTTACGACGAGGAAAAAGTCGCTTGTCTCGGATGGTATAATCGTCAAGTGACTTGAGCTTCTTCTTGATCAGGCCGAAGGTTAACTTGGAGCGGAGACCGTATTGTTGCCCCTCGTCATGCTGTAGTTCGAAAATCTCGAACACTGATTTGGTGTGATTGTAAACGTTTCGAGCGTGGGTGTAATAGTCCTTCATGAAACATTCAATGCGGCGAAGGATGGATTTTTGAGGGTAGCCAAATTCGTTGGCGACGATACCCTGAAAACGAAGTGTTAGGATGTCGTTACCTTTGTCATGGTAATGAAGAGCGTTTCTGACTCGATGAAGGAAGTTGAAAGCGTCCTTTAATTCGCGCCTAGCGAGGCGGCTTAGGATGCGCCTTGAAACGAGCTCAGTCATCGAACGGGTCCCGGCTTCGGCATCGATAATCCACTCCAAGTTGTGGTAATCGCGGAGAGTGCCCGGGCTATCTTTTATGTTAGGCTCTTGAAGAAAAACTGTATGTGACCACTTGGCGTGCCGTGATGTGATATCTGATCGGCGTTCGTCAAAAAAAGCCTCTCGGTCTTTTTCAATACAGATTTTCCTGAAGCGATCCTGAAATTTTTGGAATAATTCCTGTGGGCCAATTAATAGGCGGGCATCGAAAAGGGCGGTTCGTGATTGTGGCTCGAGTTTAGCTTCGTTCAGGCACTCTGTGATGGAGCGGGTAGAGGGAAGGAATTTAAAGCCAAGATCCCAAACCATATTTTGCAATTCACAAATGATTTCGGAGACTCGCTTTGAGACCTTGCCGGAAGGAACCGAGGCAAGAAAAAGGAGGTCGACGTCCGACCCCGGATTCATGGTGCCCCGGCCGTATCCACCACTGGCGACAAGAGCGAGGCTACTCAAGTCTTCGTCTTTTTTAAGCAAAGAGAGTAAGAGAGTTTTTAAAAGATGATCAATGGCTTCCGAGTGGGCTTGGGCGTGTGCTAAGCCTGCTTCACCTGCGAGATGGCGTTTATGAAGCTTTCCATGCCAGTCTTTCAGCCTCGACTTTAGAAAAGGGAGTCTCTCTGAGGGGGGGAGCTCGCGTAGATGGTCCGCTTTGAGATCGTGGGGCACAGGAGAAATTGAGAGATGTATTACCAGTTGATAGGGTTAATCCGGTTCCAAACACTGTTGCGGGCGTAGTAGGTTCGGCCTGCAGAAGTGGTGCGAAGTGATTCGCGAATGATTTTCACCTCGGTCCCTTCGCTGACACGACGATAAAGATCGATGATGTCCTTGGACTTCATGCGAATGCAACCATACGAAACGGGGCGACCAATCTCCTTCTCAACGGGTGTCCCATGGATATAGATGAAGCGGCGGTAGGTATTGCGATTGTGTTTTTCTTTGCCACTGAGCCAGAGGATGCGGGTCACGATCGGATCGCGCCCTTTGGCATTGGGCTTCAAAATCACTCCGGTCCTACGACGGCTCTTGAAGACAGAGCCTTTCGGTGCACCTTCGCCGATTTTCTTTGCAATGACATGGTTTCCAAGCGGAGTGCGATAGCTTCCTGATTGGCTGCCAAGACCAAACCTAGAGGTTGAAACGGAGTAGGCCTTAACCGGCTCTCCCTTTTTCACTACGAGTATCTTTTGGTCCCGGACGCTAATTACCATCTTGTTTTCGAGGTCAACCGCTGGAGTGGACCTTAGATCAACCGATGGAGTGGACCTTAGATCAACCGATGGCGTACAACTTAAAAAGAGGAGGGGGAAAGTTGTAAGGAAGGCACAAAAAATCGATTTCATTTATCGCGTGATGGAATCGTGAGATTGATTTGTGCCTGATAAATCAGTTTTCTCTGGAGCGTGATGGAAGCAGTTGAGCGAAATTTGCCATTTGCCCCAAAGAATTTAGCGAGGTGTAAAAGAATCCTACAGGAAAAGGAAGCAACAAGATTGCCGAAGGCCAATTTCCTTGCAGTGCGGCATCAATTACCACGAAGAGGAAAAAGAAACCAAAAAGGAGCTCCACGATTGGCGTGAGGCTTTTGAGCGCCTTATAGCGACTTTTTTTGATCTCCATCTTCTTTTTTCCTTCGATGCCATACTTAGGTGTACGAACAAATCCGGATTCGTGACCGATCATGGCCTCAATGACTGCCTTAGCATTGTTGACTGCCATCCCGATGCCCAAGGCAAGAAGAAGCGGAAGGTAGCAGATTTCACGTATCCAGGTCTTGGGGTTTACTGCGCGTTGGGCCACAGCATAAAAGATGACGATAGAGATAGATGAGAAAAAGAAAATGGGAACGTGAACGAGAAGGTTCCCCCAGAAGCCGAACTCAGGGCCCCATTCGTTTTTTGGAAAGATGAGAAAACAAAGAGCGATGAGGGCAAGGTAGGCGTAGTTTGCGGTAAGGTGTGCTGTAGCCTCAAGTTTGACTGCGAGAGGAAACTTACTGCGCCAGATAGAAGGAAGACATTTCTTACAGCATTGAATGGAACCTTTTGTCCACCGGTGTTGTTGATTTTTAAATCCGGCCATGTCGACAGGAAGTTCAGCGGGGGTTTCAACTTCTTTAAGAAAAATGAACTTCCAGCCCTTGAGCTGGGCTCGGTAGCTAAGGTCCATGTCCTCTGTAAGGGTGTCGTGCTCCCAGCCACCAGCGTCGACGATGGCCTGCTTACGCCAGATTCCACCCGTGCCGTTGAAGGTGAAAAAGCGCCCGGAACGATTACGGGCGGTCTGCTCAAGCTCAAGGTGGCCGTCTAGAAAAAGTGCTTGGACCCGGGTTAGGGCGTTGTAGTTACGATTGAGGTGACCCCATCGAGTCTGGACAAGAGCGATCTTGTCGTTGGTGAAATGGTGAATGGTTTCCTGAAGAAGATCAGAATTCGGGACAAAGTCAGCGTCGAGAATGAGAATGAATTCTCCCTTGGCTTGTTCCATTCCATTTTCGAGGGCGCCAGCTTTAAAACCAGTGCGGTCGGTGCGGTGAATGCATTCGGCGTCAAAGCCTTTCTCGCGAAGGCGGGCTGCTCCGGCGCAGGAAATTTCAACAGTCTCATCGGTCGAGTCATCAAGAATCTGGATTTCCATCTTTTCCTGAGGGTAGTCGAGGGCAGCAACGGCATCGAGGAGGCGATCAACAACATGCATTTCATTAAAAACAGGAAGCTGGATGGTGACGAGGGGCATTGTTTCGAACTCGCGAGCAGGGATGGGGCGTTTGCGGCCGTGCCTGAAGTAGAGATAAATAATTGTCAGGCGGTGGAACCCATAACCGGCAAGGGCAAGAAGAACTGCCGTGTAAAGACCGAACCAGATCCAGGAGGAAACGTCGTTTGACATAAGTTCTAAAGTTTAAGGGTGTAAAGTGGTTAAATCGCAGTGATTTGGACGGACCAAAGGGAAGACACCCAGGAGGTTTTCTTTCGCAAGAATCCGCGCTCTTGTCAAGACATTGAACGGGACCAGTATCCAATCCCATCCCATGAAAATTCTATATTTTCACAGTTTTACTTAGAAAATCTCGACAAATGAGTGTTCCAAAGTTTTTGTCGGGATATGACTATTGACCCGGTCGGGGAATTTCGTTCAGTGTGGGGAGAAGGGCCCATTTGGTCCGGTGGACGTTTGCTGTATGTCGATATCGAGTCGCACAAAGTCGTTTCTTTTGAGCCAGAGAGCGGAACAGAGAATCTTTGGGATGTGGGACAGCGGGTTGGAATGGTGGTTCCAAGGAGATCCGGTGGTTTAGTAATTGCTGGCGACGAAGGTTTTGCTTTTCTTGATGAAGGAAATGGGGAGGTGACGGCGATTGCCGATCCCGAGCCGGGAAAGGAGAACAATCGTTTTAACGACGGGAAATGTGCACCAGATGGGTATCTTTTTGCTGGGACGATCAGTCTGGTCAAAAATGAAGGTGATGCCGATCTTTACCGTCTGTCCCCTGATTTGGAGGTGACTAAGGCTTATGGTCCCGTGACAAATTCGAATGGGATCGTTTGGTCTGCTGATGGTGCGACCTGTTACTACATAGATACTCCAACGAAGCAGGTGCTGGCTTTCGACTACTCAAATGGTCTTCTAGCCAATCCGCGTCGCGTCGTCGCACTCAACCACATTGATAGTTCACCTGATGGTATGGCTATTGATGAAAATGGCCATCTTTGGATCGCTTTTTGTCATGGCGCCTGCGTGACCAGCTTTGATCCAGTAAGCGGCTACGAGGTTCAGCGGGTGAACTTGCCCTGTCTAGAAACGACGTCTTGTGCTTTCGGCGGTCCGGACTTGAGAGATCTTTATGTGACCACTGGAGTTCATAAAACAGAAAAGGAGGAGCACGCGGGGAGGCTTTTTCTGATCAAAGGGCTCGGCGTAAAGGGCCAGCCGGCTCATTCTTTTGGTGGATGAATCGAGCCGAGAATGATGAATAGTTCCATAAGCTGGACCACCGCCTGTAAAGCTAGAAGTTTTGGTGTCGTAGCCGTCAGATTCGGCCTGAAGCGGGCGCGATAATAGCAGCCATTTCGAAACGGCTCGGAAGTTATTGATCTGTGCCAATGGCCGTTTCTATGGACGAATTATCAAGAGAAATCCTCTCTAGGGAAGAAACCCGATTCTAGAGTCTAGGCCATATTATTACTCAATCTTCATCGATAGAGATTGTTTGATAAGCCGGTGTTGGTGTTTTCCTTGGTAGGCAAGATCGCTATTTAATTAGGGAAACCAAAATGCAGTAGCATACAACATATTGTGTTAAAAATTAAAAAACATACAATATAGGGTTGTTTTGTTCCGGCTATCTTGCAGGCTGGATCTTGAAGATTTATCCTTTCCGTAGATCTAACGATCAATTTTCAATTTCAATTTTCATTCACTGATCCATGTATCTCAAATCTCTCGATATCCACGGCTTTAAGTCTTTTGCCGATAAGACCCGTTTTGAATTTGCCGAAGGCGTTACCGGGATCGTGGGTCCAAACGGTTGCGGAAAGTCCAATGTCGTTGATGCCATCCGTTGGGTGCTTGGAGAGACTTCGGCCAAGGCGCTGCGAGGTGGCGAAATGGCAGACGTTATTTTCAATGGTTCCGAAAAACGAAAGAAGCTGGGTATGGCTGAGGTCACGCTAACGCTTGCTGATTGTGAAGAAGCACTAAAGACCGATTATAATGAGGTTTCAATCACTCGCCGGGTCTATGCCGACGGAAAATCCGAGTTTCTCATCAACAACACCCGCTGCCGTCTCCGTGATATTGGTGATCTTTTCATGGATACTGGAATTGGTCGCACGTCCTATTCCATCATGGAGCAGGGGAAAATTGATATGCTTTTGTCAGCCAAGCCGGAGGATCGTCGCCAAGTCTTTGAGGAGGCAGCAGGAATCACTAAGTCGAAAAAGGAAAAGAAAGACGCGCTCCGAAAGCTCGAATACACCGAAGGTAACCTACTTCGCGTTTCGGATGTTCTTGCTGAGCAAGAGCGCCGGATGAATTCTCTCAAGCGCCAAGTGTCAAAGGCTCGTCGTTATCAGGCTCTTGCGAAGGATGTTACAATTCTCGATACTCACCTGAGTCATCGCCTTTGGGAAAGACTGAGTGCCGAGAGAGCCGAACTCCTCACTTCTTTATCCTCCCTTTTTAAAGGACGCGATTCCATCGAACAGGATCTTCCTAAATTTGAGTCAGCTGTCGTCGAAGCTCGTGACAAAGCCCAGGCACTTGATTCCCAACTCTCTGGTCTTCGCCAACGACTCTCGGACAAGAAGAATGCCATCTCAGCGGCCGAGAACCGAGTTGCTTTCAATAATGAGCGCAAAGGTGAGCTCGCCGAGCGTCTTGAGCAGAATGAGAAGGATATCGAAGCCACCCA
Source organism: uncultured Verrucomicrobiales bacterium (assembly GCA_949373085.1). Classification (GTDB taxonomy): domain Bacteria; phylum Verrucomicrobiota; class Verrucomicrobiia; order Verrucomicrobiales; family Akkermansiaceae; genus SW10. The sequence continues at coordinate 91,936 of CASICJ010000001.1, forward strand.
ATCAAACCTCGCTGAGCAGGAGCAAACCTTACAGCAGAGTCAGGCTGACTTGGAGGATCTTGAGAAGAGGATCCAGGATAAGGAAAGTCAGGCTCGTGAGCGTCAGAATTCTGCAAACGGTTTGGCTCAGGAGCGTCTAGAGATTGAAAATCAATTGCGCCGGGCGCGGGCGGAGGCTAATTCCACACAACAGATTATCGCTAGTTCGCAAGCCAAGATCGAGAGTGCTCTTAGCCAGATGGAAGGCAATAAGGACCGCATGAAGCAGCTTGAGGAAGAGGCCGAGAGGCTTCGTAACGAGCAAATAAAGGCGGTCGCTGAGCGTGATCAATTTGAGAAGCTTCTTGAAGAGCATCAGAAGACTTTACCTGGACTCGAGGAGTGTCGAGAGAAGACCCAGCGTGAATTTGAAGAAGTAAGGGGATCATTGGACCTTTCTAGGAAAGCGGCTTCCGAAGCCCACCGCTCCTACTCGCAAAAGGGCTCCCGACTCGATGTGTTGATGCAGCTGGTTGAAAGTGGCGAGGGCCTTGAGAAGGGGACCCAGGCCGTTCTTAAAGGGCTTAACGACCCAGATCTTATCAAGCCTGGTCTGAGCGGCCTGCTGGGCGCTCAGCTTAAAGCTCCCGATGAGTACGCCGTTGCTATAGAATCTGCTTTATCTCAGTTTTTACAGGCGATCATTGTTCGTGATGAGGACTTGGCTGATTCGATCATCGATCGCCTTGTCGATGGGAAGAAAGGTAGCGCAGCGATTCTTCCTGAAAGTTTTCTACCTGTTGCTGAGGGTAGCCAAATCGAGGCTTTGCCCGAAGGCGCTTCCGCTTGGGCTTTGGATGTCGTCACGGTTGACGCAAAGTTTGCTGGTCTCATGGAACGGCTTCTTTTCCGGGTGCTTATCGTGCCAAATCGCAGCGCCGCGCTAGGACTTCGCAAGGACTACCCTGATCTTTCGTTCGTGACTCGGAAAGGTGAAATACTTACCCCTGAGGGAGTGATCCGAGGTGGGTCAAGCGGCGGGGAAGATAGCTCGCTTCTCAAGCGTCGAAACGAAATCGAAGCGCTTGTTATTGAAGTGAAGAAGTTAGCTAACGAGGAAAAATTGGCTGAACAAGAAATTCTTAATTGTGAGACGCGAACCAAGGAACTGCGTGAAGAGCTCGAGCAAGCGAAAGATCGTTTGCAGCGTCATCGTGTTGAGGATTCGACCTTTCAGGGGCAATTGAAGCTCGCTAAGCGTGAGGCTGATACGATCGAGTCGAAAGTTGCTAATAACAATTGGGAGCGTGAAGAATTAGGTAGTCGTGAAAAGACCGCGACAGACAGTCGTTCCGCTCTGGAAAATGAATTAACCCGTGCTCGCGAGCGATTGACCGCACTGGAAGAAGACGCCCGTAAATTTTCCATTCGGGTCGAGGAGGCAATCAAACGTGAAAATGAGGCCCGCGAACAATTGAGCGAAGCTCGGACCGCTCTTGCGGTCGAGAAACAGGCTCGTGACTCCGCAGCGCGCGAGCAAGACCCTATGAGTCGGAGGATTCGTGAGCTGGCTGAATTGAACGAGCGTCGTAAAAGCGAAATTTCTGCAGCCTGCGAAAGAATCACAAAGGGCGATGGCGAGAATGAAGCGCTCCATACGGAGATGGAATCTTATCGCAGTGAAGTCGTAAATCTCACCGATGAGCTTAGTCATGCTGACGAGCAGAGAAAAGGATTGGCGAGGGGTATCGAAGAGGCGGAGGCCGGCTTCTCCGAGGTTCGTAGTAAGCAAAACAAGGTCCTGAATCAGATCAGTAAAGAAGAGGTTGCTTGCACCAAGTTGGATCTGCGACTTGAGAATCTTGTCGAGTCTACGATGGAACGTCACCAGGTTGATCTTTCTCATTTTCGACCCGATGCACACGTTTTGATTACTTGTATTAATGATCGTAAGGAGATCGAAAAGAAGGGGAGGTCTCGAAAAATCTTTGAGGTTCAGTCGAAGGCTGATGGAGAAGAAGTTCTTGATGAGGGAATCGAAGTTAGGGCGAAGCCTAATTCAGAGGAGAAGACCGACGAAGAAGTCGTCATGGAGATTCTCGAAGGTGAAGGGCCAGATTGGGAATTCGTTGAAGCAATTGTAGCCGACTTGAAACGTCGTCTTGATTCGATGGGGCCGGTCAATCTTGATGCTATTGAAGAGTTTGATGAACTTGAGGAACGCCATAACTTTACCAAGAACCAGCATGATGATTTAGTGAATTCAAAGGAGAAGCTGCTGGAAATTATTGAGCGGATCAATATTGAGTCTGAGCGCCTGTTTGCGGAAACCTTCCACGCGGTGAGTAAGAACTTTAAATCGATGTTTAAGCGTCTCTTTGGTGATAAGGCGACAGCTGATCTCATCCTTCAGGATGAGTCTGATCCTCTTGAGTGTGGTATCGAAGTGATTGCAAAACCCCCGGGTAAAAAATTACAATCGATTTCGCTAATGTCGGGTGGAGAACGCTCCATGACTGCAGTGGCGCTTCTTTTCTCTATCTACATGGTGAAGCCAAGTCCCTTCTGCGTATTGGATGAACTTGATGCTCCACTAGACGAGTCGAATATCGGGCGATTCCTGAAAGTTCTCGACGCGTTCATTGATCAGAGTCAGTTCATTATCGTAACTCACTCCAAACGAACCATGCAGCGTGCCGATGTAATGTATGGTGTTACCATGGAAGAATTTGGTGTTTCCAAACCGGTGGGAATGCGTCTTACTAATAGCATCGAAAAACCAGTTGATACTAAGTCTGCGGTGCAACAAGCAGCACTAAAACTGGAATCCTAGAGCAACGGTTCCGCCGCCCATTCCGGAGGATCCCCGTGACATAGGTCAACTCAAAATCTTAGTTGTGTTTTATTGCCTTCACATGGGCCTTCATGTTGGTTTTTAGATCTGCATTGTTTGATCGCAGGCTTGATTTTTGGAGTGGTGGTAAAAAGTGAAAACCTGATCGTTGGAAAAGAGGGAACTGCTTTGGGTGCTTTTACGTTTGTCGTGCTGTGTCGCTAAGCGGTGATGAAAAGCTATGGGCTAAAGGCTAATCAGTCCCGCTGATCGTACCAATATTCATCCGCGATTTTCTGATCGTTACCATCGAAAACTCGTTTGAGAAAGTTGCGGTCACGAACGAGATGCCAGTCGCCATATTGATCGAATTTCCGGCAGGAGGTGATTAAAGGAGCACTCCATACAGTTCCCCATTTTTTACAGATTGTTCTGCCATACTCACGGAGCCGGACCGCAAAGTCTAGGTCTTCGATAGTGACAAAATCCGAATTAAAACCGTCGATTGCTTCGAAGGCTTCTCGAGTGGTCCAGAAGGCGGCAAAGGAAAGGCGATATCTGGCAAGATAGGGAATGGCCATGAATGCACTACAAACAATGCCCAGTGACCAGCGCTCGGGAAGAACGAAGGCTCCTCCTCCAATGATTTCATGTCCGAGTTTTTCGACGACGATTCTAAGAAAGTGCGGGTGTAATTGTGAATCAGCGTCGACGGTCACAATAATGTCGCCGGTAGATGCCTTGAAGCCGGCATTGCGAATATGTGATAGGTTTTTAGCCTCTTCACGAGCGATGATAGCCCCAGCTTTCCGGGCAATCTCTTCCGTGCGGTCGTGACAGCGGTTCAGCACAACTATTATTTCAACCTCGCAGGGGCAAATTTCGGCAGATTTTAAAACTGCGGCAAGCCCACTGGGGAGGTATTCCTCTTCGTTATGAGCAGGTATGATGACAGAGATTTTCATTCGTGATTGAGCATCGCTCCAATTGAGGTTACCTCCGTCTCATGATTCGACAAATCGTAGTTCATCCGGGTGGAGCTCATAAAGATGATTTCTTGGCATGCGCACTTTTAATCGCAGAACATGAGGTTGGTATTTTTCGGCGGGAACCAAGTGAGCAGGACCTTTCCGATGCCTCGATTGTAGTGGTGGATGTAGGTTTGGAGTGGGATGAGTCGAAAATGAACTTTGATCATCATCAATTCCCCCGTGACGCCGAGCCGCTTTGTGCGTTGAGTTTGGTTTTGAAGCATCTGGGGGCTTTATGAGGAGACTCGGAAATTTTGCGATTGGTTGGAGGTGGCCGAATATATCGATACCCGTGGCCCCAACGACACTGCTAAGTGGCTCGGTGTGGAACGCGAGGGCTATGTCAAAAACTAAATTCGCCCCTCGATATCACTTTGCTTCGCCGCTTTGCCAGCATCAAACGAACATCAGCCTGGACAGCCGATTTATGAGGTAATGAAAATGGTCGGTGAGGATTTGATAAGCTTTGTTCGAGGGATGAAAGAACGGCTTGGGTTCATTGCTAAACACAGCGAAATATGGGAAATGACGAGCGGTCAAAAGGCGCTTTTTTTACCCCGTACCAATCCACTTCCTGATGAGACTTCGATGGGAATGGGCCGTTATGTTGAAGATATCGGATTAGAAGAGGAAGTAGTTGCCTTAGTCTACCCAGATCGTAGGGGAGAAGGTTATGGACTTTCTAGATTTAACGACGATAGGCGTATGGAGTTTACTAGGGTTGGCGATGAGGTAGATGTGCATTTCGCGCATAAAAAGGGCTTTATCGCAAAGACCTCATCTGCTGATACTGATCGTTTGAAAGTTCTACTCAATCAGTCTTGGATAGGAGCCTGATCGCGTTGGCTAGTAGCCCTTAAGATTTTGCCAGAATTACAAACTTAGGGCAGTTCATTCTTTTAGCCTGATATTAGTGGTT
>CASICJ010000002.1 GCA_949373085.1 uncultured Verrucomicrobiales bacterium
CCATCACCGATTGTGATGAGGCCGCCACAGGTGAGCTAGTGATCCCTCAGACCATTGAAGGAAATCTTGTCACCAGTATCGGAGAACTGGCGTTCGGTAACTGCTTCACCCTCACCAATATCACGCTACCTGACAGCGTCGTCAGCATTGGGGATTCAGCCTTCTTATCCTGCTTTAGCCTTACGAGTATTAAGATAGGTAGTGGCGTCACCAGCATTGGAGAATCGGCGTTTGTCGACTGCTTCAGCCTAACGGAAATCACATTTCAAGGAGCTGCTCCCACGGTTGGAGACGACACATTTTCAGGCGTAGCAGACGGGGCCGTTGCATATATTACAGCAGAGGCTCTTAGTTCTTTTGGTGACAGTGACGATGACTGGAATGGCCTCTCAATCCAGGTAAGAGATGGCACGACAAACCCCGAGATAAGGACAGCGATCGAATTTTCTTTTAATACAGTGAATGGCGAAAGCTACCGCATCGAAGCCTCTACAGATCTTATCAACTGGGAAGTAATTGAAACTGCAATCATCGGAGAAGGTAGCCGAATTGATCGCTTTTACAGCACACGCAATCAGCCCAATCGGCACTTCCGTGTGAAGACGAATTAAGGTCTAGCTTGAGAAGCTTAAGACCCTTCCTCGCTACTCTATGACTAGCCCAAAGAAAACAACTTCACCATAATCAGTGAAGTTGTTGAGGGATTAAAGTTGCTAGAACCGATTGAGTAATTACTCGACTCTCTTAAGGATAATTACTGGCTCTTCAGGCTGAGCAACTCCATTTAGGGTGCGATCTATTATTTTATGCTTAAATACTCCCTCCTCAGATAAATCTAAAAGACATTTTTCGTAAACCAAACCATTTGGGGTATCGCCACTACGCTCCCAAAGAAACTTGTTATCACTTGACGAAATGAGCGTCCCAGAAATTTGAACACCTGAAGAAGTATGATAGGTCTTAACAATCGCACCTTTAGTAGAATTGTAACTTTGCGCTCCGAAAACATCGAAGTTTTGCGACTGCCATTGCCAGATCATAATAGTTCCATTTTCATTAAGGGAGACGACGTGTTTTATTTTTTGTGTATGGGCAGGGATTCCGTAGGCTTTGACTCCAACCTGTTCTACTGAACCTTCCCACTTCCCGAGCATTGGCTTAAGTATCGAAAGTTTACGCTTCGCTAATTCATGATAGGGTTGATCTTCAATACTACTAGTGACTCTTGAAAATCTCCTCTTTGTACTGTTATCAAGATCCTTCATAACTTCGTTCCAGTAGAATTCGTCAACCTGGAAAAGGTAATGAAATCCTGCCTCTTTCCAGTCATTCCATTTGGAATCCTTCATATTAAAGCCACGTCTTTTGATTGATGTGAATTTAAGTATCTTACCAGTAACTGGTTCTACTTTGAAGAGGATTTCCCATTTTGATTTAACCTGATCCTTTTCAACCTTATTGAGAATTTCAGTTCCTTCTTCTGAGGTCGTTATTGTTTCAATGAAGTGATTATCTTCCTCATCCGCCTTGATTACTTTAGTCATGGATACAGGATTTCCATCTGGTGAAATCCATGTGCGTTTCCAGGTACCCTGGATGTGTTCGGCATGTTTGACTTTTGCCTCTTCATGATCATCTGCGTAAGCATTAAAGGACGTTAGAATCGGCAGCACCGAGAGAATTAGTTTTTTCATATTGTTCATTACGTTTTACTTTTTGGGGAAAACCAAAAAATGACTCCATTTGGTTAGGCGCAATAACATCAAATTTTGTGCCATCAAAATGACTGATAACGAGAGATCTTTTTTGATTTTGAGGTTTGCCCCAGATCATAATTTTGTCTCTCCTTATCCGGTCTAAAAGCAGCTTCAAAGCCGTCCCACCAAAAGCAATTTCCTAGCAATTCAGTGAAAAAACAGCCAAGACCAAGTTTGCGTTACTGCGCCAGGCTCATTGGAAACTCGCCTGAGCGGTCATCTTTGGCCAGTGAGGCGCTGTTTCAGGTGGGTCGATTCCGGGTCCGGTCACTCCTTAGGATTAGGAAGGCACTGGCCAGAATGAGCCCGGCCGATCCGATCGAAAGGATATAGGTGAAGGAGCGGAAAAATTCCAGGCGAGTGGCCTCGCCTACGACTAGATCTTTGAACAAGAGAATCGCCACCGATCCGGTGTAGCCGAGGGCGTCGGCGACATAGATGGCAAAAACCGCTGTTCCGATCACATTAGCTTTGGCGATTATCCGATCAAACAGGATCGAGCCGTAAGGCACGTAAGCAAGGTAGGAGCCAATTCCGATGAGGATCATCCAGGTGAGGCCGTTGATTGCGCCGCGGTCGAATAAAAGAGTGCTTACCCCCAGCGAAACGGCACCGAAGATCATCAGGGATAAAGCAGCGAGCAGGCCGAAAAAATTATCGCGGATACAGAAGAGGAGCGCGAGAGGGACGAGAACCCCAAAGGCCACCCAAGTCTCACTCTTGGAAAAAATACCCGGTTTCTCGCCGTAGCCCAGCTCGGAGAATATCTCGACTCCGTAGTTGTCTCTGTAATCGCGGAAGGCGGTGAGGAAAATGTAGGCAAAGAACAGCATCGTCAGCGGTAGGAAGAAACGTCTGAGGAAGCTGATACGGTGGGGCTCCGTCCATCGGCTCCCGGGGACTTCGCTCCTCCTCGTCGTCGGCGTCCGGGTCTGGGAGCTGATCGAGTAGGAGCGTCGAGACAACAAAGGGTATGAGGAATATCAGACCGGTGGTAAACGGCATCCAGAACTCTGATACTCCATGGTGGTCCATGAGCCAGCGACCGACATCCTTCACGACACCGCTTGCGAGGATAAAGGAACAGGAGAGGCCCGCGAGAAGGAGCTCCGAGGTCCGGCGCCCCTCAAGGTACCAGACAACCAAACCCCAGACCATTCCCAGGGGGAGACCGTTTGCAAAGAGGGCCAGGATCTTGAGTTGCGGGGATAGCACCGCGAAGAGCAACAGCGCGATTTCGGCGACGGTCACCAGTCCGATGAGCATGGCGAGCCTCCTGCCGCGCGTCATCTCCGAGCAGAACTTGATGCCCAAATACTTGGACAAGGCGTATCCGATGACCTGGCTGATCACGAATGCCGTCTTCAGTTCAACCTGTGTCCCAAACAGTGCAAGTCCCTCGTACTGGGCAGCTGAGAACGGCTTGCGAAAGGCGTACATGCAGAAGTAGGTCGAGAAGGACGTGCCGATGGCAAACACCACCAGCACCCACGACGGAGCGCCAGTCAGCCACCGGGTCAAAGCTCCACGATCTCCGCGAAGCACTACGACAAAGGCTTCCTGCCAATGACGAAGGTTGCCTGTCCGTGCTGCCGGCGGCGTTCTTCTCGTTCGGCGAGGAACACGGGCAACGATTCATCCTCCCGCATGCGTTCGATTTCGGCATTCACGTTTTCCAATTCCTCCGGCTCGACGAGGGCCCAGCTGGAGTCACCATCACGCCACTCCTTCCGTGTCGGCCCGAGTGGATCGAGGTAGGTTTCTCCCTGCAGCACTTCGTCAAGGGAGACCAGGCGGCCACCCGGTTCCAGACCGGACTCGCTTATGCCCTGCTCTATAAGGTCTAGGGGAATGAACCGCTTGACCAGTCGGTCGATCGCATCGGGGATGAGTGCAGAATACCAATAGCCCTGACGGTATTGCTCGTGGTAGCAAGTTTGGATCACCAAGGTCCCGCCCGGTGCAAGGACCCGTGAGAACTCGGCAACCGAGCTTCGTGTCGCGGCGAAGCTCTCATCAGATCCATCCTCCAGATGGTGGAGCACATAGTTCACCACCACCCCATCGCAGGACCCTGATTCAATAGGTAGCTCGAGGACGGAACCCTGTTGCAGTGTCACCTCCTGATGATTCACCATCTTCGTCCGCGCGGTTTCCAGCATACCCGGGTTGAGTTCCACGCCTTCCACTCGTGCCACTTTGCTGGCGAGGGCAGGCAGGTAGTTGCCCGTCCCACATCCGGCGTCGAGGACGGTTTGCTCGCCGAGGGGCCTGGAACCGCAGGCCAAGGCTCCGAATATTAATTCCAAACCGACCGGTTGCCTGGTAAGATCATAGTTCTCGCTGGTGTTCGTGTAGTTTTCAAAAAGGGACATAATAGGACGTTGTTAATCCGTGGCAGGTTACTTACTCAAAGCAATGATGAACTTCTCTCCATTTCGCCGCACACAGGAATGAACAACGCAATACGGACATTTCATGGACACGGGCGTCTTTGCCAAGGATGAGTCACCCCCCTTTTCACCCCCTCCGCTCCTGTCCAAGTGCGACTTCAACCCTTTCCCGCCAAAAGCAAATTCCTAGCAGAAAAAAGCAGTCGGAAACAAAAATAAGTCCGAACAATTCCATGCAGGTGACGCCAAATGGCGCGCCTGATGGGTGACGTTAGGCAGAGGAGAAGACACAGTAATTAGCCCAATCATGAAACAAGCACGTCTCGTATCCAAGACACCACTACTTGCTTTTGCGCTTTTTGTCTCCCTATCGACTGCGTTCTCTAAACACAACCCCCTTTCTCCCCCATGAACTCCACCCAATTCCGCTCTTCACGGCCTTTCCGCTAAAAGCAAATTCCTAGCAGTAGAGCCGTTGCTTCTCGCTCATATTTCGGAATGCGTTACCTCTTTGCTCTTGGGCTTGCGGCTCTTCCGCTCACCTCGTGCTCCATTTCGACCGCGCCCCGCACCAACCCGCATCCTCCGTTCGCGATTTCGGAACACGCTGAGCGCACTCCCCTGCTGGTCTTTTCGCACGGGCAACACACCGGCCTCGTCCTCCCTCGCAAGGCCCTGGAGAACGTGCTCCCCGAGATTACCACTCAGTTGACCGGAGATTGGCTTGAGTTTGGCTGGGGTGATGAGGGCTTCTATCGCAACGAGATCGTGACCTTTCCCCTCGCCTTCCGCGCCTTGGCCTACCCCACTCCCAGCGTGATGCATGTCGTCACAAGCAACCGTCCCCTTCACCTCGACTACGCATATGCGCCCGCTCACCTCTTTCATCTCACGAACCAACAAAGGCAAATTCTCGTCCGGCGACTTTCGCTTCAATTTGCGCGTGATGGTAAGGGACGCCTCCTGCCTCTTGGTCCCGGACGTTACGGGGCGAGCCAATTCTACCGTGGTCGGGCACGCTTTTTCTTCCCCAATACTTGCAACGCTTGGACCGCAAACCACCTCCGTGCGATTGGTTACAAGGCCAGAGCAGTCACTGCCCCTTGCTTATTTCGTGATCTCGACAGATTAGGGCCAGAAAAATAAAAATAAAAGAATACGGGTCAAGGTGTAATGATTTGTGCTTTCCGCCACTAACTAGGAGAAGACAATGAAAATACAAGAAGCCTATAAAATCTTCGAAGACCTCTTGGCCGACCAACCCCCTTTCACCCCCTCCGCTCCGGTCCAAATGCGCCTTCAAGCCCTCCCGCCAAAAGCAATTTCCTAGCAGTAACAAACGCCTCACGACCTTCCGATTGGATTTCGTGCTGCGACGCCCCTGAGTGCAGTTCCCCGAATCTCGACAAATATGATCGATCATGAGGAGGGCAGAGAGTATAGACCAAGAAACGATGTGTCGTCTCCTTCTAGTCCCCTTCTTCAGCATCGTGGCAAGTGCGGCCTTCGCCAGCCAGAAATTCGACTTCGAGCAATTTCGCGACCGTCTGCCCTGGATCTGGCAATCGCCTCAAGCGGTCGAGCCGCCCAAAGTCCAGAATCTGGCATGGCCAACGGATCCGATCGATCGTTTTGTTCTCCAAAAGTTGGAAGGCGGGCAGCTACGCCCGGCTGAGCCCGCCAATGATCGGCGGTGGATGCGGCGCGCGCACTTTGCCATCACCGGTTTGCCGCCGAAGCCGGAGGACGTCCAGGCCTTCCTCAAAGACGCTTCCAAGGATCGAAAACGAACCCTTGTCGGCAATCTACTGGATTCCCCGCACTACGGGGAACGCTGGGCACGTCATTGGATGGACCTCGTGCGCTACGCGGAATCGCGCGGGCATGAAGGGGATGCCATTCTGCCCAATGCCTACCGGTATCGTGACTATCTGGTTCGCGCCTTCAATGCGGATCTACCCTATGATGCTTTAGTCCAAGAGCACCTCGCCGGCGACCTCTTGGAAACCCCGCGGCGGCATCCGGAAACGGGTGCCAACGAATCGATCCTCGCCACTGCCTGGCCTTTCTTTGGCGAGGAAAACAGTACCGCGGTAGATCTTCGTCTGGACGAATGTGACCGCATCGACAACAAGGTCGATGTCTTGAGCAAGGCTTTCCTCGGTTTGACCGTGGCCTGTGCCCGCTGTCACGACCACAAGTTCGATGCGATCCGCCAAAGTGACTACTATGCCATGGCTGGATTCGTTCTCAGTTCCAGTTATCGCCAGGCACGGTTTGAGTCGATGGAGCAAAACAAAGCGGTCGTAGAGAAGCTGGCGCGCATGCGTCGCTTGCATATGCCGATGATCACGAAAGCATTTGCCAAGGCAGCACGGCCCGTGGTCGATGCGCTGGGTGAGCACGCGGCGGTCGAGCTTAAGACCTCTTCCACGTTTCCCGTGGAAGGTGAGCATCAGGTCGTAGCGGACTATACCCACGGACCGACAGCCTGGCTGGTGGACGGTCCGACTTTTGGCTCGTCATCAATTCTACCGGGCCAGTTGATGTTAGTCACAAAGCAAACCTCCGTCCCTTTGCCTCACTGGACGCGTTTGATCGTGGCCGTTGATCCGGGTTCCCAGGGAGAGGCCTGGGCCAAGCCGACATTTGATCACGGCACGTGGAAAACGATGAAGCTTCCCGGTCATTTTGAAAACGCCGGGTTACCCGATTACGATGGCGTAGTCTGGTTTCGCAAAACCATCGAACTGTCCGCCGGGCAGGCCGCGTCAAAAGCGATTTTGCACCTCGGTCAAATCGACGACATGGACGTCACATGGGTTAATGGCACGCGTGTGGGAGGCTACGAGAATCCCGGTCACCATTACACCTTACGGAAGTATCCAGTTCCTGCGGGTCTCCTGAAACCGGGTAAGAATACGATAGCGGTTCGGGTCATGGACCACGGTCATCCGGGAGGCATCGCAGGGAAACCCGACCAACTCTCTTTGCAGTTGGGGGAGAAAACCGTTTCCCTGGCCAATCTCTGGCATTTTGCCCCGGGGGCGAATTTGAAAGCGCTCAATACAAATGCCGCCCATTCCGCCCCCAAGCTTCACCTGGATCAACCACTCGCACTGTCTCGTCATGGCGGAGCGATCCGTGATGCCTTTTGGGACGGGCTCAAGAATGTAAATAGTGAAAACGATCCCGGAGCCTTGGATGGCTTGGCGCGTGCTGGTAAAACTATTCGCACCCCGACCGTTACCCTGGCATCAGGTCAGGTTCATTACCTGATCAGGGGGAAGGCAAAGGTGTATGCCGCGGTCAGCCAGGCGTTGTTTACCGGTCCCCTGCACACAACCCTGATGCGGACGGTGGAGGCAAACGGCGACACACCACGTTGGATTACGCACGATCTCAGGCACTATGCAGGCCAGCGCGTGCACTTCGAATTTTCTCCGATTGGGGATGCTCCCTTGGAAATACTCCAGGTCATTGATGGCGGAACACCCGGTCACCTTCCAGGAGAGAAGAAGCAGGTTCCGCGAGAGGAGCTATACCGGGCGCTCGATGATCTGATGGACGGCGAGTTAGAAGCCCGGCATGTGCCTCATGTCGCCTGGTTGGTCGAGTCGGGTAAAATAAAGCTTCCCGGCGAGTCGATCAAGAGCTGGCATTCGGCGCTCGATGGTCTGGAGAAAGAAGCGCGATGGGAATCACGGCTGGCCGTCGGCTGGTGGGCAGGCACCGGGGTGGATGAGCATTTGCTCGATCGGGGCCGTCCCGAATCGCCTGGAGAGCGCGTGGGTCGAAACCTGCCCGAACTTCTTGCGATGGCTCCGATGGACGGTCTGAGCCCCGGACGCCTGGAGCTCGCCCGACAGCTCACTGCCCCCGAACATCCGCTGACCTCTCGGGTCATGGTCAATCGCATCTGGCATCAGCTTTTCGGTCGCGGGATTGTCCCTACGCCGGATAACTTTGGCTGGCTGGGCGAGCGGCCAAGTCATCCGGAGTTGCTCGATTACTTGGCCGTTGAGTTCGCAGATACCCACGCGTATTCAATCAAGTCGATCATCGAGCGAATCGTGCTGAGCCGGACCTTCGGCATGTCCAGTACGGCCGCAGATCCCGCGTATGCGGATCAGGATCCGGAGAATCGCTGGCTGCACCGCATGCCGGTAAGACGGCTCGAAGCGGAGGTCATTCGTGATTCGGCGCTCGCCATTTCCGGCCGGCTGGACAGGACGGTCGGGGGAGAGCCGGTTTTGGTGCACCTGACCGAATTCGTCATCGGCCGCGGCAGTCCGACACAGAGCGGGCCGCTGGATGGTGCCGGTCGGCGATCGATCTATACCGCGCTCCGGCGCAATTTTCTACCCACCTTCATGCTGGCCTTCGATTTCCCCAGCCCCTTCACCACCGTAGGCAAGCGGAATGTCACGAACGTGGCCGCCCAGTCACTGGCCTTGATGAACGATCCCTTTTTATACCAACAGAGCGGTATTTGGGCGAAACGGATAGTCCAAGAAAAACCCTCAGCCCCGAAACGCATTCACCAAATGTATGCCGAGGCCTTTACCCGCCCGCCGAGTGACCATGAGTTGGCCGCCTGCCTCGAAGCACTCACCGCGTTTGCCGGCTTGTATGGGGGCGATCCCAACAGCCACGAGGCTTGGCGAGACCTCTGCCATTCGTTTTACAGCATGACGGACTTTACCTACCTGAAATGAACCATCCCCTCCTCACTCGCCGCGAACTCTTGCGGAATTCTTCGCTCGGTTTTGGCGGCCTGGCCCTGTCCGGCTTGTATGGCGCGCCCGTGAATCCACATTTCCCGGCACGCGCGAAGAACGTCATTTTCCTGTTCATGGAGGGCGGCGTTTCCCAGGTGGATTCGTTTGACTACAAGCCGCTTTTGGCCAAGCACCACGGCGAGGATCCTCGCAAGGCTATCGGTGAAATCGAAGCTACCCAGTTCGGGAATGTCGGCAAAGTGATGAAGTCTCCCTGGGACGTTCAAACAGCGCGGACAATGCGGGGCCTGGATCAGTGATCTGTTTCCGCATGTGGCCGAACTGGCCGACGAGCTGGCGATCATTCGATCGATGACCTCCAACTTCCCCGAGCACACCAGTGCCTGTTACTATCTGCACAGCGGATTGGGCCTGCAAGGGACGGCCCAGCATGGGCGCATGGGCCTCCTACGGCCTGGGAAGCGAAAACGAAAATTTTCCGGGCTATGTCGTACTCAACGGCGGCCAGATTCCCTCCGGCGGCCTCGATAATTTTTCCAATGGATTCCTGCCGGCGACGCACCGCGGAAATCTCTTGAACGCCATCGGCACCCCGCTCGCCAATGTGAAGCCAAATGAGAAAATCGCCCAGGCCCAGGAGATCAAACGTCGCCTGGCGCAGCAGCTGAACCGGGGCACCGCCGGGGGCGTTGAGGCTCTGGAATCGGCGATTGCCAATCATGAGCTGGCAGCCCGGATGCAACTGGCCATCCCGGAGGTGATGTCGCTGGACCGCGAAACCGAAGCCACGAAAAAGCTTTACGGCTTCGATGCCGAATACAAACACACCCAGACCTATGCGAGGGAGTGCCTGATCGCCCGGCGGCTGATCGAGCGGGGTGTTCGCTTCGTCGAACTGACCATCCCCATGGTGAATGGCTACCAGCGCTGGGATGCCCACAACGACCTCGTGACGAATCACAGTACAAACGCGCGCGCGGTGGACCAGCCGATCGCCGGCTTGATTCGCGATTTAAAATCACGCGGTCTGCTCGATGAAACCCTAGTGGTTTGGACCGGGGAGTTCGGACGGACGCCCTTTGCCCAGGGTGGCAAAGGGCGGGACCACAACGAATACGGATTCAGTCTTTGGATGGCCGGGGGAGGCGTGAAGCCCGGCGTTACATTTGGGGCTACCGACGAATGGGGCTACCGGGCGGTCGAAAATCCCCTGCAGATACACGATCTGCATGCAACCATCTTGCACCTGCTCGGGATCAACCACGAAAAGCTGACCTACCGCTTCAGTGGCCGGGACATCCGCCTGACCGACGTCCACGGAAAAATCGTAAAGGAGATTTTGGCGTAGCCACCCCCCTTTCTCCCCCATGAACTCCACCCAATTCCGCTCTTCACGGCCTTTTCGCTAAAAGCAAATTCCTAGCAGTCGTTTGGTTCCTTGACGATCTCTCCATAGACCTTGGCGAAGAGAAGCCGGTTTTAACAACCCCCTTTCGCCCCCCTCTGCTCCGGTCCAAAGGCGCCTTCAAAGCCCTCCCGCCAAAAGCAATTTCCTAGCAATCAGTCAGTCAGTGAGAAGAAGGACGTCTGGAAGCTTTTCCCTCTACATAAGACTGTAAAGAGCGATCTGTCGGAAAAGAAATGGTCGAAACAGACAAATTTTTTTCCGTGCCACAAGCCTGAAGCAGGCAAAGGAATGCTACTCTGGCCAAGCCTTCATAAAACCAATCTTCCGAAGAAAAACACCCTCAAATGAAAATAGAAAAAATCCTGCTCTCAATAATCACAACCTTTGCACTCGTCGGTTGCACTCCTAACCTTCACAAGGCGGCAAGGGAGGGTGATGCCGACAGGGTCAGGAATTTACTCGATGCCGGGACGGACGTTAACGTCAGGAATGCGGACAAGCAACGCCTGCAATACACCGCCTTGCATTGGGCCACTTATTATGGCCATCTGGAAATCGCTATAATCCTGATCTCCCGCGGGGCGGATCTGGATGCCGAGGACCCAACTTACTCAACTCCCCTCTACCTTGCCGCAGAACAGGGCCATCCGAAAGTCGTCGAGTTCCTGATCTCCAAGGGAGCGGAGGTGAACGTGAAGAATAATAAGTGGGGCTACACCCCCTTGCATCGAGCGGCATGGCAATCCGTGACCATGAGAAAACACCTTGGGGGAAGAACAGTTTCTGAGGCCGAGCTGAATGAGAATTACTTGGAAATCGTCGGTATGCTTCTGGGAAAAGGCGCGAAGGTTAACGCCCAAGACAACGGTGGTAAAACACCACTGGACCAAGCCGTAAGGAATAGCGAAAAGGAAATCGTCGCCCTCCTCCGCAAGCACGGAGGCAAGACGGCTGAAGAATTGAAAGCGGAAGCTGCCCCTCCGCTCCGGTCCAAATGGGGCTTCAAGGCCCTCCCGCTAAAAGAAAATTGCTAGTAGTCAGTAAAGGAAAGGAGAGCATTCTTGTCACGCTAACTAAGACTGTTCCCCATAAAGGATATCTTTACGCATATGTTCTTTAAGTAGCCGTCTTATCTTTTTCCTTTTACTCAGATTATTTAGGTAAACTCCGCACATAATCGAGATCCAAATTCCAATAACAACGATCGGACGACTCCCGTCTTCGGATACAGGCATCACCCATATAACCATGACAGTTAAGACCACAAAGATGATCGGAGACGTTGTAATTTCAATATATCTATAAGCGTAGGACTTACAGATTTTGCATCTGTCATACCCCCTAGAAAGACCCGGCATCTTTTTTCTGATCGCGTCAACTCCAACCTTCCTGCATTTAAGGCAGCAAACTGCGTTTTTCAGATCCCCTGGCAGATCTCTTTCTTTCATTACCTATCGAGAATGGCTAACACCTCGACTTTAACAAAGTAAAAAAATATTACTCTCACCCAGTTCTAATTACGACTTCAAAGCAAACCACTTCTAGTGACACAAAGCCGGCCTCTAGCACCCATGAAGGGGTAAGCCGTGTTCACTTCGTTATAAAGTCCTCTTTGGATTGTAATGTCTCGCGGAAGTTTATCTCGTCACAATCAAACACGAATATGAAAACATCTCACCTTCTAGCAACTGCCGCTATAGTAATAGCTCCAGTCCTAATCTCCTGTAAGAAATCACAAGTAGTAGTAGAGGATAATACAATTGAAAGAGCAGGAATCCAACTGGAAAGATGGGCAGATGGACGGAACATTGACTCTTTGGCATAAGAACGGAAAAAAGATGGCTCAAGGGACTGCGAAAGGTGGCAAATCTATCTCTCGCCAGTTTTGGAACAGCAAAGGTGAAGAGGTTGATTCGATGGAAAAGGCAAAACAATAAGCCTTGCGCGTGTTAGGCTTTTTAGCGTCACTTCCTGAACGCTCCCACCATGCGCACGCTACTGCTATTTCTAAGCCTCTTTATCCTCACGGGATGCAAAGACACCCCGTCGGCAAGCAAGCCGCCAGAGGCCCCTGCAAAACCCTAATTGACCTTTGACACAAAAAACCCGCAAAGCACTTAGCCAGCGGGTCTTTGAAATTGGTTTATTAGCTAGTTAGTGTTTACCACTGTTTAATAATCTTAGTGACCTGGCTTCCAGCCGGAGTCGCTATCTCTTTTATTGTTTTGAAATGAACAGCCATAGCTTCTTTTTGGCTGTATGCTTCTAAACCTTTTTTGAGATCAGAATATGAGTTGAATGAGTGAAGGATATAATGAGTTGATTTTCCTTTGCCAAATTGAAACATCCCCATACCTAAGATATGGTTGGTTCTAAGATCTTTTGTCGCTGATACCACGTTCTTAAAAGATTCAATAAATTGGGGAGCATCAGCGGCTTTTATTTCAATTTCCCAATGCCCAAAGTAACTGCCTGCTTTTTTGGCATCAGAACCCTTTTTGGGTATGTTTGTGGTGAAAGTCCTAACTCCAGTATATTTGGATTTAACTTCTGCCAACTGATAAAGATTTGCCATGAATTGCTCTCTGCCATCTTTAAATTCATCAGACATCAATGCGCTAATTGCTTCGACATCAGCAGATGATACCGTGAGATTATGGGTCACATCATCGTCTGAGAATATTGTTTCACTCAAAGTTACCTTAAATTGTTTATCTGGATCTGCAAAGGTTTCATCAAGTAAGGCTAAAAGTGGTCCAACATTTTTAGGCGATAACTTAAGGTCAAAACCGTTCCAATGAAATGGTTCTGCTTTCACCGTCTGACTTAAGCAACCCAGTGCGATAGCAAATACCAGTTTGCTCGTGATTTTTTTGAATAGATTTTTCATATTGTTCATTACGTTTTAATTTTTAGGGAATACCAAAAAGAAGGCTCCATGTGTTAATTGCGCGATAACGCCAAATTTTGTGTCATCAAAACGACTGATCACGAGAGATCTCTTTAGGTTTTCAGGTTTGTCCCAAGTCCTAACCTTGCCCTTCGCCCAGAGTTTCTATGTGACACAAAGCCGGCCTCTAGCACTGATCTGACCTCCAAAAGCAAATTCCTAGCAGTATGAAACCAAGGTATCTCGTAAGCGTATTTCTAATATCGGGCCTTGTGTCAGGCTGTGTCTATGACGGCCCGGGGGCCTTCCCTAGACCCTTTTGGCAAAAAAAGGGTATGTCTCACATGTATGGCATGCCATCTCTGCCTACCCCAAGGGCCTATTCGGGGTGGAGCGACCAGAAAAAGATGACGTTTCAAAACCCCTGGAACTCCCGCGGCTATAGCGGCCCCCATAGTATTTCTTCCACTTATGGGGTTCCTGGTCCTTCAGGTCTTCATAGGACCCGAAAGGTGTTGGAAGGAACCTACAAGGACGGCAAATGGGAGGGCCTCTGGACGGGGTGGCACAGCGAGAACGGCCAGAAGATGTTTGAAGGAACCTACAAGAAGGGGAAAAAAGTTTCCGCGAAATACTGGAACATTGAAGGCATAGAGGTTGAGAATCTAGATGAGGCTAAGGGGATGTTTAGGTAATCGAACTAACCGAAGGAAAAACCGCATCAAATTTCGTTCATTTACTTTACCGCTCCAAATCGTGGGTGGAAGAAGATGAGAAATTGGATAAAAAGAGAGCAGCCCAATAGAGAGAGCTGGAAAAGAAGGCAAAGGAAGACGAGAAGGATTTCTAGGATGCCCCAACCACCCGTTCCAACCTACCGAGTCGAATACGAGCCTTCCCGTGGCTCATGGCTGCTGACTGGCCCGGTGGGTGCAAAAGGTTGCCTAAGATATACAACCGCCCGGGATGCCGCTGATTACGCCCGTTGGGATGCCCGTGATAGGGGTGGAAAAATTGAGGTGTTTGACCAACAGCGGAGGCTCTTTAGGAGCATCGTTATTGAGGCTGCTGAGCTAGCAGATTCGGGCTTTGTTTTGCCGTCTGTTTGATCTTGTAAACTAGAGTCATTGCCTACAGAGCCACCCGCCTAAACAGCAGGCTTCCGACGCTATCTTCAATCGGTCATGTATTAAATTACCGTGCAACAAACCGTGCAATAGATACTGCTAAAACCTGCATTTTGGGACATTTTGACGGTATGTGATATGCTCCACCCAAAAAAGGCGAAAGCCCCTAACTCGTTATGAGTGAGGGGCTTTCATTGGTTACGGGAGTAGGATTTGAACCTACGACCTTCAGGTTATGAGCCTGACGAGCTACCTGGCTGCTCCATCCCGCGATTTTGTAACCACCCCTTTCGAGGCGGGCGGAAGCTAGGTCGATCCGACGAAGACTTCAAGGATTATTTGGCAAAATTGTATTGATTCGCTAAGACAGCGTCGTCCATGCCCATTCCGGTTCAATCCCCTGCCCCTCTCTCGCTCTCCCAGTGGCAAGAATCAGCAGAGCGCCACCGCCAAGAAGTGGAGCAGATCACAATCCCAATGCGTGCCCGAAAATCAAGAGGCGAAAAACACCCGGTCTACGACTTTTTACATACCTATTATTCATTCCCTTTGGGCCGGCTCGAAAGGTGGCATCCTGGATTTGCGGTTCCCCTCGAAATCAATCAAACGATCGACCTGCCAGAGAAACATTACCACCAAGAGGGCGGTATCGCGTGGATTGATTCAAAAAAACTCACCTCCAAAGCCCGGGAACGAATGCAGCGGATTCATCGCTTACTGGCTCTCACTCAGTCCCGCCCCCCTAACTTTTCATGCCACGGGCTCCACGAATGGGCCATGGTCTACTCCGGCTCCGACGTCCGGCATCGCGAGAGCGCTCCACTTCGACTGCCGCAATCTGAAATCGACGAGCTGGTTTCGGGTCGGCCCCTCTGCTGTTCACATTTTGATGCCTTTCGATTTTTTGCACCAGATACCGTTCCACTTAATCGATTCACTCCGACTCTCCTAACGCGGGAAGATCATGAACAGCCAGGCTGCATCCACGCCAATATGGATCTTTATAAATGGGCCTACAAAAGCTCCCCTTGGATTTCGTCCGACCTCCTTCGTAAAACCCTCTTCTTTACGATCGAGGCCCGGAGCATCGATATGCGCGCCTCACCTTACGACCTTTCGGACTACGGCTACCCTCCGATTCCCATCGAAACTACGGAAGGCCGACGAGAATATGAGCGAGAACAAACCAGCCTGTACCGAAAAGGATTAGCATTACGGTCAGAATTGATAGCCGCCCTTGATAAAATCCTTTGAGCTTCACTAGTCGTGCATAATCCGACGCCGGAAAAGCGATTGCTCAAACCGAGAAAATGCCCAAGCTTTGGGCAATCAGCGAGTCAATGAGGTCGCTCAGATCGAGGACTTCTCTCGCTAAGGTTGATTTAGTGTTTCAAATTGAGTCATTTACGGCTTTCCTCGCGCATGATCCCAAACGTCCTCGCCGAACGATATGCCGCAGCCAAAATCCGCGAAATCTGGTCACCTGAAGGCAGGATCATTCTTGAGCGTGACTTCTGGATCGCGGTCATGAAGGGGCAGCAAAATCTCGGCCTCGATATTCCAGAAGAGGCCATTGCTGCCTACGAATCAGTCAAGGATCAGATCAACCTAGCCTCCATCGACGAGCGGGAACGACTCACCCGTCACGATGTGAAGGCCCGAATCGAAGAATTCAACGACCTCGCAGGCCACGAGCATATCCACAAAGGGATGACCTCCCGAGATCTTACCGAGAATGTTGAACAGCTTCAGGTTTACCGGTCACTCGAGGCCATGCGTGATAAATCAGTGGCAGTTCTGGCCCGCCTTTCCAAGCGAGCTAATCAATGGTCCGAGCTCATGATTACGGCTCGCACCCACAATGTCGCAGCGCAGCCAACCACCTTTGGCAAGCGAATCTCGATGTTCGGCGAGGAGGTTCTCAGTGCCTATCATAACCTTGATTTCATTCTCCAATCCTATCCAGTCCGGGGCCTAAAAGGTGCAGTGGGCACTCAGATGGATCAGGTTTCTCTTTTTAACGGAGATACTACTAAGGTCGCCGAATTAGACGAACAGGTCAGGGTCCACCTTGGCTTGCCAAAAGCCTGGACCAATGTCGGGCAAGTCTATCCGCGATCGCTCGATTTCCGGGTTATAAGTGCCTTGGTCGACCTGGCCTCGGGGCCATCCTCTTTCGCAAAAACTCTCCGCCTCATGGCAGGTCATGAAACCGCATCAGAAGGTTTCGCTAAGGGTCAGACCGGTTCATCTGCTATGCCACACAAGATGAATTCGCGGTCCTGCGAGCGAGTCAACGGCTTCCACACCATCCTCAAAGGCCATCTCACCATGGCCTCAAACCTCGCCGGCGATCAGTGGAACGAGGGAGATGTCTCATGCTCTGTCGTGCGACGGGTCATGCTTCCTGACGCCTTTTACGCGATTGACGGACTTTACGAAACCTTCCTCACCATCCTTGGTCAGATGGATGCCTACCCTGCCGTTATTGAAAAAGAAAACACCCATTACCTCCCCTTCCTTCTCACGACAACGATCATGATGGAAGCCGTGAAAGCGGGCGTAGGTCGCGAGACTGCGCACGAAGCAATCAAGGAACACGCCGTCGCAACCGTTCACGATCTTAGAAATGGCAAGGCGAGCGAAAACAATCTTCTGAAACGACTCGAAGAAGACGCCCGACTCCCACTGAATGCCGAATCTCTCTCTCAAATCCTCGCACAAGGCCGAGATAATGTCGGACAAGCTAAGGTTCAAATCGCCCATTTTGATGAGCAAATCAACGCTCTAAAAGCGACTCACCCGGAAGCTTCCAACTACTCCCCTGGATCAATCCTCTAGATTCACCCCTCCTACGCAGAGGACAAATAAAATCTAAGCTGCGAGACCTATTTTGAGAGAATGACAAAGTCAAAAATCTCAGCCTAGGATCTTTTATTTAGCGTTGATTTCGTCAACCAGTTCCACATCGGGTTTGACACCAACCAACCAGTTGCGTAGTCCCGCAGCGACATGGCACAAGAAACGACATTGATTCTCTTCAAACCCGACGCGATTAAACAGGACCTCGTTGGCACTGTCCTCGCCCGCTACCAGGCCGAGGGATTCAAAATCCGCGGTATCAAAATGATGTCTCTTTCCGACGAGATTCTCGCCGAGCACTACGCCCACATTGCAGAAATGCCCTTCTTCCCATCCGTGCGCGGCTTTATGCAGGAAACTCCTGTCGTGGCTCTTGCCCTCAGCGGAGATAACGTTATTACCCGCGTCCGCGATCTCCTCGGACCAACCGATTCAAAAGAAGCCGCCGCCGGCACGATCCGCGGAGACTTTGGCGAGAAAGTCGAGGACTCTAAGATGCGCAACATTTGCCACGCTTCCGACAGCACTGAAGCTGCTGAAGCAGAGCTCGAGCGCTTCTTCAATGAAGGCGAGATCGTCAGCTACTAAAAATCTGATCTCATTCTAATTTCAAGAATCCGCTTAAGTATGATCGGCTTTTTTGTCGAAGCCTCACTTGCCAAAATGGTTTAAGATCGCTTGAACAAGGCCATCAATATCGTGCTTTTCAGATTCAATTGATGCCGCTTCGCAGTGAGATTTGAAGGTCTTGTGAGTCACTGGGCCAATACAGGCAGCTTCACATTGATCGGGCCAATCGATATCCATTTTGAAGAAGTTTGTAACCGTCGACCCACTTGTAAAGGTAATCATATCAGCACCTTCTTCACGTAACTGCTTGGCTGCCCCGGTGGGGTCGGAAGTTTCAGGAACAGTTCGATAAGCGAGACAGGAATCAACGATCGCTCCCTGATCCATCAATCCGTCATAGATGACATCACGAGTTTCCTCGGCTTTTACCCAGAGAACCTTTTGATGTTCGATACTCTCATTCTTGAAGGCATCTAATAGCCCTTCCGCGACAAACCGCTCCGGCATGAGATCCACCGCAAAACGGTATTCACGGATTTTAGCCTCAGTGCTGGGTCCTATCGCGGCAATCCGGCAGCCCCCCAAACTCCGCGCATCCTGGTAAGTCGCGTAAAAGGCATCGAAGAATTTTTCCACTCCATTCGGACTCGTAAAGACAAGCCAATCGTATGTGTGAGATTCGGCCACCGACTCCGCGAAATCCTGCCGATCCTGTGGGTGTTCAATACGGATCGTAGGAAGTTCGATGACATCTGCGCCAAGTTCACCCAATCGTTTACTCAAGCCCCCGGCTTGCTCGCGCGTGCGGGTCACCACGATTCTTTTCCCGAAGAGAGGCTTAGTTTCAAACCAGTTAATCTTCTCTCTTTCCTTGACCACATTACCAATCACAGCCACAGCCGGTGACTTAAAGTTCTTCTCCTCCACCACCTCCGCAATGGTCTCTAAAGTGCCCTGCACCGTCTGATGCTTTCCGGTGGTCGCCCAACGCGTCAGCGCAATCGGTGTCTCGGCTGCCGCTCCACCTTTGATAAACTCTGCACAGATTCCACGGAGGCGAGAAACTCCCATGACAAAGACCTTTGTCCCAGGAGTTTTAGCCAAATGCTCAAAATCAAGCGAGGTCTCCCCTTTCGTGGGATCCTCGTGACCAGTGAAAATTGTTAACTGTGAGCAATGATCCCGATGGGTCACAGGGATTCCCGCGTAGGCAGGGCCAGCAATGGTCGATGAAATTCCGGGAACAATTTCAAACTTCACTTCAGCCTCGGCTAACTCGGCAGCCTCCTCGCCACCCCGTCCAAAAATCATGGGATCACCACCTTTGAGACGGGTCACAATTTTACCCTGAAGAGTTTTCTCCACAATGATTGCGTTAATTTGATCCTGTGGAATGGCATGATCAGCAGCACGCTTCCCAGCAAAAATTAACTCACATCCTTTCTTAGCCCAGCCCACCAATTCGGCGCTGGAAAGAGCGTCGTAGACCAGCACATCGCACCTCTCGATACACTCTTTAGCCTTCAAGGTGACTAATCCTAAGTCTCCCGGGCCTGCGCCCACGAGATAACAAATTCCCTTCTCTTGTAATCCGCTCATTTTAGATTTTCAAAAAGTTGATACGCCACTTCCATAGGCACTACGCCACTTGCACTCGTCTTTCGGGGCATCCCACTTCCCTCGGGGAAGACCCTTGCCGCCATTTCAAGATGCTCACCTTCCAAAGTTGACCATACGCCAATCGGAGTAGAACAACCGGCGTCAAGCAACCTCAAAAACTCGCGCTCCGCGAAGACACGGTTCCAAGTTTCTTCGTGATTTAAAGCGTCGATGATGATACCAGTTTCTTCATCGCCACTTCGAATCTCAAGCCCAACCGCACCCTGGCCAGCTGCTGGAAAAAAATCCTTCTCGGCTAGGCACTCCACAAAAAGTGGGTGACGCTCAATTTCAAACATTCCTTCGGTTGGGTAGCCCAAACGCTTCAGGCCGGCTTCCGCCAAAATAATCCCATCGTAATCTGTATCAAGCGCCGCTTTTTTTATGCGGGTTGGCACGTTCCCTCGAAGGTCGGCGACTTTTGCGCCCGGTTTAAGAAATTTCACCTGCCTTTCGCGTCGCACCGAACTGGTTCCAACACGCGATCCGTTTTTAACTTCACTCCAAGGGATTTTACCAATCCAGGCATCTGCGACCGGCGCTCTTTCGAGAACCGCACGCAGCTGGAATGGGTCTTCAAGAACCGTAGGGAGATCCTTCAGCGAATGAACCGCGACATCAATTTGCCCACTTTCAAGAGCGACCTCCAGCTCCTTTATAAAAACGCCTTTGTCCCAAATCCCCTCGGATTTCGCAACCTCCTTAAGGGCAACATCCGTCCTGCGGTCGCCGGTCGTTTTGATAATGATCCGCTCCACCTCTAGCTCCGGAAAAACCTCTGCCAGCACAGCCTCAGTCATTTCTGCCTGCTTTAGCGCAAGAGCACTTCCACGCGTTCCCAATTTTAGAATCTTCATTTTTTAATCGTTCACCGCTGGTAGGGAAGCCTTGTCAATCTCCTCACGAATGATCTCTTCGCAAAGACGGAGTTGTTCCTCACGACGTTTCCTCGCCTCATCTGCCATTTCTTGCAAGGTATCAATGTCGTAAAGATAAACTTCCTCGATCTCCCCCACCTCCGGATCAATGTCACGAGGAACGGCAATGTCGACCATGATGAGTGGGCGGAATTTGCGCTTCCGTCGAACTGCTTCCACATGCTGGGGCTTCACGACAAAGTGTGGCGCGCCTGTCGCGGCGATCACTACATCCAAATGAGACAACTCCTCTTCCCATCCGCTAAATGGCACGGCACGCCCCCCGATCTCTTCGGCAAGATCCGCCGCTTTATCAAAAGATCGATTAGTCACCATCACAGAAGAAGCCCCACGCGACTGCAGAGCCCGCGCTGTTTTCCGGCTCATTTCACCAGCTCCGATTACCATTACAGAACTCCCCTGTAAGCGTCCAAAAACTTTTTCGGCTAGTTCTACCGCAGCCCCGGCAACCGAAGTTGCCCCCTCCTGAATGGCTGTGTGAGTCCGGACCTTTTTCCCAACTCCAAATGCGCGCTGGAAGAGCTTATTGAGCACCGACTTGGTTGCCCCACCTTCAAGGGAACGCTTATAAGCCTTCTTGACCTGTCCAAAGATCTCCGTCTCGCCAAGCACCATCGAGTTCATTCCGCTAGCAACTCGACAAAGATGCTCAGCAGCCTCCCTCGATTCGTAGTGATAAAAAAAACCTTCTCTTATGCCGGCATACTCTCGCCGTTCACAGACCCAATTCTCTAGCTCGGCGACCCCATTACCACCATTAACCACTGCATAATACTCCGTCCGATTACAAGTTGAGAGCACGACGCCTTCGAGGACATCCTCGGTTGAGACCAAAGACTTGGTCTCCCGGTCAAGAGCTCCATCCGCGAGTGCAAATTTCTCCCGAACCTCAACAGGCGCGGTTTCGTGATTGAGTCCAAGACAAACAAGTTTCATCACAATTTTGCAAAGACCACGAGTGACAGGACAAAAAGAACGGTCAAACCGGTGGCCAACTGCCGACCGGGAAGACCACGAACAAAGTAAACTCCGAGTAAAACCGCATAGAGCACCCAAGTGATGGTCGCTACCATCAAGTGAATCCCAAAATCTCCTTTTGGCATCAGTAGCCCTGCAACAATACCAGCGGTTAGGATCAACCAGCCAACGCCCGCGATACGAGCCATCGCCTGCACCAGGCGACTTATCGAAGGCATCCCTTGAACCAGTCCTCCGCCAAATTTGCGCGCCTTCAGTTGATAATCCAAAACGAAGAACATGACCCCAGCAACTGCGGCAAGGGCTAGTGCTCCGTAGGAAAGCACGGAAAGAGAAGTGTGAGCCTCGCGCCAAGCATCGATCGATTCAACGCTAACCACATTTTTTTCAAAGGCCCCTGGAACAAGTGAAATTACCTGTAAAAGGAATACGAGAGGGGCCGTGAAAACGCCCAAGAGTGAAACTCGATATGTGGTCCCAGTCACGAGATAGAAGAAAGTTAACGACCAAGCCATAAAGAGGCAGATTTCGCCTAGGTCGCCCAGCGGACATTGACCTCTCAATTCACCACGCCAACCAAGCGCCATGAGTTGAGCCCCAAAGGACAAGGCCATGCAGATTAAGGCTGACTGGCCCACCTTCTCCGAACGGAGTGCCAAGACCCCGACAACACCTCCTGCTGCCGCAAGAACTGTCGCGATGACCACCCAGCTGATTCCCATGACCATGTAACTGACCTTCCCCAGCCAACCTTTCAAGTGCAGATCGGCGGATTCTTTAAGACTTGGCTAAAAAAGACTGTTGAGGAAGAGCATCTCCGGACAAACAAGCCTCCCAGCCATCTGCGATGTTTAGCACAGATAAAAGAAGTCTCGCTATACCAGTCCAGCCTCAAAACCATCAGCGTCATTGTCGCTACTTTCAAAATCAACCTCACGAACCCGTTTCTTATCCCGAAGAATTTCAACTTGTTTGCGCAGTTTTTCGCGTATCTCGATCCCATTCCGAACGGCACGAATGTTAACCTCGGGAAGAGAGCGATCCGACGTCTGAAGAACGATGTTCGAAAGCCCGAAGGCTCGAAGCCATACAGGCTTAACGATGCGGGTGTCCTTAACGCGATAAAGCTCAACCTCATTAATTTGTTGGTTAAGGATTCCCTCTTAGATTCGGATCCGCTCGGTCGTGAATTCGAAAACCATCAGCTTGGTTCCTAGCCAGAGCCAACCAGAGTAAGAAAGAGGAATAACAGCCAAGAAGCCAAACCAGCCAGACCAAAAATAAGACGCTACGCAAATCAAAATGATAATTAAAAGCAAGCCAACCAGAGGGCAGAAATTGACGATCTGATGCGAGCGCCCTTTCCAAACAGTCTTCTCTTCCTCTGCGGACATAGCTTCAGATTGCCGTATTTATGATATCTTCGTAAGTGCATAAGATTACCAAAATCACAAGAGACAATACCGAATCGACTCACGAACCATCGCTTGATGGCAACCCACCCTCTTCTGAAATGGCATACTGCTAGGAGTCTCAAAAGTGAGCGAAATTGGGCAGCCCATTTTTGCTAAATAAATTGCCTCAGGCCATCCCTCGGGCAGATCTGGATGCTCTGAGTGATGAATCCACCCCGGCTCGGTGACCTTATGATTATCAATTAAAGGTTCGGGCTCAGGGGGGAAATACGGCTTAGCTGCGGCAAGAAGATTTTTGTAGTCTGATACAGCGCCCCCGAGATTAATCTCGTAGTAATAAAACCCCGAGCTTTCCCAGTCCTCATGCAGGGAAAGAAAAAGCTGTGGAATTTCCTGCTTTTTTAACCAAGCAATATGCGAACAAACCTCCTCACTTTCACAAAGACAATAATCACGATTCAGATCAACCCCCCTCGAATTCTCCCGTATGCCAGCCTCAAGACCGGTGGGATTGAGAGTCGGACAAATCAACCAATGGAAACGATCATCGAAAAAACCCTCGTTCAGCAGACCCAACAGAGCCTGCGGTCCCGAAGGTTCGTCCCCGTGTATCCCCGATGAAAGATAGATGCACGGCTGAGACGGATCGCCCTTTGACGAGGCTAGCAAAGGAAAGCCCCCGACCCCGCCAAACGCCTCGCTTTCAAAGCCCCGTGAAGCCGAAGCGTGCGACCAATCACGAAGAAAAGTGTGGCAGTCCATTATTTTTTGACGGGCATAAAGGGCCACTTCGGAGTGCCTTTCGGCTGAGGAGCGGTTGGAGTCTTAGCCAAACCAAAATCGTCAGCCTTTAGACCACGCTCTTTCCAGATTTCGGCGCTCTTACCACTCCAGAAACCATAAAAGCTCGGGTAGAACTCATCAACAAAATCCACGTTTGCCCTCTCAGGAACCTTAAGGTCGAGGAGATGAAAGCTGGCATTTACGATCAAACGACGAAGATCCTCACTCAGGAAGTCCACTGAAGCTCCCATCGTGGTGCAGAGCGAGCGACCAGTTGTTTTAGCATCAGGCGATTCGTATGTGTGCAACCAAGCAAGCGGCATCATGGGGCTATTCTTAGGCCCATCAATCGGCTTAGAAGCAGGATCCAGCGACTGAGTCACCGCCCCACGAAGCAGCACCGTGTCTTTGTCTGTGAGATGCCGAACTCCGTAAACATCACTAGGGCCAAAGACATCTTTCACCGAGTTAAGAACCGGATGTTCATCACAGCCTTCCGCAATCACTCCCCGAGCACCCTGAGTCTTATGACCGCCATGGTGATTCACCCAGCGCTCTCCAAGTACTTTCAACCCCCACTCACCTGCGCCGATATTGCCCATGTTACCTCCACCCTTAAAGGCGTGAGTCGCCGTACGAAAACCAATCACCGGCTTACCAGCATTCAAAAATCCACCCAGGTGCTTGATCGTCTCAGGCGTGTAAGTCCTCATGCGAGTTCCGATGATCATGAGATCTGCTGAATCGAGCTTCTCCCAACCAGTTACGCCCTGAACGTTGTTTGGATCGATATACATTCCATCGGCACTCCACGAAAAAAGCACCGTAGTATCAAAGCCGTGTCTTTCAGAAAGAATCTTTGCTAACATTGGGGCACTCTCCTCGGAGCGATACTCTTCATCCCCGGACACTAAAACGATATGCTTTCCCTTCCCTGGCCCTTCCTTACCTTTAAAGCTGAGCCATTTTTCCTGTGCTAACCCTGTCATCGAGGTGAGACAGACCAACGCGAGTCCGAGTGTTTGTTTCATCCCGATCACTAATAAAGGGATTCCGCGGCGTGGAAAGAACGAAAGCTCGAACCATCACTCCTTAATCAAAAGACTTTTTGATTCACGAATTAATGAACTATCCTACCTCCATGAGACGAACAGCAATTTTAGCTCTAACGGCCTCCATGCTATCCGCGGAAAACACCTTTCCGATGAAATTTCATAAGGCACCGAAGGCCTTGGCCAAAAACGCGGTGATAGAAGACTGGCCCCGCTTTTTTGGCCCACGAGATAATTGCACTACAAAAGAGGGACCACTATTGAAGAAATTTCCTGAAGGTGGACTCACAAAGATCTTTGAATTAGCCCGCGGTGAATCTTATAGCTCCCCGATTATCGTTGATAGACAGCTCCTTCATTTTCACGCCATCGACTCGAAAGAAACCCTCGACTGTCACCACGCCGAAACCGGCAAGCGTCTATGGACTTTTGAATATCCCATCGATTACCGAGATCGATATGGCTTCTCAAATGGCCCACGCTCCAGCCCGGTGGTCCATCAAAAACGAGTCTATCTAATCGGAGTCACGGCACAGCTCCACTGCCTCGATCTAAAAACCGGCAAAGTTTTATGGAAACGGGATCTTCAGGAGGAATTCAAAATTCCGCAGTATTTTTTCGGATACGGGCCAAACCCTGCGGTTTATGGTAGTAACCTCATTATAAACGTTGGAGGGAAAGAGAAAAAAGCCAGTGGAACCTGCGTGGCAGCTCTAAATCTTGATGACGGGAAAACAGTCTGGACCCACGAGGACAGCTGGGGAGCCTCATATGCCTCGCCCATTATTACAAAAATCCACGACCGGGACGTTGCTTTAGTTCTCGCTGCCGGAGAATCTAGACCCCCCCATGGAGGCCTCTTGGTATTAGATCCACAATCCGGAAAGCTTCTTTCACGCTTCCCATGGCGCGCTGACATTTATGAATCAGTTCTTGCTTCAACCCCGCTATCCATATCTCACAATCAGGTTTTCATTTCAGATTGCTATGAATTAGGAGGGGTCCTTCTTAATTTTTCCAAAGACTTCACCATACAGCCGGCTTGGAAGAAACGCTTCTTTGGAATGCACATGATGACACCTCAAAAAATTGGGAACTATCTTTATGGTTTTGCCGGAAGAAACATTCCCGACACCCAGCTGAAATGCCTAAATTTGGAGAATGGAGAAATATTAATCGAGGACGATGTAAGATGGAAAGAGGGTCAGCGCACTACGGGATTATTTCGGGGATCTTTCCTCCAAACTGAGGATCGCACTTTCTCTTTAGGCGAAGACGGGAGCTTTGTTGAACTCAAAATGACTCCGGAGAAAGTTGAAATTATCCAAAGAACCCGTTTATTTTTCGCAAAAGATTCGTGGACCCCCCCTGTTCTAAGCAACGGCCTTTTGTATACTGTTCAAAATCTGAAAGGATTCGATGGAACTCCATCGCGATTGATTTGCTATGATTTTCGAGGAGAATAAGAAAAATCGTCAATCAAGTTTCCCTAACAATAACTTTATTATTTTTATTTGACACAACTCATTGATGGATCACGCTTTAGTAATGGCAAAAGGTAAGAAAAAGGTGAAGCGCTACAGCGCTTCTCAAAAAAAAGAGATACTTGACTTTATCACCAAGAAAGGTCGAGGAGGACAAACTAAGGCAGTTTCAAAATTTGGTGTAACAGCCGCAACTATTGCTTCATGGAGGCTCAAAGATGGCGGCTCGGGTGTGAAGACGACAAAGGGTGCATCAAAGGAGCTGCGCGCGGTAGAGGAACTTGCTGGTCTGATCAAAGAAATCTCAACAGTTGAAGTTCGACTCGAGAAGCTCAAAAAATCTTACCAAAAGGCAAAGGCTAAACTCTAGGTGACTAGCGAAAGATGTCGACAGATTTTCCTATCACGATCGCAGTTTCCAAAAATCCTTCCGCGGGAAGCCCAGTGCTGCGAATTTTTGTTAATCTCGGAGAAAAGCTGGCTTACTAGCCCCGGCAGTTAGCCACCAAGGTAGCTCATCTCAGCCTTGGGGCGTTTTACCTCTCCGCGCTCTTCGGAGTAGCGGTCGTGTCGTGTGCCCCACAAATTGTGAATGAACTCAGCGACATCCTCATCCGAAGTCGCTGACCGAAGACACTTCCGGAGATCCGCGCCCACACTCGCGAAAAGGCAGGTGAAAGCTTTGCCCTCCGCTGATACCCGTAAGCGCGAACAATCCCCACAGAAGGGTTGGCTCACCGAGGAAATGGTCCCGAACTCCCCCGCTCCATCGAGGAAACGCCATCGCTTTGCTACCTCCCCTGGATAAGCAGCAGAAACTTCCTCCACGGGGAATTGTTCACTTACAAGTTCCAGAATTTCTTCAGCGGTCACGACCTGCCTGGTATCCCAACCATTGGTCTCACCTACGTCCATAAATTCGATAAATCGGAGAACGACTCCAGCATCATGGCTCCAGCGGATCATTGGAACAATTTCCTGCTCATTGACTCCACGTTGAACCACCATGTTGACCTTCACCGAAAGACCGGATTCCTGAGCCGAGCGAATCCCTAAAAGAACTCGATCAACTTTGGCCCCCACTCCATTCATTTTTGCAAAAGTCTCTTCATTCAAAGCATCGAGACTGACGGTCACCCGGTCCAGACCCGCTGCAACTAGGCTTTCAGCATGATGATTCAACAAGATGCCATTCGTCGTCATGGCCAAGTCCTCGACTCCCGGGACTGCTGCAATCATAGCAACCAGATCCTCAACTCCTCGGCGCAAAAGGGGTTCCCCACCTGTCAATCGAACTTTGCTCACGCCTAATCCAACACTAACCCTTACTGTTCTAACTATTTCATCGAAATTTAAAATCTCATCACGTGGCAAGAACTGGTAGCCAGGCCCAAAAACTTCGATCGGCATACAATAACGACACCGAAAATTACAACGGTCGGTCAAAGACAGCCTCAAATCACGCAAGGGTCTCTGCAGTTGATCTAGCATCCTATGACTTTCTCCCCTCCTCCAAAAATTGCGAGTGCAATTCTTCTTTTAGGCGGACTCAGGCCGACCCAAGCGCTCTTCGGCCCAGTCCTCAGGCTCCCGCGAAACGCGCTCACAAATTCTCTCTAGGCACTGCTCCCAAACCTCTTCTCCTTCGAGAATTCGCACTTCAATACGCAAGTAGTAAATTGGAACATCAACCTTGTGTGGTTTTGGAAATCGAACGGCGTCCTTTTCAGTCGTTACGATCATGTCGACACCCCTGGTGATACATCGATCCATAAATGGCTCGATCTCATCGGAAGTAAAAGCGTGATGGTCGGAAAAGGTCGTGTGGAACATCACTTTCCCACCCAATTGTTTGAGAAGACTATCGAAGCTTTCCGGCTGCGCGATACCCGAAATCGCTCCTATATACTTACCCTCCAGGGCGTCCAATGAAAGCACCTCATCACTAAAAACTCCTTGGAGGTGCTTGGGCCCGTGAGTACACTGCAATATCTCGGCCTCTTTATTATATCTTCGAATCCGCTTGATCAAATCGCCCTGGGGCTTTCCGTCACACTTCGTGATGAAAATATAATCGGCCCGGCAAAGATTACGCGGAGGCTCCCGCATCGTTCCTCGGGGCAAGATATAACCATTTCCAAACGGAGCGTTCTGGTCTACGAGAATCACATCAAGGGAATGGTCGAGATCAAGATACTGCAAACCATCATCCAATAACAAAGTATCTGCTCCCAATTCCTTTACCGCAAAACGACCACCACGCACTCGGTCCCGATCGACCACTACGGAGACCCCAGATAGATTTGTAGCCAACATAAACGGTTCATCACCAGCATACTTCGCCCCAAGAAGAACTTCCCGACCGTCGCTCACAATTTTAGGCGGACTAGTGACAGTTTCTCCTGTTTCAGGATTGGTCCATCGCTGCTGTTTTTTAAGTTCAGAGCTTTTATATCCACGGCTTAATATCGCAACTTTCCGGCCCTTCGCCGTAAGCTCTTTCGCAAATCTTTCCACCACCGGAGTTTTCCCGGTTCCTCCAACCGTGATATTTCCGATACTCACCACCATCGTACCTAAACTAGACCGATCCTTCCATCCACTGCGAAAAAAGCGGAGGCGCAAATTGACACCAAAACGGTAAACCCAAGAAAGCCCACGGAGGACAATTCGCACAAGAGAGGGGCCAAGCCCTCGGGCCCGGCCAAAAATGACATCAGTCGCCCACTTCTCGAGCTCATTATTATCACTCGCCATCGGTGGTTGGTTATAGTCGCAATTCTTCCGACTTGCCACCTTCTTTATGAATTAGAGCTCTTCACAACAGCCAGAAGATGATTGAAAAATGAGAACCTTCTGATCAACAAAATCCTGAATGCTAAAAATAATGCATTTCTTCATGGCATTACCTGAAAAATAAGGCATCCTTCAATAAGCAAATTCTAACCCACGTTAAACGAACCAAATGAAAACATACCAAACGCTTATGGTCGCGCTTACTGCCGGAACCCTTACTCTGGTTTCCTGCTCTCCCATCCAGCAACAATATGGCCTCGGTGGATCCGCGGCAGGTGCAGCATTAGCAACTGTTACTGGTGGCAATAGGACAGATATCGCTCGATCTCCAGCTCTCGGTGGGGCAGCTGGAACAGGCTACGCAATCTATAAGGAGCGACAAAATGGAATTAATGGGTCCTATCCGACCGGAAGTTACACTGTCCAACCCCCCACAACAGCTCCAGCTCCCATAACAGCTCCAGCTCCCACAACAGCTCCAGCTCTCACAACAGCCCCAGCTCCCACAACAGCTCCAGCTCCCACAACAGCTCCAGCTCTCACAACAGCCCCAGCTCCCACAACAGCTCCAGCTCCCACAACAGCTCCAGCTCCCACAACAGCTCCAGCTCCCACAACAGCTCCAGCTCCCACAACGGCTCCAGCCCCAATAAATCGGAATTATCCGACCGCACAGCCAACCGGAACTCCGGGTGTTGTTATCAGCCCCCACAAACCTTATAACAAAATTCGAACTACTGGATTGAAACCTGGACAGCTTGCAACTGATCCAACTACACAGAAAATCTTCGTCGTTCCCAATTAACAAGAAAGATTCTAAATGCAAAAAAAGAGCCGCTTCGAAAAATTCGAAGCGGCTTTTTTTAGATCTCCTCTCTGATTTCTAGATTTTTTTAAGCGCGCCAGTCGAATCTCCGAAGCTCTTGGCATTGGAACCAAATTCGTTAAGCATCCGAACATAAAGGTTAGACAAAGGAACTTCCTCACCGAGATCAACGTGACGGCCGGTCTCGAAGGCACCTCCTCCGTTTCCAGCCAAGATAACCGGAAGATCGCTATGGCTATGGCGGTCGCCATCCGCAATTCCACTGCCGTAAACGATCATGGAGTTATGGAGCAATGACGTCCCATCAACATCCTCAGTCCCCTTCATTTTTTCCATAAAGTAGGCTAATTGTTCAATGTAGTATTGATCGATTTTTTGGATTTTGTCCAAATTTTCCTTACGGCGCTTATGGTGGGAAATATGGTGGTGCCCTTCAGAGACTCCGATCTCTTTAAAAGAACGATTACTGCCATCGTGAGCTAAGAGAAAGGTCGAAATACGGGTGCTATCAGTCTGGAAGGCTAAGACCATCATGTCCATAAGAAGGCGCATATGATCCCTGTAATTTTTCGGCTGACCTTCGGGCGCGCTCACGCCCGGGTCGAGTGATCTACCCAATGATTCACTCTTTTGAATCTTGCGCTCAATTTCTCGCACTCCTGTGAGGTATTCCTCAAGCTTGTGCTGATCATTCCGGCCTAGTTGTTTGTGCATTGCTTTAGCATCATCCGAGATGAAATCTAGAATGGACTTCTGGGTCGCGCGGCGTTGAACGAGCCCTCTTGTTCGCTCTTCTGCCGAACCTGCCCCAAAAAGGCGTTCAAAAACGAGACGTGGATTAGCCTCTGGCGTGTTAGGCTGATTTTCCGATCTCCACGAAAGGTTGAATTGGTATGCACAAGAGTATCCTGAGTCACACCGTCCGGACTTCCTTACCCCATCACAGGTTAGCTCGAGCGAAGGCAAACGAGTCTTGTCACGGACGAGCTGCGCCGCAATCTGATCGACTGAAGTGCCCACCTTGATATCAGAACCTGATGTCTTCTTGGCACGCTGGCCTGTGAGAAAAGTAGCACCACCCCGAGCATGATCTCCCCCGCCATCCTTTCCAGGGGTGGCGTTTTCATGCGATAATCCAGAGTAGATTTGCATATCCCCTTTCAGCCCCTCAAGCGCCTTCATACTCTTGCCTAGCTGGTAGTTACTCCCCTTTCCCGTCGGCTTCCAATGCTCAAGGTTCACTCCATTGGGAATATAAAGATAGGCCATACGCAGCGGACTGCCATTCGAAGTCGAAGCAATCCCCTTTGTACTAGCTGCCATAAGAGGAGTCATCGACTCCAAAGCAGGCAGCCCAACTGCTGCTCCGACCCCCCGGAGAAATCTCCGGCGATCTAATTTCGTCCGATTCATGCGCCTACAATACCTTTTCTGGTCAATTTATCTCGCAGAATTTTCTCAAAATCCCCCGACCCCCCAATTCTAAGGGCATGAGTTCCTCAAAAAACCTAAATTGGCATCAGCATAACAGGTGTTGATAGCCACGCGCTCATGACAATAAAACCGCTTCACAGCAGATCTAGCAAAAGCGCATAAACTTTTGACGGCTTCTATCCATAGTATGGCAAAAAGACCCCCTACTTTGAAGCGCAGTCAGGCCCATCAGCACCTCCGCTTTTGATTGATTATGGTTTTACTAACGCCGTTTCTACCTAGACTCCCGCCATGCCCACCGCAGCTGACCTTGATGCCGCCATTCGCGATGTTCCCGACTTCCCGAAACCTGGGATCCTCTTCAAAGATATCACTCCAATTCTAGGGGATCCGGAACTCTTCAGGGCTTCGCTTGAACTGTTGGCGGAAACCGCTGGAGACACCAAAATCGATAAAGTTGTCGGGATTGACGCCCGGGGATTTATCTTCGCAGCGGGAGTCGCTCATATTCTCGGAGCCGGATTTGTTCCCGTTCGCAAAAAAGGTAAACTTCCATGGACGACCCATCAAATGGCCTATAGTCTGGAATATGGAGAGGATATCGTTGAAATTCATACCGACGCCGTGAAACCAGGCGAAAAAATCCTTTTGATCGATGACCTTCTCGGAACCGGTGGCACCGCCGCGGCCGCAATTAAGCTTCTAAAAGCGCTTGATGCCGAAATTGTTGGAATTTCATTCCTGATCGAACTAGCAGCGTTGAATGGTCGTGACGTTCTCGGGCATTCAGATATCCAATCACTTCTTCGCTACTAACTTATGACCTTTAAAACATACGCCGATACCCTTCTGCGCTACCCAGATCTCGGGTTCAGCCTCGATCTCTCCCGAATGAATATCCCGGAGAGTCTCGAGAGTAATATGCAGCCCCAAATTCAGAAAGCGTTCTCCGATCTCAAAGCTCTTGAGGCAGGTGAAATTGCGAACTCCGATGAGGGTCGTATGGTCGGGCACTATTGGCTCAGAGATCCTGACCTCGCTCCGAACGATGAGATTCGCAGCCAAATCACCGAGCCAATCAAGGCCATCAAAGAATTTGCCTCGATGATCCCAACCGGGGAAATCGCTCCCCCTTCCGGCGGAGTCTTTAAGAACATCCTCATTATCGGAATTGGAGGCTCGGCCCTCGGCCCCCAACTCATCAACGATGCCCTCGGTCAGCTTGACGAAATCCGCCCCTTCTTTTTCGACAACACCGATCCGGATGGAATGGACCGCGACCTCAAGGAAATTGGCCGCGACTTGAACAAGACACTGGCCATTGTGATTTCAAAATCCGGCGGCACGCCCGAAACCCGCAACGGAATGCTTGAAGCGAAGCACGCTTACGAGGAGGCCGGGCTCGATTTTGCCAAGCATACTATCGCGGTCACTGGCGAAGGATCCAAGTTGGATCAATTCGCGCGCGAAGAAGGATTCATCACCACTTTCCCCATGGAAGACTGGGTCGGCGGCCGGACTTCGGTTCTTTCGACGGTGGGCTTAGTCCCAATGGCAATTCAAGATATTGACTTCGAGGAAATGCTTGCCGGGGCAAAGGAGATGGACAAATTAACCCGCTCGACCGACGTGAAAAGTAA
Source organism: uncultured Verrucomicrobiales bacterium (assembly GCA_949373085.1). Classification (GTDB taxonomy): domain Bacteria; phylum Verrucomicrobiota; class Verrucomicrobiia; order Verrucomicrobiales; family Akkermansiaceae; genus SW10. The sequence goes on from CASICJ010000002.1 coordinate 32,755, forward strand.
TGCGGCGATGCGACTAGCCTTGGCTTGGCATCACGAAGGAAACGGAAAGGGCGAACGCGACATGGTCGTGCTTCCCTACAAGGATTCACTTGTTCTTTTCTCCAAGTATCTCCAGCAGTTGATTATGGAATCCCTTGGCAAAGCGGACGATCTTGCGGGGAACTCCGTAAACCAAGGAATTGCGGTTTACGGCAATAAGGGATCGACCGATCAGCACGCCTATGTGCAACAGCTTCGCGACGGACTTCACAACTTTTTTGCAACCTTCATCGAGGTGCGTAAGGGGCGCTCGGGTCCTTCCATCACGATCGAAGGCGAGAACACCTCCGCTGATTACCTACAGGGTTTCCTCAGAGGCACCCGACGCGCCCTGTACGAAAACGGCCGTCACTCGGTGTTGATTTCAATCGAAGAAGTGAAACCCCGAACCCTCGGCCACCTCATCGCCCTGTTTGAGCGGACGGTAACCTTTTATGCCTCTCTCGTGAATATTAACGCCTACCACCAACCGGGTGTCGAAGCTGGTAAAGCAGCGGCAACCGAGTTCCTCGACATGCTCAATGAGGTCCGTGGGCACCTGACTGCCGACCGAAAAAGCGCGGAAGATGTCGCCACCGCGATCAGCTGCGACCCAGAAGAGGTCTTCCACGCCTTGGTTCATCTCGCATCTAATGGAGAAGCGACTCATTCGCGTGGAGAAAATCCCATAGACGACCGATTCTTTCTTTAGGCAGTAAAAAGGTCAGGCTTCTCGCATGGTCCCAAACAAACAAAGACACTAGTGGCCATTTTTCTTTAGCGATAAATCTCTATTCAAAACTCCCTTCTGGTTAATTGGAGGTTTTCGAGAACTCTCATCCTGTTCATAGTCCCTCCCATGCCAAATCCCTATGAAAGAACACCGGAGAAAATTGTAGCCCCTCCGATCGGATGGCTAAACACCGCGAAAAGGCTTGGCCCCGGATTTGTCCTTTCTGCTTCAATCGTCGGATCGGGAGAGTTGATCGCAACTACCATCTTTGGGGCGCAGGTTGGATTTATCTGCCTCTGGCTCATCCTCTTTTCCTGCCTTGTCAAAGTCGCCATTCAAATCGAGTTTGGACGCTTTACCATCTACTCTGGCAAAACCTCGATGCAGGCACTCGATGAACTTCCTGGACCTCGATTTGGGAAGGCCAGCTGGGCAGTGTGGAGTTGGTTTGTGACCCATAGCCTAAAGAACCTTCAGGTCGGAGGAATCATCGGTGGCGTGGCCCTCGCCCTCTCAGCACTCTATGATCTTGGCGATTACAGCAACGTGATTTGGACTATTGTGGCCGCTTCTTTAACAATCCTCGTCGTTTCAAGAGGAATCTATGGCCCGATCGAGAAATGGTCCATTATCATGATCGGACTCTTCACCATTTTCACGGTCGTTTCTCTGGTCTCATTGCAATGGACTCCCTTCGCGATTTCTAGTAACGAAATCGCTTCAGGTTTTGGCTTCGAACTACCTGCCTCGGCCTTAATCCTTGTCGCTCTTGGGACCTTTAGCATTACGGGGGTCGGTGGTGATGAAGTCTTGGCCTACAACTACTGGCTGATCGAGAAAGGTTACGCCTCCTTTACCGGCCCCGAGCCCGAAACGCACTCGCCTGAATGGTTAGCACGCGCCAAGGGCTGGATCCGTGTCATGCAGCTCGATGCCGCGCTTTCGATGGTTTGCTACACTCTAGTGACCGCTCTTTTTTATCTTCTAGGAGCCGCCATCTTACATAGCCAAAAAATCGTCCCCGAAGGAAACGAGCTCATCACCGTTCTCTCGAAAATGTATACCGATAGCCTTGGCCCGTGGGCGGAGAACGCCTTCCTAATCGGAGCGGTTGTTGTCCTCTTTTCCACCCTTTTAGCGGCCCTCGCAGCTTGGACCCGCTTGTTTTCAGACGCCTTCGGACGCTTTGGTTGGATGGATTTTAATGATGAGAAGCAGCGCCGAAAATCAATCGCGATTCTCTCGGTCATCTTCCCCATTATCTGGAGCATTCTCTACTTCCAGATCGGAAAGCCCGGCTTCATGGTGATCATCGGCGGCGCCCTCACCATGATCATTTTGTTAATTGTGGTCTTCGCCGCTATCATAATGCGGTACAAATGGCTTCCTCAGGAACTCAAACCATCACGCGCCTTTGACCTTGCCCTCTGGCTAAGCATCGTAGCAATCGTGGCAGCAGGAGTTGTTTCGGCGACCAAGTATTTCGTCGCATAACCGAAACGATCAAACTGGAACCGCAAGTTCCTCAATAATTTCCAACACCTCTGTCTGACCAGTGCGCCCGGCATATTGAGCATCAGGCTCGAGAACAAGACGATGTCCAATCACTCCCGGGGCCAGTGATTGAATCGTTTCAGGAAGGACAAAATCGCGACCTTCCAAAAGACTAAGAGCCTGAGAGATTCTCAGTAGATTTAAGGAAGCCCTTGGACTTGCCGCCAGCTTCACCCCTGCCCGACCACGTGTTGCGGCTACCAAACGGACGAGGTATTCCTGTAAAGCAGGCGTAATAGAAACCTCCATCACCGCTTCTTTCACTATAAGCAGATCATCACGAGTCACGACCTGCTCAACACGAGACAGAGGGTGCGCCTGCTCCTGCGCATTCAAGATTTCCATCTCCTGATCCACTGAGACATAGCCCAGTGAACATTGATAAGCGAAACGATCCATCTGTGCCTCGGGAAGCGGATACGTCCCCCGAAGTTCAACCGGGTTTTGAGTGGCAATCACAAAAAACAAATCTCCCAAATCATAGTGATTTCCCTCGATCGTCACCTGCTTCTCAGCCATCGCCTCTAGGAGAGCGCTCTGCGTCCTCGGCGAGGCTCGGTTCACCTCATCTACAAGAAGGATATCACTGAAAATCGGACCCTGGTGAAACTCAAAGGTAGCATTCCGAGAATCAAGTACGCTCACCCCAAGAATATCTGATGGCAAAAGGTCAGGCGTGAATTGGATTCGCTGGAAATTAACTCCGCCAATCGAAGCCGCAATCGCCTTCGCCAAAGTAGTTTTGCCAGTTCCTGGGACATCCTCGAGCAAAACGTGTCCGCCAGCGATCATTGTCGAGATAACCCGGCGCACCGTCTCTTCCTGACCCAGCATCACCGCCTTCACGGAGGATTCCAACTGGCTGACTATTTCGGCTACTCCGCTCATTCTTTATCGGTATGCTCGCTTTTCCATTCTTGCCAGACAGGGCGTGAAACCTTCTGATGCCATTCCCTCAATTCCTCAATAGCCGCGAGATCTTTTTTTGAGACTTCCTTAGCGAGACTATCTAGGCGCTCATCATTTAGGAGTCTAACCCCCTTATTGGTCTCGAGAGGAAGCTCGACATCGACCAAAACACGATGCCCGATCTCTGTCGGTACAACCAAAATCAATGGACAGGCTCGATCCAGTCCTCCCCCATGATCAATCATCATGGAAACGCCACGGAAACGACCCGAAAATTTTGACCCGATGATCTTGTCCTGCGATATTGCGGCCGCTGCTCCCTTCCGGACAAATCCCAAATCGCGGAGCAAGTTGGTCGGTTTCGCCGGTAACTTTCTCACAGCCGAAATCCTGAGAAGAGCGACCATATCCTCTTCCTTGGCGATGCGGCGCCATTCCTTTACCAATGTCTCAGCTTCTACCTCAGATGCGGCTTTCCCCTCGGGATCTTCACGGCCAACGACCTTTAGAACATCAGCAAGGAATTCCTCTTCCATCTTCGCCTCATCCTTGACGAACTGTATTGACAACCCGCGCAAACCTTCTTCAGCCTCTTCAGGGTAAGTTCCTAGCATCGGGCCCACATCACCGGGTAGAATCATCCACCCCGAAATACCCTGCCTCATCCAAACCCGCTTATATTTCGGTTTCCAGTTCTCTCCAGAACCAGATAAAGAAAGGATCCCAAGCGCAATTTTTTCATCCCGGTATAACTTGACGACCCCGGCCGAAACCGGATTGGCAGACTTCAGTGAAGCCCCCCACCATTTTACAGATTCAATATAGCGCCCCGAGCGGCGATCATCAAATGGGTTTCCCTTGCCAGCAATTCTCACCCCCTGAAGCAACAATCCCCCACCGCCATCGGCAGGCTTCTCTCCTTCCTTATCAGCTTTTTTTTCCTCTCGATAATGGCGTTGTAGAAAGGAATCGAGATCTTCCATCTCAAGATCTACGACGATTGATTCAAGCAATGATTCCGGAGTCTTGGCTCGTATCGTATCATTCATCTCCTCGAAGACCCCGAACATTTTCTTTACAGCTTCGCGGTCCTCCCAATCAAACTCATCGTTTCTTGCCGTTCGAAACGCGCGACTATCCTGATCGGCATACGCGAAAAAAGCCGGTAAAGAAACGCGCCATCCTCTATCCGTTTTATTGAGTTGGAACCGAACGGGGTTTAGACGCTCATCCATCGGAGCAGTCTCGTAACTCGAGAGAAAACCCACCAAAAAATCGGCTTTTTCTTGGTCACGGTTACCAGCACGAACCTCTCTTTTATTTGTTCCAGCAGAAATAATTACCTTCATCACTCTCTGAGAAGTGAGCAATCGCCAAACCCTCTGCTTGTCGCGGTTCACCATGCCCTTTCGAGTGGTTTTTAAATGCATTTCCCAATCCCTTTCTGGCAGAGAATCCCGTTCGAGAAATCCCTGCCAAACAATCATAGAATCGGTCTTGCCTGCTCCAGCCGCAGTCAGAAAATCCTGCATAACCTGCTTAGCGTCATTCCCGGCAAGAACTTCAGGCGAAACCGCATCTTCTATTTTCTTCCGAAATTTTTCCATCTCAGAGCGAAGCAAATTAGTCATCTCAGAAGTCCGCTCAAGAGCCATCCAATTCTCCAAATCACGCACCCGAGTTTTCAAGTCCGCCTCAAAGCCGAGACCGGTATTTTCAAAACTTCCTTCCACCGGCGCAACTTTCCACTTCCCTTCTTTCCTAATCACACCCAACGAAATAACCATACTCACATCCGGTCCATTTGGCGAAGTCGCCCCGATCAAAACCGCCGAGAGATCGCCATCCGTCTTCTCGCGAAGAGGCGCGAAGGAGTAATTCCCATTCTTTGCCCAAGACGCACGGAACTCCCAGAGCTCGATAATACGATTCTTCTTCTTAGGACCACAAAAAGATGAAATTGCTAGGCTAGAAGAAATTTCGGCCCCAGATAATTGACTGTCGAATCCACGTAAAAGTTCAAGAGTGACTTCGGACGGCTCACCCGAGAAAACCCTCAAGGAAGCCGCGAAGAAACATGTAATGAGCCGGCGCATCACCTCAACTCTTGCACCGCAAGACCAGGGACACAAGCCCCGGTCTCCTTGAATTATCCCAGAAAGCTAGGGAAACAACTTCCAGCAAATGAGCATCAAAAGAGAACCCACGACCAGCCCCAATGTCATCCCATAAACAGACCATCTGGCCTGAAAAGGCTGCAGATTCGGCCCCACAAAATTCGGTGGTGCAGTAGCCTTGGCGATCACAAACGATGGCCTAACCTTCTTTGACCAATAGTTACGATACTCAGACTGACTGTCATAAATCGCCTGTAAAGCATCACTGGTCGAATCCCACTCCAATTTGGCATCAAGAATCTCCGGTATGTAGAGGTAATCTCCGAGATCTACACCCGGTCCTGGTTCAAGCTTCACTCCCTTGGCTGCCAGCGACTCTTTCAACTTCTCTTTCGCCGTAATATTTTCATCAACGAAAGGTTGAGCATCTCGGGAAAACTGTTCCAAAGCCTCTTCTTTATTCTTCTCGTCAAGCTGTTTGATCAAATTCGGTATTTCGTCAGCAACAGCATTTGCGAAATCAGCGGTATTCTGAGAATCATTCAAACGCGCTTCCACCGCCAACTGGTCAGTGGTCTGATCCAAGTCCAAATCAAACCCTCCACGTAATTTTATAACCGCTTCATTTTGGGTCACTCCCCACTGATTAGCGAAATCCAGATTAAGAGCGATTCCATTCAAAGATTTTTCCAATTTTGCATTTCGAAGTACCTCCGACTCATTTGCATCTAAAACCTCAGCAGATCCGACTTGAATTCCATCTTGAGCCGGTGAAAAAACATCACGGACATAAAATGAGACAGTCGAATAGGCCACGTATTCCTTTGGAGCCTCATCCCACCTCTTCTTCCCGTAGAAAAAGCCACCGACAACCCCTCCAATCGTCAAAACGATCAGAAGCCAAGACCACCACCAAAATCCCCTGCGTCCTCGACGTTTCTTCATCACAGTTATTAGAACAGTTGGAGGCGATCAGTCACCCGAAAAATCGATTCACTTCAAGGATTGATGAAAGCTCTCCCCTTTTCTAAGGCTCTCAACGAACCCCGTCATCAAATCTGTCGTTTCCTCCACATCCGAATAAGCCGCCATTTCGATTACCGAATGCATGCATCGCAGCGGTAACGAAACCAACGCACTAGGAACTCCATCCCGCGATTGAAAAATCGTGTCAGTATCTGTTCCCGTAAATCGGCTCGCTGCTTCATGCTGCACCTCGATTTTCTTTTTCTTTGCCACCTTGAGCAGTCTATCAACCACCAGCGGATGACTCGCGGAACCATGAGTCACCGTCGGTCCTCCCCCTAGGTTAACCTTCCCATACATTGGAGCACTCAGGCCTGGAGTATCCGTCGCATGCGTCACATCTGTGCACAGACAAACATCCGGTTGGATCCGGTGGGTTGCCATCGCCGCGCCAAAGCCCCCAATTTCTTCCTGCACCGCATTCAGACAAACTACAGTGAAAGCCGGCTTCTTCTTTGCCGACGCCAACTTCTTCAACACCTGCGCAATCATAAATCCACCAATTCGGTTATCGACCGCTCGGCTCACCACTCGGTTCTTGCCCAATTCGGTAGGCCCATCGGCATAAACAGCTGGATGTCCAACACGCAGGCCCAATTTGGAGACATCTTTTGATGAAGACGCGCCGACATCTACCCACAATTCGTGGATCTTGGGAGCCTTTTCGGACCCCAGCGAATCTCGACGCAGATGAATCGCAGTATTCCCAATGATGCCAGGGACGAGTCCCTTATCACCCATGATTTGGATTCTTCTCCCCCGGCCAGTTGCCGAGTCACTTCCACCCACACGGTCCAGGTAGAGAAAACCATCATTAGTGATATATTTGATCATATAGCCAATTTCATCCGCGTGAGCCTCCAACATCACTACCTCTTTGGAGGTTCCCTTTAGGGTAGCCCAAGTCGAGCCATAGGCATCACATTCTACAGAATCTGAAAATTTCCCGACATATTTAGCCCAAACCTTTTGGCCAAGCATTTCAAAACCGGTCGGGCTTGGAGTTTCAAGAAGATCAAACAAGAAGGACTTTTCCGCTTTAGTCATGAGCCAAGAGTGCCTCCGCGATTCCCCAAAGTGAAGTGCCAACTGGCCGAGCCAATGCAGGAATTATCATTTGGGTAAATCACTTAGGTAAGATTCGAGATAGATTTATCTTTTAAGTAGCAATAGTCTTCCATTGTCGTGTCACTTCATCGATCCGCTCTTCTAAGTTCAATGATGATTTCAGGGTCCTTATTTTTTTGCGAAGGAGCCCGCATTTCGTGGGAGATTGAGTTTTCTAATGGTGCTAATGTTGTTCGTAATTCTGGTCGCTTAATCGAAGCCTGCAACTTTGGAAATGGGGCCGTCCAATCCCCAAGAATTAATGGTGTTCGATTTGCGCCCATTGACTTTACCTCTAGTGAATCTCCCAATCACTTAGTGGGTCTGAATTATAACACAGGCGAGAGCGGAAAGCGGGCTGGAGCGGGCATCGACGAGCTGTTCGACACGATTGCCTACCGAAGCGGCGTCGATCCCCAGACCGCCAATTTGAATGCCCTTGTGACCGGGCAAAGTTATCAAGTCCAATTCTTTTACTACCATAACTCGGTAAACCGAAGTCTGACCATTCGGGATGAACTAGGTGGCGAAGCAATTCTGAATGAGACGGGTGTGCCTCTTGTTGCAACGGGAACGTTTATTGCTGACTCAGCATTCCAAAAACTGACCTTTGACGCCAATACCGGCTCCCAGTTTATCAATGCCTATCAGATCAGAGAAGTCCCCGCTGCGCCTCCAGTGATTTTGGGCGAAGTTCTTATTAGCGAATTTATGGCTTCAAATGAGAAGACTTTGATTGATGGCGGTGGAGCTTCACCTGATTGGATTGAGATTTGGAATCCAACCTCTGAAGTCGTAAATCTCTCCGGATGGGCACTCAGCTCATCTCCCGAGTATGAAGATCCTTGGGTCTTCCCTCGTGTTCTCCTTGGTGCCAATGAGTATCTTTTAATCTTTGCCACTGGTGACGAAAAAGGCACCGAAGGAGACCAACTTCATACCGATTTCACGATTCAAAAAAAAGGGGGGAGCTTGGCACTCTTGAAACCAAGAGGCGAAGAAGACTTCGAGATAGTGAGTGAATTTGTATCGTATCCACCGCAAAAAAAAGATGTCAGCTTTGGTTATGCTTCAGGAGAAGAAAAGGAGGAACCCAAATACCTTTTGGTTCCTACCCCTAGTCAGCGCAATCGCAGTGAGGTAGTCTTAGGTTTTGTGGATGACACCTCATTTCATCCAACCCGAGGATTCTATAACACTCCGATCGATGTGGTAATTGAAGCTCAAAAAGAAGCGATCATTCGCTACACCCTAGACGGATCTCAACCCACAGCGAATACAGGACTTCTTTATTCCACAGAAACTGGGATCAAAATCTCAGGAACTACCACTTTAAGGGCTGCTGCCTTTCGGGAAGGATATCTCTCAAGTGGCGTGGATACGCACACCTACCTATTTTCAGCAGACATCGTGAATCAACCGTCGAATCCTTCAGGGTTTTCATCATCATGGGCGGGGGCTGACTACGGCATGGACCAAGACCCCCATCATCTAGCTTTGATTGCTGGAGATCCTGATCTGGAGCCTACTAAAGCTCAGCAAGTTATACGAAACGCTCTCGGGGAACTTCCGGCTCTCTCTCTTGTCATGGATGTGAATGATTGGTTCGATCCAGCGAGAGGAATCTATTCCAATAGTACGGCCCGAGGGAGCGCTTGGGAAAAAGCGTGCTCAGCAGAGCTAATTTTCCCACTCGGACTGGAGGGAAGGCCTCTTCAGATTGATTGTGGTGTCAGGATTCAGGGCAACTCATCGCGTAATGCGACTGCTAATCCAAAACATTCTCTGCGCCTTGCATTTCGCGAACAATATGGTGAGTCAAAATTACGCTACCCTTGGTTCGGTGAAGAAGGACCACAAGAATTTGATACGCTTGTTTTACGCTCAAACTCCCAAGATGCTTGGGTTTACAGCTCGACCAAAAACCGGATGGGACAATTTGTCCGTGACGCTTGGGCTCGCGAAACTCATCGTCGTATGGGCCACGAATCTCCTGATGGGAACTGGGTGCATTTATTCATCAATGGTCTTTATTGGGGCGTCTATAACCCAACAGAAAGACCAGATAATTCTCATGGCAAAGCGAGATACGGTGGAGCGAAAGAAAATTGGGACATCATCAAAAATCACGAGGAAGTCCTTGATGGAAATCAGGCATCATACCGTGAACTTCTAGCAAAGATTCAGGTAGACCCCCTGAATTGGAGTGCTGGTTATCGTGACCTCTCGGATTTTTCCGCGTTCCAAGAGCTCGCTGAGCTGATTGATCTGGAAATGATGATCGATTACATGATCCACAACATGTATGCGGCGGCAGATGACTGGCCTGGCAATTTTTATATGGGTTATGACCGAACTGGGGCAAGTGGAGGATGGCGTTTCTTTGACTGGGATAACGAGCACGGGATGAAAAATTCTGTCAATTTAGATCGCACCCAAGTTAATCGCAGAGTCAATGATTCACCCACAAAGTTTCACTATGCCCTAAAATCGAATCCGGAATACCGCCTTCTCTTTGCCGACCGTCTCCACCGAGCATTTTTTAATGGTGGCCTCTTATATGTTAACCCTGACAACCCGACTTGGGATCTTTCCCACCCTGAAAGAAACATCGCTGCAGATTTATGGATGAATTTAACCAGTGGGATCGAAACGGCATTGATTGCCGAGTCCGCTCGTTGGGGAGATTACCGAAGATCAACTCCCTATACCGTTTCTGAAGATTTTCAAATTGTTCGAAATGACCTAATCGAGAATTGGTTCCCGAGACGCTCTGCTATCGTTCTAGAACAATTTAGAGGTCAGGACCTCTATCCAAAATTTGGTGCTCCGGAGTTGAGCCAGTTTGGAGGACTAGTCCAGGAAGGTTTTTCTTTAAAGATAAGTGGTCCAGACGAAGCCAAAATTTACTACACTCAAGACGGCAGCGACCCGCGGATCAGCGGGGGCAAATTTTCACAAAGTGTCTTACTAGATGAGTCAAACCCAACCAGGCTTGTGGTTTCTGAAACATCAATATTCGAAGATGACTGGCATCAGCTTAATTTTGATGACTCATCCTGGGTGGACGGCCGAGGCGGGGTCGGGTACGAATTAGCTCCTTCGGTTTACCATGATTTGATCGGTACGGCTGTGCCCGAAATGATGGGTGTCGGCAGATCGGCTCTTATTCGAATCCCTTTTGAGGTTACGCCAGATCAATTATCAGCTACCGGATCGCTCAATCTAAAAATGAGATATGATGATGGATTTGTAGCGTATCTTAATGGTGTTCGAATTGCTTCGGCGAATGCACCTTCAGACCTCAGCTGGAACTCCGGCGCGGTCCGCAGCCATCCAGACAATCTTGCGGTCGAGCAAGAATCATTTGATGTTTCATCCCACCTTGATCAACTCAAAGTCGGCGGAAATCTTTTTTCGATCCACGGACTGAACGATGAGGTCAATAGCAGTGATTTCCTAATATCTCCTCAATTAATTGCCGGAGGAAGTGAATTTCTGGCCCCTTCAGCCCTGCTTTACAAAGATCAGGTTACGATTACATCCAGTGGACCACTCAAAGCACGCAGCCTCATTGGTGATCAATGGTCGGCTCTGACCGAAACAGTTTTTGCGGTGGGGAGTTCCGGCCTCACCAGAGACTCTCGTGATTTCGGAGATCATGTATCATGCCGAGGAAGGAAGTGATTACGACTATATCGAGTTGATGAATATTTCATCAACTGAGCGACTGCACTTGGGTGGAATCAAATTTATCGAGGGGATTCAATTTGAGTTCCCTTATGGGATCGATCTACCTCCTAAGGGGAACGCCTCCTGGTGGTGAAGCGACCTTGATGCCTTCCATCAAAAATACGGTGAGAGAAATGACGGTGGCAGGAGAATTTTCAGGCAACCTTAGCAATGGTGGTGAACGCCTGCTTCTCGTAGATCACTCGCGGACAGACCATCCGAGATTTTTCTTATCTTGACGATGCTGGCTGGCCTCATAGCGGCAGACGGTGAGGGGACCTTCACTGACTCTGAAATCTCCAGAATCGTTCGCCGGACCACAGCAAAGGGCAAAACTGGAGAAAGAGTAGGTTTCCAGGAGGCAGCCCGCGAGGGACACGGACGCAACTCGATTTACGGGGAACCCATTCAGAAGATTTTGATGGGGACCTCATCCCAGCACTTCTCGAATATGCCATGGGCACCTCTGATCAAAAATCCAATCAATCCGAGCCTCTTCTTAGTGCACCGATCTGACGATCGCATAAGATTCTCATATCTTGAGAAGCTCCGCAGCCGAAGACGTAGCGCTAGTCGCAGAGATTTCAGAAGATCTTAGAAGCTGGGAACCACTATTAGCTGACGCTGCCAGAGTCTCGCGCGACGAGCAACCTAATGGGGTAATACGAGTAAACGTTATGCTAAAAGACTCTACCGCCCCGCAATTTTTGAGATTGCGAGCGCTGGTTAAATAAAACCCCACACCTCGTTAAAGATGCAGGATTAAAATTGATTTTACCCTCTGATCATTTCCGTATCCGGAAGAAGATCCGGGGCTCAATATCGGTGTCGAGGCCCGGCACGCCCGAAGGAAAAATATAAATCGTCTTCTCACCCTGAGACTGAACACCATCATCGATCTCAACCCAAGTCGCAAGATCGAGACTTGCCTCAAGAATGTAGGCCGTATTCGGGCGAGAGTTCCATGTCAGCGAAACATTACTATTTTCTTGGCGGTCTACAGAGGTGATCCCAAAAATAGTTCCTCCTCCGGTAACTTCTATTGGAGTAGCGCCGGAGGCTAATTCCGCAATTGTTGTTGCCGGGAGGACCGATGACCAAAGAGAGACCTCATCTACCAAGCCCTGCGCCCAGTGAGAAGGATTAGCTCTCAAAATTGCTCCAATCGTAGTATAATTGACATCAGGTGAGACGATATCTTTAAAAGTCCAATTATCTCGATCCAGAACCCCATCAACATACAGTTGAATAGGTCATTGTGGCGTCATCATGAGTGTAGGCAATATGGTGCCAAGTATCATCGAAAGGCTCAGTAGTTGAGAACTGATGATTGGGGCTTCCCCCATCTCTTAAGTAAACATCAACTGTATTATCAGATCCATTATTGCGGGTTCCAATATTGAACAAAGGATCATTGCTAAATTCAGAGCTTTCCGAGAAAAACCGCCTATCATTTTGATCAGCCCCGGCGGCTTTGATCCACATCGAAATCGTAAATGCCGCATTTTTGAAATCGGCAAGATGTCGTTGGCACTGCTCTTTCTTACCAGAAAATCTTCGATGCCATCGAAAGAGGCTACAGCCCGTCCCTCACTAGTGACGAAGTTCGTGGCGTCCATGTTGCGTAATTCGAGATCGTAGCCGTATGGCCCTAGATCAGGAGTGGTAGCTCCATCGGTCGAATCAAGGGGCCAGTAGGCCGCTAGGGTATCATCTTCAGAGGGAAAGCTATTAGGGTCTTTAGGATCTGTGCCAGCCAAGATTTCGCCGTTATCAGTGATGCCATCACCATCAGTGTCAGCTGCAAGGGGGTTGGTTCCTCGAGTCACCTCGTCTCCATCGAGCAGACCATCACCGTCAGAATCGGGATCAAGAATGTCGGTCCCAAGTGCAATTTCTTGAGCATCTTTGACTTCGTCTGAATCGGTATCCGCATCGTTAGGATTGCTTCCGTTGGCAAATTCATCAGCGTTTGTAAGCTGATCATTGTCTGGATCGCCATTGGCACCATTCTTTGGATCAACGGAACCATTGTCGTTTGGATCTAGCCCGTTTTCTACTTCCCACTTGTTGGGAAGGCCATCATCATCGAGGTCCAGATTAGGCTTTACCCCAGTGAGTTCGTCCGCAGATGTCCCCTCAGCCAGTGAAGCAATATCGTCAGCGCTGAGAATAGAATCCCAGATAGCGACCTCGTCAATGTTACCAAAATAGTTACAGCAATCGCTTACTCGAAGGATCCCCCCAATTGTCGTTGTCGTCGGGATGAAATCATTAACGGTATTATAGTCAAATTGGCTATCGAAGACTCCATCTATATAAAGGTCCATGACCTTTCCTTGGGCAGTCCACGCAACATGGTGCCAGGTATCATCAAAGGCGATTCCGATCGAGCGGGGATGGTTTAATGAAGCCCCGGCACGGATGTAAATGTCAACAGTCCCATTGTCGGCATTATTGGCTGTTCCGACATTAAATAGAGGATTATTGTCGGTGGACTGGGCTTCCGAAAATATTCTTTTGTCTCGGTTCTGGAGTCCGTCTGCTTTCACCCACATTGAGACGCTGTGAAAGGGTTGGGCTGTGATCGCGAGACCTTCCTTCGGAGAAGGATTGATGGCCCCGTAGGTGCCAGGCTGACCGTCAAAAAGAATCGATTGTCCACCTCCTAGAACCGTTGGAGATTCAGGAACGTAGGAAGCTCCACCAAATAATTCTCCGGCATTTCCATTTCCGGAAGAATCATCGAAATTTCCATCGAACTTATAGTAGCCGACGAGTTCGGATTGAGCGGAAAACGGCAGGAGAGCAAGAGATCCAGCGAGAATAGGTCTCCAGTAGGAGGGTGTTTGATAATTCATTATAATTTTATTAGGGGACAAAAAATGAGCCGGCCCCTGGTTGCCGGCTCATAAAAGATTAACTGAGGTTCTTGACGAATTCCCGAACCTTCAAAGAGCCTAGCGCCGGCGACGCAGAGCAAAAATGAGTCCAGTTAGGCACAAGACTGCCGAAGTAGGCTCAGGAATTCCGGAAAGCGAAGTCGCACTCGCACCACCTGCAAGAGATGTAATTTCTGCCGTACTCAGATCCGAATCCCAGAAGCTCACATCATCAATAGATCCATTAAAGTTACAGCAATCTGATCCTCTAAGTATACCACCAATTGTAGTAGTATTGAGCTCTTGGAATGCTGGAATGGCGGAGTAGTCAAAGGTCGTATCAAAGGCGCCGTCTATATATAGATCGAGCAGGCCGTCAGATCCACCACTGAATGCGACGTGATGCCAAGTGCCATCAAAAGCTTCTCCAGTAGAACGTGGGTGATTTAAGGAAGCCCCATTTCGAATATAGATATCAACAGTGCCATCATTGGCATTGTTGGCTGTTCCCACATTAAAAAGAGGATTATTATTTGTAGAGGTTCCCTCAGAAAAAATACGCTTATCACGGTTGGCCGTGCCATCAGCATTGACCCACATTGCGACCGAGAAGGTTTCGTTTCTTACCAACTGCAATCCTCCTTCAATACTTCCATAGGTGCCTGCAGCACCGTCAAAGACAGCAGATTGTCCCCCGCCAATGGCACCTGCACCAGCGCCGTAGCTGACTCCACCAAGCATTACACCATCGTTTCCATTACCAGATGCATCTGCGAAGTCCCCATCAAGTGGATAATATGCAATAAGAGAACCCGAGGCCGCAATTACGCCCGAAGCAAAGGCTAGTGTGGTAAGTTTGTACATCATCTTTTTTGTTAGATCCTGTAGGTAAAACATGTGAAAAAAAATCAGGCAAGCCGTTTTTTCAAAAAATCGGCTATCAAAGGGACTCAGAGGGCTAATACTCTCCGGGACAATAAATTTTCTCAAGAACTTGCTTTTAGCCCTTAATTAAAATTGGTCCTGAGAAGCCGCTGAGCTAGAGGTTTTAAACCGAGTAGAACGACCCCTGCCTTTGACTAGCTCAGAAAGCTGTTCCGGGCGTCGGCCATTGGCCACAACGACTCCGACTCCCGCTTGAGTGGCATAATCTACCGCTTGCAACTTTGAAGCCATCCCACCAATCGAAAATTTTCCACTCTCCGCTCTTACCAACGTGGCAACCTTGGAGAGATCTTCCACATTTTCAATGAGCTGGTTCTCCGCATCAAGAAGTCCGTCCACCGTGGTCAAAAGAATCAATTGACGAGCATTTAAAAACTCCGCCACCCGCGCCGACAGCATATCATTATCCCCCACCCGAAGCTCCTCGATAGCCACGGAGTCATTTTCATTGACGATGGGAATAATATCACCCTCTTCAAGAAGACGATGCATCGTTGCAGAAATCCGATCACGATTCTCTTCTAGATCAGCACCTGTCAAAAGAAGCTGAGCCACGTCCAAATCGAATTGTTCAAAGACCGTTTGATATCGCTGCATGAGTCGGGCCTGGCCAATCGCGGCCGCTGCTTGACGAGTTTCGACATCATTAGGATAAGCCGTCAAATTGAGTGAGCTTACGCCCGCCCCAACGGCTCCGGATGAAACCATGACACAAGGATAACCCTGAGCCTTAATCTCGGCGACAGCTGTCACTAGACGAACTAAAGAAGAGCCATCTAGAGTCCCGTTTTGGCGAGTCAAAACACCCGTGCCGACTTTTATAACGATTAAATCTTTCATCACTTACATCCGCTCGGGGACTGGAATCGCTAGCAAGTTTAAACCATCCTTAAGGACTCGCGAAGTCAGATCGCAAAGAATTAAACGGCTTTCGCGGGTTTGCCCTTCGGACTTTAGAACCGGACACGCCTCGAAGAAAGAATGGAAAGCTCGTGCTAGCTCCAAAAGATAAGTCGCCAGCAAGTTCGGGCGATAATCTTCAACAACTTGGTGCACTTGATCACTATAACGATTTAACATCCGAACCAGATGAATTTCGGATTTTTCAGTCAGCTGTAAATTGCCTCCCTTTAATTTAACTTTTTCGTTGAGCTTCCGGAAAATCGAACGTGACCGAACGTAACTGTAAAGGAGGTAAGGCGCGGTATCTCCTTCAAGCGCAACCATCTTATCAAGATCGAAAACGTAGTCCGACATACGATGGTGAGAGAGCTCGGTAAACTTTACCGAATTCACGCCAATCAGTTCTGCAAGCGAGGCCTTCTCCTCAGCGGTTTCAAGATGGCTTTTTTGGTCCACCACGATTTGTGCGGCTTTCACAGCGTCATTTAAAACATCTTCGAGCTGCGGCAAATCACCAGCTCTGGTCTTCAACGGCTTACCATCTTTTCCTAAGATAGTGCCAAAAGCAACATGAACTAGATTGACCTCTTTGTGACCCAAGCGTTTTGAAGTATCAAATAGCTGAGAAAAGTGGCCTCCTTGCCGAAAGTCTACGACATACCAAATCTGATCAGCATTCCACTCCTTCACACGATGTTCGACGGTCGCGATATCGGTTGTCGCATAATTAAACGCTCCATCACTCTTTCTGATCATCATCGGAAAATCCTGCCACTCACCATCACGATTGATCTTGAAAGGATCATGCTTTGGCTTTCCCGCTTCATTAGAAAAGATGCAGATCGCTCCGTCACTTTCACGAGCCAAGTCATCACCAACGAGCTGCTCAACTAAGGGCGCCAAAGCATCATTGTAAGCACTTTCGCCCATCCAATGATCAAAACTCACATCAAGCCGATCGTAGATCTGATTAAGCCCCTTCCGAGAAAGCGCCAGACAACGTTCCCAAATCGCCTTATTATTAGGATCACCCTGCTGAAGCTTTACCAACTCGGCACGGCACTCTTCTTTCGTCCCCTCGTCTTCCTTTGAAGCATCCGACGCAGTCCGATAAAGCCGGAGCAATTCCTGCAATGGTTCGGTCTCCAACCTCTTTTCATCGACATCTTTTTTCCAAGCCCAAGTCACCATTCCAAACTGAGTCCCCCAGTCGCCAATGTGATTATCCTTAATAACCTTGTGACCAATCTTCGTGGCCACCCGCGAGAGACATTCACCAATAATGGTCGAGCGAATATGCCCAACGTGCATGGGCTTCGCAACATTGGGCGCCGAAAAATCGACGACAATAGTTTGCGGTGCTTTAACTTGCGAAACAGACAAATCGTCGGACTCCCACTGGGCTCGCGCCAAACCAGCCCACGCCTCTGCCTTTAGGGTGAAATTTAAAAAGCCCGGGCCAGCAATCGAAATCTCACAAAGATCCTCCGCCGCAATCCGGCCCGATAAGTCTTCGGCAAACTCACGTGGATTCTTTCCAAGCCCCTTCGCCAACATCATAGCGATGTTACTCTGGAAGTCACCGAAACGAAGATCCGCCGCCTTGGTCACTTGGACCCGGGCAGGATCGGGAACCGCTATCTCGAGAGACTCGAGGGCGCTGAGAACTTTCTCACGAAGAATTTCGGGAATGGTCATATCTGAAAATTTTAAGCAGTGACAGCCGAGTCAAAAATTTGGCAGATTTCCTCGGCAGTCGTTGCCTCCATTAGCGCCTTGCGCTGATCCGCCTTATGGAAAAATCGGGCTACCTCAGCGAGTAATTGGAGATGCCGGGCACCCTGATCCTCGGGAACCAACATTAGAAATATAAGATTAGAGGGGACATTGTCCGGGCAATCGAAATCAATCCCTTCCCGAGATCGCCCAAAGACGACAAGAGTCTCTTTCAGCCCCTTGACTTTGGCATGAGGAATAGCCACTCCAGAACCCTGTCCGGTACTTATATGCGACTCGCGCTCGAGAACCGCATTGCCCACGCAATAGCAATCACCAGAAGAAACCTTCCCAATTTTAGAGAGGTGACCGATCATCTCAAGTACTACCTCCTCGTGGTCAGTCTCGGCAAGTTCGAGAATGACCGACTCGGAAGTAAGCAATTTATGGAGTGCTGACATAATAAAGATTCCTACGAAGACGGATCCCGCGGGAGGACCGTGCTAATAGAGCCGTCCTAAAGAAACAAGGGCAAATCCGATTGAGACCCGCCACAGGATCACGGATTTGGAGTCGCGAGGACTTCACAACCAGCCACACCTCGACTATCTTTCCTTCGCAGTTCAATCCGCAAGAGCGTTTTGAGCCAACCTCACAGGTCACTTATGCTCCTCAAACTCACCATTGCTTACGACGGCACCCGCTTTGGTGGGTGGCAAATTCAACCCAATGCCGACACCATTCAAGAGCGCATCGAAGGAGCTCTCGCGGACGTAGCCAAAGAAAAGATCCGCCTGCATGGATCCGGCCGGACCGATGCCGGGGTTCACGCGCTTGGACAAGTCGCACATTTTGATGCGCCAGATCGCCTTACTATGAATCCCTTTAATTGGGTTCCCGCGCTCAACACAAAGCTTCCTCCCGAAATCCGAATCATGGAGTGCACCGAAGCTCCTGATGACTTCCATGCCCGTTTCTCGGCCCGCTTAAAGAGCTATACCTATCGACTTTGCCTCTCTCCTATCCTTCCCCCTTTCCTCGCAAAGCGGGCCTGGCATCTCCCGAGACAACTCAATCCAGTCGATCTCGAGGAGGCCCTATCATTTTACCGGGGAAACCACGATTTCCGTGCCTTCGCCGCAAACCGCGGCAACGAAACAGAAGAGACAGACTACGTCCGCGAAATTACTCGTGCTGATTTTAAACAAGTCGATGAAGGTTACTTAATCACCTTTACCGGAAATGGCTTCCTTTATAAAATGGTCCGTCTTCTTACTGGAGGAGCAGTGCAAGCGGCGCAAGGCTACCTTCGACAAGATGATCTTTATAACCTTGTCAATTTGCCAAGTGGCAAAAAATCGCCCCTTTGCGCCCCACCTGACGGACTCACCCTACTCTCGGTTGATTACTAGCTTGTTACTGCAACGATAACCTTGCCAGCACTGGCACCATCAGCGAGATTAGCCCTGCGTGAAAGAAGCACCTGAAAAAACTTGGAAACAAGCGCTCGTTTCGGCAGCTCTTGTTCTCGCTGGTTCTTTTGCGATCCTTTTCCCAGCATGGTTGCCCGATAAACCAAATCTTCCCACTGAAGAAGGCATAGTCGAGGGCCTGCAACTTGTCTTACTCCTAACTACTTCCGCATTCTGGTTTGGAGCTGCTCATCCGGCAGGAAAAGTCGGACCGTTCTACCAAATCATGGGTGCCATCACACTGAGCTCCGCGCTTGGAGAAGGAGATGATTTAATTGAACGAACCACCCACTTTGCCGTCGAATGGTTTTTTATCCCGCTCGGGATTTACTCTCTTATCAAATTTAAAAATCATCGGAAACACCTCGGCGCGTTCATCAATGAATTCGTGTCACGGCCTGCTGCGGGGTTCTTCGCCTCTGCATTCATGCTCATCTTTGTTCTCGCTCGTTTTCTGGGCACCTCCCTGCTCTGGAAAGCATCCCTCGGGGAAAACTACCATCCTGATGTTCCCCAAACCGTTGAGGCTTATCTTGAACTCCTCGCAAGCTACCTGCTCCTCATTGGAACTATCGGATTGTGCCTTGCTCCGCGATCGCACGACCCCACCGAGCTCGATTAGATGGAAGTTCCTCGGCTCATTCTCGGAAACTCGAACAAGCGCTTTTCGGGCGTTACTTCGACGATGCTCCAGACGCTTCCAGAAGTCCAAAAAATCATGCCGCTTGCCGTCATGGGCCGCCACCACCTTCCATCCGGCACGCCGACCATCCGATTCTTGGATCTCATTTCTCTCAAGGACAAAACCCGGATTTTTCACGCTCGCCGAAATAATGAAATGATTCAGGCTCTCGCCGTCCGCAAACTTGGCGCGAAAATTAAAATCATCTTCACCTCGACCGCTCAACGCCACCACACCCAATTTACCCGCTGGTTAATATCGCAAATGGACGGTATCATCACGACATGTTCGGCTGCAAATTCCTACCTTGAAACTCCCGCTAATATCGTGATCCCACATGGTATCGATCTAGAACGCTACCAACCTCCTGTCGACAAACAAAAAGCTTGGGACGCTCTTGGTTTCCCAGGGAAATTTGGAATTGGGATCTTTGGCCGCGTCCGGCCCTCTAAAGGAATCGATATCCTCGTCGATACAGCCATTCACGTCCTTAAAAATAATTCTGAACCCACGGTAATCATTGTTGGTGAGACTACCCCAAAGTTTCGTGATTACCAAAATAGACTTCAGGCTAAAATTGAGAAAGCCGGACTTTCTAAGAGGATCATTTTTCATGGAAAACAGCCCAGCAACGCGCTGCCTGGTCTCTTTCAAGGGATGTCAATTGTAGCAGCTCTTTCTCGAACCGAAGGATTCGGCCTGACTATCCCAGAAGCCATGGCAAGCGGCTGCGCGGTCTTAGCATCATACGCAGGAGCTTGGCAGGACATCATCACCGAAGGACTTCACGGCTTCACGGTTCCTATCGATGATCTCGAAGCAACTCAAACAAGCCTTGAAAAGCTCCTGGATACAGATCTCGATGAAATGGGAAGCGCTGGACGGGAGCATGTGGAGAAGCACTATACGATTCAGCGCGAAGCTAAATCTCTAGTGAATTTTTATCAATCGATTCTCCACGAGGAAAGCGGCAACTAAATCATAGCTACTTTTCACAGGTTATTCGGGCGCCCCTTTAAGATCAACAGATCAGAATCCATCAGTTCTGGTTGCCAAAAAGGTAAGGCGCTCATCAAAAAGGATCCACACTAGGAATTTCCATGAATCGCTAATTTTTAAATAAGAACGATTCAATCCTGTTTGAATCTGGATAAAGGTCGTCCTTTTATAAGAATACTTCGGAACAGCCTTTAGCCCTTGAAAAAATCAGTGAATGTGAACAATCACCCTTCCTGCCGGGGTTTCTGCGGCGGGCTTGCTCCAAACAACTTATGAAGTCATCCAAGCAGATTTTCCTTAGCCTTTTCTTCTTTTCAGCGATGGCTCCCGCTGAACAAATTGTTTTTAGTGAGGTCATGTATCATCCTCCAGCTGGAGGTCATGAATTCATCGAGGTCCAGAATCTTACTGCCACCCCGTTTGACATCGCACAGTGGGAATTAACCGAAGGAGCCTCATTTACCTTTCCAGATTTCTCTTCGGGGCCCGCGCTTGATTCTTTTTTGAAAGCCTTTGAACGCATTATTCTCTGCGACACTGATCCCGCAACCTTCCGGGCTACCTACAATGTCCCCAATTCAATTCGCGTTTTCGGTCCTTGGTCCGGAAGGCTAAGCAATGGAGGCGAGCGCGTTACTCTCGCGGATAAAAATGGAACTATTCGCTGCAGCTTCCGATATGAAGACCGGTATCCTTGGCCACTGGCACCCGATGGCGCGGGTCACAGCCTCATTCTTGCTGATGATAGCTTCGCTATCGACGACTCCCAAGTTTGGACTTCTGCGCCCCCAACTCCTGGATTCTCGACTCCACTGAGCGCCGAAGAGCCTTTCCCCAACCCTGAAGTTAATCTCAGCATCGGAATCCCCTTCGTGAACTACGAAGACACATGGAATTTTAATGACCAAAATCTCGATCTTGGCACCGACTGGGACCTTCCCGGTTACACCTTCTCCCATGCCGGATGGACCCGCGAAAACGACGCAGGCAACGACGGCGGCCTTTATGGCTTTGAAAATTCAGCTCTGCCCGCGCCCGGAATTCAAACACCGCTCCTCAACAGCAGCGACGAAGACAATCACATCACCTATTATTTCAGAAAAGATTTTACCTACAACGGTCCCACCGCGGGGGCTAATATTACGATTGATTCTATCACTGACGATGGCGTCTTTTTCTATTTAAATGGAGCTCCTCTTGGTGGAGTCGGAGCTACCGCAGATGCTGGATGGAAAACTACCGCAACCCGGACTGTCGGAAATGCCTCTGAAGAACTTGCGGTTGTTACCAATAACGGCTCCGCGCTTGTTGATGGAACCAACATTCTCAGCGCCGAGGTCCATCAAACAAATTCCGGAAGCTCCGATTGTGTTTTTGGTGCTCGATTGAGTATTTCCGCTCCCTCAAACCCTAGCCTACTCATCAACGAAGTCCTCCCGACTGCCGACGGCTTCGTGGAAATCTATAACCCAGGCGCTTCAGCCGTCAATCTCTCTGGATGGTATCTCAGCGACTCCCCGGGAAGCCTTACTCGGTATCAGATCCCTGCCGGACAAACTATTCCTCCTTCAGGGCTTGTCGCAATCAGCTACGCCACCACAGGACTCGCGGTTGGGGGAGATGCTGTAGTCTATCTTACCGAGCCTGATGGAACCACCATCGCAAATGCAATCGATGCCGCCATCCCCCTCGACGGCCGATCTCTCGGACGAAAAGGCGACGGATCATCCTCTTGGTTCCTCTTTTCACAACCCAGCGAGAATGCACCCAATGCCAGTAGCTCGTCAGACTTCAGTTTGAAAATCAATGAAGTCGCTTTCGACCAAAATGGGACCACCACCTGGATTGAACTCTACAACCCGGCTCCTGCTGCCATCAGCTCGGCAGGTCTTTTCCTCGCGAGCTCACCAGATTTTTCCGACAAGGTCTCTCTCTCCGGCGGTATTAGCGCAAGCGGATTTTTTTCAATCACCGAAGCATTTGCCGCAGATGGAGAGGAACTCACCTTATTCCTTCTTAGCGGGTCTGACACCATCATCGATGCGGTCGCCGTCCCGTTTAAATCGCCGCGTAACTATGCCACAGCTTACCCCGATGGCTCCGGCGAATACTACGCCAGCACAACCGGAACTAAAGGCTCAACTAACAATCCAAATCGGGTGGATTCGATCGTCATCAACGAACTCATGGTCGATCCACCTAGCGAGCATCGTGATGGCGAATTCATTGAACTCTTCAACAAATCAGGGTCAACCATCGACCTTTCCGGATGGCGTTTCACTGACGGCGTCGACTTCACCTTTCCAGTCGGAACCTCACTGCCTGCCAGAAGCTATCTCGTTATCCCTGCCAACGAGGACTACACCAACTACCCGAACAGCGCTGGTCAATTCTCTGGTTCACTCGCCAACAGCGGCGAACTTCTTCGTCTTGTGGATTCATGGAATAACCTAGTTGACGAAGTTTCCTACCATACCGGTGGCGATTGGCCCGAGCTGGCCGGAGGTCAGGGAAGTAGCCTCGAACTGCGCCATCCCGATATGGACAACTCAAAAGCAAGCGCCTGGACAGCTTCCGACGAAAGTGACAAATCAACTTTTGAAGAATTCACGATCGCCGAACAATACCAAGAAATCACTCGCCGCGGAGGAGCCTCAGACTATAAAGAACTGCACCTTCAAGCGGTTGGGGACACCCATATCGCGATGAGAGATCTTTCTCTCTCCCGAAATGGAAATGGTAACCTCCTTCCAGGAGGAGGTCTCGCCTTAGCAAGAAACGGGTCTGCCAATGACGGGTGGCTTTGCCAGGGAACCCACCACGCCAGTAAAATAACTAATGGCGAATTCCACCTCATCTCAAGTGGTCACGGCGATGTAAAAGCAAACCGCTGTGAAATTGATGTCACTAGCATCCAGGACAACAACAACCTGAACTTCACCTTCGAGGCCCGCTGGATTTCAGGAAAGCCGACCTTGAATGTGCAAACTTGGGATCGTTCTTTCGGAGGAACCATTCACCTCAATGTTCCTAAAAATCTCGGAACTCCAGGCGCAGCCAATCCCGGAATATTAGACAACCCAGCCCCAACGATTTCAGGCCTCATTCACAGCCCTCCTATTCCAAGATCAAGTGACCCTGTTCGTATCACCGTCGAGGCTCAGAATGCCAACACTGTGAATTTACGACACCGTCTTGATACCAACGCTGGAAACGGAACATGGAACAGCAGCCCGATGTTTGATGATGGTATCAGCGGCGGTGACGAGATTGCAGATGATGGCATCTATACAATCACGCTGACCAATTATCAAAGCGACAACTCCATCGTGCAATTTTACGTGCAAGCTACTTCAGCGGGCGGAACGTCTATTCAGCCCGCCCCCGCTCCCGAAAAGCCCGCAATGTGGGTCGTGGATAATTCCAATCACCCGACCGATCTTCGGCTCCAGCGCTTTATCATTTCGGCCCGCGACCGTTCTGCTTCCGGCGGCACAGGAGACTCCGCGACATTCGACTACGACTTCCCCAAACTTTCCAACCAATATTTCAACGCCACCTTCATCAGCAACGAAAAGGATATCATCTACAACTGTGAGATGCGTAAAAGCGGAAGTCCGTGGACGAGGTCCGGGAGCGCTGACTTCTCACGTATGAAGTGGAAGCCACCAGGCGACAGAAAGTTCCGCGGCTACACAAAGCGGGCTGTCGACAACGATGCCGGCGGCAATCGAGCTTACCACAATCGTATTATTCGATACTGGCTTTATCTCTT
Organism: uncultured Verrucomicrobiales bacterium; assembly: GCA_949373085.1. Taxonomy (GTDB): domain Bacteria; phylum Verrucomicrobiota; class Verrucomicrobiia; order Verrucomicrobiales; family Akkermansiaceae; genus SW10. The sequence continues at coordinate 57,325 of CASICJ010000002.1, forward strand.
CGGTCACGCTGCCAACGAGAACGAATTTGTGCGCGTCATTATTAACGGTGGCAGTGCTTCACTCCGGGAAGACGTAGAACCCAACGCCAACGACTTCCTAAAACGTAATTGGGAAGATGGCCACAAAGGCGAACTCTATCGTATTGACGATGAATGGTGGTTTGACGACGGCTGGGGGCGCCAAAACCGTAACGCCACTTGGGAATATAAAAACACCACCGAACCAGAACGTTATTCCTCCGAGTGGATCAAGCGTTCTCGCGAAAGCGAACACGATTACTCGTCCTTTACCAGCTGGACTCGAATGGTTGGTAGAAATGACTTCACTCGCGAAGAAATAGAAAGAACCGCCGATATCGATATGATGGCCGCCAACGCGGTGGTTCGTGGTTGGTGTGACGACTGGGACACCCTCACCCGAAATCGAGGTAAAAACGGATACTTCCTCCGTCGGGCCACTGACGGAAAATGGATGTTAGTTCAGTGGGACTCCGACCTAACCTTCGGCAGCTCCAATGCGGACTTCATCGGCAACCTGTCCGGTGTTCGTAACTTTTTTGAAAAGCCCTACATCAAGCAGAGGGTGAATCATTACCTCAACGAAATGGTACAAAAATACACCGTGAACTCCACCCGGCTTGCCGCTTGGTTCCGTTGCGAGGAGGATGCTTCCCCCTCCTACTCGAGCAACGAATCAACCTATAATTCGTGGAATCGAAATCGCCTTTCCAAAGCTAATTCTACGATTGGTAGCGCTCTTAATTCCGACTTCAATGTCACCTCTGGAAACGGTTCCTCACTTTCCACCTCGTCCGATACCATCTCACTGCAAGGTAGAAGCGGCGCGGACGTTTTTGCAATCCGAGTGACTGGCCAACCGTGGGCTGAGTATGAGTTCTCTAATACGACAGCTTGGACACTTAGCGGGATTCAACTGCGCCAGGGGACCAATATTCTTGAGGTCCAATCGGTCGACCAAGAAGGCAACGTCACTAACACCGAAAAATTTACCGTAACCAAAAGTGGTAATGCCGCACCGGTTCTTGTTCTCGATGCCGACCCCGGATCGTTCCGAATCCCAATCAATACCACTTTCGAGATTGATGGAGACGAGAGCTATGACCCCGAGGGAACCAGCCTCAATTTCTCATTCCAGCTCCCAGCAGGATTGAGCGTCGGCAGTCCAACTCCATCCAGCGCTTCCATGATTTTTCAGAAGCCTGGACATTATCCGTTAACAATTACGGCAACCGACCAAAACGGAAGAACGACCCAAGTAGTACGAGAGATTGTCGCATACGCCGATAGCGGATGGGACCCCTTCAACCAAGAGACTTTGCAAGGTCTGTGGACCACAGAAGATCTCATCTTAAAGGATGGCACTACCCCTCCTTCTTCTTACAGCTTTGATGAAACACCAAATCGCCTAGCTGTAAAATTAGAAACAAACCCAGCTAAACCATTAACACTAAACTCGCCCAACCACCCTCGGATGTGGCGTGACACCCCGGCCGCCAATTGGTCTTTTACTTCAGAAGTAACTCTAACCTCCGTACAACAGGGTGACTTCTACACTGGGATCATCGTCGATGGAGAAGAAAACGGCTCACCTGTGCGTTTTACGGTCGGCATGGAAGATGGTGATTTGCTCCGTGCCAAAAAGATCACCACATCAGGCACAACGATTCTTGGATCAATCAGTTGGACCGAAAAAGACGCAGTCGTTCGGATCTTTAAAAAAACAACGGGAATCGAACTACAGTATCGCACCCAACCTGGTGTCTGGCAGACTCTCGGAAGCTCTTCTAGAGATATCACCACCTCGCAAGTCGGAATTTTTGCGTCCACCGATACCCCACAAGCCCTCCGTGTGGAATTCGATGACGCTCTCATCGTAGATTCAAGTATTAGTAGCCCAACCCTCGATAATCTTAGAATTACCGAGATCATGTATCATCCGATTGGTGGATCATTCTACGAATTTATCGAAATCCAAAATACCGGTTCGACACCGCTCGCTCTTGATGGAGCTTCCTTCGATGACACCCAACCTTTCGGCACCTTTACCTTTGCGAACGTCACATTGGCCCCAGAGCAATATGCCGTAATCGTTTCTGCCGAATCAGCATTTCGTGCTCGCTACGGAAATAATATTCTCATCGCAGGAAACTGGACTGCTGGTTCGCTCTCCAACGGTGGCGAAAGCATCGAACTTCGCGACCCATTCCGCAACACCATTCACGATTTTTCATATGACGATAATGCCCCGTGGCCCCTTGCCGCCGATGGCGACGGTCCCTCCTTAGAAGTCATTGACACGGCGGGAGATTACAATGATCCCCTGAACTGGAGAGCCTCTGCATTTGCCGGGGGAAGCCCCGGGTTTTCCGAAGCCACCGACCTGGATGGTGACGGACTCAGTAACATTCGGGAAAACGTATTAGGAACCAATCCCAATTCATTTGACACCGATGGCGACGGATCTTCTGACGGCACAGAGACGATTGCAGGGACCAACCCTCTAGATACCTCAGATTACTTCCGTATTCTATCGGTCGGATCAACTGACACTCCGAATGAAATCGAAATCACGTGGGCTTCCGTTACCGGTAAAACCTACGTTGTAGAATCGAGCAACGACCTAGTCGGCACCTGGAATCTCCACGATACCGTCACGGCAGGTGGCTCAACGAGCATCACGACTGATCAAACATCTGGTGAAAGAAGATTCTACCGAGTTCGAGTCAGTAGACCCTAAAGACCTCGCTCAACTCTAACGACCTTAGCGTAGAGAAAACTTGCTCTACTTAATTACCATGAGCGCAGAAGTAAAATTACTGATTAGGTAGAGAATTATGCCGCCTCCCTTCGCTCTTCGCTACAACTTCAATTGATTTGAGCAATCACTAAAATCTTCAAAACCTAATCCATTGTCCTCGATGGCCTACAACAGGATTAGCCTAGCTTCAGTAGCGAATCTTTGACACCGTCGCATCATGCGAACTACCCTCCTGTTATTTATATCAGCTCTTCAAATTTGGGCCGCTCAGAGCGAATACAAAATAAAGAAAGACATCCCTTATCGCGAAAACACCCAAGCCCTCGATGAGTATCAGCAAGAAAGATGTCTTCTAGATATCCATCACCCTTCATCAAAAGGATTTGCGACCATTATTTGGTTTCACGGAGGTGGTTTGACTTCGGGAGAGAAAAGTTTCCCAAAAGAGCTTCAGAACAAAGGACATGCTATCGTTGCAGTTAACTACCGACTAAGCCCAAAAGTCAAAGTTACTGAATGCCTTGATGACGCAGCTGCCGCGGTTGCTTGGGTTATGAAAAATATCGGGAAATTTGGTGGAGATAGGAAGCGTATCTTCGTTAGCGGACATTCTGCCGGAGGCTACCTCACGAGTATGATCGGGCTTGATTCATCCTGGCTTAAGCGCCACCAGGCAGACGCTAATGTTATTGCAGGTCTCATTCCATATAGCGGACACGCAATCACACATTTCACAGTTCGAAAGGAGCGTGGTATTGCTGCAACTCGCCCTATCGTTGACGAACTGGCTCCCCTCTTCCATGTGAGAAAAGATGCCCCACCCATTTTGCTAATCACCGGTGATCGCGAAAAAGAGCTTCTCGGTCGCTATGAGGAAAATGCCTATCTCTTCAGAATGCTAAAAGTTTCAGGGCATCAGGACGTCACCTTGTTCGAAATTGATGGCTATGGTCATGGTATGACAGATCCGGCACATCCCCTGCTATTAAAATTCGTGCAGCGAATTAGATCCAAAAAGCGATAACTCCAAAGGGGGGGGGAAAGCCATCACCCCCAAACTTAAGAAAAATCATGGAACAATCCAAAGAGGAATTCTCAGATGAACGAGTCGTGGGAGACTATCAGAAAATCTATAATGATCTCGTTACTTAGTCACTACCGATTCACCTCTTAGGAAAAGAGCGATCGTCCGATCCATCGCACCATTATGCTTTTCCAGCACAACACGCGCTTTTTTCGCTTGCTCCATCGGTATCGTTCGAAGCGCAGAAACTAACTCTTCGCGAGAAGAAACCATACAAATCCCCCCCGCTTCTTTAAGCTCGGTAACCAAAGGCTCGAAGTTCGACATATTTGGTCCACAGATCACTGGCACTTCGGCGAGAATTGCTTCGGAAGGATTCTGCCCGCCTTCTTCAAAGAAGCTCTTTCCGATGACCACAACATCCGCATGAGCTGTCCAGTCACGTAACTCTCCCGTGCTATCAATCACAAACGATTCGCTACCTAGAGGCTGCTGAAATTGACTTCGTAAAATCACATTCCCATTTAAAGCTTCGGTGACTTCTGCTCGCCGCTCGGCATGCCGAGGCACAATAACTGCTTGATAACCTCCCTCCCTAAAAACCTCGTCAAGATATTCCTCTTCGCCGGGAAAAGTTGAGATCGCCATCGCCACCGGCCTTTTGGGAAATTGATCTAGCATTCTAGAGAATTCCGATCTCTTTTTTGGTACAGCCGAGCCGCACGGATCGAACTTTACATTTCCGGTTAACACCGCCGCTTTCTGGCGAACTCCAATTTTCTGCCATCGGATAAGGTCCTCTTTTTCGGGAACCCCGACATAGTCTAGCAATTCCAAAAAGGGGCTCACAAAAATTTGAAACCTTTCCATACGACGACCGGACCGCGGCGAAAGCCGAGCATTCATCAAACCAATCGGAATTCCTAGGCGGTGAGTTTCATAGATGAGATTCGGCCAAATCTCTGACTCCACCATCACAACTACACGAGGCTCTAATCGCTTCATAACACGGCGGATCAAGAAGCCCAAGTCAAGCGGCGCATAAATCACCCGCACATCTTCAGGTGCCTTATCCCGAGCCACCGCCATTCCGGTCGCTGTGGTTGGGACTAGCACAAAATGATCGTCCGTTTCTTTCTGCCATTTCGCAATCACCTTTAGCGCGAGTAGCACCTCTCCAACGCTCACCGCGTGAATATAAACTGCCCCAGTGCGTTCAAACTCCACTTCCCTCCGGTAGGTTCCTATTCGCTCAAGCAACCCACTCCCCCAACCATCACGACGCAACATCTTCAACATCCAAAAAGGCGCAACAAAGATCGCTACCAGCGGATAGAAAATTCTCCAAATGAATATTACCAAAGTCCTCATTTCAAGATTCCAACTGATAAATTGCAATTCGGCTTCGGCCATAATCCCTGCTTTGAACGAGTACTAATTCTCTAGTATCAGGAAGTTCTCCCGCCGCTTCATGCTCCAAGATCAAAAAACCATCCTTCGACAACCATTGCTCCCAGCCTTCGATCGTAATTAAATCACGTGCCAGATCACTCAACCCATCAGCGTAGGGAGGATCAGCAAAAATCAAATCGTAACTCGTTCTTTCGCTACGTAGAAAAGCTCCTACATCGCGCTGAATGACTCTTCCGTCTTTTCCAGTCTTGTTCAAGTTCTCTGCGATAACCCGACATGCCCCGCGATTCTTTTCCACAAAAGTACACGAAGCCCCACCCCGGCTCAAAGCCTCTATCCCAAGAGCACCCGACCCCGCATAAAGATCAAGAACTCGCGCGTTAGGAATCATAGCCGTAAGTATCCCGAACACCGACTCCCGGACGCGATCCGTAGTCGGACGCGAAACTTCACGCGGAACCTTTAGGGGGTGCCCCTTTGCTGAACCGGCAATAATTCTCATGGTAAGTTAGGAAGATCGGCATTCTGGCGACCTAGGACTTCTTCTGCAGTGTCAAAAAAAGGAACCCAGGAACGATCCTCGCCAAGGTCCATCATCAATGCCCCGTTACGAGCTTCAATCCGAATATCCCGAAATGCGCGATCTGGAGTAATTAACGGCTGAAAGTCCATAAGCAGGTTCCGAGAAGCCATCCTCACCCTTTTCGCATGGGATTGTGCCCTTTCGGGGCTCGAAACAACCCGCAACGTTGCTGACGCCTCTCCCGCAGCCGTTGCAAAACCATTCATTAGGATGGCGTCCTCATCACCAATAGCCCGCACATCTTTAGCCACTACTCCTGCGAATGTAGCAACGAAGCTGGCTGTTCCGCGATTAAATCTAACTTTACCTTCATCCCGCGGATCATTAATTACCATCTTTCCAAAGCGGGTGAAACTACTCCCGCTGAAGGTCGAAGGAAACAATAAGTAACCTCGCAATCGATTTTTTGAACTCAAATTAGACACTGAGAGCGGTGATTTCTGCTCTCGAAAAACCGAACTTAAATCAACCTGCTGATCTGGAAGGCTAACCTGTAAACCGACGGGAAAACCAGCCGCTAGCTTCACGGCTGCCGACAGCTCAAAATTCAAGCCAAATACTTTAAGCGAATGCTCCATGACCGCGAGCGAACGATCTCCCCAGACCACGGGGATCGTCAATCCCACTTCTGAAATTCCTTCTGCAATCCTAATTTCTCCACATGAAATCTCTCCCTCACGAGTACTTCCCCAAAGAGGAATCTGTCCCTGGATTTGGTCTAAAGTTAGTGAAAGATCGGGAACTCGCTCCGAAAAGATCCTCAGTTTGGCATCAGAAAAAATAATCTCTCCCTCAAAATTCTCAACTGGTATTGGCCTTACGTTTGAACCATCCTCTTCGGCTGGCACGTCGCTCTGGACTAATGGCAATTCTTCGGTTTTCTGATGTTCTGGTTGACTTTCAGGATCTAAATGAGGTCTCTCTTCTTGATCGGCCGGCTGTTCAAGCAGCCCAGACTTTGAAGAATTCTCCGTGGATATTGCAACAATTTCACTAACTGTTTCAATCGCAACATCAACATCAAGCTGATTAAACTCAAGTCGATCCCAACGCCTCTTTCCCTTCAGCAAGGAAAACCACGACACATCAATACGAATCTCCCGAACCTTAAAAAAAGGGTTTTTCTGCCCTAATTTAGAAGGAACAAAAAATTGGACCTTGCTCACCGTCACACCCATCCAAGGCGACCACGTTACACTTTCCAATTGGCAAGGTAAGCCTGTTTTTTGCTCTATCTTGTTGGAAATAATCTGAGTTCCCAGCCCCGTAGAAAAAAACAGGTTCATACATGCCCAAGCAAGTAGCGGAATTACCCCCCACGTACGCAATGGAAGTCTAAGAACACGCTTTTTCAGAAGATTCACAAGCCTGGACCCCCTCAATTCCTATTTGAGCGGAAAACGAATCACTCGACTGACATCCTCCAGCACCGTGTTATTTGCCGTAATATCCTGGAGACGATAAACAAGAAACCCAGATTTTCCGTCGGCGGATTTTCCAAGAGCCAGATTCTCTTTAGTCTTCCCCAACGGCGTTTCCTCCTCAAACCTCCACTCGACTCCCTTCCATTCGCCAAGAATGGTTTCCTCGCCAGCATCGATATCATCGATCCGCTTCATGATACCGTTAGTCGAACGAAACACATCGTTCTTTTCGTCATATCGAAGCAAAGAAATCATTGCTCCTGTTCCCGATAATCTAAAGCTCCACTTGCCGCGCCGCAGTTCAAGAAGAACCCCGATCTTCTCTAAAACTTTAAATTCCCGCTTGCCCCAAAGTTTTAGGTATTCCTGATACTGGGCAGTCGTTAAATTGAGATTTTTGTGAAAGGGAAGCGGAACCCCCGGCTTAGCATTCTTTGAATATTCCTCATACCACTCGGGGTCGTTTTTTGCGCCTTCCTTGACCAGCTTTATATATTTCTGGATGTCCTCCGGTGGGGTCACCACCACCCTTTCACCCTCATAAAGTTTGTTTGGCTCAAGAATTTTCGTGAAAGTCTCGGGTGCTGTAACCTGCGCAAAAGCCCCAGCTGGAAATAGCATCACAAACGAAATGGCGAGAAAACTAATCACCCGTCTAATGTATTGTTTCATCATTCTAAATTATTGTCTCTTTCAATTGCATTGGGCCCTTGGTCCGGTGGGACACAATCATATAACTTTGGACAAGTAAACTGACACCTTCGTTCACTATTTCCGATACCAAAAATAAAAACAGCCTCTTCACTTTCAACAAAACCCGACGGGGCCAAAAAAATCGCCCCAAGAACGATTGCCAACAATTGCAAAAAACCACTATGAAAGTAATCTCGCAGGCTCCACGCACAGCTTACTTAAGCCCCATGGACATACCCCAAAAAAAGCTGCATTTACTTGATCGGCATTGAGAAAAAGATAAGGCACCATGACGGATCCGGCAATGGTCGTTTGCTCTTCCAATTCGGCTTCTTCCAGATTCATAAGCAAAACGTCTATTTGGATGATTTGTTCTCAGTAATTTCCTGCGGATTATGAGGAAACGCCCACTTTGTGGATTCAAGTCCCTCAATCAACATTGAACGGGTAGCCTTACTTCCCTCTAAAAATCTTGCCTTGATGATTGCGGCCTTTCGATAGTCATCCGTTAGAAGCGGAAATTCTTTCAGGAACTCCCGCTCCAAGGTAGTTCCCTTTTTAACAAAGCCATAAAGAGTAGTCTCCGATCCACGGAAGTTTAATCGAAAGCAATCATACTCGCTCTCATCCGAGAATTCATAAGTATAGAAATTATCTCTCTGAGCATAAACCCTCAACTCCATCAAATCCGTTGGACGCGATTTGGCTAGGTCTTCTGGGTCCATTGGAAGATAACACACATAGGATTCCCAATCTACGAGCATTCCACCGGGCCGGTCTTCGATAAGGATGGGAACACCCTCCTCTTGTTCCTTGACCTTCACTTCTAGAGCTATGAATGGTATATTCTCTAGCGAAACGCTATGATACTTCTTCGTGCTTTTGAATGCTAGGGGCTCAATTGGATTACGCGCGTAATAAGACTCCATCAGCGGAGTAACCCTTTCCGGATGCCTAACCCATTTAACCATCTCTTCAAGCGACTCAGCATCCAGAAATTCAGTTAAAACCTTCTCCATTTTATTAAAATGAATTTCCGCTGCCAGTCGTTCATTCTTATTCGCATCCGCACCTTTAGACCTTTCCAGGTCCCGACCCACCAGTTGATTCGCAACTTTCACATCTATCAAATCGTCTCCGGAATCGCCTATGTTAGTTTGGAAAATTACCCAGCCCAACACGCAAAATAAACCAACAACCAATAAAACAAACCAACCCATCGGAACCAGGTCAGCATCAGCCCCCTTTTCAAACTCCGACCACTCCCCTTCCGGATCAAATAAATTTTCCGTATCAGGAATTTCCTCAGAAGAATTTTCTTGAGGAGTAGATTCTATTTCTGGAGCCAGAACAGCTTCGGACATCCCCCCCTTTTTCTTCAATGGCCCCACCCTCTCTACGTCCAAACGAACAACCTCCGTAGGCACCTCATCGACAACCCTAATCTGGTTTTTCCTGCTTTCCTTCGACCCTTCTGCCATCTTTCCTCGTCAGGGTGCCCTCAAATGAGTGTCGACGCAACTCCAGATCCCCTCTAGATCTCATTCAACAATTGAACGCGTGAAGCCCAAAATTCTAATTCTCTCTGCAAGCTTTGGCGATGGGCACAACAGCGCGGCCCGTCACCTCGCCGAGGCCCTGGAAGAAAAAGCGGAAATCTTGGTTGCTGACCCTTGCCACATCGGCAATCCAAGAATTAACGCATTCCTATGCAAAGCCTACCGGGAAATCACCACTTACACCCCTAAAATTTGGGCTTGGATGTATCGATCCACCGACCGTCAGGACTTCTCCCAGCCCCTACCCTTTATTGCCAAGACCGAGGACGCCGTTGCGAATCTGCTTACCAAATTCGAGCCTGATTTGGTCGTAAACACCTACCCACTTTACCCTTATATGGTTGAACGCCAATTCTCGGTAGGGCGCCGCGTTCCCATTGTCACTATTGTTACCGACTCTATTGAAATTAATGCCGCCTGGACTCGTTCACCCAGTGACTACTTTCTCATCACTGACGATCACACCCGCGAAGGATTGATCACCAGAAATCTCGCCAAAGAGAAAATGAATATCACCGGCTTTCCAGTGAGCCCTCGCTTCGAGAGCCTCAGAAAAGTTCCGCCGAATGATCCCCTAAATCCCTTTCGTATTCTCTTCTTTCCCACTGCCCGCTCTCCGCACGTCACTGACATCATCAAGGCCGCTCTCAGTCACGAAAACCACATCACCGTTGTTCTCGGACGAAACGTCCGGCGACTTTACCGTAAGGTCCAATCACTAAAAAAATCTTTTCCTGGGCGAATCCACATCAAAGGCTGGACTCACAAAGTCCCCGAGCTGCTCTCCTCGCACCACCTCGTTATTGGTAAAGCCGGGGGCGCTACTGTTCATGAGGCCATCGCCGCACAGTGCCCTATGCTAGTCCACCACATCGTGCCCGGACAGGAAGAAGGGAACATCGAACTTCTTGACCGTTTTCAAACTGGATCGCTTGCTACTTCAGCAAAGACTATCCGCGAATCCATCTCTAACCTTCTCGCCGACGATGCCACACTCTGGCGCGAGCAGAAAAACCGACTCAGCCAGCACGCACGCCCCTCCGCTGCACGTGACGCCGCCAACTTCATCTTATCCAAAGTCAAACCCTCATGACCTTCCTTTTCGATATCGGAAACGTTCTCCTGAAACTCCACTTTCACCGGTTCCACCTCGCCATTCTAGGCTCTGAAAACGTCCCTTTACCCGCCGACCTAGCCAATCTCAAAGATCCTTATGAAACTGGAAGACTCTCAGATCAAGAATTTATAGAGCAATCACTCGCCATCCTCAATTATCCTCTCACCTCAGACGAATTCGTGGCAGCTTGGGAAGACATTTTCTCGCCTAACCTCCCGATGTGGGAGGTCATACACACTCTGAAGAAGCAAGGCCACCGCCTCATTCTCTTCTCAAACACTAACGCGATCCATGCCCGCTCATTTCTCAAAACCTATCAGGACTTCAATCTCTTCGATCACCACCACTTTTCGCAGGAAATCGGGACTATCAAACCTCATCCCGAGTTCTATCAATCTGCCGTCGACAGTTATAATCTCGTTCCTAGCGAAACCCTCTACCTCGACGACCTCCCCGAAAATATTGCAAGTGGAAAAAAGTTCGGTTTTTCCTCTTGGCAATACGACCTAAATGACCATGAAGCCTGCATCGTCTGGCTCCAAACCCAAGGGATCACTCTTACAAAATCTTCCTGAACTTAAACCTTGATCTAGCCAACCAGACAAACCGCAGCCAAGCGATCTAGCCTATTAATCGTTAGGCCGGAAACTTTGAAGGCCGGTCACTTACTTCACAAACGCAGCTTCGCGTTTCTCGTCGATACGAGCTGGCTTTAACTTTTCCCAATCGCTTGGATTTGGGAGTTTGAGCCGCTTCATGTTCTTGCCATAGCTATCAAGATTCTCATTAAGACCATTTTCGGTCAGTGGCTTAGATTTCACTCCACCTTCAGGAACTTCAATCCCTGCAGACCAAATCAAAGCGTTGAGAACCACTGTGCGAAACCCATCTACCGCCCAACCATGATGATAGTGCCCTCCAGTAAAACCAACCCCGCGACCGCCATTAGGGCGCTCGTAGCCCCACATGAGAGCGTGCTCTTTATCTAGACCATCAACTCCATGCTGATTCCAAAGGTTGATGTATCGATACATGTTCTCACGAGTCGGTGTTGCCGTTACTAAATCAAGCACCTTATCACGTTCATCGATGAAACGCATGTTGTAGTAAAACTCGTCGAGACAAGTCACCGTTTTAGGAACACCATTCCCAATTTCATGATCTTGTTTAACCTTCATATCAGCAACCCAGTGAGGATTAACTGACCAATCCGACTCCATTGCACCACCGATCCAGGGCTGGAAATACTTTTTACCCATCTGCGGATTTGGGTGAACGGCGTAGTGCATAAAGACCATACCGACGCCCTTTTTCGCTAGAGAATCAAGATACTCCCACTCACCCGCAATACCACTCACACTGTCGGCGAAAATAAAAATGGAGTCCGCATCTTCAAGAACCGACTTATCCTTAGGCCAATCTTTCCCGACAACTATTGCTTCAACACGGAGACCGCTTTCATTATTCAGTGCCTTTGCAAGAAGCATGCAACCGGCCCTGAATTCATGCTCTCCTGATGCGTGGCTGCGGCTGCCCGCGATCAATACAATCTTTTTTTTCGTTGCCACCTCTTTCTTGGCTGACAAAAACAACGGACTGGCGAGCGCCAGTAGGAGTGGGATTATAAGTGCAAAACGTTTCATGAATTCTTAAGTTAACTACGAAGGATTTTTCCTCTCCCTTCCAGAAAGAAATACCCGAAATTAAACCTCACTAATGTAAAGCCTTATACTCTCCAAACTCGAGACTATCACCGTGAAGTTTAGCCTCTAATTTGAGCGCTTTGAAGAGCCTTCTCGCAATATTTTTACCTTTTCCTTTTTGGAGTAAATCTACTGTCTCCTGAGGATCTGTTCCAAGATCATAAAGGCGAGCAATTCCACCACCCGGATACAGAATCAACTTATAGCCTTCTTTGGTTAGCGCACGCTGAGCATCCTTTAGATACGCCGAGTAAATCTGATCACGACCACTCGATTCGCCCCTAAGAATGGGGATGTAGCTCTGATATTGAATATGCTCTGGAATCTCGACCCCTGCGACTTCAAGCGCAGTCGGAACCGAGTCCTGAATGTAGATCGGAGCAGAAATCCTCTTTCCCGCTTCAACTTCCGGCCCCACAACAACGTAAGGAACCCTGATGCTGTGATCATACATGTTCTGCTTTCCAAGAAGACCATGATGACCACAACCGAGACCGTGGTCGGCAGTAAACACAATGTAAGTATTCTCAAGTTGACCATTTTTTTCCAGAGCATCCAGAACGCGCCCAATTTGGGTGTCCATGTGCGTGATTAAGGCGAAGTATTCACGCCGGGCCACTTGGACCGAACGCTTGGTCCTCGGCATTGGTGCAAGCTTCTCATCACGAAGACTATGCGGAGCCTTCATCACTTTACGGTGAGGATAGGCATCGAGAAAATTTTCAGGTACTTTAATGTCTGAAACCGGATAGATGTCGAGATACTCCTGAGGAGACTGACGAGGATCGTGTGGAGCATTAAAAGCCAAGTAGAAGAAAAACGGCTTATCGTCCTTTTTCGCCATATTGAGATACCTTACTGCAGTGTCAGCCTCCACTTCCGACCAGTGTTTTCCACCCTTCCAGAACCCGTTGTTGGCCTTATCAGCAGGATCCCAAATATCTTTCTTTCCTTTAAGAGGACGATTGTATCCCGTCTTCACCTGATTGGGCATGCCAGGACGAACATCCCCAACGTGGTCAAAAAGCTCATCAGCTTTCATTCGAACATGCCATTTCCCAGTCATGTAGGTGGTGTAACCAGCATCGCTCATCAATTGCGGCCAGAGACGTCGCTTACCCATCGTTTTCTCTTCCTCCTGTGCATACCAGAGATGACGCCCCGTCATCATCATATTCCGGCTGGCCACGCAAATTGCACCATTCCAACCGCCAGAATTATAGGCGTGGGTAAATTGAGTCCCCGAGCTGAACAACTTATCTAGGTTAGGAGTCTTCACTTCCGTCATACCAAGAGACCCGATCGCCTCATAGGTCATATCATCAGCAAAAATGAAAAGAACATTTGGCTTCTCAGAAGCCGACACGAAGGAGATCAGGGCAAAAAACGGAGCAAAAACACGCATAGGAGAAGGTTACGCAGAAAATCGGAGCATTTTGACACTTAACATTCACTTTTTTCACTGGTAACACCCTCACGCCGACCACTGCGGGCACACGATGAGTTGTTCTACCCCACCCACCTTCAATCATCGGCTCGAGTATTGTGCCTATCGCATCTTCGAGTGGATGCTCAAGATGATGTCTTTGGAGACCGTTTTTAAACTTGGTGAATTCACAGGACGAATTGTTCATCGCTACAACTCAACTCGAAGGTATCAAGTCACCCGCAATCTTCGGCTCGCATTCGGTGACGAAAAATCGCGACACGAAATCTCACAGCTTACTGCAGAAGTTTTCGAACGCACCGGAGCTAACTTTTTAACTTCGCTCAAAATCCCTTTTTTAAGTGACGCCAAAATCCTAGCTAGACTGCACTTTGAAGGGCTCGACGATTTCTTCGCTACGACGCGCGAGGGTGGCATTGTCATGGTCTCTCCACATATGGGAAACTGGGAACTCCTTGCCCAAGCCATCTTCCTAGTCGATGGGGATTTTAGAGTCGGAACACACTATCGACCCCTTAATAATTCTCTAATTAATGCCGTCGTCGAACGACGTAGAAAACGACGGGGACTGAAACTTTTCGCAAAACGTTCCTCGACCCATCGCCTCTCGAGCTTTGTAAGAGATGGTGGAGCTATGGGTATCCTGGCGGACCAACGGGTTGGCGACCGCGGAGCCGCCTGTCTGTTTTTTGGTCGCCCCACTACCTGTTCACCACTCCCCCATCTAATCGCCAAACGAGGGAAAGTTCTCCTGACGAGTCTCTCATGCGAGACAGTCGGAATCGCGCGTTGGAAAATCTCCTTCCGGCATATCCCAATACTATCCGCTCAAGCATGCGCAGATAGTATCGAAGAGGACTGGCGACGATCACCTGTTGATGTCTTTTGGTTCGAAGACCGCTGGCGCCTCCAGGGAAACGATCCAATTTCCTTCCTCAATAAGTATAAAGACGATCTCGAAATACCCCGTCCACTTCGAGCAGTGAACCTCGCTAAGGAAGAAAAAAAACTTCCCTATCCAGACCGCTTGATCACCCAAGAACATTACGAGATCGACTTCAATCAGAGCGACCAATCCCTTCGCGAAATACTCAACGAAATCTCAAATCGTGGAGCGAATCCAGTGGATATCTTCCTAGCTCCGCATTCTCAATTGGGTCGCGTCAAAAAACTCTCCGGAAAAACAACCACCCTAGCCGCCGAAAAGAATTACCTTCCAGAGACCACCCCTACTGAAAAATAGAGCTTTAATGCATCAGAGCCAGCCTTAGCCAAATTATCTTACCTAGAGAACGTCTTAATCGAAGACGCTGAAATTACTATGGAACAATCTACTACTTAGTTTTTAGCCAATATCTAAGACCACCAGTTTCCACTCGAAAAACATCCGCTACCCAAGGAGTTAGCAAAAGCTACGCAAAGAAATAAACCGGAGAATCTCCGACTTCCTTGATCTCAATTGATTCACCAGAGGCATTCAAAGCATACTTAAAATCGACTGGCCATGGTCCGGAGTAACTTCTCCCATTGCACCACATCATAAGGATTTTCTCATCGTCCCGCTCAAAGCACAGCGCGTAAACGTCGTCTACCATTTCCAATTTCTCCACAAAGATTGCCGAGCCTAACTGCTCCAGAAAGACACGAAGCATATTATAAGCAATTCGTTTACGCCATCCGCCTTCGGCTCGCTCATCCACTAATCCGAATCCGTGAGCCACCAAACGCCACCAGTAAACTCTGTCTACAAAACCTGAACACACCGAGATTACCAGATATCTCAGCATGTAGACCCCATAGTCGAATTCACTCACACTAAGGGGATGCTCCGGCGCACCAGCATCCACATGGGTTGCTGTTACTGGGGACCAAATACCCGCTCCTTCGAGGGGCCAATTCACCTCCGAGATGATCACTTGGTCATCACAAGCAGGAACTACCTTCGCAATCGCTCGCAGTAATCCGCATTTCTCAAGAGTACTAAATTTTCCCTGAAAATTCTCCGGTGCTCCCCGCCGATCCACATAGAGATGATGAGATAAGGCCCCATACCTCAGCCCATCCGGGGCACTTTCCAAAGCTGAAAGGACATAATGATACTCGAAATCAATACAAGCGGGGCCCGTGAAAGTGATTTCAGGGAACTTCTCCTGCAACTGCACAACTGGCGACAACAAAGCAGCCTGGTCACCTGGTCCATGGACACCCCACTTCATACGGTTTACCGCATGACAAATTTCAACAGCCGTCACAACCTCACCAACTTCCTCTAGTACAAAACTTAAAAACTTAGCCCACGAATCTGGCTCGTTGACCGCCCCACGGTCCTGAACCATTGCTATCATCACCTGGTGTCCAGAAGCAGCCAGGCTCTTCACCTGAGCCACCCCCTCCTTCCAATGTGACATCCCTTCGTGGTGACAAAAGCGCAAGAGAACCGACACCCCTTCCAACTCCTTCAATAAATCCACCTGGGAATTAAAATCCAGATCCTTCGATTCGAGCGCCACTCCAAATCGCCCCTTTAAATTGATCCGGTTCTGGTAGGCCAATGGAAGTTGCCTGCGGTATTCACGCCAGACTTTCCCCGCAAATTTCAAAACTGACCACGCAACCTTATAATGTCTCGCTAGAGAATAATATCGCTTCCTCTCATATCTTTCCATCGTGATCGATGCCTGCGCCGATTCACGGTCCCAAATCCAAATATCCTGCACCTCGGGATAACTCCCAACAGCCCCCCGAGACCGTTTGCGAAATGGATGCCGCCACTTACGGCTTCGCTCCCACCACTCAAAACCCCTCCGGCGAAAAATCATCTCTTTTGTAAATTCCCTGGGTAGATTCCCTCCCCAATAAATCCTCGCCAACACATTAAGGAACGCTGAAGGCAGCCGTATCCTCGAAAAATCCTGTGCTCGCTCTTTTAAGCTCAAATCCTCCCTGATCCGTCCCCGATTTAGGTCAATAAACTGAACCTCTCCCCACTCCCCGTCGGAGGACACCTGAAATTCCATGTTTTGATTGCCAAGGTCCCGATGCCAAAATCCCAAATCATGCATTCGTCGAATCGCGGAAGCGATATGACCTAGTCTTTCTACCAAAAATCGACAATCCGCCCTTTCTTGGTAGGCCTGGATCAGCGAATCCTTAAAACTGACTAAGGATTCAACGTAATCCGAAAGATAAAAACTCTCCACCAAACGCGAACCTTCCCAACAATCGAAATAGGCAATAGGTTGAGGCGTTCCAACCCCACGACTTTTTAAAAAAGTGGCAGCCTTAAACGAACGCTCAGCCTTACTTCCCTTCCTGAAGTCATAACGATCTTTCAAAAAACCTTGCCTACCAAAGGCCTTCACAGCCACCTTTAAACGCTTCCCATCCTTTTCCAAATCAAGCACTACCACCCGGTGTCTCCCATCGGATAAAACCCCATTCTTGGCAAGTCTGGCTCGCTCCCCAAATCCCCCCAGAGACTCTTCGTCAAAGAATGATTTAAAATCAGAGAACACCTGTCCTTGGAGCTTCCCCACTGAAAGTTTCTCCACGCCTCGGTTCATCCTGCCGCAAAGTTTACAAAGCAGTCGAAAAAAAACAATCCGGTTTCTTCCATTCCACTTTCCACTCGACCCCAAAGGATCCGAACGATAAATTTTAACCCTGAGATTTTCTCCCACCAGAGTTAATTACAATAGTGAACCAGAACCTTATCAACCTATCCTCTGACTCCCAAATTATTGGCGAGGGATTCTTCTGCACTTGCTACCTCCACCCAGAAGACAACTCTATCTGCATCAAACTTCCGACCACTCATAAAAAGGCACGAAAACGTCAAAAGGCAGACGAAGCCTACTATCGAAAGCTTCATAAAACCAAAGCGGATTTAACTTATATTAGTGATTATCTGGGCTCCTGCCAAACCAGCCTCGGCCCCGGCCATCTCTACCAATATATCAAAGATAAAAATGGCAAGACTTCAAAAACTCTGAATCACTATATCGCAAACTATCCCCAAAAAACGGAGGAGCTTTGCAGCCATCTTGCCAAGCTGGGCCACTACCTCCTAGAAAACTATATTCTTGTTAGTGACCTCCACGGCAACAACATCGTTTTCCAGCATCTCAGCGAAAACTCAAAAAAACTCATGATCGTAGACGGAATTGGCGATCGCGTTATTTTCACCGCCCCTAACTTTTTCAACTCGATTAAATCAGATAAAATCATTCGCCGGTGGAATAAATTTATCAGGCGAATCCAAACTGATCATCCATCTGCTTCTCTGCCAAAAGAAAAACTTTATTTGGGGAATAAAGCCCTTACGGACCCAAAAACTGTCAATCGAGCTTACTAAACGCCTCTCACAGACTCGACTGGTATTCTCTACTAAGCCTCCGCCCGCTCCGAAATAATTTCCCCTTGATCAAGCTCGATCACACGGCTTGCAATTTTGGTAGTAGAAAGGCGATGAGCGATTAACAAGGTCGTGCGACCCTTCACCAAGTCAGCTAGAGCCGACTGAATAATTGCTTCACTTTCATTATCAAGCGCACTAGTCGCTTCATCCAAAAGGAGAATTGGCGCATCCTTTAGAAATGCTCTCGCAATAGCAATCCGTTGTCGTTGTCCCCCGGAGAGACTTCTTCCCATTTCAGAAACCGGCGTATCGTAACCTTGCTCCTGTTTGAGAATGAACTCATGCGCATTTGCTTTTTTAGCAGCACTTATCACTTCTTCTTCACTAGCATCGAGACGACCAAGAAGAATATTTTCCTGAATCGTCCCTTTAAATAACACAGCAGTTTGGGAAACCACCGCAACCCGGTCACGAAGCTCACTCTTGGACCATTTTCTCACATCCAGACCACTCACCGAAACACTTCCCGACTTCACGTCGTAAAAACGCGGAATCAAATTGAAGAGACTTGATTTCCCCCCTCCACTCGGACCAATCAAAGCCACGCATTGGCCGGGCTCAATCGTAAGATTAATTCCACGTAGAATGAGCTCATCACCATAACCAAAGGACACATCCTTGAAAACAACACGACTTTCAAAACTCTCTGGGGTCTCAGGACACTCAGGATCATCCAGATGATCAACAGCCAAGGAAATCTCCTCTAATCGATCAAGAGAAGCATCAGCTTGGCGCAAGTTAGCCTGAATCGCGCCCAACTTTTTCACAGGCTCATAGCACAGATATAACGCCATCGCGATAGCCATAAAACTGGAAAGCCTCATCCCTTGTTGCGCTCCCAGATAGATCGCTACCGTCAAGCCAAGCACCGATACAAATTCCACCGACGGTGAAATTAGCTGCTTGTATTTCACAACCTTCATCGAATAACGGAGCACCCCCTGAATTCGATTACGAAATTTTTGCACGACCGATCCCTGCAGATTATAGGCCCGAATCTCAAGTGGCGCCTGAATCGACTCAGAAATCTGCCCACTTAAATCGCCAGCATTAGCCTGTAATTTGCGGGCTTTTCCACCCAAACGTTTCGCAATTGCGCGCAGTGGGAGAATACACAAAGGAATCGAGAAAATCGAAAAGAGAACCAGAGAAGCGCCTTGGTTAGAAGCCGCTTCTGAGATCAAAAACACCAGCGCAGCGATTAGGACCGCGGGCTGCTTAATAATATCAACTGCCACTTTACCCACCGTCGAACGTACGACTTCAGCATCTCCCACAAGCCGCGCAAGTAAATCCCCCGCCTGTCGCTTCTGAAAAAACGCGATAGGCAAGGTTTGTAGCCTAGTGAAAACCTCGTCGCGGATCTGCTCCAAAAAACGATACCCACAATAACTCATCAGATAGGTATTTAGAAACCCACCAATCGCACGAAAGAAAAACATTAATGGAAGCCACGCACAGGCAACAGGAAGCAACCACTCACCCGGCAACTGATCGAACCAACCCATCAACCCTTCCACAAAGAAGCTGTTTTCCAGCTCTCCTTCCCCAAGATCAACCTGGTCGTCTTTAAAAATTAGAGGGAAGACCACCTTCGCTGCAAGCGGCAGCCCTGCTCCAGTCGCCAAAGCGTAGACCAGCCCGGACAAAACGCTTCCAAGAAGCTGCCATTTGACCGGTTTAAAGTATTTGAAATAAGGCAGAAAGCGCTTCATCGACGCTACAAAGCGTAGCTCAATCCCTCCGAATCAGCCAGACTTACTTGGGTTGACCAGAAGCAGCTCATAAGTCACTCTCCCGTTGTGGATTTGATCGAAAAAGCCCGGACGGTCGTAGGAATTGAGACCTCACAGCTCAACCGGCTGGCTGAAAGACTCGATGAAAGCTTTAGTAAAGCTGTTGGTTCACTGGAGGAAACCCTCAAGGCAGGGCATAAAATCGTCGTCATCGGAGTCGGTAAATCCGAGCACATTGGAAACAAGTTTGTCGCCACCTTAAATAGCACTGGCGCTACGACCGTAAGCCTCAATTGTCAAAATGCTCTGCACGGCGATCTTGGTATGCTTTCGGTTGGAGATCTTGTCATCGGCCTCAGTCATTCTGGAGAAACCTCAGAAATGATTAGTTTGCTCCCTCACGTCAAAAAACGAGCGTCACAAATTATTACTATTACCGGAGATCCAAAATCCACTTTGGCCAAACACAGTGACGTCGTCCTTGATACCCATGTCGAGCAAGAGGCCTGCCCTCTCCAGCTCGCACCCACTTCAAGTTCGACCAACATGCTCGTTCTTTGCGACGCACTCGCCATGGTTCTCCTTGAAAAACGGGGCTTCCACTCCAAGGATTTTGCCGAACTACATCCTGGTGGCAGCCTAGGAAAGTACCTTCTAAGTCGGGTCTCCGACATCATGCGTAGCGGTTCAACTTTCGCGAAAGTCCACACCACTTCTCTCGTCCAAGAAAGCGTTCTCGCGATGCTAGAATGCCGGGCTGGAGCCGCTGTCATTATTGACTCTAACGGTAAACTAGCCGGCATTTTCACCCACGGAGACTTTGTTCGAGGCTATCAAACGAACCGGGAGATCGGAGATACTCCTGTCTCTGATCATATGACCACTGACCCAATTACCGTTCACGAAAACGACCTCGCAGCGGAAGTTGTTCGCATCCTTCGTGAACATCGCATTGATGATCTCGTCGTTATCAATAATGCCGGTGAAGGAATCGGCCTAGTTGACGCTCAAGATTTATCCCGCCATGGACTGAGCTAAGCCAATGACCTTACTTGGCTGACAGATCGACCTTCACTAACTCCTTATCATTTCTCAGATAGGCAGCTTTTCCTGCAAAGGCAGGCCCACTCCAAACAACTGGACGACTGTAGGCCTCGTTGGTGGGCTCAAGGACATGTTGGCGTCCAATTTCACGATATCCCTCACGAGAGAGCTGCGCCAAAATTAGATCTCCATTTTCATTGAAGATCCAATAATTTCCAGACTCCTCGTGACGCGTCAGATATGCCGTGCCATGACTTCCGCCTTTTAAACGATGCTCCTCGGCGACTGTAGGCTGCATCGTTGACCAGAATCTCTCTCCATTTTCTACCGATGCCGCAACCAACTGGCTGGATCGGACATCACATCCATAAATAACACCATCATGGATCAGCGGAGTACTATTACAGCAATAGAGAGCAGTTTTGGGTTTCCCCCGCCATATAAACTTTGCGGTCGGTTCATCTTCACCCAGCTCAATCATAGCGCCAACCCGACCGATCCCACTCGCAAAAATTTTATTGCCTACAAGTCGCGGCGTCATCACTGACATTCCATAAATGGGCTTGAGTGGAAGTTCCCAGTACTTTTCTCCTGTCTTGGGATTTAGGGAATTAATTGCCTCTGGATGCCAAATCAAGAGTTGCTCCGTTCTACCGACTTTCACCAGTGAGGGAGGACAATACCCTTGGCTTCTCGCATCAAGCGCCTTCCACTTCACCTCGCCAGTCATGGCATCAAACGCCACCGCAACACTCCCCTCTCCACCAACGAGACAATACAAAGTATCGTCGACCACCAGTGGATGAGCGGAGAAACCCCAAATGGGAAGCCCTGCATCAAAATCTTTTTGAAAATTCTTTTCCCACTTCTTAGCACCAGTCTTAGCATCGAGCGCAACAAGATCTCCCATCCCGCCTAGAAAATAGACCAAGCCATTTGCAATGGTAGGAGTCGCACGCGGCCCTCCGGGATACGAGAGCCTATAAGTCCGGCTTTCTTCATACTTCCAAATCTCTTCTCCTGTCACGGCATCTAGACAAAGCAATCTCTCTCTTCCTTGCCACGTTACGGCTCTCCCAGGATTATTCACCAATTCGCCCTCAGAGCGCTGGTAGTCAGATACATAAACTCTACCACCGGCTACCGCAGGCCCTGAGTATCCCCAACCGACCGGAACCCGCCACACCACAGGAGCACCAGACTCCGGCAGATCTGTCCTAATCCCTTTTTCCCGCCATACCCCATCCGCTTTCTCACCCATCCAACGGGGCCAATCATCAGCAGAGGCACCTAGAATAGCGGTAAGATACAATACAATTAAAAGTTTCATATCTCCAGAATCCCTCCCTCCCACAAAAAGTCAACCCAGCTTCAGCTGAGAGATTTTTTCAGCTCCATCAAATAAAGCTATCCCTAGAATCAGCCTTTGGCCTTGCCTTCACCGTTACGCGGTGTTGAATCCTCTCAAGCCATAGCCACAGTGAACGCATTCGAAATCTATCAGAAAATCGACCCTTCCCCCATCAGCGACATGTTTCTCTGGATTCGGGAAAACGACCGTCAACTTTACAAATCGTCGATCGCGACCCTCACCGCAAACCGGAATCTCCGGCCTGTCTTCGTTGAGAAAAAATCGGTCACAGAGCAAATCACTTGGCTTCATAAGACCCTGAAACTGAAAACTAGTGATACCATTGGCGAACATCTCTTTCAGGTTTACTTCATGAAAGGACAGCAAGAGCTTCTAATTAGATTCTGCGATGGCCTGGGAATCGAGCATGATGGAGAAGGCTCAGTCGAAGGAGCTCTCCCCGAAACTCTTGATGATGAAAAACTTAAATCCACCATCGATAGCCTGATCGAAGCACACGACTCCAAATTGGTGACTCTTTACCTCTGGATCTTTAATCTGCAGACCCCAAATGGGTGGGCGAACCTTGCCAAGACGCTCGAAAGCGACGAGCGACTCATCCTAGCTTAAGAGGCATCTAAGAGCCGCCGCACTGCGGCAAGCGCATAATCTAACTCCCCTTCCGAGATCTGGAAGGGGGGCGTGAAAGATAGAACGTTCCCTGCCGGTCCATCCGCCAAAAAGAGTATTCCTTCAGCTAAAAGTAAGGTCAACAACCCACCGGCTGGACGATTCAATTCCAGCCCCCACATCAAGCCACGACCACGCACCTCTCGAACCGCTTCGTGATCAAATGCCTGCAGCGCCCTAGAAAGCCTTTCTGAAGATTCTTCCACCAATCGAATTGTTACGTCCCTCTCAAAAATCTCCAGCGATTTCAATGCCATGGCACAGCCTACCGGATGTCCCAAAAAAGTACTGGTATGCAACGCCTCCCCGGGACTTTTTGGCCACTGGTCCATAACTTCTTCTTTGCCAACACAAGCCGAAATCGGAAAGCCTCCACTCATCGCTTTTCCAACACAAATTAAATCGGGGACTACTCCTTCCCACTCACTGGCGAACCACTTCCCAGTGCGATAAAAACCAGTGTAAATTTCATCAAAAATCAAGAGAGCATTGTGCGCGTCACACCAATTTCTCAGTGCTAATAAAAATCCGGCGGGAGGAATCACCTTACCCCCACGTCCTTGAATAGGCTCTACTAAAACCGCCCCTATCTCATCATCGTCGGGCAGCTCAAACGAACCGTATTTCACCCGATTGGTCACCTCCGCTAACTGATCTACAAAAGGACCGCGAAACTTTTCGAGATCAGTGCCGAGCAAACTTCCATAACCTAATCCATGGTAACCATCAGTAAAAGCCATCACCCTGCGCTTTCCAGTCGCCAATCGAGCCGTTTTGAGCGCCGTTTCCACCGCTTCAAATCCTGAATTTGAAAGAACTACTTTCCCCGAACCAGCACCCCATTTCTCGAAAGTTAATTTCGAAAGTCGTTCGCATAAATCAACCTTTAAAGCAGTTGGATGAACATCGCCCATACCATGGAGCAGTTGCTCGCTTTGCTCCTTCATGGCCTCCACGATTTCAGGATGCCGATGCCCAAGCCCTGCAACCCCAAAAGCACTCGTGAAGTCCAAGAAACGATTCCCATCTGCATCCCACACGTTCACGCCTTTCGCTTTGTCCCAAAAAACCGGCCACGAATGATCCATATAAGTCACATTGCGACTTTCATGCTCACGAAGCCTTGCCGCCAACGCCAGCGAGCGAGGACCAGGAATACTTGTAATTATTTCAGGAATCATGACGCGCGTATTATCATGATAAGAATTGCCCCAATCGCTGAGGATCCGATCAAAAAGACCCCAACACCTCCGATCAGAAAATCGCGCTTTAAGATCATCGGCCGATGAGGTGATGATGATCTAGGAAAAACCACAAATGCATAAATAGCTCCTGTCACCAGTCCCCCTAGATGGGCTGCATTATCAACAAACTTGAATCCCAGCGTTCCAATCACGATCAGTGATACAAGAATTCCAGCCAACCTACGACGTGCAGATCTTGGAACAATCGAGCGATGAAGCGTTTCGAAAACCAGCAAAAATCCAAGCAGCCCACAAACCACTCCAGAAACCCCCACCGAAGTCTGGATCGGTAGCCAGGAAATAGTTGCCCAGCCTGCGCCGATAATACTGAGGAAGAAGGCAGCAGCAAGATGGGGCCAGCGGGCTAGAGTTTCGACACGTCGACTCAAATACCAGAGAGCGCTCACATTAAGGATGAAGTGGATCAGATTACCGTGGAGAAAAGCCGCGGTAAAAAGCCGCCAGTTTTCTCCTGCTAAATAGCGAGGCTTAACTAATCCAGCCTCGGAGATACCGAGACCAGGAGTTACGAACTGAGCCCCACCAACCAACACGACCAGCACAAGAAAAAGGACAGAGAAAGGAGTGCGCTGATTTTCCATCCAAAGCTCGAAACGCGCCTCCGGGACCTGATCTCTAATTTGGTCCCGCGTTAGGCGCTTAGCCACAGCGCGCCCCTTCCGAGCCTCCCACCAAGGGCGGGCTGTAAAATAAAGAAACCCAAAAATTGTCAGAACCAAAAATTGAATCCCAGGAAAATTAAACGGAGAAATTCCCTTTAAAAAGCAATACAAACCATAGAGGACTGCAATCCCAGTTAGCGGCGCCGTACGCCGAGCATAATCTTCATCTTCGGCAGCAAAAATAAGGCACCTTTTTTTTAGCGAGCCAGCCAGTTTCGGGACCTCCTCAGGCGCAACCAATCGGTCACTTTCCGGTGTCCAAATCCAATCCAACCGACCTTTACCGACCTCTAAGTGAGCTTTTAGCTCATCTAGCGATTCGAATGAACGGCTTATCTTTGAGTGATCAACAACCCCAAACTTGCTGGTATCTGGCCGGATTGGAAAGGCATCATCGCGGGCCCAAGCTGGCAAAGCTGGCTCGCTCATCATCTCAAAATTAGCCACCTGCCGGCACCTTGCTCTCTTCAGTTGAAGTGTCAGCACCATCAGCTGGCGCTTCCTCGGAACTCACCGGCACCTCTTTCGTTTCCTCAGGAGCTGTAGTTGCTTCCTCAGGGGCTGTAGTTGCTTCCTCGGAACTCACCGGCACCTCTTTCGTTTCCTCAGGGGCTGTAGTTGCTTCCTCAGGAGCTGGGACGACAACATTACTTGCGTTCCCAAGGACTGAACCTTCAGCCGCGGTCGTTTCCACTGGAGCGCTAGCCGCAGAACCTCCATCAGAAGCGTAGTTCTTGCCTTCAATGGCGTTTCTCTTTCCCATTAGGATCCCAAGAACCAAAGAAAAGATGAAAAACAGGGTGCCAAGATAAACCGTCCCTTTTTGAAGAACATCAGTCGTTTTTGCACCAAAAGCAGCGTCGGTCATACCAGCCCCAAATGCGGCACCGAGGCCTTCCTGCTTCGGGCGTTGCATGAGGATCACGAGAATCAGCAAAAGGCTCACGACGACGTGAGCGATAACCACTAGTGTGATAGAAATGTCTAGCATGGGAGGGCGGGACTCTACCGCCTCAACCCGACTTGTAAAGACGGAGTTTTAAGCAACGTCGCCTATTTTATTTAGGAAGTCCTAATAAGATTGACCAGGCTCATTCATCCCTAATTCGTCGACTTAATGATCTCGTTTTTCAAATTGAGCACATGACGAAGGGGGATGATCTGCTTGTCCGAGATTCCAAACGCCATAATCGTGACGCATTCGTCCTTCTTGATCAGGTGGGCGGCGCCCCCATTCATAATAATATGACCTGTCCCCGGATCACCGGCCTGAACGTAGGTTTCGAGACGACTCCCCGAAGTCATCGATGTCACGAGCACACGCTCACCCTCCCAAAGCCCAGCCGCTTCCATAAGATCAGTGGGAATCTCAATACTCCCTTCATAATCAATATCAGCCTGCTTGATTATGGCCCGGTGAAGCTTTGACTTAAGTTGAATACGCTGCATGGGATTGACGAAACGAGGAATGACTGCCGCGGTCAAGCGGTGAAAAACTCCACGATTGAAAAAATACTGCTTACACTTAAGATTTCATAAGACTCATGAGGAAATTGATGCCATTCATCATCGGCTGTGCCGGGAGTTTTTTGCCTGCCCAAGAGACCGGGCCTGCCATTCCTCCCCTTGTGGCAAAAAAGGCACTTCAGTGGATGCAAAACTCAGACGCCTCCAAAAGAGCAGCCGCTTACCGCACCTTTCAGCTTTACGGTGATAAGGGAAGCTCTAGCTACCGCCGCACTCTCGAAAAAGCACGGGCTCTTCACGGAAACAAACTCGCAGATATCCTCAGCGACGAACGATCAAACCCTTTCTTGGATCTTCCTGATGTTTCGGAAAAATTGAAGAGTCATCGCGCACGTATCTACAAGCTCATTAAAACCGACTACAAAAAACAGCCAGATAAAGTAACGATGTTACGTCGTGAGGTCGAAATGCTACAAAAAATTAACGGGCGGGCTCGTATGATTGCAGAGAACGATCCTGCAACTCTCGATAAGGCAGTCAAGGTCATCGCAACAGCTCTTGCCGAAGTTTCCCGCGAAGTAAATATCATCGACGAGACCGAGTTCGTCCGCAAAAAGCTCGACCTTGATGGCGCACTCATGTCAATTTACGAAGGCGAAATTCACCTCAATAATAGGAAAGTAATCACGAATATTCGTAAGGAAATCGAATCACTAGTTTCGGCGCGGCTAGACAACAATGCCTCCGCATGGGCCAGTGTCTCTCAAAAAGATTTCGCTAACTATCTCAACGAATTTCGTTCGTTATTTGCGCTCACTCCACTCCGCCTCGAGGAAAAACTCTCTGATGCTGCAGTTGGGCATTCAAGGGATATGGCTTCGATGGGATTTTTCGCCCACCAATCTCCCATTCCCAAAAAAAAATCGCCGGGTGACCGAGCTGAACTTGCTGGGTTCAAACATCGCTGGTCTGGAGAAAATATTTTTATGGGGTCCTCTTCACCAGTCGCTGCTTACGATGCTTGGTTCGGCTCCGATGGACATCGCTTCATCATGTTTGCAAACGGTCCTGATCTTATAGGAATTGGACCATATGAAAGACACTGGACCATGATGACCGGCAGAAAATAGCCCTTTCCTAACGTGAGCATAGAAGAACGGCTAAATTACACATTTAAGAGTCAGACGCTTTTAAATGAGGCTTTGTCACACCCCAGTCTTTCTTCAGAAATTCGTCCAGCGCCGCCCGACAACCAAAGACTTGAATACCTAGGTGATGCTGTTGTCGAGCTCGCCATTAGCACTCATCTTTACCACCGTTTCCCTGAGTTCCAGGAAGGTGTCCTCACCAAACTGCGTGCTTCAGTAGTTTCAAAACCAGCGCTCGCCACAGCAGCGCGCACCATTGATTTGGGCAGCGCACTTTTTATGAGTAATGGCGAATCCGGAAGCGGCGGCCGTAATCGGGATTCTAACCTTGCCGATGCTCTTGAAGCAATCATTGGCGCGATCTATTTAGACAGCGGTCTTGAGGCAGCAAAAGAGGTGAGCTTACAACTCCTCAGCGACCAGCTTGAAACGCTAAACCCCAAAAGATCCCAAGGTAACGCCAAAGGCGAGCTTCAAGAAATCCTCCAGCAATTAACCCCAGAGGCACCTTTGTATGAAGTCATCTCGGAAGAGGGGCCACCCCATGACCGGACCTTCGTCTGCGTGGTTACGTGGAAAGGCAAACCTTTGGGTCAGGGCTCTGGCCCTAGTAAGAAATCAGCCGAAGCAAAAGCCGCACAAGCTGCCCTCAACTCTCAAATCTGGAAAAGCTAGGCGAGAATCTTACTAATCACCTTCCTCGGCTCCACTCCGGTCAGTCGCTCGTCGAGACCCTGATGCCTCAGCGTAAACCGCTCGTGGTCGATCCCGAGGCAGTGGAGAGCCGTAGCGTTTATTTCATTAATATGCACCTTGTCCTTAACCGGATTGTAAGAAAAGTCATCTGTTTCACCGACTTCGGTTCCTCCTTTAATCCCTCCACCAGCCATCCACATGCAAAAGTTTTTTGGGTGATGATCTCTTCCATACGTTTCACGGCTTAGCTTGCCTTGCGAATAAACAGTCCGCCCAAATTCCCCCCCCCAGATCACGAGAGTTTCATCCAACATTCCTCGTTGCTTGAGATCCTTAAGCAATCCAGCGCAAGGCTGATCAGTGTCCAGACATTGGTTCCCCAACTCATTCGGTAAATTTCCGTGAGAATCCCAACCACGATGCATGATCTGAACCACGCGCACCCCCTTTTCCACTAGACGGCGGGCGAGAAGAGCACTTGAAGCAAAAGAGCCCGGTGTTTTTACACGATCCCCGTAAAGCCCCAAGGTCGACTCTTTCTCTTGGCTTAAGTCAGTCAACTCCGGCACGCTGGCCTGCATTCTAAAGGCCATTTCATATTGCGAAATACGAGTCTGAATATCCGGATCCCCAAACTTTTCAAAACCTCGTTGATTAAGTTTTCCTAAAGCATCAAGCATCGAGCGTCGATCCTGCCTGTCCACTCCTGGCGGGTTTTCAAGATGCAGAACCGGATCATTACCAGATCTCAAAACAACGCCGCTATCCCTCCCTGGTAAAAATCCGGGCCCCCACATCCGACTAAATAGAGCTTGAGCATTCGAACCTTTTGGAAAGTTGGGTGTCAGAGCCACGAAAGCTGGAAGATCTTCAGTTTCTGCTCCCAGTCCATATGAAATCCATGACCCCATACTCGGCTTCCCCGGAACTTCGCTCCCGGTCATCACAAAAGTACAGGCCGGATCGTGATTAATTGCATTGGAATGCACTGCTTTCACCACTGCAATGTCATCCACCACCCCAGCAGTATGAGGTAACAACTCACTGACCCACCGCCCACATTCACCATGCTGGGTGAACTTGAATTTTGAAGGTGCGACCGGAAAACGACCCTGACCACTGGTCATAGTGGTAATACGATTACCTAGAAAATCCTTCGGCAGATCTTTGTTAAATTGTTTGTGTAAATTCGGTTTATGATCCCAGGTATCAAGCTGCGAAGGTCCGCCATTCATATGCAAATAAATTACCGCCTTCGCCTTACCGGCAAAGTGAGGAAGTGCAGGTAGGCCAGGATGCATCGGAGACCCAGCTAGCGCGACACCACGAGAGGCCATCATTGACGCAAGTGCCACGCCTCCAAGTCGCATCCCGTTATCACCGAAAAACTGGCGGCGAGTTTGCAGAAGTTGATTTTCAAAAAACGGGTCCATATCAGTGATGTCAATTACGGACAATAGCCTCGTCCATGTTTAAAATTAAATTGGCCACCAAGGACCATGCAGCAAGCTGAGATGAATTTAGATCTTTTGCAGACTCGGATTCCCCAAAAGAAATGGCTTTTATCGCTTCCTCTGGTGCGCCCTGATATTTTTGAAATTGCCTTTCAAAGAAACGGATAATGATTTTCTTTTCCTCAATGCTTGGCAGCCTTGAAACGACAGTTCTAAAGATAAAGTCTATCCTCTCTCCGCGATCACTCACGCTTTTCATAGCCCGTTCCCCCAATCCACGGGCGGCTTCAAAATGCTGCACATCATTCATCAACTGTAAGGCCTGCAACGGTGTATTACTCCGCTCACGCTTCAAACAGAATTGCTCGCGAGCAGGAGCATCAAAGTTAGCGAACATCGGATGAGGAGCCGTCCGCTTAAAAAAAGTATAAACCGATCTCCGATATAAGTCAGCCCCATGCCCTTGTTTGTAAAAACGCGTGTTTGATCCCCCAAAAGCAACCGGCTCCCAAATGTTAGGGGGTTGATATGGCATGACACCTCGACCGCCCATCTCAAAGTTCATCAAGCCGCTTACAAACAAAGCCTGATCACGTAATTGTTCGGCATCGAGACGGAATCTCGGCCCACGAGCGAGGAAGCGATTTTCAGGATCATTATCCCATCTTGGGCTCGCGGCCGCACTTTTCTGTCGAAAAGTCCTCGTTAGTAGAATCTTACGCATGAGCGCTTTGACATCCCAGCCACTATCTTGAAAGTGCAGAGCCAAATAGTCTAACAACTTAGGATGGCTGGGAACCTCTCCCTGAGTGCCAAAATCATGACTAGTCTTGACCAAGCCAATTCCAAAAAGCTGCTGCCAAAAACGATTCACCACAACCCTAGCGGTCAGTGGATTCTCTCGAGCAACAAGCCACTTTGCAAGATCAAGACGGGTTGCTCGCTCCCCATCTTTAATTAACTTTGGTAGAACTGAAGGGACCCCAGGTTCCACCTTCTTGCCCGGTTGATTATACTCGCCACGTTTCATCACATAACTCTGGCGAGGTTTGGGTAAATCTCGATATACAAAAGTTGACGGCAAACTCTTTTCATAATTCCCCTGTTCACTCTTAATCTTTACCAACTCGGTTCGTTTTGCCTCAAATTCTTTTCCTAAAGTCCCGCAGATCCGTGCGAGATAGTAATCTTTCAGAAGAGCCAACTCAGATGGTTTTCTTTCTTTCTCAACACCTTCTTGAAGCCACTGCCTCAAGGGTTCGGGGACTCCATTAACCTGCTTGGCTTTCCTCCATGCTAAAAACGAAGCCTTAGGATCAGTCGTAGGATCCTCGCTTCCAAGGACACCAAAATGGTCAAAATAAGCGGTTCCTCCATGAACGGTAAAAGCAAACCCAACGATTTGCATTCCTGCCTTCAAACCCATTTTTTCACCAGGGACTTCTAGCCTTATCCACTTACCTGTCTCGGGCAATGGACCAGCGACGAATCGCTGACTCGTCCCCTTTTTGCCAAAATCAATAATATCCGCCCCCCAAACTGCTCGATGATTCCACGCCGACCCATGAAACTGAATCATCACTTCCTCCGGTGTATCCTTGGGGTCAAGATAGACGTGAAGAAAAAACCTAGACCCGCTAGGCACAGTCAAAGGAGCCGCACCCGATTCATAATAATCTTGGGCCATTTCTTTCCCTCCCCGCTTCAACGCCTTTTGCCCACTGAATACGGGCTGATCTACTAACGTCAGAGGATGACCAGAGCTTCCAACTTTCGCCCCATTTGGGAACTCATCTTCAAACCAAATAGCTTCCGTATCTTCAATCCGACCAGACGATTTATTCCCCGCTGGATCTTGGTATGAATTCCAAACTGGAAGCTTCTTCATTGATTGCACCACGCCATTACTCAGTTTATTATACTCCGCAATTTTCGCCTCATAATTCTCAGACTTCACCTTGATTACCGGAGCAGTTAGCAGAGTGTTCCCATCCATTGCCGGATCGGCATTCGAATTAAAAAATGCATACAGGGAATAAAACTCATTCTGGGAAATCGGGTCGTATTTATGATCGTGACAGGCCGCACATTGGGCTGTTAGCCCCAACCATACCTGCGCAGTAGTGCTCGCGCGATCCACCGCATAGCGAAAGATCAATTCCTCTTTAATGCTTCCACCCTCACCACTTGTCACATTGCAACGGTTAAAGCCAGTGGCTACCAGTTGATCTACCTTTGGATTCGGCAATAAATCGCCAGCCAGCTGCTCGACTGTAAAATCATCATAGGGGAGATTGTCATTGAATGATTTGATCACCCAATCGCGATACGCCCACATCTGGCGCTCGTTATCTAAATGCATCCCGTGTGTATCACCATAACGCGCGGCATCTAGCCAATGCCGTGCCATTTCTTCTCCGTAACGAACAGAATCGAGATAGCGATCCACCATTCGCGCATAGGCTCCTTTCGATTGATCAGACAAAAAATCTTCTACCTCTTGAATTGTCGGAGGCAATCCTGAGAGAGCGAAACTCACTCTCCGAATTAACACTTCTCGATCTGCTTCAGATGATGGTAGTAAATTATTCTCATTGAGAACAGATTCCACAAATCGATCGATTACACTCCCCTGCCCCGGCGGAATGGCAGACATCACGGGAGGCTCAAAAGCCCAGTGTTTTTGGTATGATGCACCTTCTTCAATCCATCGCTTAATCAATTCTTTTTCCTCATTACTAAGCGCCTTATGCGAATCAGGCGGAGGCATCATCTCATCTTCGTCATTCGAGATAATCCTCAGCCAAGACTCACTTTCATCCGGTTTCCCCGCCACTAATGCTGACTTTCCACGACGCTTCTTCCGGAATGCTCCCTCCGGTATATCAAGCCGCAACTTAGCCTCACGTGAATCCTCGTCTATTCCATGACACGCAAAGCACTTGTCCGAAAGAATAGGACGGATGTCCTGGTTGAAGTTTAAGACCTCGCTTCCGTTTAAAATAAGAGCCGAGCCTAATATCAAAAAAAAGCAAAAAGCATCCCGGTAATTCACAATGTCTATTAGCAATAAAAATCCTCGAGCGAAAACCCAAAAATAAAGATCGCTAGCAACCTCGCAAGTGACCCGAGGAAAAATTGCAAATATTAAGGGACTTCCAGAAATCATCCAGATGCCAGGAAAAAGTGATCCTAGTCATCTTTCATTCCTGCTCCTCACTCAGTCTAAAATCCGGATCTCGTTTGCTTGTAGTATTTTTTCGATCCCAGTCACCGTCTGTAGTAGCAGTTCACCTTGGGACGACACTCCGGCAACACGGCCTGTTCTAGTAATTCCTCCGACATCAAGCCGCACATTATTCCCATTCAAAACGCAACGCGCCGACCATGCATCAAGTAAATCCTCAAAATCCGATCCTATCTGGGCAAGCCTTACCTCTAATCGACGAAGACAACTAATGAGAACTTCCTCTCTCGAAATCTCCTCACCTAACTCTAGAGCAAGAGAAGTTGCAGGGTGGGAAACCTCATTTGGAAAAGACTTTACATTCACGTTCAATCCAACCCCCACCACCACAAAACTCGAATCAGCCTCAACCAAGATTCCACAAATCTTTTTTCCTCCAACCCAAACATCGTTCGGCCACTTCACTCCAGAAGACACGCCAAACGAATCCAACCCCTCTGCAATTGCGAGACCCGCCGCTAGCGCAAATCGTGACCATAAAGTCGGGGCTTCTTTTGGCCTGAGGATCAAGGTGAAGGCTAACCCCTCACCTTTTGGACACAACCAAGATTGTCCTCGCCTACCCCGCCCAGAGGTCTGGTATTCAGTCAAAATTACGCTAAAATTGGGAGCTCCCTTAAAAGCAAGTTTTCGGGCTTCATCGTTTGTCGAACCACACTCAGGCAAAAAAATCACCCGTTCACCCCACTCGGGTGAGAGTTCATTCAGGGTTTCCCCATTCCACCTCGCATCAATTTGCATCGGACAAATCGGTAAATTCAAGAGAAAGATCAAGCGCTATCGCTGAATGGGTTAAAGCACCCACTGAAATAAAATCCACTCCGGTTTTCGCAATCGCTGCGACTGTCTGTAAATCAACCCCTCCACTTGCCTCTAATAAAGGCCACTTCCCTTCTCGCATCTCTACCGTCTTTCGCAGCGAATCATTATTCATGTTATCCAAAAGAATATAATCCACTCCATCCAACTTCAGAAATACTTCAACCTGATCGAGCCGGTCAGCCTCTAATTCGACTTCCACACCGGGTTTATCAACACGCAATTGATTGATAGCCTTCTGCAAAGCCTCGATTCCCCCTTCGGCAACTAAATGATTATCCTTCACCATTGCCCGGTCATAGAGCCCCATTCTATGATTCGCTCCGCCGCCGGCAATAACCGCCGCTTTTTCCAAAACCCGCCAACCCGGCGTTGTTTTTCGTGTATCAAGAATTTTTACTCCAGTCCCATCGACCGAATCCACAAATTGGCGCGTCTTGGTCGCCACACCCGAAAGTCGCTGTAGAAAATTTAAAGCAACCCGCTCAGCTGTCAGAAGGGAACGGGCTTTGCCGCGGACTTCGATGACGTATGCCCCCGGTCTCACGTGATTTCCACTCTCGAGGAGGACTTTGACCGAAGTTTCATCATCGACCCGTTTGAAAACCTCTTCGGCAACCTCCACCCCCGCAACCACACCTTCAGATTTTGACAAGATTAACCCACGCGCCTCGCGGTACTCCGGAACAAAATAAGACGAAGTTACATCTCCGGGGCCGATATCTTCTGCCAACGCCAAATCAATCAAAGTAGAAGTTCTTTCGTCCACTCCAAAACCATAGCGAGGTGCCCCGCCCATACCAGCGTTTTGGCGGTGTTTTGTGACTGGTATCCTGCCAAAATCCGAAGCACATTGGGGCGCGCTTAAATGTTGGTTACTTTTTCAAAACTCCCCACAACTCTTGCCCTCGGTATTACCGTTACTCTCGTCTCGTGCGAAGCCCTTAAAGGCCCCAAGGCAGTTGGCTCCAAGAAGCTCGACTTACCCGGAGCTTTTTCCCAAGCCAAATCCGGACAAAACGCAGAGATTTCAACCGGATGGATTAAGGAGTTTCGCGACTCCCGTATGACCAAAATTGTTAGGGACGCCCTCGCGCACAACCAAGGGCTCAAGGCTGCAGCTTATCGCCTCAAGGCTGTCCGCGAAGGAACTATCATCGGCCGAGCCAGCCGACTTCCCTCAGTCAATGCCTCGACCTCATCCCGTAAAACAGTTAGCCAGGATATTTCCTCAAACGAGAACTATTCCATCTCTCTTAACGCCGTCTGGGAGCCTGACCTCTGGGGACGACTTCGTAATCTCGATTACTCTGCCCGCTCAAATTACGCCGCTTCGGTAGCCGACTTCCGGGGCGCTAGACTTTCACTTGCAGCAAACACCGCAAAGGCTTGGTGTAATCTTGTCACCTCGGAGCAACAACTCGAACTCGCCAAAACCAACGTCAAGTCGTTTAGCCAGGCTCTCATTGTTGTAGAGCGACGTTACAAGGCAAACACCCTTCGCTCCGTTGATGTCCAATTCGCCCGCAACAATGTCGCCAACTCCAAACGTAGCTTGAGCGTTCGGCAGCTCGGACGCGATAACGCCGCCCGGAATCTTGAAGTCCTGCTTGGGCGATATCCCACTGCCACAATCAGTTCATCGACCGACCTTCCCTACCTTTCAGAAAGCATCCCCATCGGCCTTCCATCCAAACTCCTCGAGCGACGCCCCGATCTCGAAGCTGCCCGCGCCCGCATCTTTGCCTCAGCCCAGAATGCTGAAGCGGCTCGTAAGAGCCTTTTACCTAACCTTCGCCTGACAGGAGGCGCCTCAAATGGCTCAGATACCTTTAGACGCGCCCTTGATCCAAATTTCTTAGTTTATTCAATAGCCTCATCCCTCGCACAGACCGTCTATCAAGGTGGCGCTCTTAGCGCGCGAGCACGTGCTGCTCTCGACCAAAATCGAGCCACAATCGAAGATTACACCCGCCTTGCTTTACTGGCCTTCCGCGAAGTCGAGTCCGCAATTGAAACAGACCGTTCGCTCACTGAACAAGAACGCTATCTAAGACAAGAGGTCAAACAATCCCAGCTCGCTGTTAAACGAGCACTTTCTGATATCAGCCTTGGAATTGATGGAGCCTCTTTCCTAGAATACCTTGAAGCCCAACGGCGGGCAGAAGCCGCCGGCATCTCACTGATTCGGCTCAAGAACCAACGACTCCAAAACCGTATCGACCTCCATCTAGCCTTAGGCGGTGATTACTTGACCGAATAGCATTCCGTATCGGAATGTCGTTCGTTCATCCCAACCCTAAAAAAGAAATCATCCTCATCGTCCTA
This sequence comes from uncultured Verrucomicrobiales bacterium, assembly GCA_949373085.1. GTDB lineage: Bacteria > Verrucomicrobiota > Verrucomicrobiia > Verrucomicrobiales > Akkermansiaceae > SW10. Next base: position 93,391 of record CASICJ010000002.1, read on the forward strand.
GAGGTCGAACCTCGCTGAAGGCGACCTTTTCGGACCAACCATACAAAATTCTAGGAGATTTTCCTTGCTCAGTTTCCTCCTTAACGCGAGTAACTCGCATTTATGAAGATGCTGACCGCCTTAGCGATTTCCACGAGCCCCCTGCTTGCAGACATTAGTCTTGATCCCACCTTTCACTTTAATGGAATCATCGGAGACACCTCAGCCAACTCGTTCAGCGAGATTGGAGGCCACGTCCACGATCCCAATGACAACTTTGCAGTTCAGGGTTTGGAGCCTGGGATGAACCTCCGGGTCGATGACTGGCTTGCTGGTTTCACCAACATTAACGTGTTTACGGATTCGAATCACGAGATTGATTGGGAGCTCGAAGAAGCTTTCCTAAAGTTCAAGAATCTCCCGGGAGGCTTTGAAATTCGTGGTGGGCGCATGTTCGCCCGAATGGGTCTCCAAAATAATCAGCACCTCCGCGCTTGGACTCTGGTCAATTCCAACCTTACGACTTCTCAGTTTCTTGGTGAGGAAGGCTTAATGAGCGAGGGAGTCGAGCTAACATGGCGAAAAGATTTCGATCGGGGATTCTTCGCAATCTCATCCAACTTCAGCAATACCGATTCCCATCATCATCACAGTGATGAAGAGGGCCATAGAGAGGACGAGCATGGGCAATCATCCGAAGACGCTTTTATGGAAGACAGCGTATTCGTGACTCGCGCGCTCCTCAGCTACAACTGGAATGATTTTCATCAAAATCGTCTAGGAATCAACACGGCATGGGGGGAAAACGGCTTTGGTCGTGACACCTCCATGCACTCGATCGACTACGTCTATACTTGGCGAGAAAATGGTATCGAATTGGGTGGACGGGAGTTCTCGATAGGGGCCGAATACTTCCATCGCGATATCGAGTGGATGGATGAAGACGACCCCATACTCCTCGGATCAACCTCACAGAACAGCTTAATGGCCTTCATCAATTACCGCTTCCATCCACAATGGATTGCCGGTCTTCGCTACGAATACCTTGAAGGAGCTAGCGGTGGGGCCGATATTCATCTAAGCGAAACCGAATACGCCTTCGAGTCCGCCGAGCGTGAACGCCTTACCCTTGCTCTAACCCGCGAATTCCGCCACAGCGACATCATGCTCTCCACCATCCGTTTGCAGTATTCCCACGATAACCTCGAGGAGGAAAATGCTGATTCTATTTGGCTGCAATTCGGCTGCAATTTCGGTGGTCCCGAGATCCGCTAGATGACGTTCCTTGGTGACTTCGTTGAAGCTTAAAATGAGGGCTTCAACTACAAGTTGTTCCTTGAGGGGGAGAAAAAAAATTCTGATAAATCGTGATTGATCGAAAACAAATACCATTTCCAACTCAGAGAACGACAAAAGACACCTATTATTTTATAATAAACACAATGCTAGGACGGGATTTCTTTGATTTTCGATTGAAAAAAACCTCGTGGACCTTTCTTCTCCCGATCTCATGAACGTTTCGCTCACTTGGCTCAAAGAACGCCTCGACTTTGGCTCCCGCTCGCTCGAAGAAGTCTGCGGCCTCCTTACCTTTGCTGGCATCGAAATCGAAGGCCTCCAAGAAATAGGTGTCAAGAGCGACCAAATAGTGGTGGCCGAGATCAAAGAGGCAGTTCAACACCCTGACGCCGACCGCCTCAAAATCACTCAGATTGATGCCGGCGAAGGCTCGCTTCGCCAAATCGTCTGTGGAGCAACCAACTACAGAGTCGGTGACAAGGTCCCATGCTGCCTCCCCGGCGCCACCCTTCCCGGTGGATTCAAGATCGGCGAAACCAAAATGCGAGGTGTCGAGTCCAAAGGGATGCTCGCCGCCGGATCCGAAATCGGCCTCACAGACAAAGAAGACGGGCTCCTTATTCTCGATCCTAATTTTAAAATCGGCTCTCCAGTTAAAGATTTTTTTGATTCGGATACACTCATCGAAGTAGAAATCACCCCAAATCGTCCTGACCTACTCTCCCACTCCGGCCTCGCCCGTGAACTCGCCGCGCTTCTTCACACCGGAACTAAGGCGGTTAAAAAATCACACGCCACAGAACTCGCCGAAGATTCCGGAGTTGTCACCGTCGATTCCGCGATTTGCCCATTCTACTCTGCCCTCAGTATTAAAGGAGTCAAAGTCTCTCCCAGCCCCGATTGGCTTGCCAAGAAACTCAAGGCGGTCGGCCTCCGCCCCATCAACAACATCGTTGATATCACAAACTACGTCCTCCACGAAATCGGCCAACCACTTCACGCCTTCGACGCTAGTAAAGTCGACGGCGCGATCCATGTCCGCCAAGCTTCCGAAGGCGAGAAATTTAAAGCTCTCGACGAAGAGACTTACGAGCTCAAGGACATCGACTGCGTCATTTCTGACCAATCCAGCACCCCTCTCGCTCTAGCCGGAGTGATGGGCGGACTTGAAAGCGGAGTGACCGACGGAACAACTGACATCCTCCTCGAATCAGCTTACTTCACCACTTCCGAAATCCGCCACACCTCGCGCCGACTCTTTCTTACATCAGATTCATCTTACCGCTTCGAACGCGGAGTTGACCCCCAACAAGTCCTCCCGGCCTCCTCACTCGCCGCAGCCCTAATCCTCGAAATCGCAGGTGGCGAAGTTGCTACACAGACTGCGACCGCCGGACAACTCCCAGGCGCCCTCCCCGCAGTCGAACTCGATGTCGATCGAATGCTCCAACTCATGGACCAAAGCATCTCATTGGAAGACGCCGGAGCTATTCTTACTCGCCTCGGCCTTTCCTCACCCGATCTCAAGACCTGGAATATCCCAAGCTGGCGTGGCGATCTGGAACGCTCCGCTGACCTTGTCGAAGAAATCGCCCGCACCCACGGACTCGAAAATGTTCCGTCCCGCACCGGTGGAACTGCCGTAGACGAAAGCCAAATCGACCGCGACTACGATCGTCTCATCGACCTCAAAAAGAGCCTTGTCGCGCTTGGATTTTACGAGACCCAGACCATCAAGCTCATCGCCGAAATCCAGCTCCGGGACTGCCTTCCGCTTCGTCCTCTGCAGGAGGGCGATCTCGTGAAAGTGGCCCGCCCTCTGAGCGAAGATCATGCAATCCTGCGCCCAGCTCTCACTCCCGGACTACTCGCCGCGGCCGAAAACAACCTCCGCCAAGGCGCTAAAACCCTCCGCTTCTTTGAAGCCGGACGCCAATTTCGCAACGTTGGCGGCGGAAAAGCCTCCGACCTCGAAGCGGACTCCATCGGCCTTCTTCTTGGCGGTGAAGCCACCCCCCTTTCCTGGACTCGGGACGAAAATCGCCAACTCGATCTTTACGATCTGAAGGCCGCTATCCAAGCCACGCTAGGAAATCGCTCCATTCAATTCACAACACGCACTCGCGATGGTTTCCTCCTTAGCGGCGATATTCAACTCAGCGGCAAACCCATCGGCACCTTTGCCCAGGTCATGCCCTCCAGAGCTCGTGAGATCGGCTTCAAAGCCCCTATCTACCTCGCTGAGCTCGATCAAAGAAAGGTCCTGGGAATCAAAAAAGATATGTTCCAAAGCGAGTCTCTTCCTCAATTTCCAGGATCGAGCCGCGACATCGCAATGGAGCTCCCCATGGAAACCAGTAATGCTGAAATCGAAAAAGCCCTAGGCAAACACAGCGACCCCCTTCTAGTTTCCGCCACTTGCTTCGACCAATTCCATGACCCATCCGGAGAGAAGATGCCAGCTGACAAGCGCTCCATCGCCTACTCCTTTGGCTATCGCTCTAACAAGGGCACGATGAAGCAGAAGGAAATCGACGATGCCCACGACAAACTTCGAGCGCACCTCGAGAAGTCACTCCCCGTGACCTTCCGCTAAAACCCGCATTTTCGAATGTCGAATGAATAGCCAAGTTTCAGGGAAAGCGATTACCCTTGCGACCCAGGAAAAACCGGCCACTTATCCTTTACTTCCCTCTAATCCGATTCCGTCTTCATTACGGGGCGCGTTAAGTTAGCCGAAACCAGACCATCACTGCTTCGGAAGCCGCAGAAGATAGAAGTGATTACTCTCCGTATCGGTAATGCCCCTTGATCGAGTAATCGAAGAGCTTCTTTTCCCACTGTGGACCGTTTCCTATATTGTGGACGACCCACTTCTCAGTTTTTTTGGCACCCGGACCTGGAACCACAATCCCAATATGCTTGTTCCCATCTAATAATTGCCAAATAACAATATCACCAAAACCATAGTCTTCTGAATCTTGACTCACTCCTAAAAGCTGCCCTTTACGGGTGAAAAAACGCTGAAGGTTCTGAACTCGCCGATGGTCGATGTTGGTATCTGGCCCTTTGGAACCGAAGATCTGTGGATATGAGTAAAAGTTCTCTCTTAAATCGGCGTGAACATCGACTTGGAGATCGATTTCAAGACTCCGATACGCCCTCACGATCAAATCCTCTGCTTTCCCACGATTTGGAGCGATATCACCGTTAGGAAAATCAATTTTGAAATACGAACCATCGTAATTAACCTGGGCTTGTGTTCTCTCAAGAGCCGCCGCCGCCAATCGGGAGCCAAAATCGCCATCTGATTCAAGCGTCGTGATCGATTCACGAACATTCGCGGAGGAAGTCAAGTCAGTTTGAGCGCGGAGGAAAGGGATTAAAGGGCGCAAAAAGAAACCGCCCAGAGCGACTGCAAAAGCAACGAGAAGCCACCCACCAAATGAGCTTCTGCGCTTTTTTTTCATCGGGGCAGCCCCGATATACTCAATTGGTCTCATTAAACTTTTGTTTGATACTAAGAAGTCTCATATATCTACGGGTGTGCCGAGTGAAAATCTGTCGTTCTTCTTGAGAAAAGAGATATTTTTTCATCTTGTATGATACGTGAAGCGCATTCCGGTCATTTTTGCAGAAAGAACACCAACTTTTTCCGAGCTCGAGCGCTATGGCGTAGTTCTTTTAACGGATTGGTCGGGCTCGAAAATTACAAAATTTTCAAAATTTCTCTTCTGGATTGATCAAACTCATTTTCACTTTCTTGCAAGCCAAGAAGGCTGTTCTGGCTTAAACCATCCGGACAGCCGACCGGGGCACTACCAGCCCGAACTTTGGAAATATGATGTCGCTGAATTCTTCCTCCTTTCATCGGATAAAAACCGATATCTCGAATTTAACCTTGCTCCTAACGGCGGATGGTGGTCGAGCGCATTTCGCGCGCCATTAATACCTGCCCCAGGCCAACCCATGCCTATTCCTGATGTAAGGACCTCAGCAGAAGCGAATAGCGATAACTGGCGGGCTCGCGCCAGCATTCCTTTGTCATGGCTAGAAAATAACTATGGCTTCAGCAAATCGACATTCCTAAACGCGTGCTTCATCCTGAACTCACCTGATCAAATCTTTGTCAGTGCTGGTAATCTTGGCGATGGGGATCCCGATTACCACCGCCCGAAAAAATTTCCTCCCCTTGATCCGATCACTCTCGCGTGACATCTCACCTCATCCCCCCTATCTTGACCTCATGCCCGAAACGTCTCAGGCCGTTCTTTCCCAGGACCGACCTTACCTCCAATTGAACGAAGGTTATTTGGCAATCGCTTCACCTGATTCTATTGCGGAGGCTTGTTTTAGCATTCCTGCAGTTCGAGGAATTCAAGCCGTTCGGATTGTAGTCGTTGCAAACCGTGAGACTGCTCCATTATGGCGGAAAGTTGACAAAGTCAGTCGAGTCATTGAGCATTCTCGCTCTGATTCTGCCCGAAAAATCAGGAATCTAATCAGAGCATCTAATCTAAATATTGAGTCGACGATTGCATGGGAAAATAGCTCCGCAGCGCAAGCATTTGCAAAAATTGGAGTCGAAAATCGCCTAGGCTTTCCCAATGAGAAGCTTGTCCGATATCTCACTCGATCTATAGGGATCGCCCAAAAGCCAGGCCCCATAGTGCATCGTGTTCAGAGCTATCTCAACTTTGTCAAAAAACTAGGCTTTGACCCTTTTCATGCTGCTTATTTCGCTCCTCCACTAAGGCCTCAAGCACCGGAAATTCCGATTCTTGCGATCTCACCTGGATCCGATTTCGGAGATGCTGCCGAGTGGCCGATTGATCGTTTCGCAGAATTAGCAAATGAGTTCTCCGGCAAATTTGATCTCGCCATCATTCCACACCCTGATCGACCAGAGCCCGCTTTCACTCTTGCAAAATCTCTCGGCAAACAAGTCTGCTCATCCGAAGGCACTGAGCTAATCAATTTCCTGGCGACCTGCCACGGTCTTATTGCCAGCGATAGTTCCATCCCGCACCTCGCTTCTTTCGTAGGCACACCTTCACTTGTCTTCTTTGGTCCGAACGAACCCGAGTGGCGACGACCTCTCGGTAAAATTCACCAAGTTATTCACGAACATGTAGCCTGTAGCGGCTGCCTCCTAAACAAGTGCCCCTTAGATCATCGCTGCATGACAGAGATCACGTCGGCTAAAGCGCTAACCGAAGCCCGCTCTCTTTTCGGCTTTTAAATAAGCAAATACTTTCTCCAGAGTGGCTGAAAATACACAGAGGTTTTTTAGTCAACCATTACATACTGAAGCAACAAGCCCTGAACGTGACTGTAAAAGTTGTTGCGAAAATAAGCGGCACGCGCCGAGGAATCTTCGAACATTTTTGGATCTACCTCTTCGCGGGCCCCGAATTTGTATTTGTCCTCAAGAGCCAGACGAGCCTGATTCAAGGCACCATACCAGACATCAACGCTACCCTTCAGAATGTGAATTTCATCATCCTCTTCCTTGGCCCTCATTACCTCCTTAACTACCGTGATTCGCTGTTTTGAAAACTCCTCGGCTAGTTCAGGCGCCACAATTTCGTCCCACATAGAGTCCTCATCCATCAATCCAGCAAGCCTTCCCGCCAAATCCGAATCACTATCTCCCGCAATCCCAATCAGAAGGATCCAATCGTGCTCCGTTTCGGGCACTAGCTTCAATCCACCAGCCACTGTTGGTCCTACTGTCATTCTGCTCTATCAAGAGTGGCATGCAGTTGGGCGCTGTGAAGTTGGTTCACATACATTTCCGCTTTCTCACGATTCCCACTCCAAACAACGGCCCTACCTTTTTGATGCACGGCCATCATCAGCTCCTTCGCCTTCTCCCTTGAGAAACCAAAAATATTTATAAGGACGTGACTCACATACTCCATCAGGTTCACCGGATCGTCTAGAACGACCACCTGCCAAGGCTTACCAGACTTTTTCTTAGTCCTCGTTTGAGTCTCGTGAACCGGGGCATCTACCGCATTCATGACCTAGACTTCCACAACTTGTTCTGGCGCATCTACCCAGCGCCCGTGTTCACGAATTAAATCCTGCAATCTCTCAACTGCGTCGCCTTCCGGGATATTAAATTTCACGGCCTGCTTGCCGACATAAAGATTGATTTTACCTGGAGCTCCACCGACGTAACCGAAGTCAGCGTCTGCCATCTCGCCAGGTCCATTTACAATACATCCCATAACTGCAATCCTAACCCCTTTTAAATGTCCGGTGGCTTTACGAATTTTCTGAGTCGTCTCCTGAAGGTTAAACAAGGTGCGTCCACAGCTCGGGCACGCTACATAGTCAGTCTTGAAAATTCGCGCACCCGCAGCCTGAAGAATATTATAGGAAAGTCGAAGTGATTGCCCCGGAGCTTCTTCGCCCTGCACCAGGATTGCATCTCCAATTCCATCACAAATTAACGAGCCCAAATTCATCGAGGCTTTCAACAAGGCGGGAAGGAAATCAGCCAACCCATCGGTTGACGGAGCGAGAGTATCCTTAAGCAAAATCGAGTGTCGAACGTCAGCCTTGGCTGCCAATAGGCGGAAAGCGTAAATAGCCGGAAAGTCCAACCCATCTTTTACTGTCAGTAATCTCGACTCATCCGATTGATTAATTTCCGAGATCACCTCGTCTTCCCGAGGATCAAGCTCTACCAAACCCGAGTCCTCGTTAATAATTTCCGGCTTAAAATCGCCCATCTGGTCGATCTTGTGAGCCACCGAATCCCACTTCTTACGAGAGGTGAAAACGCGCATCAATTCCGTGCCGCCCAAAGCTATCCCGGACACACGTTGAACCTTACTTTTTCGACGCTCATATTCGAAAGAATTCCAAGATTCCTTCACTCCAGTCTCAAATCCGCCCTCCGGGATTGCTTTTACCAAAGCCTGCGCCACCGGGACCTCATGCACTGCATCTTCAGTCAAACTCACGCGGATGGTGTCTCCTATTCCGTCCGCAAGTAAACTCCCAATGCCAATCGCGCTTTTAATGCGGCCATCCTCACCGTCACCCGCTTCTGTCACCCCCAAATGAAGCGGGTAATTCCAATCGGAACCTTCCGCTTCCAGCCGCGCCACCAACAGGCGATACGCTTCAATCATAACCTTTGGATTCGATGCTTTCATCGAAAAGACAAAATTATGAAAATTCTCCTCCCTCGCGATCCGCGCAAACTCCAGCGCACTTTCCACCATTCCAAGAGGAGTGTCACCGTAACGATTCATGATACGATCGGAGAGCGAACCATGATTGGTTCCGATTCTCACCGCACGGCCGAGGTCCTTACAAAGAGCGACCAACGGTGCAAATTCCTCCTGAATCCGGCCCAACTCTTCTTCGTATTGCTCATCGGTATATTCCCGGATCTCAAACTTTTTTTTATCTACGTAATTTCCTGGATTAACTCGCACTTTTTCCACCCACTTCGCAGCCTCAAAAGCCGCATCAGGCTTAAAATGAATATCCGCGACTAAGGGAACCCCGCAATTAGCGGCCCGAACTCCATCACGGATATTCTCGAGATTTTGAGCATACTTTCGTGTTTGGGCCGTAATCCGAACTACCTCACATCCCGCATCAGCTAGCTGCAGCACCTCCTTAACACAGGCCTGAGTATCACGGGTATCCGAGGTGATCATCGATTGGACCACGACGGGATTACCGCCACCCACTTTCACGTTCCCAACAGTCACCTCCCGTGACTCGCGACGGGAATAATTGAAGAGGTTTTTGCAGTAGCGTAATTCGGATGGCATATGGTTATGCAGACTTCTATGGTAAAATTGCCCCGCCCGCAACGCCCACATTCCCTGATTGTGCTCATATAAGATTTACCGAACGGTCTCACCTTAAAGTTTTTATTCCAGTTTTACTGGCTACGGCCCACCCTTTAACTGTGGACAACCCTCTCCAACAGTAACTTTTAAATAAGATCGAGAGATTTAGAGAGTCTAATAGGGGAGATCAGCCGCTCGGAGGGTATTGCTGGCTAGGGTAAGGTCAAAGCGACACAATGTCCCAACATCTTGGTCCACCAAATTATCAAATTGCACCTTCAACTTGATAATCTGACATTTCGCGAAAACTGTCGCGCAATTATTCTCGCGATTTCCCTTCTTTATTTTTCGTGCCAAACAGATTACTTATAGTCAGCTATGAGATTAAACTTTCTCCTTATCACCGCCTTCCTCGCTCAATCCGCTTTCGCCGGCTTTCGTCAGGAAAAAACTGACTCCTCCCTAAAGATTTTTGACGGTGATACCCTGATCACGGAATACCGGACCGATCATCATCTACCCTACCTCTATCCACTCGTAGGTCCCACCGGAGTTGGGCTCACTCGAAACTTCCCCATGAAAAAGAACGTAGTGGGTGAGCAACCAGATCACCCCCACCATCGCTCTTTTTGGTTCACCCACGGTGACGTCAACGGACACGATTTCTGGCACTCAAAGGATCACAAATCAAATATCGTCCACAAGTCCTTCGGGAAATCCAAAGATGGGACATTTTCGGTCAGCCTTGAATGGCAGCAAGACAAGAAGACGATTCTTAAAGAAACTCGAATCTATAAATTTAGTAAACTCAGCGAAGAATCACTCGCAATCGAAGTCCACTCAACCCTGACTGCAGCGACCGAAGTGAAATTCGGCGACACTAAAGAAGGTTCCTTCGCCCTCCGCGTCTCCCCCTCCCTGCGGCACGAAGGCAAAGTCGCAAAAGGCCACATCGCCAACTCTGAAGGCCAAACCGACAAACAAGTATGGGGCAAGCGCGCGCGCTGGGTCAGCTACTATGGCCCAGACAGCTCCAATAAAGACGTCACAATTACTATGATGGACCACCCTTCAAACCATAATCACCCCACTTTCTGGCACGCCCGCACCTATGGCCTTCTCACTGCAAACCCCTTTGGCGAAAAAAGCTTCACCAAAAAGGGAAACGGAAATTACATCCTCAAAAAAGATGATTCGTTCACCCAGAAATACGCCCTCTTGATGCAGTCCGGAACTTTTAAAAAGGATTCTGTCGAAAAGGCCTACCAAGCCTTCGCGCAGTAGCTGTAAAGCTCTGGCTCCGGAGTCCTCCCAAATTCACTATCGTCCGGAAGACCAACATCTTTTTGCCTTTTTGGCCAATTGGCAAAATAAACGCGATGAAAATTGTCGTATTCTCGTCATAACGAGAGAGTTCCTGCACAATGCCAATTCTAGCGGATAAAACTAAAGACACCCCAAAGCCCTATCGGCGTTGGAGAAGACGGATACTTTACCCTTTCTTTCTAATCGTTGGCCTCCTGCTATTGGTAAACGGCCCCGGTTTTCGCTGGGGATTCGAAAAAATTATTTTACAACAATTGGCTACCCAAGGCCTTTCGGGAGACTTCAAACTCGGGGGGACAGCGCTCTCGGGATTTTCGATTCGTGATATCTCCGTTAAGGGAAAATCAACTATTCAAAGCGTTGAATCTGATTTAATTAAAGTTGGATGGTCATTCGGATCATTAATCGACAAGGAGCTAGAGTCTATCGTCCTCAATCGGATTCACATTATAATCGACCCAGAGGCTTCCAAAGCAGACATCTTACCTGGAAAACGGATCCAGGGATCAGCCTCATACACCAGTCTCACAGAGGACCTAAATCTAATCAAGAGCTTCATCCAGCCTGCCGAAATTTCAATCATCGACCTTAAAGTTGAAGGCGGTGATATCGCCCAAGTTTCGCTGGGATCCTTCACTCATAAAGCTGGCGAGATTTACTATCTCATTTCGGATCTTCAATCACGCGACCATCTCGACCGCAACATTTACAATCCGGAGTCCCTCCTGACTTGGAATGGGAGGGGCATTTTCATCGACCAAGTTACTTTTAACTCACAGCTTGCGATTCGAGACATTTCCTTCAAGCCAGAGAAATCAGCTTCAATGGTCATCTCAGTCGCCGGCAGCAAAGTCTCTGTAGAATCAGACCTTAAATCTTCTCATCGAATTTCACTTGAATCGCCTTCCCTATCGATTCCTAGTCTGATCGGAATTGCGAAACCCGATCTTGAATCAGCAGGCGAAATCACAAAGCTCGAAATCGACACCGCCACTGGCTTGATCGCCTTCGAGGCTTCTGACCTGAGGTATGAAGATCAAGAAATCTCGCGTGCTTCAATCGACGCCAGCACAGAAGATCTCCTTTCGCCGTTTAACAAACCAATCAACATTCAAGTCGCAATTGATGACAACCTAAAAGCTGAGGGAGTCGTGGTTCTAGATCGCTCGATTCTTGATTCTGTAGCCGAGCTAGATCTCGTCATCGATTGGCCCAAATTCCCCACCATTAAGGCAGAACTTCAATACGATTCACGAGAGGTTCGCCTATTTGCCTCCACCCTTGATCACCTCAGAGCAACAGCTCAATTTCAGGTTGATCCACAAACCTACCAGGCCAAAATCTACTCAGAGATCAACGACGCAACGATTCTCAATGAGAATCTCAAAGGGCCTCTAAACTTCACCTCAACAGCCAAAGGTGATTTCAAAATGGCTAAGCACTCGGGCTCACTAAACCTATTTGAGCTGGGCTTCCATCCGCCCAACTTTCCGCAAGCCGTCACAAATGGGACGATCACCTGGAACTGGCCCACCAAGATTACGGTCGAACGCCTCGAAATGATTACCTCAGAGGGGGTCGCTGAGACCAAACTAAACTGGTCGAATGACACTCTTAAAGTTGACTCCCTTAAAATTTTTGAAAAAGACAATGAGCTCCTCTCCATTGAGGCAAACTTTCCAGTATCTCCCTCAACTCGCTCTCTTAATGACATCGTAGAATCGGAGAAAGAGATCTCCTTGAAGATCAAATCCAAACCTCTCAGCCTCGAACGGCTCTCATCATTTTTCCCTATTCCAGCGGAACTTTCCGGGATTCTTCATACTGAAAAATTCGATCTTACCGGCAGCTTTGCTAATCCCTTACTGAGTGGATCAATCTCCCTGAAAGATTTCCAGTCAACTGCCACCCCAGAACTCCCTCCTGCCGAAATGGTAATTGATGTGCAGACTGAGGCTAAGAAACTTATTGTAGACGTCGAAGCAAAAGATTCCGTAGGACAAATACTCAAATTAGATGGAACCTTTCCGTTTATTCCCCGGAAATGGCTCAATCTAAAAATGATTCCGCTTGATTCACCTCTTACGCTAACAGCCAAAAACGACCAACTGGACCTCCGCCGCATCCAACCACTCACACCCTCTATTCCCAATATTATGGGAACACTTTCTCTAGATTTGAGATTATCAGGCTCACTCATGGAACCTCGATTGGACGGCAATATTAACGCAAATAATCTCAATAGTAGCCTTCAGACTAACCTTTCGGACCTTGATTTAGACCTGGAACTTAAGACTACCAATCAAGAACTCACCCTTAATGGATTAGGAAAAAACGGAACTTCCAATTTAATGACGGTTTCCGGAAACCTACCTCTACAGCCAAAAACATGGTTGGGACTTCCAGAATCAGAGCCTGAAAAAGAATTCCTATTTGAAATAAAAGATGCCGAAGTCGATCTAAGCCAAGTTCAACCATTGGTGCCTAGGATCAAAGATGTTCAAGGGAGGTTAAAGCTGAATGTCAAAACCATTGGCACAATTTCCAACCCACAGTTTTCAGGGAATGCCGACTTAAGAATAAAAAAAATGCTCCTTGATGATTCTTCCGGATCGGAATTCCGTGATTCACGAATCATCCTCGAACTCGCGAATGACATCATAACGATAAATGATAGCTTTATCATAGCATCCGGCGGCAAAGCTACCATCAGAGGATCCATTAACCTAACTTCAAAAGAGGACGATTTCGATCCTGTCTTCGACATTAGAGTAGAGGGAAAGGATATTCTTCTCTATCGCACCAAGGATTTAAATTTCCGCGGTCACCCTAGCCTCACAATTGTAGGCCCTTATTCGAAAGCTAAAATCGCAGGGACTCTCAAAATTGCTGACAGCCTCATATACAAGGATGTCGAAATCCTTCCCTTTGGCGTTCCCCGCACAACCGAAATCCCAAGACCAAACCTTCCCTCATTTTCTCGGAACCCCAGAATGGAGGATCAAATAATTTCACCTCCCTCCGGAATCATGGAATGGAAACTTGAGATTGATATCACCACCAAAGACCCCGTCCTTATACGAGGTAATCTTATAGATGGCCAGATCACCGGCAAAAAATTAAAACTCAGAGGAACGATCGGAGCGCCCAGAACCTCCGGTATTATAAGCGCTGAAAATCTTGTAGCTGACCTCCCTTTCAGCAAGTTAGAAGTGCAGTCAGGGTCAGTAACCCTGCGCCCCGATTCACCAACCAATCCTTACCTTGATCTCAAAGGAATCTCCAAAATCAATTCCTACCTCGTTCAAGTTTACGCATCGGGGACAGTTCAAAACCCTAAACTAGTCCTCACCTCGGACCCTCCGCTTCCCGAAAGTGAAATCATGCTTCTTTTAGCTACCGGTTCCATGTCAACACAACTAGCAGACCAAGAGGTCGCCTCACAAAAAGCACTTCAATACCTTTTCGAAACCCTCCGTCGCAGAAACGGTGAAAAAGATAAGTCGGTCCTCCAAAGATTCCTCAAAAACTCCGGCCAAATCAAACTTTCACTCGGTGAAACCAATCAATACTCAGGTCAAAATTTTTCCTCAGCAACCCTCAATCTTGACGATCGTTGGGATTTCACCACCCAAATCGATGAACAGGGACAAACGAGAGCTTTTCTCGTTTTCTCGGTTCGCTTTAAGTAAAACTCAATGGTTCTCCGGATCACAATATTGATTCACCTTGCCACCTCAGCATTGATTCCCGGTGCACAGGTGGAATTCGTAGGCTTGCGATCATTCACCTCAGAGAGTCTCTTGAAAGCGATCGCTGGTCGAATGGACTATATTCGTAAGCGAGAGGCCACCGATTCACGTGCCGACGATGCGGCCTACCTAGTCGAATCCTATCTGAAAACCCATGGCCTTCCAGATGCTGTGATTTCGGGGCAAAGAATCTCAGACAATACAATTCGCCTCATCATTGAGGAGAGGCTCTCACAGTTTCTAGGATCGATTAAAGTCACTGGATTCGATGACGTAGAGGCAATTCAAGGCCAATTCCAAGCGACGTTCCCCGAGACGGTTAAACGACGAGCCTTTGAATCCAAATTTATTGAGGAAGGCCTAGAGAGAGTTCGTGATCTTTTGCGTACAAATGGATACTGGGAAGGAACAGTCAAGGCAGTTCAAGAAACTCGCCAAGCTAACGGCAAAATTCCATTCACTTTAAAGATCGAGAAAGGCCCGCTATTTATTCTCGGAACTCCTAATCTAGAGAGTCAAGTCAAGCCCTCGGGCGCTCTGAAAAAAATAGTCAGTGAAGCTAGAGGAGCAACAGCCACCGCTGAAAAAATCATTTTGCTTCGCCGCAACATTACCGAAGACTATCGCAGACAAGGATATACCAACATCTCGCTGGTGATGTTAAAAGAAACCAGTGGCAAAAAACTCTTTCTTAATTTCCTAATCACACCGGGGAATAAATACATCGTTCGCTCATTCCAGGCCACTGGCTTCAACAAAACCAAACCCTCCAATATTCAGGACCGCTTGGGTAAACTGATCGGCGAAAACTTTGATGAAGAGTTGGCAAACCAAGAGATCAAAAAACTCCTCTCGACAGGAGCATTTTCCAGTGTGCGCCTTGAGAAAACTCAAATTAACGACGCCGAACTAGATCTAACCCTTCATCTCAAGGAAGCCAAAGCGAGGGGATACTCTGTCGCTCTGGGATATGGATCGATCGAGGGTTACACCCTCGGCCTTCGCTACTTCGACCGTAATCCATGGGGAAGCTTATCAAATTTATCTGCCGTGGCTGAAATCACTTCGCTCGGTGGTTTGGGTGCAATTAGCCTCAGTAACCCGTTCTTTTTGGATCGAGATCTAAGGCTGGCTAACCGAGCGTTTCTCATTAATCGAGACTTCAACAACTATGATAAATTAGAAGGAGGGATTGGTAGTGACCTGACATGGAAATGGGGTGATGACTCCTCAATCACTGTTGGCCTGACTGTGTCCCAAACTTCGATCAACACACCGATTCCCAAGGAATTGGCCGGCCCACGAAACTACACTGTATCAAGACTTAGCCTACAGCAGCTCTTTGATAGACGTAATAACTCCGCGCTGCCCTCAGACGGTTGGTTTGCTCGCCTCAATACATCGCTTGGCCTTTCAGATGGCGATAACACCATTGGGTTTTTTGAGGTGGGAAGCCAAATTAGCTACTATCAAACACTGAGCGAAGATTCCTCTTACGCTTTAGGCTTGCGAGGAGGCTTCATTTCCCCAGGTGGCGAGAATCAAAGCCTGCCCATCGATCTACGAAAGTTCCTAGGTGGAGCAAACACCATCCGCTCCTTTCCCGAACTTAAGATGGGATCATCTTTCAACGGAAACGCTTTAGGAGGAACAGAGTGGTGGCTCGCAAATGCCGAATACATGCATCATCTCGCCGGTCCATTTAAAGCCCTGGTCTTTGTCGATGCTGCGGGACTCGACTCCGAAGTAGAATTAGCTGCCGGCTTGGGAATTCGTATCAACCTACCAGTAGGACCCATTCGGCTGGAATACGGTCGATCTCTATCACAAGACAGCGGAGAACCCGGTGGGACTTTCCACTTTGCTATCGGAACTACTTTTTAGTCACGATCGAAAGCCGACAGGCGCTTCCCCCTTGTTTCTTTTGAATGATCTATCATGGCCATTTCAGGTTGCGATCAACAATTTATCGATCAGTGGAAAAATGAACCCGCCTCTCTTCTTCCCCTACTTCACGCATTTCATAATCGCGATGGCTACCTTTCTAATGATGCCATGAAAGCAATATCCGCCTGTGGACATGGCATGGCTGCACCCCACCTCACGGAATCACCAATAAACTATTTTCCGGAATAGGTTGAAGCTGCAACGTATTCCAATTGGTAGTCTGGTCAAACCCCTTAAAACTAGGGTTTAACGCGGGGTTACTTTAGTTCACCGAAACAAGATTGAAATCTTTCCAATCTTTTACTTTCATCGAGGCGATTTTTTTGAGTTACTGAAAAGTGATCGGGAAAATAATCCAACCCGTTCTTCAATGCGCCCCGGGCGGTCCTCCTTTTTCGCAGGCAGTTCGTCGGGGGCGCTTTTTTATGCAGTTTGGACTGCAGGTGCCATACTAGGAAGTCACCCTGTGCATGCCTCTTCGAAGCTCTTCACTACATGCTCGATATCCTTAGCGCAAATTCCCAAATGAGTAACGAGGCGTTGTTTCCCACCAGTGTATCCCCCAATTTTTATTCCCTTTGCTTCAAGCCTCCGTGACACAGCCGAACCATCCAAGTCGGACAGATCAACAAAGACCATGTTAGTCTGGATTGGATCCACCTTCAGCTTGGATACACAAGCTAGACCCTGGCCCAACTTGCGGGCATTTTCGTGGTCCTCGACCAAGCGTTCGATATTATTTTCTAGAACATAAATTCCGGCTGCTGCCAACATTCCTGACTGACGCATCCCCCCCCCGAGCATCTTGCGCCACCTTTTAGCCTCCTTAATAAAGCTAACTGAAGCGACAAGAACAGAACCCACTGGGGCTCCCAGCCCTTTGGATAAACAAATTGATACCGACTCGAAAGGCTTCGCCAATTGAATAGCTGATATTTCTGTCGCAGTAGAAGCATTGAAGAGCCGAGCACCATCGAGGTGAAGTGATAGTTGATAATCACTAGCAAATGATTCAACCAATTTAAGATAATCAAACGGAAGAACCTTACCCCATGTTGTGTTTTCGAGACACAAAAGCTTTGTCCGCGCAAAATGGAAATCATCAGGTTTCACGAGTGCCGCGAGTTTATCCAGGGCCAACGTCCCATCTTTTTCCTGATCAAGGGATTGGGGTTGGATACTTCCAAAGACAGCTGCTCCCCCACCCTCGAAAAGATAGGTGTGAGCAGTTTGACCGACGAGATACTCATCTCCCCTCCCACAGTGAGAAAGCAAGGCACAGAGATTACTCTGGGTCCCGCTTGGAACGAACATACCCGCTTCTTTGCCCAACATCTCCGCAGACATTTCTTCGAGTCGAGCCACAGTTGGATCACAGTCCATCACATCATCTCCCACCTTCGCACGACACATAGCCTCCCTGATTTCAGGAGTCGGTTGGGTGACGGTATCACTCCGCAAATCGATCATACATGACTCCTGCTCGTAAATAAGCCAGGAGCAAGCTCACAAGAAATTACTCCGAAATAGCCCACAAAAAACAGCCCGTTACGAACACGTAACAGGACTGTTTCTGAATGATTCGAGGGAATGTTGAACTACTCGGCCGGCTTTATCCTCCCTTAGGCTTGGCCGGTTTCACCTCGATGGGCGGAGTCACAGCCTCGATCTTTTTGGGAGCTACGCGGGGGTCACGATCGTAAAGAGTTCGATATCGAAAACCAACATTCCTGCGGGCTTACCCGGCTGATTATTGTAGGCAAGTTCAACGGGGATCCAAAAACGCCTCTTCTCACCTTCAACCATCAACTGAACTCCTTCGGTCCAACCTTTGATCACCTGGTTCAAAGGGAATTGAGCCTGCTCATCTCGCTCGATCGAGTTATCGAAGAGTTTCCCGTCGGTAGTCCAGCCTGCATAGTGGACCTTAACCGTGTCGGTTGCAGTCGGCTTGCGCTTACCCGTTCCCGCTTTGAGAACCTTGTAGGCGAGACCCGAAGCAGTTTTGTTTGCATCGGCTGGAGGCGCAGCCACATCCGCTGGGGCTTTGGGTGCAATTGGCTTTGGTTTGAACTCAACCAGCTCAAGGTCGAAAGTCAACGCGCCTTCGGGAGCTCCACGGCCTTTCGATTCGAAAGTAAGGTTCTCAGGAATCCAGACACGGCGACTCTCGCCTTTTTTCATTGTCTTCAAAATTTCGGCCCATCCTTTGATTGGGGATTGGTCGAGAGAAAGAGCCATAGGACCACCCATTGTTTCACTAGAACCAATTGAAGCACCATTTGTGTCCCATCCTTTAAAATTCACCTTAAGAAGATCACCATCAGTTGGAGAAGCATCTCCTTCGCCAGCCTTAATAACCGTATAGGCTATTCCAGATTCCGTCTTAGTCGCATTTTCGGGGACAGCTGCAACATCTTTTGGAGCATTTGGATCCTTCGGTGGCGGTGGCGGCTTGGGAACTGAGCGGAAGTCAATCAACTCAAAGTCAAAAATCAAATCGCCCGTAGGAGCACCGGCAGGCGCTTCCCCCTCTTTACCGAAGGCAAGGCTCGCAGGAATCCAGAAGCGGCGCTTTTCCCCCTTTTTCATAAGCAGCAGACCCTCGGTCCATCCTTTGATATTCAGCTCGTTCAGTTTGAACTGCGCGGGCTGAGGATTACGGGTTGAGGTCGTCAGGAATTCCCCGTCGGCCTTCCAGCCCGTAAACTGAGTGGTTACGACATCTTCAGGTCCTGGAGTAAGATCACCTTCCCCGACTTTCAGAATCTTGGATTTTAGCCCGGACTCGGTAGCAAGAGCGTCGGCCGGAGCAACAAGTTCTTTAGGCGCTGCTGGAGGTTTGACAATCTCAAGCAGCTCCACGTCAAAAGTAAGATTACCAGCAACCCGTCCTTCGTCGCCATAGGCTAGATCAGAAGGAATCCAAAAGCGGCGCTTTTCTCCAACGACCATCAATTGGAGGCCTTCAGTCCAACCCTTGATAACCCCATTGAGAGCGAACTCAGCGGGCTGTCCCCGCTGCAGCGAGCTATCGAACATCGTTCCGTCGGAAGCCTGCCATCCGGTGTAGTGAACTTTCACCGTGTCAGTAGCAGAAGGCTTCTCTGTTCCGGTCCCCTTCTTCAAAACCAATGAGGCCAACCCAGACTGTGTTTTTGCAGCTTCAGCGGGAGCGGCTGCCACGTTGGCAGGTGCCTTGAACTGATCGCCTGCCGGAGCTGCAGGCTCTTGAGCAATCGCAGTCAAACCGAGAGCGCCACTTAGTAAACCGGAAATCAGCCGGCGTTTTCTATTAATCATGTCGTGGGGAACGGTCATCTGAAGATGAGGATGTGTCAACGCCACATCTCACAAGAATGAGCCGCAAACCCCGCACCGAAACTAGTCAACCAATAGCGAGAATCATTCTCTGATTGCTTCAAACGCTCCTCCAAAGCAAATAAAATGCAGGGACTAGAGCAATTTCCAGCATTTTTCAGAACCGCGCGTGTTTCAGGCAAGTCCCATCCCATTCGCTTTTCAAGAGCTTCGATCACATCCCTCCCTCCAGTATGAGCGAGCACTTGATCCGGATCACCCTGCCGCTTCTTCCAAAGTTTTTCAACTGCATCTGCCGCCAATTCGGGAACCGTCCGATGAAGTTTATTCTCTAGCTTTCCACCAGAATTAATAAATCGGATTTTTTCCCTATGCTCTGGAACATGAATCGTGTCGAACTTACCCAACTTCCACCGCCCATCACCTTCTTCATCAGACCAAATCGCCGCTGAAGCACCATCACCAAACAAACACATGCTGATGAGCACGCCGGGCTCTTCGTTCATGAAGAGGGCCGCCGAACAAATTTCGACCGCCACTGTCGCCACTTTTTTACCGGGATTTGCGGCCAGAAACCCCTCGGCAGCTCGCATCATCGGAAGGGCCGCGCCGCAGCCCAAGCCAACAATATCTTGAAGATACACATTATCTCTCATCCCCATATTTTCGGCCACATGACTCGTGACCCCCGGACACAAATATCCTGTGCAGGTGCAAATAATAAGAGCGTCAATTTCGGACGGATCAACACCCGTTTTTTTAAGGGCCGCAATCGAAAGGGCTGGGGCCTCCCTTTCAAAATACTCATTGAGCTCCTGAGCCCCAACCTCAAACATCGCAGTTGGGCTATTAGTGCAAAAATGTCGTTGTGTAATCCCAGAGTCACCTAACAGCACCCTCTCCATAATTCCTTTCCCACGCTTACTTAGCGACTGATAGGAAGAACTCGACTGCGTGAATTCAAAACACTCTTTTTGGGTGTAAGTATTGGAAGGAAAGGCGCTCGCAAGAGCTTCAAGGAACATAACTTGAGCTTCCCTTAGTTTGCGAATTTTCCAAAGGTTTATTTTGGACGGTGAGCAACCGACTACCCATATTCCGAATATCTTCAAGAATTACATAGAGCGAAGGAACCAAGATAAGAGTAATAGCGGTCGCGAAGAGAATACCAAAGCCAAGCGAAACAGCCATTGGGATGAGAAACTTTGCCTGCATATCATCTTCCATCAACATCGGCATGAGGCCCGCAAAAGTCGTAAGGGAAGTCAGAAGGATCGGCCGGAATCGCCTCACTCCGGCATTACGAGCGGCATCCAAAATACTCGTTCCGCTCTTCCTATTACGATTCACGTAATCAACTAACACTAAGGAATCATTCACCACCACTCCAGCCAGAGCAACAATCCCACACATTGACATGATGCTCAAATTTAGCCCCATAAATATATGTCCGGCTACCGCACCCACCATTCCAAATGGGATCACGCTCATCACAATCAAAGGCTGCAGATAGCTCTTAAGTGGAATTGCCATCAAAACATACATCAACAATAGAGCCCCGACAAACCCGACTCCCATCTCACGAATACTGTCTCGTTGATCACTCTGCTCACCCTTGAAGGAATATCGCACACCTGGGAATTTTTCCGTAATCTCTTCGAGAACCTCCTCAGTGTATTTTTCTACAATCTCATTTGCGTTATAACCTCTCGCGAGATCGACATCGGCCTTGAGGCTGATCGTGCGGAAACGATCCACACGAGTCACCGTAGCCGGCCCCAGACCGTATTCAGGGATCACAACATCAAGGAGCGCCACCTCTTTTCCCTCTGGAGTTCTTAATTTCATTTTCTCAAAATTGGCAAGTGACTCTCGTTCCGATTTGGGGTAGCGGACCATTACTTTGACTTCGTCACGACCGCGCTGCAGTCGCTGAACTTCATTGCCATAGAAGGCGTCGCGAACCTGATTCATCACGATGTTCAGATCGAAACCTAAGGCCTTACCTTCCGGCGTAAGATCGCGGACGATTAACTCCTCCCGGCCAAGTCGATCAGAATTTGAAACATCAACTACTCCTTTGTAGTCATTACGCAAGCGCTCAGTCGCCCAAGTTGCAGCTGCTAACAATTGATCGTTATCCGGCCCAGTGAAATTAATATCAATAGCGTTACCACCTGCCGCCGTTTCTGCCCTGAACGAGAGAGAAACTACCTCTGGAATTTCACCAGCAAATTCCTGCCACATCGATTTTAATTCTTCACTGGAGAAATCCCGATTCTTTGCGGCCGCGAGCTCAAGGGTGACTTCCCCTAAATGGCTGCCAGTGGGTGTAATAGGGTAAAACGCACCCTGAAATGGCTGCATCCCTGCCGTCGCAAGCTTATTAACCACAATAGAATTCCCATCGTTATCCTGCGTTGTTTTGCCAAGTTCAAGAGCTGCTGCTTCCAATCTCCTCACCACCTTCTCGGTATTCAAAAAGGGGGCCCCAAAGGGCATTTCAAGTTTTGCAGATAGAATTTCGCCCTCCACTTTTGGAAAAAATACGAAGGGTACCCAACCGGTTTTCACAAGCGAAACCGAAAGGATTACGAGGGCAATAAAAACAGTCCAAACCACGTAACGAAAATTCAAACACACCTTTAGGAACGGGGCATAAATGACCTTCACAAATTGCTCAAGCCCCCCCGAAATTCTACGCTGTAAGCGAGTCAATGGATTAGAACTTGGAGTCGGGGATTGCGGCTTAAGAAGTGCGAGGTGAGCAGGCAGGACAAACTTTGATTGCAACAGAGAAAAACCCAAAACCGGAATTACCACCAAGGGAATATTAGGCCAAATCTTCCCACTTACTCCACTCAAAGCTAGCATTGGTGTGAAGGCAACCATAGTCGTAAGAATTCCAAAAATCACCACGATTCCCACTTCGTGCGTTCCCTTCCAACTCGCTTCCTTTGGATGCTCACCTTTCTGAATACGAGTATAAACATTTTCGCCGACCACAATGGCATCATCCACCACGATCCCCAAAACAAGAATAAAGGCGAAAGCCGAAATCATATTGATCGAAATCCCAAGACCGGGCATCAACCAGAGACCACCAGCGAAGGAAACCGGAATTCCCAATGCCACCAGAAAAGCCAAACTTGGCCTCAAAAAAAGTGCCAACACGAAAAGAACTAGAATAAGTCCTATCCCAATATTACCTTTAAGAAGATCTAATCGGCCCTTAAGAATAACACTTTCATCATTCCAAACGTCGATTTCTACACCCTCAGGCTTCTCCAGTGAATCCACGTATTCCCGTGCAAGCTTGGCAATCGCTAAAGTATCTTGATTGGCTACACGAAAGACATTTAACACGACTGCAGGGCGACCATTAAAAGTAGACACTAGTTCAATATCTTCGAAACCATCGATCACTGAAGCGACCTCACCCAAGCTCAAATCGGATCCATTAGGCATTTTTTTGACAGTCACTTCCCGAAACTCCTCGCCTCGGTATTTCCGGCCCAGGGCCCTCACCACAATCTCTCCTGAATTAGTTTTCACAGATCCACTGGGAAGATCAAGCGAAGCGCCTCGAACAGCCCTCGCGATTTGCTGCAAGGTGAGATCGTATCGCCTAAGAGTATCCTCTGGAACTTCGATCGAAATTTCATAAGGCCGAACCGATGCCAACTCCACTTTCTTGATGGTTTCCTGGCCTTTGAGCAGGCTCTGCACAAATCCTCCCGGATCGGCAAAAAACGCCTTTTTTTTCGATTCGAGCTTGGGCGTCGTATAGTTTAGCAAGCCATCACGAATTCCTTCAGCATAATTACGAAGGCTGCCTTCATCCGTATCAGCAGTAATGGCAAGACTAAGGATTTGCCGATTTACAACCAATTCTTCAAACTTCGGCTCCTCAGCTTTCTCAGCAAAATTATCAATAGCATCAACATTCGTTTGCACATCACCCATCACCTCGCGGGTATTGTAGCTGGTCTCAACCTCAATCGTAAGAGTCCCCGCATTTCTAACTGCAGTTGAGGTCATCTGCTTAATACCCTCAACCTCCGCAATCGCTTCCTCAATTGGAATAATCACTCCACTTATAACCTCCTCAGGAGTTGCATTCGGATAAGGAACACTGACGATAATTGCGTCAAAGGACGTCTCTGGAAAGACCTCCTTTCGGAGCTGAAACCATGCTGTGAAACCCGCAATTAAGACAGCCAGCATAAGAAAATTAGCCGCGACGTGATTGCAACTGAACCATTTAATCGACTTCTGCATGATTTTATTTGGACTGATTTTTGCCCTCTTCCTGCCCGTCTACTTCCACCGCCTCCAAGGTCATTCCCGGAATTGGCATATCGACCTTCGTGAGAATAACCTTCTCACCACCAGCAACTCCTTGAGTTGCAAAAACGTAATCGGCATTTTGCCGAGCCACCATTAATTCACGCAGCTCCAACTTATTCTCCCCATTAAGCACCAAAATCTGATTCCGTCCTCGAACCGCTGATCGAGGCACGCTGACTACTTTGGGTAAAACAGCACCTCCGACAGTAGCATTTAAAAAAATCCCTGGCAAAGGTAACACAAATTGAGATCCGTGTTCCTCATTTGCAAAAATCCTTGCCAACACAAATGCGGAAAGAGTCTTTTGACCAACTTCTCCCAGGTCCCACATGATCTCAGCATCCCACTCATATAATTCCCCCCCGATACTAGTAAAGAGAGTAACGTTTGTTTCCTTGGGAAGCTGAGCATAATCGTCTAATGAAAACGGCAATCGGATCATAAGATTATTAGGATCATAAATCATCCCAAGTTGAGATCCAGGAACTACTGTTGCTCCAAGATTCAGGTTTGTTGACCTTACTCGGCAGTCAAAGGGAGCGACAATCTTAGTCCGAACCAAATCAGCTTCAGCCTTTTCCCTCGCTGCAATTGCTGCTGCGACCCGCGCATTTGCGCTTTTCAAAAACGGCACTCGTAAAACGAGATCACTCGCTATCTCCCCCCCCCCAATTTTCTTCCAATCCCTAGCCGCTTGGTTCGCCCGTGCCTCCTCCTGAACCAAAGCCAATTCCGCGTCAGCAAGAATCGACTCCGCCTGCGCAACCGCAGCTTGATAATTAATTGAATCAATTTCTGCTATAACGTGCCCCTTCTTGTAGATTGCTCCGGCCTCAAAGTTTTCGTCCACGACTTTGAGCCGACCTCCAATCGCTGCAGAAAGAACCGTGTCTCGGCGCGCCGTCACAACGCCTTCACTCTCGAGAGAAAATTTTAGATCATTTTCAGTAACTACCTCAACCTCAACAACAGGTATCGCTTCCACTCTTTTTTTCTTTTCAGCTTCGGGCGCATTTTCCTTGAGAAGCTTAATTCCAAAAACAGTCAATCCAAGAACGGCGACTATAGCAACGATGGTTGTAATGACAGTTTTCATAAAAACTTAATTCTGAGCTCTATAATCTCCACCTAAAGCGAGATGAAGAGTAATTCGATTATCGAGGCGGAGCCTCCTAAGGGTAGTTTTTTGCGAAGCCAGATTGATCCGACTTCTCTGTGCAGTAATCAAGGTCAGGACTTCACCCACACCCCCTGCATATTCGCTGGCCGCCGCATCTGTCGCTTCCTCGGCAAATCTGAGTGCCTCAGTAATCGCCTGCTCCCGGGCAACCAAAAATTTCTCAGCTACCATCGCTTGCTCAACTTCACCGAATGCTTTGAGCACGGCGCTTTGGAGCTCAGCAAGATTCGCGCGATCATCCCCTTGGTATTTAGCATACTCTGCCCGCAACTTTCCACCCGACCAAATCGGCTGGGTCAGACCACCCGCTAGTGACCAAACCCCAAAATCAGAGTTGAAAATCGTTCGCATTGTATCGGTTGTCGTCCCAGCCCCACTCGTGAGGATAAAACTAGGATAAGAGGCCCGCTTAGCCTTCTTCACAAGACTACCAGACGAGGCGAAACGGCGTTCCGCTTCGAGAATATCCGGTCGACGCAAAAGCAACTCAGAAGGTAACCCTGATGGTGGTGTAGTCGGAACTTCAGGTAGAGAAACTGAACCCTTTAATACGCCTTTGGGATATCTCCCCAAAAGTAACTCCAATTGTCTAACCGCCTGCTCTCGTTCACCCTTTCGTCGGGCAATCAAAGCTTTGTTCGTCGCAACCTCACTCTCGGCCAATCGAACTTCGGCAGCAGATCCACCATCGGCAGCAAGAGCATTATTGTAACGATCGATCACGATATCTTTCGTCGCATTAAGGAGTTCCTGCGTTTCGATCGTTAGCATGATTTGCTCGCTAGCCTCGGCCAAAGCCAGCCAAGATCTCATCACCTGGGCTGCGAGAGAGGCTCGAGCAGCACGGTAGGAATTCCCTTCGGCTTGAGCGTCAGCTAAAAGGGCGGCTTGCTCCGATCGACGGAGTCCCCAAATGTCGGGTTCCCACGAAACCGTCATATTAGCTCCGAAGTTGCTGAAGTTAGCCGAAGGAATCCCACCCTCGCCGCCAAGCGGTATACCGATAAAGAGTTGCTTCTGACGGCTTGTATTAAGGCCTGCTGAAACCTGAGGCTTCATCGCAGCTCCAGCCGACTTCGCAGAAGCAATGGCCCGATTGACCCTTTCGGCAGCAACCCGCATGTCAGGATTACGACGAAAAGCTTCACTAACCAAGGCCTCGGCCTGGAACCCTCCAAGACGCCCAACCCAATTTGTATCAATTCCAGCCAAAGCTTCTGGGCTTGCCGACCAACGCAATGGAACCCCCTTTTCAACTACGTCCATTCGCGATTCGGGAATACTTGCTGAACACCCAGCCAGCACGGCCGCTATAAAAAGGAGAATCTTTTTCATTGTCTAAAACCTGCGTCGCAGAAATCGATAATGCGTTTGAGTGTAACTGAAAGTTTTTCATCACCTATTTTCCCATCACTAATCTTTTTGAGGATATCACGGTGAGTTAGCGTGTTGGCAAGAACACCAAAGCAAAAATGAATACGCCAAAACACGTCATCGGCAGATAAGCCCGGACAAGCCTCCATAAAGGCCGGGACATAGCGAGAGGCTACTTCGCGGAATTGTCCCATCACTTCCTCCGGTAGTTCATAAGAACGATCTCCCACCACCCGTCCCATCAACTTAGTAAAAAGCTTTTCACTAAGAGGACTATTTTGGATCTCCGAAAAGAGAGGCTCAAAAAATGCAGTAATAAGCTCGGTGACCGTCACCACTCCAAGCCCCTCAAGTTCTTTGATTCTTCGCAGGCGCTCGTCATTTACTGGCTTAGCCATACGAGCAACCACAGAGTCGATTAACCCCTCGCGGGACCCAAAGTGATACTTGACCGAAGCTACATTGGCTCTTGCAAGTGTCGTAATTTCACGCACCGAAACTACTTCGAAACCTTTTTCAGCAAACAAAGCAGCAGCTGCCTCCATTAAGGCAACCCGTGTTCCATTTACGCTTTCTCTCTCCGCCATTGATTTCAAACAACTGTTTAAATCGATTTGGGAAGAATTCAAACGAATGTTTAAACTATTTTTCGTTCTTTGCGTGATGGAAGAACCAGGTTTCCAAAATTTGCTCGAAGCAAGACTTCCTTTCGATCTAATGCAAAGAGAGACTCGGCCGTGTTCGAACTCCACCAAGAAGACTGTCTCGCAGGCATGAAACAGATATCGTCTAAATGCGTGGATCTTGTCGTTACCTCTCCTCCCTACAATTTAGGAATCAACTACAAAACCTATAAAGACAAATTAGAATGCCATGACTTTATTGATTGGTGTCAAGATTGGGCTTCGGAAGTTCATCGTGTCATGAAAGAAGAAGCCTCCTTTTTTCTGAATTTAGGGGCGGCACCAAAAGATCCACTTCTTCCGCACCAACTCGTCCTCGCCCTCACCCGGAAAGAACCAAACTTCATCCTCCAGAATACCTTTCATTGGATCAAGTCCATCAGTATCGACACCCGAAAAGGAGAAACTATTTCCGCTGGTCACTTTAAGCCCATCAACTCAAAGCGTTTCGTAAACGACTGTCACGAATACGTCTTCCACCTTACCAAAACTGGTGAGGTTCCACTCGAAAGGCGCACCGCTGGAGTAGAATATGCTGACAAGTCCAACATCGCTCGATGGAGTCATACCGACGGCGAGGATAAACGCTGTCGGGGCAACAACTGGTTCATTCCCTACGAAACGATTCAGTCACGTAACAAAGAACGCCCCCACCCAGCGACCTTTCCTGTCGCCCTTGTCGAACAATGCATCCGTATTCATGGCCTCGAACGAACGAAGCACATACTCGACCCATTTACCGGAATTGGGACATCCGCTTTAGCTGCCCAAAGAATGAAGATCGAAAAGTTCACTGGTTTTGATATCGACAGTGAATACCTAAAAACCGCCCGCGAAAGACTCGATATTGACGCCGTCAATAGTTCACAACACCTTCTGTAAAACTCATGCAAGAGCCCGTCCCCGAACCAGTCCAAGAATTCACCAAAATCGAATCCATCTTCATCCGCCATCGCAACTGTCTGATGGTCCGCGCCGAATTCACCCCCATCTTTACAGACTACTACCTCCACCTAATGGACATTGGAGAGCGCCACTCAGAAAATCTCGACACCACTCTTAAAGACCTTCTCGCGGTTCTCACCTTACACCTCACCGCCAGACCATGGGCTGAGACCATTGCATGGACCGCTAATCTCCGAGCTCCCCGCGTGAATTTCTTCGCCACCGGCTCTTCGGTTAACGAATACATCACCGGCCGTCTCTTTACCGAAGATGTCCGAGAACCTGATCGTAATTTTCTCTACTCCCAAACAACCACCCAGGGAAAAGAACCACGCACCTCCACCATCGAAGTTGAAAAAGCTGATCCGCTTGAATGGCTACGGCACTTTTACGACCAGTCCGAGCAAAGACCTGGCCGCGCTTTCAAGCTCCCAAACGATACCTATGTACTGATTACAGCTCAACCTGATTTTGATGAGGAATGGTTCGAGGGCCTAAACGCTGAGCAAGTAGCCAAAATCACAGACGACCAACAAACAAAGGCCCTAGAAACAAGACAATTTAAATTTGGATGCGGATGCTCTCTTGAAAAAATCATCCCTACACTCAGCGCCTGGAAAGATAAACCTGACGAACTTTTTGGTGATGAGCACAAGCTCGTCCTCCAATGCCCACGGTGTGCGAAAAAATACTTAATCAATCGAGATGATCTCGGCAACAAAACAGAGCAAAAGGATCAAGATTAGGGTTATAGTTGAAAAAAACTTGACCAAACCCTCTCATTCGCGAAGAAACGCTTCCTGGCAGGGGACTCCTGCTTGACCCATAATAGGTGAGGTGTGTCCATTACATCCCTACTTCCCAGTTCTCCATCATGGCAAAAAAGAAAACAACCGCTAAGAAGGCAACAAAAAAGGCTTCAGCCAAGAAAGCCCCCGCCAAGAAATCAGCAGCTAAGAAGGCTCCAGCCAAAAAAGCCGCTAAGAAAGCTCCAGCCAAAAAGGCCGCTAAGAAAGCTCCAGCCAAAAAGGCCGCTAAGAAAGCTCCAGCCAAAAAGGCCGCTAAGAAAGCTCCAGCCAAAAAGGCCGCTAAGAAAGCTCCAGCCAAAAAGGCCGCTAAGAAAGCTCCAGCCAAAAAGGCTCCAGCTCTCGACACCAAATCTAGCAAGAAGCCAAAAAACCGTATCGACACTCCTGAAATTCGGGAAAAAATCCGGGAGCTCATAAA
Source organism: uncultured Verrucomicrobiales bacterium (assembly GCA_949373085.1). Taxonomy (GTDB): domain Bacteria; phylum Verrucomicrobiota; class Verrucomicrobiia; order Verrucomicrobiales; family Akkermansiaceae; genus SW10. The sequence goes on from CASICJ010000002.1 coordinate 122,597, forward strand.
ACTCGCCAAGGAACAAGAATATCTCACTTACGATGATATCCACGAAATCCTGCCTAATAACCTCATTGAAGAGGAGGATATCAAGGCCATCCTCGAAAGGCTCCGTCAAATGGAGTTCGAGATCATCGACGCCTCCGAGGTTGATCGTTTTAAGGATAAGAAAAAAGGTGATCTTGATTCCGAAGAAGACACCAAAGACCAAAAACTCGACATCCTCGACGATCCCGTTCGGATGTATCTCAAGCAAATGGGTCAGGTTCCCCTGCTTACTCGCGAGCAAGAGGTCGAAATTTCTAAGCGAATCGAGGACGCCGAAATCGAGGTCCAGAAATTCCTCCACCTTTTCGGCTTCACTGCCAGCGGATATCTCGCCCTAGCCGACAAACTTATGCGCGGCAAGGAACGCTTCGACCGAGTGATTCTCGATAAGAAGATCGAAAGTCGTGAGCGCTACATGAAAGCCCTCCCGAAGCTTTGTGATCAGGTCCGAACCACTCACGAAGAAACCACCGCAATCATCAAAAAGCTCTCCGCCAAAGCACCCCGAGGCAAAAAGAAGCTCGAGACCACCCTCTCAAAGAACCTTCAAACTATCGCCCGTCTATACAGCCGTTTCTACTTCAAGCAGAAGGTCATCGAAGATCTCTGTGATGTTGTTGCCGAGTATCAGGAGAAGATTTGGAAATACTCCCGTAAGAAAAGCGCAGAGGCCGAAACCGCGATCAAGGAGCTATCCCTCGAAGCATGGCACAACGTCGAGCAATTTGAGGACACTAACAAGAGTCTCCGCCTTTGGATGCGTAAGGCGCTCAAAGCCAAGACCGAAATGGTCGAAGCGAATCTTCGTCTCGTTATTTCGATCGCCAAGAAATATACCAACCGGGGACTTTCCTTCCTGGACCTCATTCAGGAAGGAAATATGGGCCTCATGAAAGCGGTTGAGAAATTTGAGTATCGTCGTGGATACAAGTTCTCGACCTACGCGACCTGGTGGATCCGTCAGGCAATCACCCGCTCCATCGCCGATCAGGCTCGGACCATCCGCATTCCGGTCCACATGATCGAGACTATCAACAAGCTAATGCGCGTGCAGAAACAGCTCGTTCAAGAATATGGTCGTGAACCAACCCCAGACGAAATCGCCGAGGAAATTCACCTGCCCGTCGAGCGTGTCCGCGCTGTCCTCAAGATGGCCCAGCAGCCTATCTCGCTCCAAGCCCCCGTTGGCGATTCCGACGACACCTCGTTTGGCGATTTTATCGAAGATAAGTCAGCCGAAAACCCCATGGAGGAAGCTGGCTTCGCCATGCTCAAGGATAAGATTATCGAAGTCCTCGACACTCTAACTGAGCGGGAGCGTGAAGTTCTTGAGCAGCGCTTCGGACTCAAGGATGGCTACTCCCGAACTCTTGAGGAAGTTGGAAGGCAATTCCAAGTCACCCGTGAACGAATTCGTCAGATCGAAGCTAAAGCACTCAGGAAGATGCGTCACCCAACCCGTATTCGGAAGCTGGAAGGCTTCATCGAATTACCAATGTAGATAAATTTTAAAAGCCCGCTGGTTTCAAAACCACGGGCTTTTTGGAAATATCAATTTTCAAATGCAGCATAACCAGTTCGAACATGCCGTTTCCTCAATCATTGAAAAGGAGAAGCGCTTCCAGCCCGGAGCTTACTTTCTTGTCAGGGAAGCTCTTGATTTCACGGTCGATCGCCTTTCCAAGGCTTCCAACAATGAAAAACGTCATGTGAGCGGACACGAACTCCTTTTTGGATTCCGCGACTACGTTCTAAAGGAATATGGACCAATGGGCGCCACCGTCCTTGAAGACTGGGGCATCAAAAAATGCCATCACGTCGGAGAAATTGTATTCATTTTCATCGAGCACGGTGTTTTTGGAAAACAAGATTCCGACAAACTCGATGACTTTGGCGAAGCCTACGCTTTCGAGGAAGCTTTTAAGACACCTTTCCTCGTAAGGGCATAGGACACAATACCCGCACCGTAACAAGTGCTCTGGAAACCGTCTCTACTTCTTCCAGCCGCGCCAAAGCCACTTCATCATTTCAGGAAGTTTTGCCCCCGCTGCCTTTGATCCGTGAAAACACTTTCCGTAATGGAACTGATAATCGTAATCTGAGTATTTTAATGCTGCCGCCATCTGTTTATTAGCAAGAGGCCAGTTTCCATACTTATTATCGAGATCGTTTTCACCCGCGAGAAGGTAAGCACGAATTGGCTTCTTTTCCGTCTTGCGTATCATCGGCGGATAATTGTGCCCACCCCGGATGTCAACAAAGGTCCCCACCCAAATCAAGGCCTTACCAAATGATTGCGGCTTCTCCCAGCAAACCGTCCAAGCGCAAATTCCGCCTGACGAACCACCTGCGATTCCTCGCATCTTGGGGCTATCGCTAATTGCATAGCTCTTCTCAACCTCGGGAATAATTTCCTCTAAAAGAAACCTCGCATAGGCATCCCCCAGCGAGTCGTATTCCATACTACGATTTCTCGGTTTTTCCTTCAGACTCTGGTCTTTAAAGCGGCCAGGATTAATAAAGACTCCAAGAGTCACGGGCAGCTCACCATTTGCGATCAGATTATCCATGACCGTTGTAGCCCTTAAATTTCCATTCGGATCGGCGTGCCGGAGCCCATCCTGAAACACCATCAGAGCAGCCGGTTTTGAGGCCTTATATTGAGCAGGCACATAGACCAAATACTCCCGCTCCGTTCCAGGATAGACCTTACTCTCATTCCAGGTGTATTTAGTCACCCTTCCCTGAGGAACTTTTTGCACCAGCGAATCCTTGGAATACTGGTAGCTCTCCACCTTCGCCACTCCTTTTTCCAGAACCTTCTCATCCCTATCACGGATCGACCATTCAATCATCTGAAAGTTCTCAAACAACTGATGCAAGCGACCATTTTTCAGATCTCCAATTCGCTTGCCGGTCTTTTCGTTGAAAACTGAAATCGCAGTGGGATTCTCGCTCACCCAATACACCATTAGTCCCTTTGTCCAGCTCTTGGCCGACATATTTCCGACTAAGCACAATAAAATCACTAGGAATCGCTTCATCCTTGAAAGATGCCTTTTCTGGTCCTGGGCTGGCGAGTAAAGAAAGCAACTTACGATTAGACTTCCAAACTCCATCACTGCTTGCTCTTCTCAAAAGCAGCTATGACCCGCCAAAAAGTCATCGACTTGCTCGCCATGAGCAGATTCGCCAACCTCCCCACCGTTTGGTCAAATGGCCTTCTCGGAATTCTTATCGGAATAGGCATTTTCCAAGACCAAGCCCACATTTGCCCAACTTGCATTGCCATACTAGGAATTGCCCTTTCCTGTCTCTACCTTGGCGGATGTTTTTTCAACGATTGGCATGACCTCGACTTCGACACTAAAACCCGCCCTGAAAGGCCCATTCCTTCCGGTCGTTGGTCTCGCAAAACAATCTTGATTTTCTCCCTTCTTCTTATGGGCGGTGGATTTATCTTTTGCTCCTTTGTCAGCATTCCCTCCGGACTCTGCGCTGCCGGCATCGTCTTCTGTATTCTCGCTTATACCAAGTGGCACAAGATTCACCCTTCTAGCTTTTTCTTTATGGCCGGAGCACGCGCCCTCATATACCCAACAGCAGCCTTCTCTCTCATTTCTTGGAGGCAGTTCACCAATACTTCTTTCGATAGCTCCTTCCTTATTCTTTTACTCGGACTCGGACTCGGTGGATACATCCTCGGAATCTCCCTCACCGCCCGGGCCGAGACCTCCAAAAACCCCATTAGCGATTCACAGAAAATATTTCCTATTCTCTGCCTCTGCACCCCCATCTTCTTTTTCTCAATTCCCCAAATCGCCTCGCAAAACGGATATGCTCTGATTCCGCTCATCCTCTTCATCGGAATCCTCGCAATCATTGTCAGAAGCCTTCGTGCTTGCCACAACGTCGGCGCTTTTGTCTCCCGGGCTCTTGCTAGCATTCCCCTGGTGGACTATCTAATCGTCTTCCCGCTTGCCCCAAACCTTCTCATCCTGATTTCCTGCCCTCTCTTAGCTATCACCGCCCTTGGCCTTCAAAAAATCGCCCCCGCCACCTAAATGATACTCGCCATCGAATCCTCCTGTGACGAGACCGCGGTTGCCATTATCCGGCGGAAAGGCAAGACGGCTGACCTCCTTACCTCGCTCATCTCATCACAAATCGAAATCCACCGCCAATACGGAGGCGTTGTCCCAGAAGTAGCCTGCCGTAATCATGCCCAACGAATTCGCCCCTTAGTCCAACAAGCTCTCGATGACGCCGGAGTCAGTCTCGATGACATCACCGCTTTCGCCGCCACTCGCGGCCCCGGACTCGCCTCATCCCTTCTCGTCGGCCTCGCTTACGCAAAGGGACTCGCGGCCGCTTCGGCCAAACCCTTTTTCGGGATTAATCACATGGAAGGCCATCTTCTCTCGCCCTTCCTTGAAGAAGGCACAATCCCGCCCCACCTCAGCCTCATCGTCTCCGGGGGGCATACCATGCTCATCTCAGTGCAAGCATACGGACAATATCAACTCATCGGCCGCACCATCGATGATGCCGGCGGCGAAGCCTTCGACAAGGTCGGCCGCATGCTCAAGCTCCCCTACCCCGGCGGACCCGAAATCGAAAAACACGCCCGCGAGGGAAACCCTAAATCCTTCATCTTTCCCCGTGCCCATCTTAAAGACGCTCCCTTTAACTTCTCCTTTTCGGGTCTTAAAACTGCTGTTCTTTACCAAATTCAAAAGCTTGACGACTCCCAAGCTCACCTCGCTGATCTCTGCGCATCCTTTCAGGATGCCGTCATTGATGTCCTGGTCAAAAAAAACAATTAAAGCCGCTCGTCAAACCAGCCACACCTTAATCACTCTTTCTGGTGGAGTTGCCTGTAACCGAACTTTACAAGAAGCCCTTACCCGTGCTGCACAAAACGCCGGCATAAAAGTCCAGCTCACCCCACCAGCACTTACCACCGATAACGCAGGTATGATTGCACTCGCCGCTCTTCTCGCTTCCGAAAACCGGTCCGACGACTCTCTCAAAATCGGCATTGACCCTAATCTCGTGCTCGCCACTCCATAGCTCCGCTACCCCGCTTGCCCTAATAAGATAGGATACGAATTAATAGTAACTACTTCGACCAAGCCACATGAATGTGAGTCGAATGGCCTCGGTCTCCCGGTCCAAAAGTTTCGGTCGCGCCAAGTTCACGGCAGCGCTTGAGAAATCCTCGCCAATAGCGATTACCATAATTCACTCGAATACCATTGATGGTGTCGACATCAAAAGCAAGTCCAGCGTAATGGCGTGAATTTCTGGCATGACTCCCCCCCGCTAAGGCAACTACCCGAAAAGTATACCCCCGGCTTACAAGGTCACAGATAGCCCAAAGCATTCTATGATCGAGTCCCACATAGCCACCTGGAGCCGTGCCGTAATAACTACGCTTAACAGCATAACCAGCAGCAGCATGGTTGATGTTATCTAATGCCAGACGCCGCCATCATAACGACCGCTGACCTGACGAGGAAGCCAACTGATCCTGTTACAATTCTTCAACCATTGCGCTGCCTTAGGGGGTAGGATTACTCACATAAAATGTGGGAGGCGTAAGAGTACAACTCGAGAACCCCGAGCAACAGCAGACTGCTACGACAATCGCACGAAGAAAAAGGACGAGACGCTTCACTTGTCTAAAGATGCCCATTTTGCCCCCAATGGCAATGCCATGATCCCTCTCTTGTTTTCCGGAGAGCTCAGGGGCTATACCTCCTCCGTAATTATGCGCCTGCGGACAATTCTCGCCCGAACCAAGCGTCTCGTTTTCCCGAGACGCGCTCGAGCGGCGTCATGAAAAAACAGCCCAAGCACTCTCACAAGTCTTTGCCTCCTTTATAAATCACGATGGTCACGCGTCGCGACGGGAACTTGAAATCGTTTATGACTTTGTCCGTAATGTTTTCCCAGATATTGATCATGGCATTCTCGGAAAATCACTAGAATCTGCAGTTGCTTGGCCCCAACCGATTGATGAAGCGCTGAAGCATCTCAAGAAAAAATCTAAACACGGAACACCGGATTCCCTTAGCCCTCCAGCTTTATTCGGTCATTAGAGCAGGCGGAGACGCCCCCGAAGAAAGAGAAAAATTCTCCGAGGTTATGCAAGCTATCGGAAATGGTAAGATCACCGAAGCAGTCATACGTGAACTCGGGCAATTCAACGCACCAAAAGACAGTCTCTTGGCTCGGGTAGACTTTGGCTCTGATAAATCATGTGACGTCCGCTTAAAAGACGAAGCCGACACGCCCTGGTTTCGCTGTTACCACGCAGGAGCACTGATTCTTATTCGAAACCTTCGCGATCAACCTCTCTGGATTAGAGGCTATCAACTCGACTCAGATCACCTCTTACTAGTCCGCCCTTCAGACGAAGTCATCGCCGGAGGATGGCGTTTAAATTACAACGATCTCATCTTTTTTTTACAGGCGGAAGAAAAAGATATTCCTTCCACACTCTTCCTCATAGAAGAAAACGAGGAATTCACTTTAAGCCGAAACAATTCGCGTCTTGCCCTAGCTAAGATCGCTTTCGGACATCGCGTTTACTTTACTCCATTTAAAAAACGGATGCCTCACCAGCGGCTCACACAACCCTCTCATTGCTGAAACCACCTATGAGCTCGATTACCACGACATGATTCGTGTGGGTGAAAAGGAACCCCTCGCGCTAGAAGCCCTGAGGCGAATTACACAACAAACTGGACAGCGATTTGTTCTTCCAGCGGGACGTCGAAGGGTTCTTGTTTCAAACGATCCCAATCGACTCTCAGGTGACAGCCTGCTCCTCACTCCGGGTCTTGCTGGGCGCTTTGTTTTAGAGCTCGACTTCGACCCTAAAACAGGGGTTGGCGAGATGAAGGTCATCGAATCTACCGAGGCTATTCTTGTCAATGGCCAACAAGTTAAAGAAGAGCCGTTACCGGATGGATCAATGATTCGGTTTGAGTAATCGTCAGGCCCTCCGCTGCCGCTTTTCGGATAACATTCTTGATGAAGAACGGAACCTCGTTCGCCACCTTGAAGTCGAAAATCTCAACCATAGTTTTTGGAAAGGCGGAAAGGCCATCGACAGCCTCTCTTTCCGGCTAGAACGCAGTCAAATGATGTGTATCATCGGCCCTAGTGGAAGCGGGAAAAGCACGCTTCTCGAAATCCTAGCCGGCCAAAGAAAACCAAGGAACGGACAGGTTAAGCTGAATGGCATCTCACTTTACGACCACCCAAAGAGGCTCGCCCCCTTAATTTCATTTATGCCGCAGGAAGATGCCCTGATCGAGCAGCTTACTGTCTACGAGCACCTCGTCCATGCTGCTGCCATCCGCCGGCCCCACCTCTCGATCGAATCGATCGAGAAACGGGTGAACTTCCTCGTCGGCGAGCTAGGATTAGAACGAATCGGACATCGCCGGGTCGGTAGCCCTGAGTCCAAAAGCCTGAGTGGAGGTGAACGTTCCCGGCTAAATGCGGGGCTCGACTTAGTTGGCGGCGGCGAAGTTTTCCTCTTCGACGAGCCCATCTCGGGGCTTTCCTCGAAGGATGCCGAAAACGTCGTCGATGCCCTCCACAGTTTCGCTCAAGATAAGATCGTGGTTGCCTCCCTTCACCGTCCCAGCGAAAAAGTCTTAGAAGCTTTTGATACGGTCCTTCTCCTCGATCGTGGCGGGAAAATGGCCTATTTGGGACCACCAAAAGATCTAGTAAGTTACTTCCAACAAGCCTCGAAAGATTTACAGATCGAGCGTCAATCCGACCTCACCCCTCAGGGAGCCGACTTTGTTTTCGATATTCTCGAAAGCACAATGCTAAAGCTCCACACACCTGGCAAATCGCGCAGACGTTTCCAGCCCGAGTTCTGGCAGGAAAGATTCGAGAACCACTGCGTGATGGACCATCTATCACTATCAAAATCAAGGCCCATTGCTGGCGAACTAGATTTACCAACTGCTGATGACCAAGTTGCGGCGCCCGAACCTCCAGCTCACGGACGTCGACAGAAATGGATGATTTTTAAAACCCACTTGGCACGGGCCGTCAAATCAAAATTCCGACACCGGGAAACTTTCAACTCTATCTTGTTAGAAGCTCCACTGCTCGCAGGACTGATCGGCCTAACCTTAAGAGCTTCTCCCGATGGTAGCTACCAATTCCATTCAGCTCTTCATCTGCCATCTTACCTCTTCCTATCCGTAACAGTCGCGATGTTTTTCGGTCTTACCAACAGCGCAACGGAGGTCCTACGAGATCGTCCGATTTTAAGACGCGAACGCAACTGCCAGCCACACCCAGTCCTTTATCTTAGCTCGAAATTCGTCGTGCTCATTCTCACTGTAGCAGTTCAATCTGCGGTCTTCATCGCGGTTGCACATCAGATTCTCGATCTTCATTACATGTTTTGGGATCACCTCGGCTGGATGATTCTCACAGGATCCTGTGGAACTGCCCTGGCCTTGATGGTCTCGGTGATCTCGCGATCCGAGCGTACTGCCTTAGGATCTATTCCTTTGATCCTCGTTCCACAAATCCTACTGGCAGGCGCCCTCATTCCCTTCACTGAGATGAACCGCGGACTTTTTGTCGGTGGAGATGAAGGCCGTGATAACGGAGGTGAACCGGTCCCTTCAGCCATCATGCCCCTGCGCTATGCCTTTGAAGGTAGCATCGTGACCCAAGCCACGGCTAATCGCTTTGAAAAAACACGACAACCCATCCAGGATAAAATCGACAAACTCAAAGACAAGGAAGACCTAGAACGGTCAGAAGAGGATGAACTCAAAGAAGCCGGAGAGAAGATCGGGGTTCTCTTTGCATCAGTTTCAAACAATTTCTCTCAGGCTGACAAAATCCTAAGTGAGCCGCTCAGGCAATTAAAACAACTCAAAGAAGAGGAAATGGCAGCGCTTGAACCCAAAATCGATCGCGATACTCGCTCAGTTTCTCAATTCTTTGTAAACGAACGAGTCGAAAACATGGTAGATCTTGCTGAAACTCTGAGACTCGACCGCAGGAGAAATGATAAGCCCAAGATTTTCTTGGCTAAGGAAAAACCACTCTTTGGCGTCAATCTAAGCACCCAGTGGTTTTGTCGAATATTTTTGATATTCCTAACAACTGCTTTTCTACTCCCGGCAGCGAGCTTTCTCAACTACTCACTCACCCGGCGTTGAAGAACGCGAAAGTGCTGTTTTGAAGCTCCGGCGAATCGTAGCAAGCGCTTCGGAGGTCAATGGTCGGGCAACCACAAGTCCTGCGATCGAGTGTCCTTCCTTAGATTCCAGCTGGAGGATTTCTATCATTCGATCCTTAGCAATCTCAACCTGAAGCAGCCCGCTAGGTGCACCTTCACCCATAGTGACTGAGGCCAGAGCAAGTGATCTCGCTACCTTGATTAGCTTCTCACTTCCAACATCATCAACTACAATCTCCCCCTTCGGATCGCAGACAAATGCAGCCAGAATAGGAGTTTGTTTTTTAAGCCAATTTGAAAATGTGCCTAGGGCGCGAGGCAGCGAAGGAAGCCCCGAAGAGCGGCTGGATACGACTTCAAGCGGAGCAGCTTGTTTTACAGCAGCAGTCAACGCAACTGGTGGTTGTCCTTCACGAAACGGATCAGGTCGGACTGACTGCTTGATCCCATCAACAACGGAGCGAGCTGGCTTGGATTTTGGCGAAGCTTGAGGAAACGGATTAGCTGGTTCGGAAGTAACCGATTGCAACGGCTGGGTAGAAAGATTGGATTCCCCATCGAAACCTTCAAAATCCTTACCAAAAACTGATTCGTGAGAAGGGATTTGTGACACCGGATTTTTAGCTAGCAAACCTTCGGCGAGCGACCTGACTTCGTCTGGGTCGAGCCACTGACTCACAACTTCGTTCTCATTCATAGTTCTAGCTTGGGATCGGAGGATTGATGCGTTGCTCTAGTTCAAGACGGAGTTCTTCAAAAATTGCCAAAGTCTTTGCGCCTTCTGCCATCACTCCCACCGGAAGACCCCTCGCACTAGCTTGCACATAAAGATCATTTCTTGGGATTTCAGTTTGCATCACCATTTCGTCCGGAAGAAGTCCCCGAAGTGCTTGAGCAGATTCTAAGCTTTCGGAGAGCTCCTTTTTCACCATCGTCAAGATAACTCCAAGAACCTGAAGGCTGGGATTGACAGCGCGCATCCGGGTTAATGCTTCAAGCATTTTGGGAACTGAACGAACTCCAAGTGGTTCCGATTGCTGAGGCACCATCACTCCATTCGAAACTCCAAGAACATCGGCAGTGACGCCAAATAACCCTGCAGCCGTATCGAAAATACAAACGTCGTATTTCATAGCACGAATTTGTGAGACAAAACCCCTGATTCGATGGATGTTTCCCGAAATCGGACCACTCCCAAATTCGTAAGCACTACCCCGCCCAGCCGCAACAAGACTGAAGGTTGGAAGGCGGGTAGGCACAATGAGCTCCCCAACATTCATGACTGGGTTTTCAAGAAAATCGTAGAAGCCCGAGAGATGGCGCGATTGGCGAGTTAGAGAAAGTCCCACCGATCCCTGAGGATCAGTATCGACAAGCAAAGTTTTGCGACCGCTGCGAGCAAATGCATAGGCTAGATTAATGGAGAGAGTCGTTTTTCCGACGCCTCCCTTTTGGCTGGTGATGGCTAGAGTGGTCACTGAAACAAATCTAAAATGAAATTCGGGAAACCTATTCCTGATTGGCCTTGAGCGATGGAACCATTTAGAATCTCCTTTGTCTGGTCATTTTCTCTCTATTTCTTAAATTCAAGGGGCCCGCACTGCGGGGAATCAATCATGCGCATTTACTTTTCAATCTTACCTCTTATTTGCTTTTTTCAGCTGACATCATGTTCCGAGGAAAAAACCACGGAAAAAAAAGATGTCGAAACGGACTATTTTTCCGACACCAAAATTAAGGATAGCGCTGATGATTTTAAAAATGAAATGGCCACAGGCGAGACTGATTTCCTCAGATCTTTATCCACCCACCAGATTGCTTGGCAAAAGTGGAATCAAAAGATTCTTGAAAAAGCCAAGAATACGCAGCGCCCGATATTTGCCCTCTTGTGCTCTCCACTAGGAAGCGCCTCGCGCACTGTCGTTGATGAGCTAAACGAGAATCAAGACCTCCGGGAAATAATCTCCAGCCAAGCGGTCTGCACCGTGATTGACTCATCTGTAAACCCCGAAATAGCTAATTTGGGATACCGTCTCTCTGCCGAAAACAAAAAAAGTGCTGCTTTCCCCATGATTATTTGGCTTAGCCATGAAGGCTCGCCCATTGCTTGGGACCCCGTTGGAGACATCTCAGGGCGCGAGTTGAAAGTCATCGTTTCAAACCTTGCAAACGTGGTAGAGGACCTCTGGAACGAATCCTCTCGATACACGGTTGAAAACAGCCGAAGCGAAAATGAAAAAAGACAGCTTCGCTTAGAACCAAACATCGAGGAACTTAAACAGCCGATAACACGAAATGAACTCTTTCAAAGAGAAGCTCGCCAGCTCAGTTCTCTTTACAACTTCGGAGAAAAAAATCTGGATTTCATCGGGGGATTAATTCCCTCCAGCAGCATCGAACTTCTAGCTATCGGATCACATTCGGTAAGCTTGACCAAAGATGTTCGCGAGCAAAGCAGAAAAGCAGCTAAGGCAATGACCCTAGAGCTAACCTCGGGGGCCCTTAAAGATCACCTAACAGGTTCTTATTTCTACGCGCGGAGAACAGACGATTGGACGCTCCCCTTTTTTTCCAAAGACCTTCTTTCCCAAGCCAAAGTCGCCGCAACATTAATGAAAGTTGGTAATCTTCTTGGTGACGAACAATTTACCCAGCAAGGCCTAAAATTACTTGAACTCCTCGAATCCGAATGGCTTGCGAAAGAAATTTCTAGTAAATGCCCAAATGGTAACGCTGATACAACTGGAGGTTTTCTCTGGGATTATAGGACTCTTAAAAAAATCCTAACTCCAGACCAGCTTAAGGTAGCCATCATTGCATTTTCCCTGGAACCAACCGGTAATATTCCACTCGAAACCGATCCTCTTGGAGACTATTACAACCTCAATTCACTTCGAGGTAAAACTTCCAACCAAGAGCTCGCCGATAAACTTCAAATTTCGTTGGAAGGAGCTTCAAAGGCCGTGGAGACCATTAAATCTAAACTGCTGACAGATCGCAGGGAGAACATTAAAATAACGGAAGAAAGCACCTTGACTGTTAAAGATCTGGCCTTGGTTTTAAGAGCTCAAATCCTAAGAGCCAATCATACTGGATCACCAGCACATTTCGACGCAGCAAAGGCAACCGCGAATAGAATTTTATCTAATTACTGGAAATCCGAAAAAGGACTACTCCGCATTTCGGCGGATTTAACAATGGTCCCTGCACGATGTCAGGACGCTATGGCAGTTGGCAGATCTTTGAACGAACTTTACCAAGCGACTCTCGACCAACATTGGCTAAAAAGCGCAACTGAAATTGTAGATCATAACATTCAGAAATTTGGCTTTTCAGGAAAGATTCTGACCGAACTTTCGAAAGAAGAACAGATTGTCCCTTTAAGGCAATTCAGTGTGAGTATGGTTTTTGGTGAATCCACCCTAGGCATCTCTGATCAAACTTTGAGCCGGCTTTATGCCCTGACCGGAAAAGAGGTTTATGGTGGCATCCTAGACGCCCACCGACGATATATCGCCCGTCAGGCGAAGGACAGAGTGGTTTACCATACCGATTACATTTCATCATGTTCGCTTGGCGATTCCGCTCTAATAGCAGTTCTCCAAGGAGATATAGCCAGTGAACTTGGCAAACAATTCATTTCTACTCTGAACGCTCCAAAACGTCTATCGTTCCTCACCATTCGCCCGGAATCCACAAACCCGCTTCTCTCGCCCCTCGCCGGGCTCCCACCAGCGAAAGGCACAGCTTCTGTTGTTCTGACTCGCGGCGGCGAAGTTCTCGGACAGGTCTTTACAATTGAGGAACTTATCGAACTTCTTGACTCGGTCATCTCCGGTGAGTGAGTGTCTTCCCGCCTCAAACTTTTTTCTTCACCCTATTCTATGAGCAACCGCACCGCATCACAGGCACGTAATACCGCCGAAACTAAGATTAAGATCAGCCTCGATCTTGATGGTTCCGGCAAATCTTCAATTGCCACTAGGATTCCATTTTTTGATCACATGTTAACCCTCTTCTCACGTCACTCGCTCATCGACTTGAATGTCGAAGTCGATGGTGATGTCGAAGTCGATTTCCACCACACCGTAGAAGACACTGGTATTGTCCTAGGTGAGTGCATCAACTCCGCGATGGGAGACAAGGATGGTATTCGGCGCTACGGACACGCCTACGTCCCAATGGACGAGACCCTTTGCCGCAGCGTGATCGATCTGAGCAACCGACCACAACTTGAACTCCGAACGCCTGAGCAAACTGCAGATGCTCAGAACTTCCCTTTTACCCTCGTGGAAGAATTCTGCCGCGCACTCGCTTCAAACCTTCGCTGCAACCTCCACATCGAGGTTCTTTATGGCCGCGACGGGCACCACATTGCCGAGTCGATTTTTAAATCCATGGCTGTCGCACTTCGCATCGCTTCGGAGAACGACCCACGACGCAAAGGAATCCCATCCACCAAGGAAGTCCTCTGAATCGACATGAAACTCGGAATGATCGACTACGGTCGGGGCAATCTTCGAAGTGTCATCAATGCCTGCAAGGCTTTGGGCCATGACCCTACCCTAATTACCAGACCCGAAGAGCTTGAACAATTTACCCACCTCATCTTCCCTGGCCAAGGATCTTTCGGAGACTGCATGGAAAGCCTACACCGATTGAGACTGGACAAACCTCTTAAAGAATGGATCGCTTTAGGAAAACCCTACTTCGGGATTTGTGTCGGCTTTCAGCTTCTTTTTGAGGCCAGCGAGGAATCTCCCGGCACCACCGGACTAGGAGTCGTCTCCGGGACCGTCAAACGGTTTACCAGCAAAGACATTAAAATCCCTCATATGGGGTGGAATGCCACCCTCCACACGAGAGAGAATTCTCCATACTGGGTAGACTTTAACGCAGCACCCTACTTCTATTTCGTTCACTCGTATTATCCGGACGGTGTGGATTCAAAAATTGTTTCAGCAACCTGTAACTACGGCGACGAAACCTTTTGTGCAGCTATTGAGAAAGGAAGCCTCTTTGCCACGCAGTTTCACCCCGAAAAAAGCCAACATGCCGGTCTCAAACTACTCGAAAACTTTTTTAATGCCTAAATCACATAGGGTGACACTAAAAAAACTGGCCGTTTCCGCTCAGCTTTTTGAAGAAGTAGAGTAGAAAAGGCGCTTTAAATCAGGCCTGCTTTCTTCAGCGTCGCGTATGCACCATTCTTATTGATGGTTTTAAGCGCTTTAGCACTTGCCTTAACGCGAACATACTTTCCGAGCTCCGGAACCCAGACTCGCTTGGTGTGAAGGTTAGGAGAAACTTTGCGCTTCACCGTCTTGGTTACGTGACGGCCAATGCCGCCTTTCTTCTTAGCCAAACCAGAACGGTGGATTTTACGTCCAACACGAACTTTAGAACCGCGGATGCTGCATACTCTTGCCATAAATCTTGAAAACTAGTGGAGAGGTGAGATATGCGAAATTCAGAATGGGTCAAGCCGTTTCCGGAAATTCCTTAAGGTTTTTCATTCCTATTATTTAATAGGATGAACTGGAAATCCCCTTTCATGTATGATTTTCTCGCTTTATGGACGCTCCGATTCTCCTTGATTACTTAAAACAGCTCGAAAAACAGGGAATCGACCATGTGGAAATCGACGACCACGCACGGTCAGTTCTTCGCGAGCTCTACACCCGCGGAAGTGCCCGTCGCCCCGCGAAACCCAATATGGTTGAAACGAGTGAGCAATTGCAATCGAACTCGATTGTCGCGCAAGGTAACACCGCAGCCGAGAAAATAGCCTCGCTCGCCAACATCGCCAAAACCTGGCAACCAGCACGATCCCTTGGCAGCCTCCGGGATACGATGGTTTTCTCCGCCGGTAATCCCGAAGCTGATTTCATGCTCGTCGGCGAAGCCCCTGGATTTCAAGAAGAACAAAAATGCGAACCTTTCGTCGGCCCAGCTGGAGAAAAACTTAATCAAATCCTCGAAGCTATGGGGCTCGCACGCGAAAAAGTCTATATTTCCAATGTTTGCAAATTCCGGCCTACTACCCGGAACCAGACAACTAACAACCGCAAACCCTCTCCCGAAGAAATGGCAACCTCGCTTCCATTTGTGAAGGCCGAGATTGATATCGTGAAACCACGCGTCATCGTTGCGCTTGGAGGCAGCGCAGCTCAAGGCCTACTTGGGTCTGATAAACCAGTTGGCCAACTACGTGAATCCTGGCACCAATTCCAAGGCATTCCTCTCCGTGTTACCTACCACCCTTCCTATCTTTTAAGGCAAGAGGACGGACTCGGCGAAAAACTCAAGGTCTGGGAGGATATGCTGGCGGTCATGGAAAAATTGAGCCTGCCAGTTTCCGAAAAACAACGCAGCTACTTCAAGAAGTAATCAACTTTGGCTAAAAAAAATCATTCCCGCGATTCCGGCTGTAAAGCAGTAATAAGCAAAATACTCCAACTTTCCTCGCTTCACCGCCCCCATCACGACGTAAATTGCAAATAGACCTACGAAAGCAGCCGCAATCGCACCGGCAACATAAGGACCGTTAAAACAAGAATTGAGAGCTCTCGTAAGGGATTCCGTCTGCTCCATTTGCTCCTTTAAAGTCAGCACAAATCCGCCAATGATCGCCGGGATCGACATTAGGAAGGAAAATTCTGCAGCTTTCCCCGCCTTTACCCCGCTCACTAAGCCAGCCGCGATCGTCGAGCCTGAGCGTGAAATCCCGGGCAAAATAGCAAAAGCCTGTCCGATCCCCATAATGACAGAACTCTTAAGACCCAGCTTGGCAGCTTTCCCTTTCAGTATCCTGGGAACAAATAGGATAAATCCCGTCACAATCAAAAGACCTGAAACAAAAACCGGCTTTCCGGGTGCCGCAGCAAAGAAATCCTTAAAAAGCAATGCTGCGACCACAGCCGGAACTGTAGCTACCCCAAGCCAAACAATCATCATCCGTTCCTCCTTCATCTCATTATTGAAAAGTGACAGAACCAATCTCCACAAAGCCTTCTTAAAGAAAATCAGCACGCTAACTAGGGTTCCTAAGTGGAGAATGATTTCAAACGAAAGATCCGGCTGATGCTCTCCTCCCACCTCCCGAATCCCAAGTAGATACTGCGTTAGCACGATATGTCCCGAAGACGACACGGGAAGAAACTCCGCCAATCCTTGCACAATCCCCACGATGACTGCCTTCCAAATTTCCATATCCTTATTTAGGATTAACCTCCCTCTCCCTAGCCGGCAAGCCCCACATCACCTCCCTCAAAATTTTATTTCGCATTTCCCGATCTCTCAGGTATGCTGATGCTATGAAAGCAACAGTAATATTGTTCGCCCTCGTTTCACTTCTTGCCTCCTGCAGCCAGAAAGGCAACCCCGTTGCTCCGGCAGCCAATACCGGTAATCAATATGGGGTCCCAAATTCCGGAGCTCCGGGAGGTTACAATCCTCCCTATCAGCCGGTTGCCCCGATCAATCCTCCTGCAACTCAATTACCCGCCCCCTACGGAACTCCAGCTGTTGCAATCGCACCTTACACACCCCCAACTACCACTCCGGCCCCAGCTCCAGCCCCGTCCCCCGATTTAAACGGGAACGTTTACACGATTAAGGCTGGCGATTCTCTTTGGGGAATCGCACGTAAGTTTGGAACATCCGTAAATGCTGTCAAGGAAACGAACGGTATGACAAGCAATACCATTATTGAAGGACGTAGTCTCATAATTCCCGGAAGATAATTTATCGGATTACGAACCTTTCATTAATCGGTGGGCTAGACTATTTTCTGGCCCACTTTTTTATACCAATGAAAATTTTTCTGACGGCCCTTCTCTCTCTCTTCCCGCCCTCACCCAAGAAATACCGAACGATAGAGAAAAAATTCTCGATGCCCTCCTAAACGCACCTGATCGAGCTTCACTATACCAAGCGATCAAAGCAGGAAAAGCCGCATCTCTTCCGGATCAACTGTTTCTTGAAGCTCGTTTTGTCTTTCTTGTAAACGAAGATAATAGCGCTGCACTGGCTACGCTCTCACCAGAGCTTGAAGCGCACCTCCCAAAATTTTCTCCAGACAACACCATGCTCTTTGCAGTAAGGGAAGATTTCGCAAGCATCGTGCAATACACTAAGGCTCTATCCGCCCTTCAAAAAAACGAAATCACACTTTTTAAAAAACATATTACTGAAGCTTTTTAGCTAGCCCCTTCCCACGCCGCCCAATTCGCACCCTTGATCGATGACATCCGTATCAATGAAGCGATAAAAAATTTTACCTTAAATCTTAACCTAAAATTTGAAGACCAAAAGCGAGGGGGTGAATCAAAGTCTTTAAAATCTATCGCAGGGGACTCACCAGCTTTTCTCATTCATTTCTGGAATCCTTGGGTGAACCAATCCATGGCAGCAATGAGAGTATTTCTGAAACTTTGCGCCACTCTCATCGAAAATAAAATTCCCGTAGCTTCCATTCTTTTGGGCAGCACAAGTGCAGACAGACGGGCTGGAGATGATTTTAGAGCTCAGAAAAAACACGAAAACACAGGGCACTGGCTCGTCGATACTGAGAAGTTATCATTGGGATCGTTAATGCGCCTTTCCTCTTTCCCAACTGTTGTTTTAGTATCAGACAAAGGGAAGATCCTCTTCAATGGAGACCCTGCCAATCGCCGCCTTTGGGAAACTTTAACAGCCATTAAACCAGAAATAAATTTCCCTACGATAGATGTCGTACTTTAAAAAAAAGATGAAAAAAGCGCCTCGGTACTAAAAAATAGCGAATAAGGCCCAAAATATTTGATTGAAAGCATGTGAGATTAAACTTGAACTATGGTCATGTATTCGGCTTTCTTATTAAAACCAATCGATTAGACAGTAGTGTCCCCTTACGACGAACCATCTCCTCAAGAACTTCATGCCCTCGCCATTCTATGGAACGAGGGCCCAAGTACAGTAGGTTTCGTACATGAAATAATGAATTCCGATGGTGGTGATCGCACCTACACCACCGCCCTAGCTGTCATGCGCAACCTTGAGAAAAAGAGGCTTGCTGTTCGGAATACTCAGGGACGAGCACATGTCTACGAAGCTAAGGTGAGTCGCGAAATCATCCTCAGGCCCCGCCTACAGGACCTCGTTCAAAACAGTTTTGGAGGAAGCCTTGGACAGGCAATCCTCTCCCTAATCTCAGTTGGCGTCATGACGCCCGAAGAGAAAACCGCGGTAACCCGCGTAATTAAACAGCACAAAGCCATGGCTGCAAAAAAGAAGACCACAAAAAAGAAGGCCGCCAAAAAGGCCGCCAAAAAACCAGTGGCTACCAAGAAAAAGGTAGCCAAGAAGAAAGTCGCTAGAAAAGCGGCTGCTAAAAAAGTAGCTAAAAAGCCCGCCAAGAAAAAGGTAGCTAAAAAAGCCGCTAAGAAAAAGGTAGCTAAAAAGCCCGCCAAGAAAAAGGTAGCTAAAAAGCCCGCCAAGAAAAAGGTAGCTAAAAAGCCCGCCAAGAAAAAGGTAGCTAAAAAAGCCGCTAAGAAAAAGGTAGCTAAAAAGCCCGCCAAGAAAAAGGTAGCTAAAAAAGCCGCTAAGAAAAAGGTAGCTAAAAAAGCCGCTAAGAAAAAAGTAGCTAAAAAGCCCGCCAAGAAAAAGGTAGCTAAAAAAGCCGCCAAGAAAAAGGTAGCCAAAAAAGCCGCTAAGAAAAAAGTAGCTAAAAAGCGTAAGTAAGGATTTCTTTCCCTACTGAGCAATTTTCAAGGGACACTCCGTAGGAGTGTCCCTTTTCTCTTTTCTAGACCTTATTTCCAAGACATCCTTTCGATCATGCCTCGTTACCCAATACTCATTTCCAACTTTCTAGGCGTTCTCGTGATCGCCTCAGCTACAGCAGAAAAAAAACCAAACGTTATCATAATCATGGCTGATGACTTGGGCTACGGAGACCTATCTTGTTATGGAGCCACCACTTTCAAAACTCCCCATATCGATAAGCTAGCTAGCGGAGGCCAACTCTTCACAAGCGGATATTGTTCCGCCTCCACATGCACACCCACTCGCTACTCGCTGCTAACCGGAAATTACGCTTTCCGTAAAAAAGGAACCGGAATCGCACCTCCCAACGGGCACCTAATTATTGAAGCTGGCACTTTCACCCTACCCGACCTCATGAAGAAAGCTGGGTATCAAACCGCCGTAGTGGGCAAATGGCACCTCGGGCTTGGTGAAAAAGGTAAGGGACCCAACTGGAATGGCGAACTAAAACCTGGGCCTCGTGAAATTGGATTTGATCATCACTTTCTCCTACCAACTACCAACGATCGGGTTCCCCAGGTCTATGTGACCGAGAGTAAAGTCCTCAACCTTGATCCTAAAGATCCACTTTGGGTTGGCCGCAAAAAACCGTCTCCAGATCACCCTACCGGTGTTACCCATCGCGATTCCCTAAAAATGGACTGGTCTCACGGTCATAACTCCACCATTCACAATGGAATTTCTCGGATTGGCTTCTATACCGGCGGAAAAAAGGCCCGCTTTCGGGATGAAGATCTTGCCGATAAATGGGTTGAGAAATCAGTCGAGTGGATCGAAAAAAATAAAGAAAACCCCTTCTTTCTATTTTATGCATCTCATGATCTCCACGTGCCCCGCATTCCACACGAGAGATTTCAAGGTGTCACTCCACATGGCTTCCGTGCCGACTCCATTGTTCAACTTGACTGGACCGTCGGAGAAATCATGAAAACTCTCGACCGCCTCAAGCTTACCGAAAACACCCTTGTAGTCTTCTGCTCAGACAATGGCCCGGTCATGGACGATGGTTACAAAGACGAAGCAGTTGAAAAACTAGGATCTCATAAAGCAGCAGGCCCCTACAAAGGTGGAAAATACAGTATTTACGAAGGTGGAACCCGCACCCCCTTTATTACTTTCTGGAAAGGTCAAATCTCGGCTGGAAAATCAGACCAAATGGTCTGCACCATCGACCTTGCGACTAGCCTTGCCAAGCTTACAGGCACAGCCCTCCCAAAAAACGCTTTTAAGGATAGCTTTGATGTATTCGATGCCCTACTCGGCAAACCCGATGCGAGAGGGCGGGCAAGCCTAATCCAGCAGGACAATGGGGGTAGGGGCAAATTTGGCTTCCGTAAAAACAATTGGAAACTAACCCGACATTCAGGAAAATCAGCCCGTAATACGGCAGTCGGAAAGAAGCTCGCAAATACCAAGGTCCCAGAATTCCAGCTCTACGATCTCACTAAAGATCCAGCTGAGAAAAAGAACATCATCAAGCAACACCCTGAGACCGCTGCAAAGATGAAGGCAGAACTAGAAGCTCTCGTGCAAGCTGGTCGCTCACGCCCAAAGTAAGTTCATTGTCCAAATTAGACCAAAAAAGCATTTTCCAGTTGCCAGAGTCAACCTCCCCCTTCTAGCTTTCGCGCGCCGCTCGGCTAGCTCAGGGGTAGAGCACCACATTGACATTGTGGGGGTCGCTGGTTCAAATCCAGCGTCGAGCACCATTCTTTTAAAAAGCGCCGCGATCATCCGATCGTGGCGTTTTAGGTCCATCTCTCAAGACACTATCGGACGCACCGGAATTCCGCGTTCACGAAAGTAGTTTTTAGCTTCGGGTACGGTATGTTGACCAAAGTGGAAAATACTAGCAGCAAGCACCGCATCAGCTTTTCCCTCATCAAGGACATCCACCATATGTTCAAGATTTCCAGCACCACCACTCGCGATTACTGGGATTCCAACGGCTTCGCTAACCGCTCGCGTTAACTCGAGATCATATCCATTCTTCGTCCCATCAGAATCCATACTTGTGAGAAGAATCTCCCCAGCTCCCCGATTGCAGACTTCCTTAGCCCACTCGATCGCATCAAGTCCTTCCACAGGACGACGACCTCCGTGGGTATAAACACCCCATTTACCCGGTCCCTGGCGCTTTGCATCGATCGCCACCACGATACATTGATTTCCAAATGCCTTGGCGCCTTCATCAATCACCTCGGGGCGGACAATCGCCGCCGTATTCACGCCTACCTTGTCGGCACCGGCCAGTAACATACGACTCATGTCAGCCACCTTCCGAATACCACCACCCACTGTCAATGGCACGAAACACTTTGCCGCGGTTTCACTCACCACATCGACCATGGTATCACGCCCATCGGAGGAGGCTGTGATATCCAAAAAGACAATTTCATCAGCCTGCTGCTCATTATAGGCAACCGCGGACTCCACTGGATCTCCGGCATCGACGAGATCAACAAAATTGGTTCCCTTAACAACCCGGCCATTTGTGACGTCGAGACAGGGAATGATTCGCTTCGCAAGCATAACACTGATTTACCTGCCAAGCTTAGGAAAGCAAGACACGACGAATTCTCCCTTACATTTCAGCACGTTGCCAAAATGAAGCTCTTCAACTCATTTAACCTAATATTAAGATAACTTATTGTATGATAATAATCTATCGATATTTAAAGATCCCGGCACTGCGTGTTTGAACGCGCATGCGAACAGTCCTTAATAACTCGTCGCATCACTGCTCCGAGCCTGCCGCCGCACGACGTAGACGATCCATCATTGCCACCCCTATGCCAGTCTCAGAGACCGATTCAGAAATAATTATATCCACCCCCGCAGCATCGAGCTTTCGTAGACAGTAAAACAACCTGACAGCTCCCTCGGCTAATTTCCCCTTTCCAGGGCTCATGATTTCAATATGCGCCCAATCCGTCGCTTCCATCAAGGAACTGTTCCCCTCACCACGATAACTCAGCAACCCGTATTTCACTCCCTCCTCGGCTACAAAATCAGTCGGCTTGTCAATAACCACTAAAGGCGTCGTCGGTGCGTAATGGCTCTTCACCTGACCCGGGGCTTCAATGTGATCCGCTTTGGTCTTCTTCGGCTTGATCACCTTAGCGATTTTTCTCAAATCCTCGCGAGAAATAGGCCCCGGCCTCAAGAGTCGTAAAACTGGTCCCTTCTCTGATATCTCCGGAGCGACAATCGTGCTCTCCAGACCATCACGACAAGCCCCTCCATCAATCACCATCGGGATTTTCCCGCCCAACTCCTCCATTACCGCATCAGCTGAGGTCGGACTAATTTTCCCAAACCGATTCGCACTCGGAGCGGCCACTGGAATTTCCTTAGCTACCGCCCGCATCACCTCATGAGCACTCATGCGCACTGCTACAGTCTCAAGTCCGCTAGTCACTAATTCAGGAACATCCTCCTTCTTAGGCAAAACCAAAGTTAAAGGCCCCGGCCAGTATGTTGACACCAGTTCATCAACGATTTCATCTAGTTCCTTCGGTACTTTCGCCACAATATCAAGATCGCGCTTGTGCCCAATATGAACAATCAGTGGATCAAAAGAAGGCCTCTCCTTGGCCTCAAAAACCTTCGCTACGGCTTCCGCATCAAAAGCATCTGCAGCCAAGCCATAAACCGTCTCGGTCGGTAAAGCCACTAGTCCGCCATTCTCCAGAAGAGCCACAGCTTCCGCCACGGCCTCCCGCCAATCTTCAAAATCCGCAACCACTCGTTTTGTGTCCACACAAGATCTTTAGCAGATACAGCTTCGTGAATCGAATCCAGAAAGGTAGAGTTTTTCCAAGAGTATGCAGAAGAATATTATCCTCATCGGATTTATGGGAACGGGAAAGTCCACAATTGGGCGAAACCTCTCCCAAACCTTTGGCTACCCACTCATTGACACCGACCAACTCATTGTGGAGCAACAAGGCCGCTCAATTCCCTCAATTTTCGAAGAAAACAGTGAGCAAGCGTTTCGCGATATGGAGACCGAACTCCTCAAATCGCTTATTAAACACTCCGGTCATATTATCGCTACTGGCGGGGGAATCATTGGCCGCCCCGAAAACCGCCAGCTCCTTCGAGAACTCGGTTACGTCGTCTGGCTCATAGCCCACCCTGCCGAAATCCTGAAGCGAACCTCTCGGAACGCAAATCGCCCTCTCCTTGATAACGACGATCCCGAAAAAACGATCTGTGACCTTCTTGGTGTCCGCACACCACTCTACCGTAATGCCGCCCACATCGGTATCGAAACTGACAACCTCTCGTTCGACGAAGTCACCACTGGCATCATCGAGTCCGCGCGCTATCACTTTGGCACCCAAGAATGAATACGGACATCGCCAAGGGCAATGTCAGGTTCGTGGCCCGACAGCTAGGTTTCGATGACTGCCGCATCGCTGCTGCGACCCGCGCTCCGCACGCCGACAACTACATAAAATGGGTCGAAGAAGGACACGCCGGCGATATGGGCTGGTTAGAGAAAAACGTCGAACGTCGCTGTGATCCACGGGAAGTTCTGCCGGGTTGCAAATCTATCGTTTCACTCGCCCTCAATTATCTCCCAGCTAAAGAACAACCGCGCTCCGACTATCGAATCGCTCGCTACTCATGGAACGATGACTACCACGACCTCATCCAAGACAAACTCAAGGACCTAGATTTGGCCATGCAAGATATGGGCGGTCTCCAACGCTACTATGTCGATACCGGCCCCGTTCTTGAGCGTGATTTCGCGTCTGCTTCTGGGCTTGGTTGGAATGGAAAATCTACCGTCCAAATCCACCGTAAACTCGGCACTTGGTTCTTCCTTGCCGAACTACTAACCACCCTCGATCTCGTTCCTGACCCTGAATCCAGCGATCACTGCGGTAAATGCACAGCCTGTATCAGTGCCTGCCCCACCCAAGCAATCACCGCTCCGCGAAAACTTGCCGCCACCCGCTGCATCTCTTATCTCACCATTGAGCACAAAGGCTCTATTCCCGAAGAATTCCGCCGTTCTATCGGCGATCGCATTTACGGTTGCGATGACTGTCTTGACGCCTGCCCCTGGAATCGTTTCGCCCGAGTCTCTCGCGAAACTTCCTTTCATGCCCGTAAAGAAATCTTCTCCCACTCCCTCTCCGACTTTCTTGATATGACGATTGAAGACTTCCGCCGCGTCTTTGCGAAGTCCCCTATCAAGAGGATCAAACTCGAACCATTCATTAGGAACGTCTGCATAGCCCTCGGTAACACAGGCACAGAAAAAGACCTCCCTAAACTCAGAGAGCTCTCCACCCACGAATCAGCCCTCATCGCCGAACACGCCAAATGGGCCATTGATGAGATTACAAGCCGAAACCCGGCATGAAGACTCGCTCCATCATTTTATTCCTTATTTCATTATGAGGCTCTCGTAACATCTCAAAATTTTCTCACTCGAAAAACTAAAACCTCCTTTTGGCATCCTCCACCAATCACTCTCAGCCAATATGAAAACCTGCATCCTCCTTCTTTGCATTTCCATCCAAAGCTTACAGCTTCTTGGTCAAATAACCAAACACCCGGATATTCTCATTATTCTAGCGGATGACCTTGGATATTCCGACGTAGGCGCCTATGGATCTGAGATCAAGACTCCTAACCTAGACGCTCTCGCAAACAACGGTCTACGCTTCACAAACTTTTACAATACCGCCCGCTGTTGGCCGACGCGCGCATCGATTCTTACTGGCTACTATCCACAGCAAATTCGACGCGACACTCTAAAAACTAAAAGCGGCGGCATGCGTGGAAAACGCCCTCCGTGGGCTCCCCTTGCCCCGGCCCTCCTGAAGAAAGCAGGCTACCGCTCTTACCACATCGGCAAGTGGCACCTCGACAGTAAACCGATCGCAGCCGGCTTCGACCGGTCCTACTATCTCAAGGATCAAAGTCGATTCTTCAGCCCCACCACTCATTACCTTGACGATCAAAAACTTTCCCCCGTTAAACGCGGAACTGACTTTTATGGCACTACCGAACTTGCCAACCGCACTATCGAATTTCTCGAGGAACACAAAACCAACTACGCTGACTCCCCATCTTTCACCTACCTCGCATTTGCCGCCCCCCACTTCCCGCTTCATGCCCTCCCGCAAGATATCGCCAAATATGAAAACACCTACATTCCCGGATGGGATTCGATCCGCCAAGCTCGTCACCAACGCATGACCAAACTAGGATTTCCAAAGGTCAATCTTTCACCAGTCCTTCCAAACCTTGGTCCTCCCTATCACTTCCCTGACCAACTCAAAATTCTCGGTTCAGGTGAAGTAAACCGCCCCCTCCCTTGGGGGAAACTCACCAAAGAACAGAAAGCCTTTCAGTCGAGAAAAATGGCTATTCACGCCGCCATGATCGACCGTATGGACCAGGAAATTGGCCGTATTATTACCCATCTCAAAAAAAGAGATCGTTTCGATAACACCCTCATCATCTTTCTCTCCGATAATGGAGCGAGCGCCGAGATTATGGTTCGGGGCGATGGCCACGATCCCACCGCTCCTCTCGGGTCAGCGGCAACTTATCCTTGCCTCGGCCCTGGTTGGTCAACTACTGCCAACACCCCCTTCAAAAAACACAAAACCTGGACTCATGAAGGTGGAATCTCTACTCCCTTGATCGCGCACTGGCCGCAAGGTTTCGAGGCGAAAAATAAATTTCGACACACTCCGGCTCACGTCATCGATCTCCTTCCAACCTTTCTTGAGATAGCCAAAATTGAGAATGAAACTTCTATTATTAAAAGCCCTGGTAAGAGCCTCCTCCCGGTCTTTAAAGAAGATCAAAAGGATCTTCATCCAGATCTCTGGTGGTCACACGAAGGTCATAACGCCATTCTCAAAGACGGCTGGAAAGCGGTTTCATCTTTCAAAGAACCGTGGGAACTCTACCACCTTTCCGCTGAGCGCAGTGAAACCAACAATCTAGCAAAAAAGAACCCTGAAAAACTGAAATCTCTCGTCGCACTCTGGAATAAAAGAGCAGATCAATTTATTGCTGATTCAAAAAAATAAGAGCCTTCCCAAGGCATACCCCAAACCGTTAGCTTGCGAAATGTTCTTTCAGAAAGCGTTCATAGTAGCTCTCCTCATTTCAGCTCTTCCCGCCCAGGAAAAGAACGCAGCACCTTTATCAGAACAATTTGGGTTCACCCACCTTTTCAATGGCAAGGATCTCACCAACTGGGTCGACGTCAACACCTCGTCCGAAACTTGGTCAGTGAAAGATGGAATCCTCGTTTGTTCCGGCAAGCCCATCGGGGTGATGCGGTCAGAAAGACAATACGAAAACTTTATTCTCGTCATCGAATGGCGACACATGGAAGCCGGCGGAAACTCTGGGGTCTTCCTCTGGAGCGATGCCAAGCCATCCGGAAACCGGCTTCCAAAAGGCATGGAAGTTCAAATGCTGGAACTGGAATGGCCTAATATTCACAAAAAACGTGACGGCTCGCCAAATCACCCCGGCTACGTCAGCGGCGAACTATTCGGCGCAGGTGGAATGAGAGCGATCCCGGAAAATCCACGCGGCTCGCGATCCATGTCCTTTGAAATGCGCTGCAAAGGGAAAGGCGAGTGGAATCAATACGTCATCGTGGCGGTCGATGGCACCGTCAAACTTTCAATTAATGGTAAATTCGTCAATGGCATCCGCGAAGCCGATCTCCGTAAAGGCTACCTTTGTCTAGAAGCCGAAGGCGCAGAAATACACTTTCGAAAAATCGAGATTATGGAACTCCCTTCAGGACGTGCCGCCGATCTTGGCATGACGCTCAATCAGCAGAAAAAATAGACCCAACGAGTGAATGAAACGATTACTACTCATCTTGACCCTTTCCCCCATTGCTCATGCTGGGCTTCTCGGTTCTTGGATACTAAACCAAAAAAACTTCACCGGCCAAAAACTCAATCCCGCAGGTGAAGCACAGGAAGTTCCAGAATTCGATACTGATGGCAACCTTGTTTTTTCCTCAAAGCAGCACATTCTTCTTCCTGAAGAATCCGCGAAAAAACTCCCCCTCCAGACCTTTGCCATTGAAGCACGGGTGAGGATTGACCAAATCCAAAAATGGGGCTCAATTTTGAGTTACAGTCAGGATAACGGTAGCTACGAGCGCGGTTGGATCCTCGGATACAATGGCTCTCGCTTCTCCTTTCGGCTCTCCACCGGTGATCGACTTCTCGAAGTCGCTGCGCCTGAAACATTTGAACCCGGCGAATGGAATCACCTCTTCGCAACCTATGATGGTAATAAGATGAGCCTCTATTTAAATGGGAGTCTGGTTAGCTCGCGGATTGTCACCGGGCCTATTGTCCTACCCGATATCCCAACTCCGTTCGTAATCGGTGCTTATAAGGACAAGGATGAGTTTTTCCCCATCAATGGCCGTATCGAGTCGCTCCAATTTTACGATTCCCTGCCGACCCCTAAGGACCTCGCGATCATCGCAAAAGAATTTTCTGTCGTTTCCTTTTCGGTTCGCCCCGCTGTTCGATTTTTAGCTCCAGGAAAGGCACTCCTTTTTTGGGAAGCTAGCCACCCTGGCAAGGCCATTATTGGATACGGGACAACCCGGAAACTTGGCAGTATCGTGGAATCTAGTTCAGAAGACTTGCGCCACGAAGTCATACTCGACAACCTAGAGTCACATACCCGCTATTCCTACCGGATCAGCTCCAACACTGAAAACGGCGAAAAATTTAGCCCCCTCTACGAGTTTGACACCAGCATGAATTACATGCCGGCTCCGGCTTCTGATAGCGACCACCCTCTTGCCAAAACCTATCTACAAGATCTTCCTGCCCAGCCCGGGTTCGCTGTCATTGTGGGACTCACCAATGGCTCGCTTGCCAAAGCCATCGCCTCTCAAAGCCAACTCAACGTGACGGCCTTTGATGATGACCTCGAAAAGGTTAACGCCTTGCGGAAAGAGCTGACAGACTCTGGTATTCATGGCTCCAGAATCACCATCCTCCACCTTCCCAACCTTGACTACATCCCACTCACTTCTTGCGTTGGAAACCTCGTCTGCACCGAACGTGAAACTCCACCCTGTTCTGCTTCCGAACTCTCCCGACTCACCCGGCCAAAAGGTCGTACCGTCTTGCCGGACAGGACCCTTAACACCCGCCCTCCCATTCCAGGATCCGGTGAATGGACCCATCAATACGGGCCACCATCAAACACCACCTACTCCAACGAACGCCTTGGCGGCGCTCAAGCTGTCGATGAATTGGAGCTCCAATGGATTGGCCGGCCCGGTGCCAACTTTGGCATTGATCGGCAACCCCGCATGTCCGCTCCTCTTGCGACCAATGGGCGCATGTATCATCAGGGACTCAACCGACTCATGGCGCTCGACGCCTACAATGGCCAAATTCTCTGGGGCATGGAAATCCCAGACCTTCGTCGGGTCAACGTCCCCCACGATAGCGCCAACTGGTGCGCAGACGACAGCAACCTTTACGTCGCTGTCAAAGATCTCCTTTGGGTGCTCGACGGATCCACCGGAAAACGCGTCTCAACCTTAAAGCTCACCTCCTCCCAACGCGAAACACACGAGTGGGGCTTCATTGCCCAAGAAGGAGACAACGTCATCGGATCCTCCGTCCGTCTGGGAGCCGAGTTTAAAAAATACTTCGGGGACGCTTGGTATGACAAAGTTGGCCGCGAGTCCGACACTGCCAATGTTCTAAGCGACAATATTTTTAGATACTCAAAGTCTAACTGGAAAGGAAGCTGGACCTACTCGGGCGGGCTCATCATCAACCCGACCATCTCATTGGCAAAAGGTAAAATTTGCTTTCTTGAAACACGCAACCCCGAGCTCCAAAAATCCACCTCCGGCCGCGAGAGCACCAAAAATCACTGGAATCAAATTCACGCCGTCTGTCTTGACGCAACTACCGGCAAGATCCTCTGGCAAAAGCCCTTCCCTAAAACTCTTCTCCGGACCGAGGAAAAAGGCTTCATCCAAGTTTCCTATGGATCCATGACATCCGAAGGCTTCCTCGTCACCCTCTCTGAAGGCGACACCCAAGAAACCGGTGAGCACAATGGAAAAGGGATCTTCAGCTACCACTACTTTGACCTCGCCAATGGCGATCTCCGATTCCAATCCCAAACCCCGTGGCGAACCAACCACCACGGGTCCCACATTACCCATCCTGTCGTTTACGAGGACCGAGTCTACACCGACCCCACGGGAATCTCTCTTCCCGACGGAAAACCCCTCGATCACAAATACGGGCCTAAAACCAAATGCTCCGCCACAGTTGGAACAGCCTATGGACTGCTTTATCGAGGGATCGACGTAAGCCTCACCTTTTGGTCCAAAACCTCTAAGAAACAATCACACTGGCCCAGGCTCCGCCCCTCCTGCTGGCTCAGCGTCCTTCCCGCCCAGGGGCTCTTCCTCGCTCCCGAAGGCGGAGGCGGCTGTTCATGCGGCGGCTGGATGGAAACCTCACTTGCCTTTATTCCCAAAAACAATTCCGGCATCAAAGAGCCCACTCAGCCCAAAGAATAGCAGCCCCTTCTCCAATCTCCGGACCGAGCCCACCTCCCAAGCACAATGTTCCGCCCAACTCTTACACTTTTCGTGATTTCCACTCTCTGCCCCGCAGAGGTCTGGCCAACTTATCGCCATGACAATCGCCGAAGCGGCGTGTCTCCCGCTTCTTTACAACTCCCGCTTACCGAAGCCTGGGTCCACAATGGCGGGCCTCCTCAACAAGCATGGACCGGACCCGCCAAGTGGGATGCCTACTCCAGCAACGAAGGCCTGCAATCGATGCGTAACTTCGACCCCTGTTATTTCACAACCGCCGCCCATAATCTCATTTATTATGGGTCTTCATCAGACAATGCTCTCCATTGTCTCGATGCCTCAACCGGAGAAGAACAATGGCAACACTTCACAAATTCCTCCGTCCGTTTCCCTCCCACCCTCGTGGGAGAAAAAGCATGGTATGGATCCGATGATGGCTACGTCTACTGTTCAGATGCCCTGACGGGGAAATCCCTCTGGAAAAAACAAGCCGCACCTTCCGATCGCCTGATCCCCAGCAACGGCAAACTGATTTCGCCGTGGCCAGTTCGAACCGGAATCACCATTGAAGACGGCCGCGCCTTTTTCGCAGCCTCACTCCTGCCATGGAAGACTTCCTATCTTTGGTGTATCGATGCCAAGACGGCAGAAAAAGCCTACCTCACCGAGCATCAAGGCGTCACCCTTCAAGGAGCCATGCTAGCCGGAGGGAGCCGCCTTTATATCCCTCAGGGCCGCGCCGCGCCCATCACCCTAAATCAGAACGACGGCAAAAAGATAGGAACCATCGGACAGGCCGGAGGAACTTTTTGCCTCCTAACAGAGGACAATCAACTCATCGCAGGCCCGCCAAACCAAAAAGAACGGGACGAACAGTTACGCGTTGCCGACCCCAAATCCGGAAAACGACTCACAACCTTCAACAATACCACCCGAGTCGTTGTCACGCAAGGGAAGGCCTTCCTCCATACCGTCGACAACCTGCAATGCCTCGACCTCACCCGAAAGGCTCAGCTTGAAACGCTCCTCGGCACCCAGAAGGCCGCTCTCAAAAAAATAGACCCGAAAGTTGAAACAAATCTCGCCCAAATTGAAGCTCTCAAAAAAGAGATCTCCACACTTCAGACTCAAATCAAATCCTGCCTCCTCTGGACCATTGATCACCCTGCTCCCTTCGAACTTGTCGTCGCAGGCGATCAGCTTATCGTGGGTATCGATAATCAAGTCTCCATTCTCGACATCAAAACCGGCAAGCCACTCTGGCAGCATAAAGTTACCGGAAAAGCATACGGACTCACTCCTGCCGAGGGACGCCTCATCGTTTCCACTGATCTCGGCCACATTCATACTTTTCATTTCCAACCGTGAAAAATCTCCTGATCTTTCTGTTGGTCACCTCCTCCGCTCTTGCCTGCCAGGTTCCCGTCTTTCGATACGCTCTGGAGCGCTGGCAATCCGATTCCTTCCGCTTGCAGTTGATTCATCAGGGCGAAGCACCGGCCAAATTATTGTTCGAGCCAAAGCACCTCAACCTCGAGTTTGAATCTCTGGACATGGACAAGCTCACCCGCAATGAGCGCTTTTCCGTCGTTGGACTCGAGAAGCTCACCGAGTATCCCGCCTTCCTCCTTCACCCTCCTAAAAGCTGGAAAAACAACGAGCCGCTTGTTTTCCGGGGCACTAAATCGGCTCTTGAAAGCATCATAGACTCGCCCCTCCGCCAGCGAATTAAGGACGACATCCTTGAAGGACAATCTACCGTCTGGATCCTTGTCGAAGGAACCGACCAAACCGCAAATGAAGCCATTTTCAATCTCCTTAACGACACTCTGCTAGAAGCCCAAAAAAGCATCCAGATCCCGGAAGGTGTTATTCAGGCCGATCAGGTTGGAAAAGTTGGCGAGGACATTAATCTCGACGATGTGCTCCGTTCGTCCATCCCTCTTAAAATATCCTTCAAGATCGAACGGATCAGGCGCAGTGACCCCGCCGAACAAGCTTTCCTCCGTATCCTCACCGCCAACCGGCATTCCCCATCCGAAGAACCACTTGTCGTCCCTGTCTTTGGCCGCGGTCGCACGCCCGGCCCACTTCTGGGAAGTTCCATCACGACCGAAACGATCACCACAGCCTGTGAATACCTCTGCGGAGCCTGCTCCTGTCAGGTTAAAAGTGGCAATCCAGGCTATGATCTTCTCTTTCAGGCCAACTGGCAGGAGAAGCTTCAATCAGGACTCTTCGTGATCGACAAGTCACTCCCGACCGTTCTCCCCTCTCTTAACGATGAATCTTTACCTGCTCAGGAATCACTTATCGAGAAATCTTCTCTAAAATCCTACGTAGTTAGCTTTCCCAAGATCCTCTTGCTTGTTATCCCTATGGTCCTCCTCATAGGTACTATTTTTCTCCTGAAGAAATCCAATTAAAATCTCCGCTGATTCGCTAGTCTGATTACGCCCCTTCATCCATTTCCCATTATGCTCTTGGCCGAAATCAAACACCGGAAGTTCAACTTCATCATCGCTACCGTAACTGCTGCTGCTGCTATCTGTATCTGGCTTACCGCAGAGGAAAGCTTAGACAACTTTGACCAAAATACCGAAGCCCAACTCAGCTCTCTAGAATACGAAACCAACGCTGAGATGATCCAGCTTGAGAACGACATTCGCAAAACCATGAAAGGTCTTGGTTTCAACGTCTTCCTCTTCCCCAAAGGCGAAGAAATCTGGCAAATTAAGGAAAGGGGATACTCCGAAAAAACACTCTCTGAGGACTCCGTTCACAAACTTGCCGAAAGTGGAATCGTCACCGTTAACCACCTTCTTCCTCAGCTATCAAAACGAGTTCACTGGGAAGAACAAAATCGATCTATCCTTCTTGTCGGCGTTGAGGGACAAGTTCCTATCGCCCATAGATCCAAAAAGAAACCCATCATGAATCCTCTTGATCTGGGAACAATTAATCTCGGCTACGACCTACACCAACCCCTCGGACTCAAAAACGGTGATCAGGTGACCCTTAACAACCAAACCTACACTCTTGCCCAAACCTATCCCCCAAGAAACTTCCGCGACGATAGCTCGGCATGGATACACCTTGATGAGGCACAAAAACTATTTGGGCAACCTGATCGAATTAATGCGATTTTAGCCCTCGGGTGTAATTGCGCCTCTATTGATCGACTCGGCGAAATTCGTTCAGAGATTTCCAAGATTCTCCCTGAGGTTCAAATTATCGAACTTGGCTCCTCCGCCATGGTTCGTGCAGAAGCTCGCAACAAAACCGGTAATCGAGCCAAAAAAGCCAAAACTGCAATCATAAAAAGTCGCGCAGCTGCTCGCTCCGAACGCGCTCGTTTTTCTGCAGTCCTCTCCCCAATCATTGCAAGCGGCGCCTTTCTCGCTCTCGCATATCTTTCCTTTGCTAACGTCCGTGAAAGGCTTCCGGAAATTGGCACTCTTCGTGCGATTGGTGTCAGTCATTTCAAAATTGCAAAACTCCTGCTCGCCCGAGCTGCTCTAATCGGCCTTCTCGCAACCGTACTGACCTTCACCATTTCCAAAGTCTTCTCATTTTCCTTCCCTCCCATGAGTTGGCTTTTCATTCCCCTCGTTAGCGCAGCTGCAACGTGGCTCTCGACCATCTACGCTCTCACACGCGATTCTGTTATCCTGCTCCGAAACAATTGAAAATTGCTAATCCATCACCACCACCCGGTCTGCAATGGCCTCCGCTTCTTTCTTAGAATGAGTGACATGTAAAGCGGTCACACCCTCTCTCTCAATCATCTTCCGAATCACGCCAAGCACCTCATCATGACGAGCTTCATCTAAACCCGATAGCGCTTCGTCCAGACAAAGTAATTTTGGTCTCAGCGCAAGAGCTCTACCCAAGGCAACTCGACGAGCTTCGCCACCCGAGAGCCCTTCTGGTAAGCGACTCAAAAGCCCCTCCAATCCGAGATCTCCTGCCAAGTTCTTCACCCGTTCCTTTATTTCCTCAAGCTTCCAACCATGAAGTTTAAGACCAAACTCCATTTGCTCTCGGACCGTCAAAGATGGGAAAAGAGCAACATCTTGCGGTACCAGTCCAATTCCCCGTGCCCCAGGCGGCAAATTTGTCACCTCTAGTCCACCAAGAAAAATGCGACCGCCAACCGGCCCATCGCGTAATCCACAAACCGTTTCAAGGAGCGTCGTTTTCCCGCAACCACTTGGCCCCATTAGAGCAACACACTCACCCTCCCCAATCTCCAACGAAAAGGGGGACAGGACAAATTCCCCTGCTTGGACCGTCACCTGTTCCAGCATTAAAATGTTATCACTCATATTGCTCCTCCTCGCCCTGCCAGATATCTCACTATCAAAAGAGTTGAGACCGCCAACAGAATCATCAGAAGCGAAAGTGCCGCCGCTCCTGGTAAATTCCCTATATTGATTTCAAGGAAAACCGACGTTGCCAACACTTCAGTCCGGCCACGTGTCGCTCCCGCAAAGATTAAGATTGGCCCAAACTCTCCCAGCGCTCTCGCCCACGCCATTGTTCCTGCCGCCACTATCCCCTTGCCGGCCAATGGCAAAACAACTCGTATAAATGCCTGCCCCCGATTACATCCTAAAGTCATCGCAACCTCTTCATAACGCGGGCTAATCTGATCAAAGGTCGTCCTCATTGTCCTAACCGCAAAAGCCGCTGCCACCGGAAACTGAGCCAAAACCACTCCTAACGGATGAAAGGTCATTGGAAAACCAACCTCACTTACAATGTCCTCGAGTGATCTCTCACTTCCAGAAAACACAAGGCTCAGAAGTCCAAATAAAACTACGCTTCCCAATAAAAATCGTATTATAATCTCATTGCCTTTTTGAGCTACTCCCCAAATCGCAGCTATCAATGCACCACCCGCTAACATTCCGCAACAAGCCGATGGTGAAATCCGATTGAACAGAATTAAAAGGCTTAAGCCCACAATCAAGGGAGGTAGTAAAATCGGAATATCCAGAAGTGTATCTACCAAGGCTCTTCCCCGAAATTGATATCGGGACAAGAGATAGCCCACCGGAACCGAAACCAATACTGAAAGAATTGCTGTCGCCGTACAAGTGACGAAAGTCAGTATAATTGAGTGCTGAATATCGGCATCCTTCAAAATCTCACTCGCCTGGCTCCACGAAACTGTCAGCACATTTGCCCCCACCATTAAAAGCAGGAGTCCTAGGTAGGCTGCGACCACAAAGACGAGGAACAGAAGAAAAGGCCACTCCGGCCTAACCCTCCAAATCTTTTGATCACTACTGATGTCCTTCTCCATTTCGCCTTATAGATCTAACTCTTGAAAGCCTCAACGGAATTGAATGACGACCTATCGTAATCAATATTCGCTTCCAGGGCATCGCCATAAGCCAATCCTATGCCGGCGTTTTCGCAATGAAAACTCCCAAGATTGCACCTAGCCAAAAAACCATGGACGCCTATCGAAAAAATAACTTCCAACACTGGGCTCCGCCTAAAAACCATCGTCAGTTAAGCTCCCATTGGAATCCCAATTTCTCGAATCTTTTCTTCGCTTCCGGCGTCGCCAGAAAGTCGCCTAACCTCTTCATCAACTCGGGATGAGCCGATTCCTTTGCCACCGCAAAAGGCTGCTCGGCAAAGGCCAAATCGTCTTTCAAATCCACGATCTCATTATCCTTCAAAGTCATCGGACTAGCGAGTGCGTTACTTCGGTAAACCAAAACCGCATCAAGTGATCGGGCCTGCACCGCAGAAACAAGATCATCTCCTTTCGCAACCTTCACAGCAACATTGGCTTCCAATTCTTCAGCTAATCCACGTCTCTCAAGCATGATCCTCGTTAATTCTCCAAGCGCACTTTTCCGGCCATCACAAATTCCAAGCTTCACCCCTGGCTTTCCAAGATCTTTCAATTTGCGAAGCTCCTTTGGATTCCCCATCCGAACCAACAAGACGATTTCATTCCGCGTCATAATCCGTCCCGCGAAAAACCGCTCCTGAACCTTGTCTAGGAACTTCGTATCACACGCAAAATATCCTGCTGGCTTAGCCCCAGCATCCATTTGTGCAACCAAGGTCCCACATCCCTCAAAAACCGTATTCACCCGGCACCCCTCACGTTCCTCAAATTCCCTAACCCGCTCCTGAATCGCCGGCCTCAGCATTGATCCTGAAAAAAAAGTCACCTCCGGTCGATCCGACCATTTATCTCCGTCGTCAGGAACCATAAAACCCATTTTCTTAAAGACCTTTCGCCCACGATCCTGCGCTGTGGCATAACGAGCAAAATGAAGTGCCCTTTTCGCATCCTTGCTAGAGGTAAGCACTCCAATGGAAGCTCTCTTCGCTCTTTTGGAAAACTCTGGGACGGCAAGCCATTCCACCTCAGAAAAATTTCTCGCCACCGCATCCCACGCCAAGGAAACGTCCACAGCACCAGTAGCAACATCTTCCACAATCGCATTTACGGTTGGCTTAGTCACAACCACATTAGGATTAACCTTCGCTAATAATCCCTCTTCTTCCAAAACCTTCCAGGTAAACTTCCCCACCGAAGCTGATTTCTCGGCCAAAGAAATCTTCAATCCTTCCTTCCCCAAATCCGAGAGTGTCGTCAAGCCCCGCGGATTACCCTTCGGAACCACCATCCCGGCGGTCAAAAGCGCCACCGGAATCGCCTCTTTCATCAAGCCCTTCTCTCTGGCCGCCTCGATATAGCTCTGGTCTGCAGGCAAATAAAGATCACCACCTGCCAATTCAAGTTGGCTTGCCAAGGCTCCTGATCCACCAAACTGTAAATTAACCTTCACCCCAAAATCCTCCTCGTATTGACTGGCAATTTCACTCATCGGTTTTCGTAATCCCGCGGCACAGTGGAAGAGTAAGTCTTCGGTTCCAGGTCCATCTCGGTCATTGTCCTTCGTCAGCCACCAAAAAGCCCCTCCAAGCAGAACCACGAGAATTCCAATAATAAAAACAGGTTGTTTCATGATTTAATCCCAGAACAGTGATGGACAGTCCGCGTCCCTGACAAGGCGCACTTTCTTCATCCGCATCGATTGCGCATCAATATGGATCATTCGATCCACCGCCGGTTCGGCGAAACGGGTCAGAAGCTTAATACCCTCCAAAGCCGCGATTTGAGCCACCATTGCTGAGACCGCCCCAATTACCGGAAAGCGACGTTTCCAGTAAGCAGGAGGTTCCTTCACTAAACACCCTAGACAAGTCGACTTACCTGGGTCGACTGCGAGCACATGTCCCTCCATCGCGCACATCGCACCATCGACAAAAAACTTGCCCTGATTCATCGCCTCTCGATTCATCAAGAGGCGCTCTTCAAAAAGGGGAGCGCAGGAAAACACAATATCTACTCGTTCAACAAGCCCTACTATATTTTCCTCCGAAACATTCTGCCCCATCGTTTCAATCTCAAGATCCCCATTAAATCGCCTCAACGTCTCCGCAGCCTGAACGTGGCGTGCCCTACCTACTCCCTCATGAGTCATCAGTATCTGACGATTTAAATCATCCGGTCGCAACTCGCCCCCATGCGCAAGAATGATTCGCCCTACTCCTGCCGCTGCCAAAGACTGAGCCAAAGGTCCACCCAGACCACCCACTCGTGAAACCAATGCGGTTGAGTTTCTCAACTTCTCCTGAGCCTCACTCCCAAAGCCCGGAACATCTTCCTGCCAAGTGTAATAATCCTCATAATTCACAATAGAATTTTCCCCTTCTCCAAAGTAATCACCCGATCTGCTTTCTCAAGAACTCTTGGATCATGAGTCACCACCAAAACCGAACCTCCATCCTTCACAAAATTCCGCAGCCCAAAGACCACTGCTTCGGCGCTCACGTCATCTAGATTTCCCGTTGGTTCATCGGCCAAAATTAACTTCGGGCGGTGAACCAAGGCCCGGGCCAAGCCTACTCTTTGTTGTTCACCCGCACTCAACTTTCCCGGAACATGAGACGCCCTCCCCTCAAGCCCCAGGGAATCCATCAACTGATCCGCCCGGGCTTGATCTCCCCCAGCAGCGAGAATATTTTCCCGAATATCGAGATAAGGAATCAATCTCGCATCTTGGAAAACCAATCCGATAATCTCTTTGCGAAAGCGTGTTTTCTCAAACCCACTCATTTTTGAGAGGTCGGACCCAGCTACCTCAATCGATCCTGCATCAGGACCTAACAAGCCAGCTACCACATACAAAAGGGTCGATTTTCCCGCCCCACTTGGACCACGAAGGGCGATCAACTCGCCTGCTCCCATTCGCAGAGAAACATCATCAAGGGCGATTACTGTGTCATACGACTTCGACAAACCAACCAACTTCATCAGTTGGCTCTCGTCCGTATTGATCGTGCTTTGCTTGTTCACCGGTCGGCAGGATCGTATTTTACGTAAGGAGACCCAAGTTAAAGATGTCGTAATTTTTCCGGCCGGTCCAATTTGAGCTTAGGCCAGAGCCCCTGATTAGAGCCAGTCCCGTCATTCGAGTCAATCGCTCCTCATACCGGACAGGCGCCGGTCGTCCTTTTAGAGTCCACGGCACAAAATGAAGGGCTCTCTCGCCTTTCCTTGAATCCTGTTTATGCCATCCATCAAACATTTTAACTACCACCGTTACTTTTTAACCGTCACCCGAAATTTGGGCATTAACTAAAGCTGTAAATAGCATAAAAAACGCCATAAATCGTATTATATTTTCTGATACGCATCTCCTTCTCAAAGCTTTCCTCAGCGCTTTGCTTCTCAATATAATCTCTTAAACCTTCATCTGAATGCCTTCATCAAACACCTTCACCCTTTCGGAAATGCAGCACCGGATCAACTGCATTCGGAAAAAAATGCAATCCCTCAATATCGGGGCCGTTATTGCCTGCGATGCTTCAAATATTCGCTACACTACCGGCTTCAAAGGAGAACCCCGAAGTCTACTCATCCTTCCTGACACTCTCATCCTTTTCACCTCTTTCCGCACCATCTCCTGGGCAAGGGAACAAACCAGGCTCCTTGAAGAAGCAATTGAATTCTCGACCATCACATCCCCAAGTAAAGCCATCATAACAAGATTACCAGCTCCTCCTCTCAAAATCGCAATCGATCAAAATATTTCTGCAGCCGATCTCGCCCATTGGCAAAAAAAACTGGCCCCCCACGAAATCGAACCTCACTCCATCATCGAAACGATACGCCAGACCAAATCTCCCACTGAAATTTCGATTATACAGCAGTCTCAAAAAATTAACGAAGTGATCCTCAATGCTGTTCTTCCGCAAATCAAACCTGATCTGACCGAACGGGGAATTCAGGGACTCATCCTTGCTGAAATGGCCAAGCGGGAGGAAGTCGAAGGATACTCCTTTCCGCCCATCGTGGCTAATGGGCCCAATTGCTGGGAAATCCACCACCTTCCGGACCAATCCGTCAGCCGCTGCGGCGACCTTCTCCTTATCGACCACGGCGTCTTCCACCAAGGCTATGCCTCAGACATGACCCGCGTGGTCTGCCTTGGTAATAGCTCGGAGAGAATGCGAGAGGTCCACCACGTCGTTAATTTAGCACGCCAAA
The DNA here is from genome assembly GCA_949373085.1 of uncultured Verrucomicrobiales bacterium. Lineage (GTDB taxonomy): Bacteria > Verrucomicrobiota > Verrucomicrobiia > Verrucomicrobiales > Akkermansiaceae > SW10. The sequence goes on from CASICJ010000002.1 coordinate 161,873, forward strand.
CTGCCATCGACGCCGCGCGCCCGGGCATCACTAACCATGATCTTGACCGTATCGCCCGCAACATCATCGAAGCATCTGGCCTCGGTAAAACCTTCACCCACGGTCTCGGCCACAGTATTGGCCTCCAAACCCACGATCCCGGAATCACCCTATCTAAAAACGCGCCCGAAATCCCACTAGCATCCGGTATGACTCTCACCATCGAACCCGGAATCTACCTTGAAAAAAAATTCGGTATTCGAATAGAGGACACCATTGTTATCACCAGCGATGGTTCGAAAAACCTGACCTCGCAATCGACCGAGATTATAGAGCTTTAAGCTCTAACTCTACCAGCAATCTCTCTTAAAAAGAAGGACGCAATACTCCGCCCCCCTTTCGGGAAACCTCAAAAAAAGACGACACAAATTTTAAAGTTTTGCGCATGTATATACAAGAGACTCTTCCGTCTCTCAAGAAATCACTGGTCGAGGAGAACGACTTGATATTTTTGAACGAGCTTCTGACAAAAAACCAAAAGATAACCACTCTGATTTCACCCGGAGATATCCAAGCTGTTCTTTGGAAGATAGATTGATTACCTCCCACCCTAATTTTATTAACCTCTACGTCACCCTCAACTATCTGGATTTTGAAAGAGCAGGAGCCCAAAGATCACCAATTTTTAAATCAGCTTGAAGCTGAATTCAAACGATTCTCAGCTTTACCAAGTGATTGTTGGCGGTCCGAGCTCGGAAAGCGGACCGATCTGACTGAGAAAGTCAGATCAACCCTCTCGGAGCTTCTCGAAGCTCATAACAACATGCCCACACGATTCATGGACTCTAAAGAGGTCCGTGAAATGCATGACCAGCCCCCTCTCAAGAGCACTGAGGCTCATTCGCAGCCCCTAGCACCCTCTTTTCAGACCGGGACCTTAATTGGATCTTACCGATTAGAAGCCGAGATTGGCCAAGGTGGCTTTGGCGTTGTCTGGTTGGCGAAGCAAGTCGAGCCATACGAACGAGAAGTCGCAATCAAGATCCTGAAACTTGGAATGGATTCGCGCGCCATCCTCAAGCGCTTTGAGGTTGAACAACAAATCCTGGCAATGATGGATCACCCCAATATTGCCCGCCTCATTGAATCTGGAACTACTATGACCGGACAACCATTCTTTGTGATGGAACTAGTAGCGAGAGGCCTACCAATTACAAAATATTGTGATGAAAAATGTTTAGATATTTCCTCGCGGCTCAATCTCTTCGTAGACGTTTGTTTCGCGATAAGCCATGCCCATCAAAAAGGAGCAATTCACTGTGATCTGAAACCATCAAACATCCTGGTCATTGAGACAGCGAACGGCCCCTTCGCCAAAGTAATCGATTTTGGAATCTCTCAAGTAGTTCAAACTCCAAAATTCCTACTAACACAAGTATTCACGGCCGAAGGTCAGATATTAGGCACTCCAGATTACATGGCACCTGAGCAATTTCACTCCCGTAAAGCAACCGATACCCTCTCAGATATTTATTCACTTGGCGCTATTCTTTACGAATTGTTGATCGGAAGCCCCCCTTTCTGCTCTGGGAAATCAAAACATCTATCCCAAGAAGGTTTATTACGCAGAGAGCGTGATTTCATCACACCCTCTGCCGCTTTCAGAAGCTTTGAAGCTTTCGATCGTATCGCACTCGCACGTAAACGGAATTTGAGCACTCAAGAACTACGCCGCCGAGTTGCCCAGGATCTTGAACGCATCCCGATGAAAGCACTCCGATCTGACCCTAAGGAACGCTATGCCACCGTCATCGGGCTCCTAAATGATGTTCGTAGATCAATGTCTAATCTGCCAATAGAGGCAAGACCCCCAAGCAAGCTATACACCTTTCAAAAGTTTTTTCGACGAAACCGCTTGGCAATGGTGGCGGCTTTAACAGCTCTTCTTGCTTTTCTTATCTCAGCCCTATTCAGCTTCCATCAGGCCTCGTTGGCGCAACAAGCTCGTGGAGAGGAACGAGAACTACGCCTCCATGCTGACAAATTAAGTAATTTAGCTAAAGAATCAGAAAGTTTAGCGATCCAAGAGCAAATAGATGCCCAGGAGCGCGCATACGTCGCTGATATGCAACTGACAGCAAAAAGTATTGAGGAAGGCAACTTTCGCGAAAGCAGACGTCTCCTGAATCAATATCGCAAAGACTCAACTAATAAGGATCTACGAGGATGGGAGTGGAGATACTTTTGGAAACAGGGGCAACCTAAAGGTGTCATTAATCTTGGGAATCATTCTTCACGAGTTTTGACCAGCTTCTTTACCGAGATCCCAGGTAGCGTAGTCAGCTTTCGCGACCATAGCCACATCGAACTCATCAATAAAAATAATGATAAAGAGAAGATTGTTCTTTCGGCTGGAAATGAAAAAAGCAGGACGACGTCAGACAGTGGATTTCTTTGCAAAAATATTGATGGAAGCCATTTTGCAGGTCTGAGCTTTCTTGAAAAAAGTGGTGATTATTATATCAAGGTTTGGGCAGATCTTAACAAGCCCCCCATTCAAAATCTGAACGTCGGCCCGGACCGACCGACCGGGCTGGCCCTTTCTCCAAATGGTAAAACCTTAGCATTCTTTGTGCCCGCTCATGGGTCCGCTCAAATCGTCGGAGTTGATTCAGGAAAAGTCTTGCATCTTGAACGAATCAATAATGGAAACTATGAACTTATGGATAGTGAAGGTGCCTGTTGTTTTTCCCCAAACGGGAAACGACTCGCCATCGGGGGGGAAGATGGGAGGATCACGATACTCAAAACATCAGACTGGTCTCACGAAATTAAGAATCTTCCAAAGGGCGGTAACATCACAACTCTTGCCTTTTCTCCTGACAATAAAACGCTCGCGGCGGGCCGAATTTGGTGGGACCCAAGGATCTGGCTAATCGATATATCAGGCCGCAAGCCACCGACTTACCTCAGCGGCCATCAGGGCTTCATCTCCAAGTTAGCTTTCTCTCCAAACGGAAAATTACTCGCGTCGTCCAGCGCTGACCAAAACATCAAACTTTGGTCTACCGAAAATTGGTCTGAGGTTGCGACCTTATCCGGCCACGCCGATGAGGTCTGGTCTGTGGATTTTTCTTCGGACAGCCAACAACTCGTAAGCGCAGGGAAAGATCAAAAAATAAAAATTTGGGATCTCAAAGATTGGACTAAGGGTTCACTGGCGACCTCTGGTTTGCGAATCTCATACGATGACTCAGCAATTTCACCGTGCGGAAATAAGCTGCTCGTATTACAAAATGGAATTCCAAGTTTACACGGAGATTTGAGGGGATCCCTCGAAGGGCTGCCCGCCAATCTTTCGAAGGCCTATTGGCTTTCCAGTGACCGCATAATATGCACTAAATCTTCCCCGCCTGAGCTAGTCATATGGAACCTCAATGGTCATGCTGAAAAATCTCTCAAGTTACTACACGGAACCAAAAATGTCAGGTATCGGTATTTAGAAGCGAGTCAGACACTCCTCATTGCGATGAATTTCACGAATTCTGGTCGCGTTCAACTCGATCGATATGACGCGCACTCTCTGAAATTAATCTCTTCGAGTGACATGAGTTTTTCGGAAAGCATGTGGACAAATTTCCAAAAATCCGAATCGGTCTTATTTTCTTTTCGCGGAGAAAAAGTGGCCGTTCAGAACCATGTTGATGAAATCAGGGTCTACGAAACTTTATCAGGAAAACTCGTGAAACATCTCGAGTTGCCAAATCTACATGGCATCCAAGGGATGGCCATCTCCCCCGATGGAAATTCCCTGGCTTATGCCACACGGAAACGCCCCTTCATCGAGATTCACGACCTGCTCGAAGACCGCCACCTCGCCACATTAAAAGGTCACAACATGGTTCTTTGGCGCATTAATTTTTCTCCAGATGGAAAACGGCTCGTCTCTTCCTCGATTGGCTACAGCCCAATTCTACTCTGGGACACCACCAAATGGCGGCAGGTTACGTCCTTCCCACCTGCTTCCGGGTTTGCCTCACCGGTCGCACATTTCTTGGGGAATGGGGAGAGCCTTGTAATCAAAGAAGCTTCTTTAGATACAAAAGGCGACTATAACATCCGAGTATTAAACGCTCCTTCGCTAACAGAAATTGAAAATTCTGGAAATGCGACCGGCCAATAATCTCACCAGCGAAAAGAAGTATTAACAATATACTTTTAAGACGGAAAGGACTGCCCAGTGGACTAAGTAGAAGAAAGCTGATGATGGAGTTGATTTTGAAATCAGCACTTTACCACGACCACCTCCGAACTACTCCGATAGGGGGGAGGCTAAAAAGATTGGATTTTCATCGTGCCAAACTATCAGAGTCTATATTTATCCAATTGGATAACCTAACAGTAAAGCTGTTTGTTTTATAGACAGAGTCTTTAATGGAGGAGATTACCAAAATCCTAGAAAAGCGGAAACTAGACGGTGACCCTGATGACGCCCTAATTGCAGCCGTTTATGCCCAACTTAAACTGATGGCCAAGAACCGGATGGCCCGCGAGCGTCGTGGCCATACCCTGCAGGCAACAGCTCTAGTCCACGAAACTTGGTTACGGATTGGGAATCAAGACTTTGAGAATCGGAAGCATTTTTTCTATGCCGCATCAGAAGCGATGCGCCGAATTCTTGTCGACAACGCCCGCCGTAAGCAGTCCGCATGCCGAGGCGGCGAATTCACACGAGTCGAGGACGCTGAAATTGATGACTTCCCTTCTAAGGAAAACCTCGAAGATCTCTTAGCTATCAATGAAATCCTAGAAAAACTTGTGGAAATAGACCCTCGTAAAGCGCAACTTGTCAAACTTCGCTACTTTATCGGAATGACCGGTGAGGAAGTTGCTGAGACTATGGATATGTCACTCACTACTGTAAATCGAGATTGGGCCTTCGCGCGGGCGTGGCTGTATAAAGAGCTTAACAAGTAGCTCCACTAAGAAAATTCTCAATTACCTAGTCTTTCTTCTCGAAGACAAATCAGGCTAAGCCCCCCCCTGAAAATCTAGACTCGTTAGGCATCAGGTGTGGGCCGCCTGGAGGAAAAACATTTTTCCCTCCATGGTCTAAGCAAATAACACCGACTTTGCTAGGCCATATGATTGGCACTCCCGGCGAGAATCGAACTCACATCTAAGGTTTAGGAAACCCTTGTTCTATCCGTTGAACTACGGGAGCGGCTTGGAGGCTCATAACGTGAACCTTCCCGAGGTGCAAGTGATCTCAGAAATCTCGGTGATGCACAAGGTCATCGCAATAAACCTTGGCATTTATGTCAATTTTGAACAAGCATCCGCCCGCCATGGCAGGTTTTTTCAAGAAACTCTTTAATAAGGTTACCGACAAGGCTGAGATAGATTGGGATGATTTGGAAGCCGATCTCATCTCCGGTGATCTCGGCGTTAGGCTCTCACTCGAAATTGTCGAGGAGCTCAAAGAGCTCGGCCGAAAAATATCTGCCGATGATGTTGTGGAAACCACCCGTAACAAACTGGCTGGGATTTTTCCGGTAGATGCTTCAAATCTCGAACCTAGGATCGATAAAAATCCTGCCGTTCTATTGATTGTCGGAGTCAACGGCACTGGGAAGACCACCTCCACCGCCAAACTGGGCAACTTACTAAAAAGCCAGGGGTATTCCGTCCTGATGGCTGCTGCAGACACTTTCCGTGCAGCAGCCGTCGAACAGCTAGTTCGTTGGGGCGAGCGCCTTGACCTTCCTGTCGTCACCGGTGCTCATGAAGCAGATCCTTCCTCGGTTTGCTACCAAGCCCACCAAAAAGCGATTGCTGGTAACTATGATTTTCTCCTCTGCGACACGGCCGGGCGACTCCACACCCGCAATAACCTCATGGATGAGCTGGCTAAAATTAAACGCACTATTGGAAAACAAGATGAGACTGCTCCACACGAAACTTTCCTGGTTGTCGATGCCTCCACCGGGGGAAATGCTCTTAACCAAGCCCGCGAATTTCAAAAAGCAGTACCACTCAACGGCCTGATCCTCACAAAGCTCGACGGATCAGGCAAAGGAGGCGTTGCTGCCGCCATTCAAAAAGAACTCGGCATTGCACCGCGCTTCATCGGCACTGGGGAAGAGCCTGAGCGCTTCGAGCGTTTCGAACGCGAACGCTTTGTGGAAAAAATTCTTTAGTAGCGCTTCCAAAGCTGGCGGCTGAAGAGCACTACAAAAGCGACATATTCAAGACGGCCTAAAATCATTAGGGTTGCAAAGAACACCTTGGTCGTTGCGCTTGCCTGAGCAAACCCTTCGGCTCCACCCATATCGGCCAGAGCTGGCCCCATATTCCCAAGACAGCTAATGACAGCAGAAAGAGAACCTTTGAGTGACTGAGCTGGTTCCAGCAATTGCAAAACGAAGGTCCCCATGATCGCAAAAAATCCGAACATCGAGATTACGAGAAATAATTGCTCAAAAGCGCCATCTTGAACTTTCCGACCATTTAATTTAATTGGTTCTACCATCTTAGGGCGAAAAGTACGATGCAAACCGGATTTTAAAAATCGGACCCACATGATAATCCGGCTCACTTTCAAGCCCCCGACCGTTGAACCGGAACACCCCCCCACCACCATTAATAAAACCAAAATGCCTACCGCTAACCGGCTCCACCCATCAAAATTACTACTTACATATCCCGTACTCGTTCCGATCGAAATTACATTAAAAATAATATCAACTGGCTGAGCCCCATTAAATCCACCCAAAAAATGTTGTCCTAGCAACACAATCGAGGCAATTCCAACGATTCCTAGAAACCAGAAGACCTCCTCAAACTTCTCACGAAGATTCTTCCACTTCCGCTTCATCATCGTGAGATAAAAAGGAAAGCTAATCGCACCTAGTATCATAAACAACATGAGCCATATCTTACTTGCTATACCGAAAGGCTCTCCCGCCACACTAGTATTTTCAGTTCCAAATCCACCTGTCGCAACAGCAGTCAGCCCATGATTTACCGCCTGGAATGGAGTTAAACCCATTCCCCACAAACCAAGCCCACAAACGATGGTGAAGCCCAAATAAAGCAGCCAAATTCGTCTCATGGTCTGCCGCAAACTTGCCAAATCAGTATTCGATAGCGACGACTCCGCGCCGATCAAAGTCTTACTGCTCGAGGTCATTCCCGAGAGCACTACAACGAACATCGCGAGAATCCCCATTGCCCCTACCCACTGCGTCAGGGATCGCCACATCAGGATCGACTTGGGCAGCCGCTCCAAGTCGACAAAAATTGTCGATCCCGTTGTGGTCAGACCCGAAACACCTTCAAAGAAAGCAGAATCCAGCGAAACGTGAGGCTCGCAAAAGAAATAAGGTAATGCTGCGGCGCAGCTGCAAGCAAACCAACCCGCCCCCACCAAGGCCATTGCCTCCCTGCGCCTCATGGCCAGAGAACGCCCCGAGCGCTTACCTTTGACATATCCGACAATGAACAAGGCAGTCCCGACAGTCAGCGTGATCGACAGCGAAATTCCCCACCCTTCCAAATCTAGCCCCGTTTCATGGAGATCTCCTGCAGGAACAATAGCCGACAAAGAGACCGAAATCACCATGGCAATGCCCATCAACAGGACCATCGTCCCGAGCGAGCGTAAAAAGACACAGATATTCAAAACAATATCAGATTGAAAAAGACCCTCCTCAGAGAAGCTATGGAAAGAAGTTAGTCAATCTCTGGGATTTCTCCATTCAAAAAAAACTCGGTTCTCGACCTTCCAGCCACGATTTTTCAATATGTCACTATGATATTACGTTCAGTTTCATTGCTAGCTCTCGCCACAATCGGTCTTAGCGCCGCTGAATTTGACCTCGTCAAGCTCGGTAAAGAAACTTTTAACGCCGTTGGTTGTGCAGAATGCCATTCTGAAATAAAGGATGACACCTCGGTCAAAACTGGCCCTGGCCTCTACGGTCTTTTCCCAACCACCGCACGCAAGCGCGACATCATTGAAGCGGGAGAAAATCATAAGCACACGATCACTGCTGACTACGCATATTTTAATAAGTCGCTGCGCACTCCGGCTACCGAGATCGCAATCTCCGAAGTTGCACCGACTAAAGGAACGACCTTCCTCCCAGTCATGCCGGCCTACCCTGAGACCTTCCTAAATACGCAAAAGGCCAAGGCCATCTTCCACTATCTACAAACCCTAAACGATGACGGACTTCGCGGCCCATCCAAGGTCATGGACGAGCTGAAGGAGGGAACGGTTGTTAAAGACATTCACGAAAACCCAACCGAAATCCTCGTCACCGATCGCACCCGTATTTTTCGTGCTCGTATTCCCGGTTCCTCCGCACGTGCTGTTCACGTAGGTCACCCCAGCGGGCTCAACTACGCCTTTGATCCTCGCAATATGAAAATCAATAAGGTCTGGTGGGGTGGATTTCTCAATCTTAAGAACGAGATGTCAGGGCGAGGCAACAGTCCTTCGACCCTGGGAAAAAATGCTCGCGAGGTAAGCCTCTCTAACCAACCCAAGCTCCATGGTGAGCCGGTCGATCTATCTTTCAAATCACCCCTCATCAACGATGGTAAAAGCATCGAAAATAATCTCTGGGGTGATGAAGACTTCATCGATCAACTTAAAAAAGCCAACGCACACTTCATTGGCTACGACTACCCCTCCGATCCCAAGGGCCACCCAACCTTCCATTACCGTGTTGGAAAGGACACTTACTCTCTAACTTTCACGATCAAAGCTGACGGCCTTGCTGTCACTCAATCGACCAAGAATGGCAAGGCATCCAAGCACGAAATAAAAACCGACAAACCTGAGTCGGTTTGGAGACCAAACCCCATCCCATCAACGCTGACCCAGCAAGTCGCGCTAACTCCCATGGACCGGATCGTCCTATTGCCTGGCTACTCTGCAGAACGCGTCCCCGCCCCGACCGATCCACATGGACGTCCACAGCTCTTCGAACCCCTTGGGATGGCTCTTGATCCCAAAGATGGCTCCATTGTTGTCACCACCCGCACCGCCGGAGTCTGGCGCTTTAAAGATAATACCTGGACCATGATTGCCGACGGCCTTCTCGATGCCCTCGGTGTAATCGTTGAAAAGGATCGGCTCGTGATTGGTCAAAAGGCAGAACTTACCGCGCTCTATGATGAAAATGGCGATGGCTTCTATGAGACCTTTCGCACTCTGAGCGACGACTTCCTTTTTACCGCAAACTACCACGGATACCTGCACGGCCCGGCAAAGGATCAGTCTGGAAACTACTACTTCACCCTGAACCTTGACCACCGCGATGGTCGCCAGATCCACAAAGCGAATGGTCCATTTATGGGCTCCCAAGGCGGCTACCGTGGCTGGACCTTACAAGTCACCCCTGACGGAAAAACTATCCCATTTGCAATGGGACTGCGGAGCCCCGCTGGAATTTCGGCCAGCCCCGAGGGAGACATTTACTACACTGAGAACCAAGGTGAATACAATGGCACCTCGAAAATGCACCTTGTTCAAAAAGGAAACTATTACGGTCATCCTTCCGGCCTCGTTGATGTTCCGGGCATGAAACCTGACTCGCCAGAAATCGCTTGGGATAAGTGGGTTCCAAAGCGTGCGGTATCAGTCGCTCTTTTACCACATGGACGCATCGCCAACGCTCCAGGCAGCCCTACTTGGGACACCACAGACGGGAAATTTGGTCCTTTTGCTGGAGATATTTATTGTGGAGACCAAACCCTTTCGACCCTTTTCCGGATTGCCCTGAAGCCGAAAAATGAAGCCGCGCTTATCCACTTCGCAGACGGTTTCCCCTCTGGTCTCATGAGGCAAACGTTCGACAAAGACGGCGCGATGTATGTCGGTCAAACTGGTCGCGGATGGCGCGCTCGTGGTGGCAGCCAGCACGCCCTCGTTAAACTCACCTACACCAAAAATGACTCCCCGCAGTTGAAGGATATCTCACGCAAAGGTGACACCTTCACCTTACACTTCAGCGGCAACACCAAGGAACTCGCGGAGGAAACCGACCTTGCTATCGAATCATGGTTTTACCACGACAAACCCGACTACGGATCCCCAAGCAATAACAAGCTGAAGGAGAGCATCGCTAGCCAGAAGACGAATCGAGCAAAGGGCACAATTACTATCAAACTTAAGTCTAACGATCAGCGACAGGCCGGGAGCCGTGTCTTCTACTTCTCATCCAAGAGTCTTCCCAAAAACCGGAAGGACTCCCTCCAAGCCTACTACACAATCTCTCGATAAGAGCGTCTTTCCTTTTTCCGGCTTCCCCTCCACCTTTTCTCCAATGAATTAGAGGATTAATCTTTGATTTTAGTATGGGTCTTCTTTCCTTTCTCAACACCGAACGCCAAAACTTTGACGTTAGCGCAGCCGATAGCCGACTCTCCGTTGACCTTACCAAGTTCATCATTGGATCGACGCCCCTCGGTAAAGAGCCTTGGGATGGAGATTCTTTCGCAAAAGAATTGGAGAAGGAAGTAACCCTGAAATCCGATCGGTCTGGATACGAACTCGGAGTAAAGGACGGCAAGCTAGATCATGCTTTTTTCACCATCAAAAATTTTAAAGGCATCTTCTTAGTGGAGGAAAAGTCGCTCGTCCTCTCGAGCACGACAAATAGAAAAGAAATCATCTCTATTTTCGGAGAACCCTATTGGGCAGACATTGACGATGGTGAAATCATTCTCTTTTACGAATACCAAGAAAGCACAATCGAACTTCAATTCGAATTTCCGGACGGCGAACACCTAGAATTTATCACTCTGATGAAAGGTGGGATCCTATCAAAACAAGAAAAGCGCGAAAGCTACCGAGTCACCAAACCTTGGCCACCCGAAAAAAGACAATAAAAGCTTTGTGACGTAAGCGATTTTCTCGACACGCGTATCCTCAATACCGACGAAGCTGAAGTCTAATAATGAACCTCACTTCGTCTCTGCTCCAGCGTTCCCTTCGTAACTCCGAGTCTCTCAATTGCGCCCAACTTCCTCACCAAGTCCTGAGCTTCGCCCTCCCCATTGAGAAAATTCTGATACCAGCCGACTAACCTTGCCGACTGCCTAACGTCCTCTTCGAGTAACTCCACCCGAAATTTTCGCAGCCCTAGCGAGATGAAATCATCGACACTTGCTGCTCCTGTCTGAGCCCGTCCATTAAAAAGCGTGTTTCGACACCCTACATCAGCTTTTAAAATGTGTAACTGCCCCACTCTATCCCGCAGTTGAACATCATGTTGATCACAGGGCTTTCCACAATTTTTGATACTCGTTCCGTCACTCAAAAACGTACAGAACACACAGTGTTCCATATGAAACATCGGCATGTGCTGATGGACCGTGAGCTCAAACCACTTCGGCGAAGCGCTCGCCAATAATTCACTCACCTGACCTTCATTCAAATCATAAGAAACCGTGAGATTTTCAAATCCTCCATGCCTCATCAACAATGCAGCCGAAACTGGGTTCGAGACGTTCAATGAAAAATCCGCGACCGTTTTAATCCCTCGTTCTTTGAAATATCTGACGCCCCCAAGATTACGAACCAACACCCCATCTGGCTCAGCCTTCTCCACCAATTTAAAAAAACCCATCTCCGTTGGCTTCTGAATTCTTGGCGTCGCTAAAAACACCTTCATCCCACCTTTACGGGCAATCTTTACTGCCTCGCGGTATTCCTTTAGATCCTCAAAATCACAATAAACGAAACCCGCCCCCGCTCGCGCACACCCCTCGACCTGTTCCAACGAACGACATAACACCCGTAACTCCGGCAAACCTTCATCCACTGTCCCACGCTCTGGCATCAGCCCGGCCAAAATTGCCCCGCCATCTTTCACCACCGGCTCTTCTTTTAACTCCTCTACCAATCGCCGCCGTATTCGATTCAATTCACCCAATGGAATCATCACCTCGCCTTCGAGGAAATTTTGCACTAATCCCAACTGGAATTCCGTTCCACCCAATCTCCCTAAGTGCCCCGCTAAAACCTCCTTGGTCAACGGGCGCTTCTCAGCTTTTTCAAGCATCACCTCACTCACCACCTTTTTCCCTCGGCATTCCAAAATCAAAGGCTCACCGGACCTTCCTGAAACTTGAATCATCAGAGAATCCCCTTTCTCTTCCAATCGCCCACCTTTCCAACTCTTCTTTACTTCTTTCTCCAAACCCGGATCGCTCGTCTTCCACAAACCCTGTCCCGCGTGCACTCGCTTCCAATTGATTCCCGACCGCCGATCAAAGAACAACTTCTTACCCTCTACCTTCCAAACCATCCCACCCTGCTCGTCATTTCGATCCTCCCCCGCATCAAAGACAAAGCCATCCCCGGGGTTTAGTGAAACCTTATTCGTAGCCAATTCAACCCAACCCTCTCCGCGAGCCGCAATCTCACCAGCCCACGCCCCGCGCTTCTTCCCCCACTTCCCATGAGTCAACCGGGGATGATTTATTCCCTCCAACCAACCACTGGAAAGCCCGCGCGAAAACATCATCTCCAACATGTAACGATCCTTCTCTGTGATCTCGACTTCGTCCAACGCCTTGCGATAAACCCGCGTCACCGCAGCAACATACTCGGGCGACTTTAGTCGCCCCTCGATTTTATAACTCCTCACTCCCGCTTTCACCAAATCGGGTATTACGTCCACAGCCGCTAAATCCTGGGGGCTCAGAAGATAACGCACCTCGCCCATCGGCACCGTTTCACCATCTACTACCAGCTCATAAGGCATCCGACATGCCTGCGCACACTCTCCACGATTTGCAGAACGCTGCCCCAGACTTTCCGAAGTTAAACACTGCCCCGAATAAGCCACACATAGCGCCCCATGTATAAAAACCTCCAAAGCCACCTCACCCTTATTTCGAACCCGCATGATTTCTTCAACCGACATCTCCCGCGCCAAAACGGCCCGATCCAAATCTAAAAAACCATCCACAAAATCCAAACCCTCCGACGAGGTAATTGTCATCTGCGTCGAAGCATGTAGCTCCATCTCCGGCGCAATCTCTTGCACCAACTTTGCCGCTCCTAAATCCTGAACAATGACTGCATCCACTCCGGATCGCGCCATCGTCTCGATCTGCTCAACCGCTCCCCCCAGCTCCGAGGGAAAAATGAGGGTATTGAAAGCCACAAATCCCTTCACCCCGTGCCGATGAAGAAAATCCATTAACTCCGGCAGATCCTCTTCCGTGAAATTATCAGCCCGCATCCGAGCATTAAACTTCGGTAGCCCGAAGTAGATCGCATCCGCCCCATTGGCCACCGCCGCACGCGCGCAATCCCAATTCCCAGCCGGAGCCAATAGTTCAGTCACAGCTAAGTCCTAATCGCCCCAAATGCTGGAAGCAACACTAAGAGACTCAAGCCCCTTAAAGCCTGAAGCAGGTTAATCTACTCACAGCTCTGCATAAAACTCCCTCATCTTTCCGCCACGAACAAGGTATGGGTAAACCTCTTCGCCTTCGGGTAGGCTTTTGCTGGAATCGCCTCGACTCGCGAAAACACCTTTCTCAACAATCTTACAAATCCGGAATCCTCGTGAGCCGACCAGTAAACAACCCGTCCATTTGGTCTCAAAGCCGCTCTCGCAATTTCCAAGCCCCGCCTTTCATAAAGCCGCCCATTTCCCTTCTGAACTAACGGATCAGGACTGTTATCCACATCCAACAAAATGGCATCATACCTTCCGCCCGATTGCATGATCTTAAAAACATCCCTTCTCAATACTTCTACCCTTCCATCATCCAAAAGCGCACCATTCACCTCCCGCAGGTGCTCCCGGTTCCAGTCGATAACCACTTGTAGCAACTCAGCCACCTCCACATCCGAATCTGCCGAAACTAATTCCAATACCTTCCGCAAGGTAAACCCAAACCCTAGCCCGCCGATCAACACCCGCTGAGTTCGCCCCCCTGCGCCACAAGCCAATTCCGCCATCATTTGCTCGGACGAACATGCCGTAGTACTCATCAAGGGAACCCCTCCTACCTTAAGAAAATACTCCCCGTCATGCTCTTGCAGAAGCAAGGTTTCCCCATCGGGAGAGGCGCTGGCAGCGAGATTGTTCGTCGGCTTCACAGGGAAGAGAGTAGTATTCCATCGACACATTGAAAGGCTTTCGAGACACTGGCTGTAAGCAATTATCACTCGCCCAATGACCAAGAAACGAATCATCTTCATTGTTTTCGTTCTCCTGCTCCTGCTTCATCAAGACAGCTGGAACTGGGATAACGCCAATCTAGTCTTGGGCTTTATGCCCGTAGGACTTTTTTACCATGCCTGTTACTCTCTCGTCGCAGCCCTTTTTTGGGGCATCGTCATGAAGGTTGCCTGGCCTACCGAGCTCGAAAAATGGGCCGAAGGCGGACCTGAGTCATCGGAAGGAGGTAGCAAATGACTACTGTCATCGTCATCGCAATTTACCTAGGCCTTCTTCTCGGGCTCGCTCTCTTTGCCAAGACCCTCTTCCGGGGCACGCCAAAAGACTACTTCGTCGCCAGCCACTCGATCGGCCCCTTCATGTTGCTGATGTCGGTTTTTGGAACTACCATGACTGCCTTTGCTCTCGTTGGATCGACCGGTAAGGCCTTTGGAACCGGAATTGGAACCTACGGACTGATGGCTTCATCATCAGGGCTCATCCACGCTGCTTGCTTCCTGTTCATCGGCATCAAACTTTGGGCGATCGGAAAGCGCTACGGCTATGTTACCCAAATACAGTACTTTCGCGCCCGCTTTGAGTCCAAGGCTTTCGGATACCTACTTTTCCCAATCCTCGTTCTTCTCGTCATCCCCTACCTTCTCATCGGAATTATCGGGGCTGCCAAGACAATCGAGGGCGTGACCAAAGCTAAAGTAAAGCCCAGTGGTGACCTCATCGCTCCCGGAGTATTCCCAGAATGGACTGACAACGGAGCCATTCCTCCCTGGTTTACTGGACTCGTCATTTGTATCGTAGTCCTAACTTATATCTTTGCGGGTGGATCTCGGGCTGCCGCTTGGGCCAACACCTTTCAGACGATCGTCTTTATGATTATGGGCGTTCTTGCTTTCTATCTTATCTCAGGTGAACTCGGCGGAGTTGGAGCTGCTATTGAGCAGGCAAAGGATACCCACAAAGTCCGAACGGTCGATGGAACGGTGGGAGTCTCGCAACTTACTTTTTTAACCTATATGTTTATCCCGCTCAGTGTAGGAATGTTTCCTCACCTTTTCCAGCACTGGCTTACCGCTAAGAGCGCCAAGAGCTTCAAGCTTACCGTGGTGGCCCATCCCATTTGTATTGCCATCGTTTGGGTTCCTTGTGTCCTCATCGGTATTTGGGCCAGCGGCCAACTCGATTCTGGAGCTAATCCCGCTTCCATTCTTTCCATCATGGTTTCCAAGCTCGTCGCAGACCCGCTCATTGTCGGCCTCGTTACTGCCGGGATTCTCGCAGCCATTATGTCCTCGCTCGACTCACAATTCCTCTGCCTCGGCACAATGTTTACGAACGATATTATGCTGCACGATTCGAAAAAAACCTACACTGACAAACAAATACTGCTCATGGCACGCGGATTCATCGTAGCGATTGTTATCGTAATTTATGTTATCTCGCTGATCCTTCTTCAGCAGGAAAAACAATTCATCTTCGGTCTTGCCGTATGGAGCTTCTCTGGATTTGCAGCCCTGACCCCTCTCGTGATTGCTGCTCTTTACTGGAAGCGTTCTACAAAAACTGGTGCCTACGCCTGTGTCATAGCAGTCTTTGTAAGCTGGCTCATCTTCTTCTCCATGTCAGGATTTGGAGGGGAGCTTCACATCTTGGGTGGAGTGACTCCAGCCGCTATCATGTGGTTCATCGGCGCGACCGCCATGATTATTGGCTCGCTCCTTTCACAACCACCTAGCGAAAAGACCCTCACCAAGTTTTTTTAGACGACAGTTAGACTTACTCGTAAATCATCTCAACCCCGGGGAATACCCCGGGGTTTTTTCTTGGTTCGATCCAATTGCTTCCTGACCTCAATTCCCCAGATCACCAAAACCCGATTTATCTGCTCTTCTTTGTGAGCTTTGCGGCCCCAACGCTCGAATGACATAGCCTCGGAAAATTCCAAGTTACATCCTTTCCCTGAGGCTCCCTAACAGCTAAACACCCGCCTCGCGAGATCGTATTCCTTCTGCAAATCAATGACCTCTGACAAAACTTCTCATACCAAGACCGCGACCTATTTGGCGGACATCCGTGAACGTGTTGGACGAATCGTCGTCGGTCAGGACGTGGTCGTTGAGCGCACCCTTATTGCCCTCCTGACCTCTGGCCACCTCCTTCTGGAGGGAATGCCCGGGCTCGCCAAGACTCTCCTCGTCAACACAATCTCTAAGGCGCTCCACCTCGACTTCCGTCGAGTCCAATTCACGATTGACCTTCTCCCATCCGATATCCTCGGCACAGAAATTCTCGACGAAAAATCTGGCGAATTTCGCACTCATCAAGGCCCTATCTTTACAAATCTTCTTCTCACAGACGAGATCAACCGAGCCGCTCCCAAAGTCCAGGGCGCTCTTCTTGAATCCATGCAAGAGCGAAAGGTCACCCTTGGTGCAGAAACCTTCTCGCTTCCCACACCGTTCCTCGTGATCGCAACGCAGAACCCGATCGAGCAATCAGGAACTTTCGAACTCCCCGAAGCTCAGCTTGACCGCTTCATGCTCTGCCACCGACTCGGCTACCCGAAACCCGAGGAAGAAGAAGAAATTCTTCGTCGAAACCTCAAACTTGGCGTTGAAAAGAAGGGGGAAGGAGCTGTCGCTCGAACCGAATTTGACCTCGTCACCGACAATGCTGTTGGTACGCCGCAAGATCTAGTCGACGCGATGGAAGCGACCCACGAAATTCATGTCAGCGAAGTCTTGTTGAAACATGTCGTAGATATCGTGGAGCGTACTCGGAATCACCCCGACCTCGAAATGGGCTGCTCGCCTCGTGCCGGCATTTCTCTTCTTAAAGCCTCGCGTGCTCGCGCTCTCATTCAAGGCCGTAACTATGCCATACCCGAAGATATTTTCGCTCTTGCGGAAGACGTCTGCCTCCATCGAATTCGCCTCTCCTATGAGGCCCTTGCTGAAGGAAAAACACCCCAAGCTGTCCTTCAGAAAATCCTCAACGATTCAATTTCGTAGTCAGAGGCGCTGATTTTTAATCCGCACTCCAACATCACGTTTGGCTTTCCAATGCCCCTCCTCACCGACCAGCAAACTAAGCCGCTCGATTCCCGCCAGTTCCTGCTTGCCGTAAAACGACTTGCCGACTCATTGTCGTATGGCACAGACCGGTCCCCCTTTCTTGGTCAAGGTCTTGAATATATGCAATCGCGCCAGTATGTTCCCGGTGATCCGGTCAAATCGATCGATTGGCGCATCACCGCCCGCACTGGCAAAGTCCACGTTAAGGAATACGAATCGCCTAAGTCCCTTCCGGTGTGGTTCATCGTCGACACCTCAGCATCAATGGCTTTGTCATCAATCAAAGTCTCTAAGTACCAAATCGCCGCCCAAATCGCAGGCGGACTCGCGCTTGCCTCTATCGACCGCGTTTCGCCCGTAGGCATCCTTGGAGCAGGTTCACGCGACCTCAATATAAAACCTTCGCTCTCCCGCGAAACCATTCTGCAGTGGCTTCACGAACTCCGAGCCTACCAATTTAACGAACCCACTTGCTTAGGTGAAAAGCTCATCGCGCTTAATCCGTCACTTGGCGAAAGCTCACTAATATTCGTGCTTTCTGATCTACACGATCCTAGCGCGATACCAGCCCTTAAATTACTAGGACATCGCCATGACATTGTCGTTATCCCGCTTCGTGATCCAGCCGAAGACTCTATTCCGGGAGCAGGCTTCATTCGCGGACGCGAAGTCGAGACCGGACACGAAGCTACCCTTTCGGCTAAGAGGCAATTCACCTCTCTGGAAGCTCTTACCACCAATCTCAAAAAATCCTCGCTCGATCATTTCCCCATTCGTACTGACCAACCATTCTTGGCTTCTCTTCGCCTCTTCCTTCAATCTCGAAACCTTCTCTCACGATGATGAAAGCGCTCTTATTCTTTCTCATTAGCAGCCTTTGTTCGTTCAGCCAAACCAAGGCCCCTCTTGGGCTTCCCGAAACTCTCGAAGAAATCTATATTCCCGGCCCAAAGGTTGAGGTCATCCCCCGAACCAACAACGATTCTCCACTCGTAATTCGAATTCTAAAAATCAAACCTGCAGAGAATGGCTTCCGCTATGACCTAGAAATCTACGCGCTTGACCCCGGGACACACCGAATCTCCGAGTTTCTGCACTACGCAACTGACCGCAGCCCGGTCCAGTCCTTGGACGCCACCTTCGAAGTCACGACCACTCACCCGCTCGACACTCTTCCGAAACCTTCCGATCCTGAACCTGTCGAACTCGAAAAGCTCGGTGGCTATAAAAACCTCATCATCGTCCTCGGAATCTTTTGGCTGTTGATCTTTCTAGCCATCATCTTCTACCGCAAAAAATATGGGACCGACTTGGTCGTGGAAAAACCACTCCCGACCCTGCACGAAAAACTTCAAGTGCTTGTCTCCGTAGCATCGCAAGGCGAAATAAACGACCAACAGCAAGCCAATCTCGAACGACTCATCCTCGGCCACTGGAAGGAGCAGATCCCTGAAATTGACTCCCTCACCCCCGCAAGAGCGCTCGTTGAACTCCGTAGTCATCCGGAAGCTTCACCTCTCATCTTGAAGCTTGAGGAATGGCTTCACGCTCCCAACACAAAACTTTCCCGCGAAGAATTCCTCCCCCTTCTCTCTCCCTACGTGGAGAAGTAATCGTTCAAGTCTCACAGTTAGGATTTCAAATTTTTAATGTCTTTCGCCCACCCCATAGTTCTCATCGCACTTGCGATTCCGATCCTTCTGATCGTTTTCCAATGGATCACGCGAACGCGAGCTCTTCCACTTCCATTCGACCACCAAAAAATGGCGGACCGCAGATGGCTGGGTGTGCTCCTGAATTCCGTCAACACTTTGCCTTATCTCATCTTGGCAACGCTCATTCTCATCGCTGCTGGACCACGAGCCTTCGAAAGACCCAAGTCAGAACGCGAACTCACCAACATTCTCTTCTGCCTCGATGTCTCCGGCTCTATGGTCGCGAAATTTGGCGCGGGTGATCGCTATGATGCAGCAATGGGGTCACTTAATGAATTTCTCGACTATCGGGACGGCGATGCCTTTTCACTCATGGTCTTCGGGGGCGATAACCTCCGCTGGGTTCCGCTCACCACGGACGTCTCAGCCTTCCGAAATGCCCCTGCTTTCCTTCACCCAAGTAAGCTTCCACCCTGGTTTAACGGCGGGACTTTCATCGGCAAAGCCCTCAAACAAGGACAGAAAGAACTCCTCGCCTCGGAGAGTGGTGACCGCATGATCATTCTACTTTCGGATGGCGCTAGCTTTGATCTTTCGAATGGTAACGACGTTAAAATCGCTCGTGAACTCGCAGAAAATAATATTACCGTTTATGCCATCCATATCGGAGGAGGAGCACCTCCAGCCGAGGTTTCCGTAGTTGCCTCGATTACTGGAGGAGAAACCTTTGCTGCCGGTGACCCAGATGCCCTAAAGGCCGTCTTCCAACGGATCGATGAAATGGCGCAAGCTTCCCTTGTTCGACTCACGCCTGATCCCGTCGACAATTATAAGCCTTACGTCATCACAGCTCTCTCTCTTGCCGGGCTTTACCTCCTCACTCTCTTCGGACTTCGCTACACTCCTTGGTAATGTTCTTTCCCATTCTTGTCGCCGCAACCACCGCCGTCCTCGCGACTGGTGCGGAGGTGCTTCACTCCATGCGGATCAGGAAGGTTCGTCACCTCGCTTTTGGAACCACTGGAGGCTTCTCAGCACTCACCATTCTGGCCCCCATCCTGAGAGTCCTTTTCCTCGGCGGCCTAGCTTGGGCGCTCACCACACTCTACTTACTGGAACCAAAAGCACATCGTTCTGAGGTCAAAGAGATTGAGGCGAAGGAACGACGCCACCTTCTCCTTGTGCTCGATGTTTCTCCATCGATGAAACTAAAGGACTCCGGAGAAGATTCCGGCCTAACCCGAACTCAACGTAGCTCTAAACTCGTTCAGTCACTGCTGAAACGCACTACCGACGACAAACTCCACATCACCATGGTTGCGGTTTACAATGGCGCAAAACCAGTCGTCCAAGAAAGTCGTGATCTTGAAGTCATCCTTAACTTTCTCGACGGCATGGATATGTCCTCAGTTTTTCCAGTAGGAAAAACTCGTCTCTTTGACGGGCTTGAGGAAGCCGCTAAAATCGCACGCGAGTGGCCATCAAATTCCGCCACCCTTCTTCTAGTCAGCGATGGCGACACGGTGCCCGCAACCGGAATGCCGAAGATGCCCCCGTCGATCGACGGTGTTCTTGTGATGGGTGTGGGTAACCCAACCAAAGGCTCTATGATTGACGGTCGGCAGTCGCGCCAAGACGTTGGAGCCCTGCAGCAAATCGCATCTCGTCTGGGTGGTCAATATCATGACGGTAACATGCGGCATGTGCCTAGCTCCGTGCTAGATGGTCTAAGCTCGCTAAAAACCGATGAGGGAAATTTCAAACTCACTCTTCGCGAATATGCACTCATAACCGGAGTCAGTTCAGCACTCGGCCTCGCCATCCTTCCCCTCCTACTCTACTTCTTCGCATCTCCCTTTAAGCCCGGTCCCTCATAGCCAGACTCACTTGGGAAACTTTACTTTTTGATTTGGTTTTAAAAGCCCCTCGGGAGCTGGGTGGTCTTTTCCAAAAACAAAGAGGGTGCTTGGATCAATTAAATCGACTTTTAATTCATCCGCCATTTTCCGGTCCAACTGAAACTGTTCCGCCACAAAGTCATAAAGACCCATTCTCTTTGACTTTCCATAGTCATGCTTCTCCTCAGGGAGGTGGATATTCTTCACCTTTTCTTCCTTACCGTAAAGTTGATAGATCTTCTGAAGGAATGGATATTCTAGCGTCGCGCTATGTTTGGTCCAGTCGGCACCATTTGAAATAATTAACTGCGGCTTGGGAGCAAACAACGCTGCGATCTCGGCATTATTTGTGACATGCGTTTCCCGAACGTGAATCGGCAAACCACTTTCACATTGGCACCCGCCGAAAAAATGGCAGGACACCATGACACACGGCGCTGAAAGAGTGATACGATCATCCAGGGCCGCAATCAAAAACGACTGCGTTCCACCGCCCGAAGCTCCCGTCACACCCACCCGTTTCCGATCAGCACCCGGCAACTTAAGCAAATAATCAAGAGCTCTAACCGAATTCCAAGTTTGCAATGCCATCACTTGAGGATCCCAGCGGTGCTTCCATCCCATTCGTTTCGAGTCACCATAACCAACCATCTCATAAGCAAAGATCCCGCAACCCATGCGCGCCAATGCACCACAGCGATATTGCATCTCATCGCGGTGTCTCCCGTGATGATGAAGATCGTCTTTCGACCAATGTCCGTGGGGACAAAGAAAGACCGGCATCTCATCGACGGTACTTTTGGGCAGATAAAGATTACCGCACAAAAAGTATCCGGGAATCGTTTCAATCCCGACATTTTCGACCGTATATCCATCTCGCTCAACTTTCGAATGTCGAACAATCCGCATCTTGGTTTTTTTTGGCCATTTCTTAAAACCTATCCCATCCCGGATGCCACCTCGGACCAACTCGCGTCTCGCCTGCCAACTCTCCTGATCCTTGGCTATATCCAAAATATTTTCTAGCTCCTCTCGACCCTCGTCAGAAGTTCGGAACTGCCCCACCCGCAATTCACCCCACAACAGTCCAATTGAACAAAAAACAACTCCTAGCCATTTCATAGCGATGATTATAACTATTTATTCCCAACAAATCCAAATAGATTTTCACCTCAGGGGCAAACGGAACTCTGATTCCTTAATCCAATTCCGGGGCGATCGAACCAAAAACCGGCACCGAATCACTTTACGCACTACCATTTCAAGAGCCCAAAGTAATCTCCTCCTTGCCACAAAGTTAATTGGCCCGAGGATCAGGCATGTTAATCTCAACTGAGAAATTGGAAGGGATGGCCAAGCTGACTCGCGTCCAACTTGCCACCTCTCTTCCTGGTCCAAAACCAATCTGTCTCGTCGGAACCCGTTCCACTGCCGGGATCTCTAATCTCGCACCATTTTCAAGTATCACTCATCTTGGATCCAACCCGATTCTTATCGGAATGGTGACCCGTCCCGACACTGTTGATCGACATACTTTGAAAAATATTCTCGCAACGCGGGAATGGAGCCTCAACCACATCACTGCCGGAATCTTGGAGAAAGCCCACCAATGTTCGGCTCGCTACCCCTCAGGAATCTCTGAGTTTGATGAAACTGGCCTAACCGAAAGCTACCAGCCAAATTTTGACACCCCCTTTGTCAAAGAGAGCCCACTTCAGATCGGACTCACTCTCGAGGAGATCATCGATATCCCTTCAAACAACACCAAGCTTATCGTGGGAAGAGTCAAATTCGTTAATCTGCCAGATCATACCATCAGCGAAGATGGCTCCATAGACCTTCCCAAGCTTGGCACCGTCGCTTCCACCGCCCTCGACACCTATTTTTCGATTAACGAAATTAGCCGACTCCCCTACGCCAAGCCGACTTCCTTCCCCTAAAAAGGGACCTTTTTCTGAGGGACGAAAAGTGCTATCTCTTTCCTCAGAAATTCGAACTCTATGAGAATTATCCTCGCTACCCTTTGGCTCCTCGTTCCCCTTGGCTTTGCCGCGTACCACTACGGCCCTGGACAAGAACAAGTCAAACTTGATCACACCGAAGTGTTCCTTGCCCAAGCTAGATCCGCTGTCCAAGACAAAAACTGGAACTCCGCCATTGAGTCCTATCAGAAGGCGCTCGCTAAACTTCCTAAAGAGAACAAGGAAACTTCGATGCGGATTCAGCTAGAGATCGCCAAGGCTAAGATGCAGAACTCAGGCCTTCCCGAGGCCCGCGAAGACCTAGCCAAGCTCGTTTCACAACTTAACGAAGACCCCACCATTTCGTCCGCGCTTAAGGAAGAGACCCTCTCCACTCTTGCCAACGCTCGCTACTACATGACCTACCTCATGAAGCTAGAGGGCCTACCTGCCGAGGAATGGGAACCTGAAATCGAAGCCGCCAGACAGGAATACAAGCTCCTCGCACAGACTGGATCCGATAAGGCAAAGCACCTCTCTGATCTGGAGTCAGCAATCCGCTTAGCTCGTGCCGAACCAACCGAGCTTTACGGCCTACCGATTCCGAGCCAATGACAAGGCTGTAGTTCGGGCGGTCGCCCAAACCCAAAAGCTAAGCCAGGGAAAAAGCCCCAAGATTCCCGCGGCGCTGGTCAGGGACCACCGGCGGATGGCTCCGGCTCATAGTCCCCGCATCCACTTCACGATCCTACCATCATGAAATTTAGGCATATCCTGCTGCTTTCGCTTACCCTGATCTCAGCGTCAGCTCAGAAACCCACCCCCCTCTCGTTCGCAACAAAGATCACCCCAGAAATGATCCAAACTTTAGAGGCGCGAGGTGGACAAACTCCCACTGCTAACCCTTCAAGAGTGGCCCCTCCTTCCAAAGCACCCCTCACACCCGAACAGCAACGAACTAAAATGTTACAGGGACTAAAAATCGATCGTACAACCTCTGGTATTCTCGCCAACCGGCTCGCTGAGAAAAATGAGGAAGGAAAAACGACCACGACCATTCCAGCACCCAAAGAAGATCCCGAGGCCAAGCCTTCAGCTAACCCTCAAGTCAAAAAGCAGCGAGAAGATAAAGCAAAACTCGCTACCTTCAAAAACGACTTCAACCAATTTACCCGCGATATCACCTTGGGACGATGGATCAAAGTCAACGATTACCTCGAAAACCTCCCTTCCGGCGATGCCGCCTTGGCCTTCCGTCAAATGGTCACCCAACTCAACGCGCCAGTCACCGTCCGTCCGCGCAAGGAACTTACCAGCCTTGGTGCTAAACAACACCAGCAACAACAATATCTCCGGCCCGAAGAGTTTCTTGCCTTAACCGACGCCTCACAGAAGGCTCCAGACAACTCTGTTCTTCCCCAGCTCGCCAACTTAATCAAAGGCGAGCGAAAGCCTCCACGCGACTTCTTTGCAAGCCTCGCAAAAGGAACTCGTTATTTTGGTCTTGGCGACGAGGAAACAAGAGCTCGTACCGCCCGGCTCTTGATTGAGGCCGGACATCTCGACGAAACCATAACATTCCTTCCTTCACTCAAAGTGGCCAAGGAGAAGAAAAACCACGCCGCCCTTAACCTTCTCGGTCGCTATTATGCCGAATCCTACTCCGCGGAGCGTGATGACGAACATCTTGAAAACGCTTGGCAAATTTCCCTCCGAATCATTAGGGAAAAAAAAGCCCCACTTAATGAACGGGCTGAGGCCCTTTACCGTGCCCTCGCTCTCGTTCCTAATCTCGAAGACGGCACCGGAAGCGACTGGTTGACCGAAACATTCTCCAACGCATCTACTGAGGGATTTGAAATCCTCGCAACGGTCGGAACTATGACCTCCCAAGTTCGCGAGCATCGCTCGCCGGACTTCCGGCTCGAACAACTCAAGCTCCAAACCGCAGCGGTCGCAGCACTTACTTCCAATAAGGAAATCAACCTTAAGCCATGGCAAGAAATCCTGACTCTTTACGTTCGTAACTGGAATGCCGAAGCCGCACGCTCCTACCAACTCGACACCTCAAACTCGATGCGCCCGCAGGCCCAAGTCGATGCCTACGGCAATCTTTTCTACTCCCGCTACAAGCCACCCGTTCAGCAAAGCAGTTCCCGCACCATCCCGGCTATTCCCTCCGGCGACCTGCTCCGCACCCGCCCCAGCGAGCAATGGCTCGCCCAGGTCGATTCTTCAGTACGGCTCGAAAACATCATTCTCTCTGCTAAGCTCTTCCTCAAAGTGAAGGAAGAAGAGAAGGCATTCCCAATCCTCAAGAAGCTTGCAAAAATAAAGCCTGACGAAAGCAAGGAGTTGGTTCGAACAATGATCCGAGTTTGGGCAGAGAACAATAACCCAAACCAAAAAAGTCGCTACCGATCAAGCTACTCTTATTACTACGGATACAATCAAAGAGCCGAGACCATCCCGCTCACCCGGTCGAAACAGGAACGTAACCTTAAGCTTTTAGCTAATATGGTTTCGGAAGTGAAGGCACTTGGACTTGATGAGAACTTTCAAGAGGAATTTGCCGATGCCTTCATTCAGGCTCACTCTCAGGCCGAAGTCTGGCGAATTGAAGCTCTTACATCCGTATTTGGAGAAACCCCCAAGCTCGACGCCGGCACTATTACCTCGCTCCTCCGTCGCATGCGACAAAACCTCGCTCTTCTCTGGCCCAACCCCAAGTTACAAGAACAGGCTAAGACCAACCGCAAAGACAAGGAACTCATTGCTCAGATCTTCAAAGGCTACGCCGCTGCCAAAAAACTGTGCCTCGACGCGCTCGATCACCACCCTGATGACTGGGCTCTGAAGTTACAGCTTGCTTCGATTAAATACGAAGAATCTAACTATAAGGCAGGTCTCGCCTCACACCCCGAACATTCGACCACCAAGGGCTTCGCGCTTGAAGACCTCGCCACCGCAACTTCAGATTACATTTCTTCCCTTCCTCTTGAGGACGAAGATGAGGAATCCACCGAAGCCTTCACCACTTGGTTCTATGCCGCACTCGGTTCCCCTGATCTTGCCGCCCTCAAAGCTGAGCACCAACCTATACAAGCAGAGTTCATTAAAATAAAAGCGGCACTCGAAAGTATCCCCGAATCTTCCCGCCAACGTCACCTTGACGAATTTGCCAATACACTCAATTCACGCCTCGCCAACGTTAAAGCAGATCTCAAATACCGCTTTTTAGAAGCCGCCCTTCAAATCACCGGCAAACACGAGCGCATCGAGGAAGCAGCACGCGTATTCGAATACTATCAAGATCTGGTCACCGAAATCGAGCTCGATGTGCACCTCGATGGACCTGACCAGATTGATGCTGATAAACCTTTTGGTCTTTTCGTCAATCTCCGCCACACCAAGGAAATCGAGCGCGAGTCTGGCGGTTTCCAACGCTACCTTATCAACCAAAACAACTCACCATATTCATACAACTACGGCCGTCCTACGGAGGACTACCGGGACAAGTTCGAAAAGGGCGCTCGCAGCGTTCTTGAGGAACACTTTGAGATCCTCTCACTCACCTTCCATAATTCGAAGGTCACATCGCGGACTGATGCCCAAGACGGTTGGACCGTTACTCCTTACGCTTACTTCCTCCTCAAGCCAAAGGGCCCTGAAATCGATGCCGTCCCACCACTCAAGATCGACCTCGATTTCCTAGACACCTCCGGCTACGTCGTTCTGCCTATCGCTTCCGCCGCAATCCCGATTGATGCCGGAGACAAAACTCCAGCGCGACCTTACCGCGATCTTTCACTCGCTATGATTCTCGACCAACGCGAGACGGAAAAGGATGGAAACGTCACCCTTGAAATTCGGGCCTCGAGCCACGGACTTGTTCCCGCAATCGGAGAATTGATCAAACTTCCTATCGAGGGCTTTGAGATCGCCTCTACCGACGATCGAGAATTGCAAGTCGATGAACTCGACGCCCGGACCGATGACGGTGCCCCCATATCGACTCATGAATGGCGCCTCGTCCTCGAACCTAAATCTAAAAATCCACCTGAAACCTTCACCTTCCCCGAGGTTCTTGCCAATCTTTCGACAAAAGACGATGGAGGCCTCACTCTTCAAAAATATGAGGATGTCGATCTTGTCACAGTGGAACCAAAAACTCCAATCCAGGGTGGCTCCTCCAAATCTCCACCCTATCTCTTGCTTTTAGCCCTAGTAGTTCTTTTGCTCTGCATCTCCGCCTACTTTCTCTTCTTTAAAAAAAGGGAGGATATTGTCATTCAGAATGGACCAAAGCTCCCCGCAACACTCACCCCGGTCAGCTTATTGGCCTTCCTCGAAGGTCTACACCGCGATACCCAAATATCAAAAGAAGCTCGTGTCAAAATCCAGAAATCCATCAAATCTCTCAAAGATCGCTCTTTTGGACCGAAGACCGATGTTCCGAATATCGACGAACTAAGGGAAATCGCCGAAGGTTTGATCAAGCCACTCCAACAGGCCGGATAGAAACCGTTCAAAAATCGATTGTTAGACCCTGCTCGCCTTTTGCGTAATAAGAGCTACTTAAGCCCGTATGTCCCAGCTGATTCGCATCATTCTTCCTATCGCCGTTCTGGCCGTGGGGTATTTTTCGTTTCATCAACTCGCTGACGAGAAAGAAATGCCACCTCCTCGCCTCGGTAAACGGAGGCTCATTGAGGCTCAAGCCAACATCCTCCAGAGAGCAGACTACCAAGTCGTCCTTCAGTCTCAGGGCTTAGTCCAACCTCATAATAAAACATCTTTAACACCACGAGTTGGGGGCCGGGTTCGTGAAATCTCACCAAACTTTGAGAGTGGATCATTTTTCAAAAAAGGGGAAACCCTACTTATCCTAGACCCCACCGATTTCCAGACTGCTAAAACGGCGGCTCTTGCCCGCCTTGCGAGAGCCGAAGCGAGCCTTGCTCAGGAAGAGGCACGTGCCAAGCAAGCCCTTCTCGATTGGAATGATCTCGGTTACACTGAACCACCCACAGAACTTGTCCTTCGGAAGCCCCAACTCAAGGAAGCAAGAGCGAATGTAAAAGCCGCTCAAGCAGATCTTGACGACGCTATTCGTGACCTAGAACGCACCGAAGTCATCGCTCCGTATGCCGGTCGGGTGAGGCAACGAATGGTTGGCTTAGGACAATCCGTAAGCTCCGGGACAATCCTCGGCGAAATTTTTTCCACCGACTTCGCTGAAGTCCGCCTATCTCTTTCCGCGAAGGAGCTGACACACGTCAAGCTCCCCGACAATCCCGAAGATCCCCCAGTCGACGTCACCTTGGTCGATGCTTTGACCGAAGGATCCGATCAAACTTGGGAAGGTGAAATTGTCCGCACGGAAGGAATTCTCGACGCTAAATCCCGCAAACTCTTTGTAATCGCACGGGTAAACGATCCTTTTGGTTTGGCGCGATCCAAAAGTAAAATTAATACCGAGCCCCTTCGAATTGGCCAACCCGTTCGCGCCATCCTTGAGGGAGCTACTATTCCGGATGTTTTTGTCATTCCTCGTAATACCTTATACCGGCCAAACGAAATTCTCACCATTCACCCGACTGAGTTCACCCTAAAACGGCAGAAGATTACTCCTATCTGGACCGATCCTGAGAATCTCGTCGTCAGCAAGAATCTTATCGAAGGCTGGCATCTGGTTACCAATAGACTTTCAGCAGCACCCGAAGGAGCTAAAGTCGAGATTGTTAACCCAGAAGAGAAGCCCAAGGCGGCGCTCAAGAAGCTAGATCCAAAACCAGCCGCCTGAGAATGGCTAGATCAAGCCCGGAGCTGATGACTATTTCTTTTTTGCCTTTCCATGACCTTTGATCTTGAAGTAATTCCTCCCAGCGATCGCTATCGTATTCTCGCTTCCCTGATCACACCTCGGCCTATCGCCTGGATCACAAGTCAGGATCACGAGGGGAACATTAACGCCGCACCCTTTTCTTTTTTTAACGTCTTTGGATCCAATCCACCGCTTGTTGCATTTGCTCCAGGAAATAAAGACCGAAAGACTCCAAAAGACACCGCGCGAAACATTCGTGAAATAAAAGAATTCGTCATTCACATGGTCGACGAGCCGCTGGGAAAAGTGATGGTCGCCACCTCGGCAACCCTTCCACATGGCGAGAGTGAAATCGACCTCAACGATTTAACTACTCTCCCCTCTCAAAAAATCTCGGTCCCACGAATCGCCGATGCTCCGGTTGCGCTCGAATGCACCGAACACTCGACAATCGAAATTGGAAGCAACCGACTGGTTATCGGAATCGTCCATTATATTCATGTTCGTGACGGTATCATGGATGACAAAGGCTACCTCCAGCACGATAAATATCACCCACTGGCCCGCATGGCATCACCCGATTGGTATTCCCGCACCAACGATCAATTCGAAATCCCTCGCCCCGACTAAGTTCCGATTCGCGGCCGACGCTGATCACACTTAGCCAGAGGGACGATCTTCTCCGACAATCTGTCACTTACACGATTGCCAACACGCTTCCAAGCTCTCACCTTACCCACCACCCAGTGAGCTATCATTTAACGCAAACTTAGCAAAATTCTCTCAATCAAAATATCAACTAATCCCTGAATTCATGATCACCAAACGCATCACCACTGAGCAAATTCTCGCCAACCTAAAAGCCAAGGTTGACGCCCGTATTCCCATAATGATCTCCTCGGCGGGATCAGGCCTCGTTGCAAAACTCCAAGAAGCGGCCGGTTCCGACTGCATTAATACTTTCTCCGGAGCCCGCCTTCGCGCCAACGGCATGGGCACCATGTCCATGATGTGGCCCATCCTCGACTCCAACAAGCAGACCCTCGACTATACTCGCGAGGACATTATGCCAGCTCTCAGCGGCAAATCCTTCGTCTGTGCCTGTCTAAATGCCAACGACCCCCTCAAGGATATGCGTATGGTTCTTCAACAATGCAAAGACATGGGCGTTCAGTCCGTCTCAAATATCGGACCATCAGTTTCTTATGTAGATCACGATTCAGAGATATTTAAAGTCATCACTTCCGCCGGTATTACCATCCAAAACGAAATCGATATGCTCATTCTTGCTAAGGACGAACTAGACATGGTTTCTGTCGGACTCGCTTTTACCGAAGAGGATTCCTACGCGATCTGCGAGCAGGCTAAGCCCCATATTTTCTGCTACCACGCGGGCACGACCAAGGGTGGCATCAAAGGCTATGACAACGGCATGACAATCGAAGAGACAGCCGAGCAGACCGAGAAGGTTTATCAAAAGTGTCGCGAACTAAGCCCCAATACCATTCTCGTGGCTCATGGAGCTGCCATGGAAACTCCATCCGATGCCCAATACATGCTCAACAATACCAGTGGCCACGGTTTTTGGACCGGATCCTCCACCGAACGTCTTCCAATCGAACAAGCCGTCTCCGCAGCAGCCGACGAATTCCGCGGGCTGAGCTTCGATAAATAAGACCCTTTTGATGAAAGCTTAGACTTCCATCAAACACTCTTTAACAAAGCCCTCTGCCGTCGATCGGCCGAGGGCTTTTTACTATTCACCTTTCGCACATAACCAATATCCTTGTTATTTTCCGATAATCGCCATTCCCAAGATCTAACTGGTATGAAAGAAACTTCAAAACCACTCGGCCATGTTTTCCTCTTTCCCCTCTAAAATTATCCTCTGCGTCTTCTCAATGCTTATATTGGGATCAGCAGGAGGATTTCTGACTTCCTTATCACTGAAAGACTGGTTTGAAGGATTAGAGCACCCTCCAGGTCGTCCACCCAACTGGGTATTTGGCCCCGTCTGGTCCACCCTATATTTTATGATCGGCATTAGTTTCGCTATCATTTGGCACCGCCACCCGAACCAAATCGGAAAAACTCGGCCCACTCTCTTCTTCATTATTCAACTCATCCTCAACTTCGTGTGGACTCCCTTATTTTTTAGTTTCCATCAAATCAGAGCCGCCCTAGTTGTCATTATCTTGATGTGGATTTTCATTACTCTTACGATCCGTGAATTCAAAAAGCTCTCAAAGTTCGCAGCCTACCTCCTCATTCCCTACCTCCTCTGGGTCACCTTTGCGACCTACTTGAATAGTGGTTATGTCTGGCTCAACTAGGTCCGCCCCAATGATCCCACAAATCACGACACAAAACCGATTCCATGAAAATACGACTCGGATCGCACGTAATCCTAATATGCAACGACTTTTAAAATTCCTAGCAGCTCTCATCCTTTCGCCTCTCCTTTATCAGGCCAATGAACAACCTAATATTATCATAATTATGGCAGATGATATGGGATACTCCGATATCGGCTGTTATGGTGGAGAAATAGAAACGCCCAACCTTGATCGTCTTGCCTCCAAGGGGATGCGCTTCACCCAATTTTATAATACTGCCCGCTGCTGCCCAACCCGGGCTTCCCTACTCACCGGTCTATACGCCCATCAGGCCGGGATCGGACACATGACCGGGAACTACGGTATTCCCCAATACCAAGGATACCTTAATAAAAAATGCGCCACCATTGCTGAAGCTCTCAAGCCTGCTGGTTATCGCACCTACATGGCCGGAAAGTGGCATGTCACTCCGAAGATCTCTGCTAACGACCCCAAAGACAACTGGCCTTGTCAGCGTGGATTCGACAAATTCTTTGGCACCATCCACGGCGCAGGCTCCCTATTCGACCCCAACTCACTCACCCGGGGTAACACCCAAATCACTCCTGAGAACGACCCCGAATACGATCCGGAAGGGACTTGGTATTACACCGACGCCATCTCGGATAACACCGTCAAATACCTTGAATCCCACTTCAAAAACCACGCCAAAAAGCCTTTCTTCCACTACGTCGCCTACACCTCCGCTCACTGGCCTATGCACGCCCTTCCCAGGGATATCGCTAAATACGATGGCAATTACGACGGCGGCTATGCCCCCGCTTACCAAGCCCGCCTCAAAAAGATGAAGCAACTCGGACTCATTGATCCCAAGTGGGAAATCCCAGGACCCGTTGGTGATTGGTCCAAAGTCGAACTGAAGGAATGGGAGTCCGCTTGCATGGAAGTCTATGCCGCAATGGTTGATAATATGGACCAAGGCATCGGTCGCATTGTCAAGTGCCTCGAAGAACACAAGCAACTCGACAATACCCTCATCTTTTATCTTCAGGATAACGGGGGCTGTGCCGAAGGCTTTGGTCGAGGAAAGCTTGTCGGACCGCTCAAACGCCCATCCAAACCCACCCTCAAACCTATGGGAAAGAACGAACTTCAAACTAATATGGTTCCCATCCAATCTCGTGATGGCTATCCGCTTCGCCGTGGTAAAGGCGTAATGCCTGGGCCTCCGGAAACTGAAATCGGATACGGTGAAAACTGGGCTAATGTCTCAAACACTCCTTTTCGTGAATACAAACACTGGGTTCACGAAGGCGGTATTTCCTCTCCTCTTATCGCTCATTGGCCTGATGGCATCAAGGCTCCGACGGTTCTCTCTACCAGTCCAACTCTTAATCCCTACTCCCGAAACTCTGCCGAGCCTACGCACCTTATCGACCTCATGGCTACCTGCCTTGATCTCGCCAAGGCCACTTACCCAAAAAATAAGATTCCAGTTGAAGGAACTTCCCTCGTCCCAATCCTCAAGGGCCAAGCCCTCAAACGCGGCAAGCCCATCTTCTTCGAGCACGAGGGTAACCGTGCTGTCCGCGATGGTGATTGGAAGCTCGTTGCCAAGAGTGTGAAAGGAAAATGGGAACTCTACAACATTCCCTCGGATCGTACCGAAATGACCAACCTCGCCAAAAAGCATCCACAAAAGGTGAAGAAGATGGCGGCCCAATATGATCAATGGGCCAAAGAACGAGGCATCGTTCCTTTTGGCTCTTGGCAACAAGAACAGAAAAATAAGAAAATTAAACCCTCCGGGAAAAAGATCTTCAACATCCACCCCGATGATACCTTTACTTCTAAAACATCTCCGAACATTGCAAATCGCCCCTTCAAGGTCACAGCCGAGATAGAGAAATTCCCTGCCTCAGGGGTCATCCTCTCCCAAGGTGGCTCCAATCACGGTTGGTCTCTCTACCTCAAAGATGGGCACCTCTGCTTTACCGTCCGCCGGGGTGGAAAACCAGAGACCACCTCCATCAAAGTCCCATCCGACTGCAAAGCTTCCTTTGAAGCCATCATTGGTGAAACAAGCATCACCCTTCTGGCCGGTGAAGAGCTTAACACTATCAAGCCTAATGATTTCCGTCTGAGTGCTCAGCCTATCGACATTCTTGAAGTCGGCCAAGACAGTGGTGGAATCGTCGGAAACCATGGACAGAACTTCAAGCTCACGGTCGCTATCAAATCAGCGACTATCGCATTAGACTAGGCAGCGGTTCACCCCCTTTGCTCTTATTCTCTTAATTCAATATTGGGATTCGCAAATGTCGTGTCGGTGGACAGACCATATCTCCAAACAACCAAGTGCCGCTCGCTGGTAGGGCAAACCAGTCACTTGAAATTCGACAGATGAGGAAACTTAAGCCTTTTGCCTCTATCCCAATGGAGGAATACCAAGCTGCTCTGGCAGGGCTGTTCTTGGGCGCCAAGTCAAAATCTCAGGATCACCATTAGTCACAAGCACAGTGTGCTCGAAGTGACTCGACGGCCTACGATCCGAAGTTGAAACCGTCCAACCATCATCCAACCAATCAACGGTTCCCACTCCTGCGTTGATCATAGGTTCTATCGCCAAAATCATCCCAGCCTTCAAAATGGGTGATTTACCGCCGGGGTGGTAATTAGGTACTTGTGGTTCTTCGTGTAATTGGCGTCCAACGCCATGACCCACCAGATCTCTAACGACGGTGAAACCAAACTTGGTGACATAATCTTCAACCGATCCACAAAGATCATAAAGCTCAGAACCTGCCCGGGCATGAGAGATTGCCACGAAAAGAGACTCTTCTGTCACAGCGAGAAGTCGCTTCTGCTCGCCATTGATTGTCCCAACCGGCACTGTGAGGGCGTTGTCGCCGATCCATCCCTGTCGTTTCACTCCAACATCGAGCTTCACTAGATCACCATCCTGAATGACACGATCACCACCAATGCCATGCACCACTTCCTCATTCATTGAGATGCAAGTGTAGCCTGGGAAATCACGATATTTGTAAAAGGCACTCTTTACCTTGTGCTCTTCTATCAAAGACAAGGCATATTCATCGACCTCGCGGGTTGTCTTTCCTGCTGCAATAAATTCAGCCGTCCGCTGTAAAACATCACTCGCCACCTTACCAGCCTCCCGCATCATTGCGATCTCCTGCTTGGTCTTAATGGGAATCTTAGAACGCTTAGCCATCACAAAAGGAGTTAACGACTAGGCGGCCAAGGGTCAAGACGTAGAAAAATCATACAGCTTCTCACCGCCAATAAAAATAAAGCAAGGTACCTTTGCTACCCTCTCACCCTCGCATAAACTTCATCAGGAGAGCCCATTCCATTGACGATGCGCGCCCGCTGTTGATCGCAGTAATAGGTCACAGCAGGAATGACCAAACGTCGATATTCGTCCAAACGATTCCCAAAATTTTCTGCCGCGTCATCCTCCCTAGGTTCAAGTTTCCCCTGGCATTCGGGACACAGTTCCCCCTCACCCTCACGAGCAACTCTATGACACTCCACGCATTCGAGACGACACGCCACCCGTCGCCGCAACTCATCATTTGACACGTGCAAAATGATTGCCAAAGGTTTTACCTCAAGCAAGGAATCAAGCGCTTCTACTTGAGGGACAGTACGCGGAAACCCATCCAACAACCATCCGTCGCCTTGCTTGCCAACCCACTCCAATACCATAGGGATCATAATTTCGTCGGGCACATATTCGCCACGATCCAAAAAAGACCTCGCCTTTTGGCCGAGCGGAGTATCGTCCCGAAGAGCGCTTCGTAGGAGCGCGCCTGTCGAAAGATAAGCCAAATGATTTTCTTTGGCCAGACGGCGACCTTGGGTCCCCTTCCCCGACGCCGGTGGGCCGAGGAAGACCAAGTGCCTAAATTTCATTTACTGCTTATTGATAAGAGCAACCACAGCCACAATGATGATCATCGCAAGAACCACCCAGATATATAGAACTGAGGCACTGGTCGCTTGCTGACCCGAAATCTGACGTTGCTGACGGCCTTTAATTTTTCCTTTACGGAGGAAACCATCATATTCGCGCTGTAGAAGGTGGGTTTCAATCTGGCGCATCATATCGAGCAAGACACCAACCAAAATGAGTAGGCTAGTACCACCAAAAAAGGATGTTACGAGACTATTTGCACCCAGATCAAGAGCGAGTCCAATAAAGAATGGCATCATGAAGATCAGAGTGAGGAAAAGAGCCCCCGCAAAAGTAAGACGGGTCATGGTATAGTCCAAGAAGTCCGATGTTGGCTTTCCAGGGCGCACCCCTGGAATATAGCCACCACCCCGCTTAAGATTTTCAGCAACCTCCGAAGGCTGGAACATGGTCGCAACCCAGAAGAAACTGAAGAAGAAGATCATGAAGCCAGAGATGAGGTAGAACCAGATGTCATTCGGAGAAAGGAGCTCACCCATCGTTCGCACCCATGAAGCGTCAGTCATTTGGCCAAGCAACTGAGTCGGAAGCTGGAGAATAGCGGTGGCAAAAATGACAGGCATAACACCGGCATAGTTCACCTTGAGAGGAAGGTATTGTGTGCCACCAGACATTTCACGGCGGCCCGCAACACGCCGGGCGTACTGCACCGCTATTCTTCGTTGACCCTGTGTAATCGTGATCACCGCGGCGATCACGAAGAGGAAAAGCACCACCATTAAAACGATCAAAAGCGGGCTAAATTCAGTAGCGCGGTCGATCACAAAGGTGTTCCAGATTGTAACAATCACACCCGGGAGGGAGGAGATGATATTCACCGAAATAATCAGAGAAACCCCATTGCCAATTCCCCTCTCGGTAATTTGATCACCGATCCACATAAGGAAAAGTGTTCCCGCAATGATAATAAGAACAGTTTGTGCGACAAACAAGCCACCAGCGTTGGCGGAAAAGGCCGGAACGAGATCCTGACCGATTGCATCAAGCGCTTTACCAATACCGCGCAAAAGCGGATTGCTCTCAGGATTTTCTAGGGATTTAGCTAGGAAGAAGCCCTGAACGGCGGCAATCGCAATTGTCACAAAGCGGGTCCACTGGTTGATCTTCTGCTGACCACCATCTTCTTTCTTAAGGCGAGCCAACTTGGGAACAACCGCGCTCAAAAGCTGCATCATGATCGACGCCGAAATGTAGGGCATAATTCCTAGGGCGAAGAGTCCCATGCTAGTCAGGCCACCACCGGAGAAAACGTTAAGAATCGCACCAACCCCGCCACCAGCGCCATTTTCGTTATCTTCTTTGAGAATATCAAGATACTCACGGATCACCTCCATATTCACACCGGGAAGTGGCAGATGCACGCCGAGGCGCACGATCACGATCATGGCCATGGTAAAGAGGATGCGGTCCCGAAGCTCGGGAATTTTCCAGGTGTTGGTAAATGCAGAAATCATGATGATTTAAATGTCGGGAAAGTTATTCGATTTTCCCCTCTCCAATTAGAGGGGCCGGGTTGTGATGGGTAAGTAGAGCCTTTTCAAGCTCGTGGGTATTCCTCCCAGAAAGGAAAAGAGATTCTTGGGCTTTCTGGAAAGCAGCAGTCGCTTCCAAAAATTGTTTTTGGCCAGATATACCGGCACGATCGGATGGTTCTAGCTTTTCGAGAGAGGCCGCGAGTCTGATTTTAAGTTGCTTCAGCTCTTCTCCCAACTCGCCAATTTTAAGAGTAGCCGCTTCTCGGTTACCACCATTCGCGACATCCGATATCACCATGCTCATCTCGGAAAAGACCCGGGTTTGCTCCTTGAGCAAAGAAGCAGGAGAATCCTGACGATCACCGCAGGCCGAAAGACACAGAAATCCCAATAACGCAAAAAACGCTGTTGCCCGGCGAACCGGGCCCAACGTGGAAATTGCGGGAAAAGACTTCTTCACCAGTATGTCGGAGGAACAACTAGGAAAGCTCCAAAGAGCCCCCAGCCTTCTCGATCTTTTCTTTTGCGGAATTACTTGCTTGATCAACCGAGACCTTGAGAGCCTTGGTGATTTCGCCTTGCCCGAGAACCTTGATCTTGTCGCACTGGCCTTTGACCAGCTTGACTTGACGAAGAGCCTCCTCATTCACTTCGGTATCAGCTTCGAAGTATTGTTCCAACTGGGAAACATTTACGATAGCGATCGTATCGCGGAATTGAAGGTTGGAAAATCCACGCTTGGGAAGACGACGGGCGAGTGGCATTTGACCACCTTCAAAGCCGGGACGAACGCCACCACCGGAGCGGGATTTCTGACCCTTATGGCCTCGACCGGAAGTCTTACCAAGACCAGAGCTCTCACCACAACCAAGACGCTTTTTGCGATGCTTGGCTCCAGGATTGGGCTTGAGATTATGAAGATTCATTTCTTTTAATATGTTACAGGATTTAGGAAAGCTAGATTAAATAGCCTTCTCTTTTTTCTTTCCGCGGAGCGCATTGATATCGTCCTTGTTGCGGAGCATAGTTAGAGCCTTGATGGTGGCCTTTACGACATTGGCATGGTTATTGGAACCAATTGACTTGGCTAGAACATCGTGAATACCAACAGCCTCGCAGACAGCACGAACACCACCACCAGCAATCACACCAGTTCCGGGTGAAGCAGGCTTCAGGAGAACCTTACCACCACCAAATTCAGCGTAAACTTCGTGAGGGATAGTGGGGCCGTTAAGTTTGACCTTCTGAAGGCTCTTGCTGGCAACGCCAGAAGCTTTCTTGATACACTCGGCAACTTCGTTAGCTTTTCCAAATCCGACACCAACAGAACCTTTTTCGTTTCCTGAAACTACTAATGCGGAGAAGCTAAAGCGACGCCCACCTTTTACCACTTTGGAACAGCGATTAATGAAAACGACTTTCTCAGTAAGTTCATTGCCTTCCGAGTCAGTCGGCGCGGCCTCGCGCTGGCGTCCGCCAAAACCACCGCGGTTTCCACCACCTTGGCCGGGACCGCCACCGCGGTTGTTACCGCCTCCACGATTATCACCGCCACGGTTATTTGAATTTCTATCACCTGGTTTCTGATCAGCGGCTTTTACTTCCGCTGGCTTTGCTGCTGTATTTTCAACAGGCTTTGCTGCTGTATTTTCAACAGGCTTTGCTGCTGCATTTTCAGCAGGCTTGGAGTCTTCGTTATTTGCCATTTTGGTTCGGAGCAAGAATTAGAATTTAAGACCACCTTCGCGGGCGGCATCGGCGAGGGCTTTGACCTTACCTGTGAAGAAAAAGCCACCACGATCGAAAACGACAGCTTCGATCTTGGCGTCCGTGGCACGCTGGGCAACCAGCTTACCAACAGCCTCGGCAGTCACTTTGCTTGCTCCAGTCTTCTCGATGGATGAATCAAGAGTGGAAGCAGCACAGAGAGTCTTGCCGGAATTATCGTCGATCACCTGGGCGTAAACGTTCTTATTAGAAAAGTGAACAGCCAGACGCGGACGCTCGGCGGTTCCGGAAACTTTTTTCCGAATGCGGCGGTGGACCTTGCGGCGGAGTTCCTTTCGATTGAGAGTGCTCATTTAGAAATATGGAGTTCTGGGTTTTCGTCAGGATTTACTTAACGGACTTACCGGCCTTACGGCGGACATACTCGCCGACATAGCGAACACCCTTGCCTTTGTAAGGCTCAGGTGGATAATAATTACGTACTTCAGCGGCGAATTGACCGACGAGTTGCTTGTCAATTCCCTCCACCTTGATCTGGGTGTTCTCGGTAACAGTTACCTTAAGACCCTCTGGAATGGGGTGAAGAATTGGGTGTGATTTTCCAAGACTGAGATCAAGCACCTTGCCCTTGACCGCCGAACGAAAACCGACGCCTTGGATTTCAAGTTCCTTTACGAAGCCTTCGTTCACCCCAATTATTAGATTCTGGACGAGGCTGCGGAAGGTTCCGTGTAGAGCGCGCACATGACGCTGCTCAGAAGATCGGTTAACACTGACCTCTCCGTCGCCCACCTCAACGGTGATGCCCTCGGGAAGATTTAAGGAAAGGTTGCCTTTAGGCCCTTCTACATTGACGACGTTACCATCGACAGTGACAGTTACTTTATCGACTGCAGCGATTGGTTTGAGTCCTACTCTTGACATAGTTCTGTTTTCTGAGTCAGGGGTTTACTACCATACGAAGGCGATGATTTCGCCGCCGACCTTGTCCTTCTTGGCTTGATGTCCGGTCATGAGACCTTTAGAAGTCGAGATGATGGAAATTCCCATCCCGTTGAGAACGCGAGGAATCTCTTGGGAACCGGAATACTTCCGTCGTCCACACTTAGAGATCCGCTTGAGATCACTGAGCGCAGGGACGCCGTCAACGAACTTGGTCTTTACGATCAGCTCGGGGAACTTACTAGAGGTATCGACCTCGTAGTTCCAAATATAACCCTCTTCTTTGAGGATACGGG
Source organism: uncultured Verrucomicrobiales bacterium (assembly GCA_949373085.1). Taxonomy (GTDB): domain Bacteria; phylum Verrucomicrobiota; class Verrucomicrobiia; order Verrucomicrobiales; family Akkermansiaceae; genus SW10. The sequence goes on from CASICJ010000002.1 coordinate 201,257, forward strand.
CGATCTCCACCTTCATGTTCGAATGTGGAGCTTTGAATGAATCATTGCCAGCGCGTGAAGCATTCTTCAAGCGAATGAGAAAGTCAGCGATGGGGTCTGTAAGAGTTGCCATGGTATTAGTTTTTCCAGGTCGTAAAATTAAGCGGCGGCCTCCTCCTTGACGTTGTCACGGAATGGCATACCGAGGGCTTTGAGCATCGCCTTAGCTTCTGCGTCCGTCTTCGCGGATGTCACGAAAATGAAATCGAAGCCAATCTGACGCTTGATTTGATCAAGCTCGATTTCAGGGAAAATCGCTTGATCCGGAAATCCTACAGCATAATTCCCACGTCCGTCGAAAGACTTAAAGGGCAAGCCACGGAAATCGCGAATGTTAGGACAAGTAATTGCGATGAAGCGCTCAAGGAATTCCCACATACGAGCACCTCTGAGCGTCACACGAGCGCCGACCGCTTCGCCCTCGCGGACTTTGAAGTTAGCAACGGATTTTTTAGCAAAGACGACAGATGCTTTTTGACCAGTAATCTTTCCGATTTCGTCAACTGCGTCTTCAACGGCTGCCTTACGCTCATTGACGTAGTGGCCAACGTGAGAGTTGATGGAGATCTTCTCGAGGCGCGGAACCTCATTGACGTTAGTAAGGCCTAATTCTTCTCGGAGAGCTTTGATAAGCTTCTCCTCATATAAGGACTGGAGTGTTGGTTTCATTGTATTGTTGGCGGGTCAGCTTGGTTAGAGTGCTTAAGCGCGCGGTTTGTTCCCCTTCCCGATTTATCCGAGTGGTTGGAACGAACCCGGTTCCTGACACAGTCAGGGCCTCCGGGCTAGACTTTTTTTACGTTGGAAATGTGAATTGGGCCGTCAACCTCTTCGATACCCCCATCCTGATTCTCTTCAGAACGACGAATCGCCTTTTTCATAATACGAACACCTTCTACAACAACTTGTTCTTTAGCAGCGTCGACGGAAAGGACAGTGCCCTGTTTTCCTTTGTGGTTTCCAGAGATCACGACGACGACGTCCTCCTTCTTTACGTGGGTCTTAATTTTCATGGATCCGGTAGAATTTTGAGTTAGAGAACCTCGGGGGCGAGGGAGACGATTTTCATGAAATTCTTTTCACGAAGCTCACGAGCAACAGGTCCAAAAATGCGTGTGCCCTTCGGGTTGCCATCCTTATCGATGATTACGATCGCATTTTCGTCGAAACGAAGAACAGAACCGTCGGCACGACGAACAGGATATGCGGTTCGAACGACCACAGCCTTGACCACCGAGCCTTTTTTGACGGCGGCAGTAGGGATAGACTCGCGAATGTGAGCAGTGATGATGTCGCCGACGCGTGCAGACTTGGTCCGCTTTCCGATGACGCCAATCATTTTGGCTTGGCGAGCACCGGTATTATCGGCAACCGCGACTTTTGATTCCATTTGAAGCATGGCGAAGTGAGTTTCGTTAAAGGGTTTAGGTAAATGGCTACGGGAGCCGGACTTTGATTAGTGGCTCAGAACTTTGACAAGTTTCCAGCGCTTGAGCTTCGAGATGGGAGTCGTCTCCTCAATACGAACCTTGTCGCCGACAGCGGCCTCACCAGCTTCGTCGTGAGCATAAAACTTCTTGGACTGCTTGATGATCTTTTTGAACTTCGGGTGAGGAACACGGTTAGTATACTCGACAACAATTGTCTTTTCCATACCCGTAGACTTCACGATTCCGACACGTGTTTTCTTGTTTGCGGCAGATCCCTCGGATGGGACGAAGTCTTCTTTGGCTGGGACTTCTTGGGCTTCCTGATTTTTGGACATCTTTTTTGAAATAGGTTAAAAATTGGTTTCGGTCAGGCTTCCTTAGGAGGACTTACGCTGGTTGATAGCGGTCCTCACCTGTGCGATTTCTCGACGGACGATGCCGCGACGGGCAGTATTTTCAAGTTGTCCAGTGGCTTGTTGGAGACGGAGCTTGAGCCCCTCATCCATGAGTTCACGAAGACGGGTCGAGAGCTCTTCAGGACTAAGCTCTAAAATTTTAGAAAATTTTTCTTTGGGCATGACGTGATTCCTTTCGGGCAGTTCAGTGATTAAAACTTGATTGTATCAAGCTTAGTGATTGTTACGGGAAACGAAACGGGTTTCAAATCCAAGCTTATAAGATGCGAGGCGCATAGCTTCGCGGGCTTGGGACTCAGGGACACCACCAACCTCGAAAAGCATGGTGCCAGGACGAATAACAGCAACCCAAGCATCCACCGAACCTTTACCCTTACCCATACGAGTTTCGGGTGGGCGACGGGTAATGGGCTTGTGAGGGAAAACTCGGATCCAAGTCTTACCTTTACGCTTGAGGAAGCGGTTGATGGAGATACGGCAGGCTTCGATCTGGCGGTTGGTCATCCATCCGCGGCCGAGGGCCTGAAGTCCGAAGTCACCGAAGCTCACATCGGTGCCACGCTGGGCATTACCACCCCGATTGCCACGGTGTGACTTTCGGAACTTGGTTCTTTTGGGCATTAAAGGCATGATTCTGTCCTCCTAAATTCTTGGGTTTACGAAATGGGTTGTTGTCTAGGAAGCGGCTGGCTTGCTTCCACCTTCAGCGGGCTTATCTTGATTATTATCAGGGCGGCCTCCACCACCCCCACGGCGATCACCACCGCCACGATTTCCGCCTGGACCGCCTGGACCGCGACGACGTGGCCGATCATGACCTGGAGGGCGTGCGCCTTTATCCGAATCCTCGTTCTTGTTAATCCAGCACTTTACGCCAATAATTCCATAAACGGTCTTGGCTTCCGCGAATCCATAGTCGATTGGGACGCGAAGAGTTTGGAGAGGCACCTTGCCTTCACGATACCATTCAGCACGAGCGATATCAGCACCACCAAGGCGACCGGCGCAGCGGATACGAATTCCGTTAGCCCCGAAGTCCATGGCAGTCTGAACAGCGCGCTTCATCGCACGACGGAAAGCAATTCGGCGTTCGAGCTGGATGACTACCTGCTCACAGACGCACTGGGAATCGAGCTCCGGCTTGCGGATCTCAACAATATCAATCTTGACCTGTGAACCTCCAGCAATTTTGGAGATTTCGTTGGTCATGATCTCGATCTCAGAACCCTTACGTCCGATGACAAGACCTGGACGAGAAGTATGCAGAGTAACACGCACGCTGTTCCAAGCGCGTTCGATGATCACCTTAGCAAGAGCGGCACCCTGGAGGCGGCCGGAGATGTATCTCCGGATCGTCAGATCTTCGTGAAGCTTATTTGTGTAGTCTTTGCCTTCGGCATACCACTTGGAGCGCCAGTCTTTGTTGACCGCGAGGCGGAAACCGATTGGATTAACTTTTTGTCCCATGATTCTTTAGAGGTAAATTATTCAGTTTTGCTTATTTAGCGGACTCTTCGGTAGCTTCAGTCTCTTCGACATCCTCGGCTGGAGCTTCCTCGGCTGGAGTTTCCTCGGCTGGAGCTTCCTCGGCTGGAGCTTCCTCGGCTGGAGTTTCCTCCTTTTTGGCAGCTGGTTTGGCTCCGGCTCCAAAGAGAGATTTGATGGTATCACGCTTCTTAGGCTTTCCGGAGCGCTGTTTTTCTTCAGGAGCCTCAAACTCGTCGGTTAGAGTGATGAAAATATGGCTTTGACGCTTACGAATTGCACCGGCAGAACCACGAGCACGCGGCTTAAAACGCTTGAGGGTAGGTCCTTCCCCTACCACAGCCTCCTTGACGATGAGTTCATCGGCAGAAAGCTCGTGGTTATTTTCGGCATTAGCAATCGCGCTCTCCAGAGTCTTAAAGATGAGGCGGGCTGATTTCTTTGGGGTATATTTCAACGCGTCAAGAGCATCGGAAACAGGAAGCCCCTGAATTTCACGAACAACGTGTCGTGCTTTTTTCGGAGAAATTCGGGCGTATTTTGTGGTCGAACGAACTAACATCAGTTTGTCAGGTGAGGTTTTATAAAGTAATGATTTTTGCGAGGTCACCGGGTTGAACCGTGACTTCAGGATTGTTGAGAGGTAGCAAGAGGAGTCCGCTAACATCGGCCCTAACGAGACCAACCGAGGAATCACAAATGTGAGTGCCAGAGCGCTCTATGCGGAACCGCATTCCGATTCCAACTTCCGCGTCGGAACCAGCGTTGATCACAACGAGGCCAGAATCGGAGTCAACGGTGACAACTCGGGCTTCCCGGATACTCCCCTTCTCGATCTTGCGCTTGGGCTGCTGACGCTGACCAAGAGCAACTTCGATTTCGCGAAGCTTTACCTCTACCTCCTTACGGAGTTCAGGATTTGAAGCAACGGCAGTGCGCAGATAGCTTTTGATAACTGGAAGAAGGCTGCCAACGGAATCCTCGAGTTGAACGAGACTCTCGCGCGCAACCTGGTAATCAGAAACGGCGTTAAGCAATTTAGTATCGCGATCCTCAAAGAGGTCTCTGCCCCGCAGAGCCAGATATTCGCGAATTTCTTTCAAGCCCTTCGTCTTGCTATCTTCTCTTTCGAGCGAAGCTCTCAGGCTCTTGTTCAAATTCGCTAGCTGAAGTTTCAACTGACGATTCTCGCGCTCAAGCTTTTCGGACATGGTCTCCTGAGCACCAGCTATCGCAACACCGAGAGCAAAAAGCCCGGTGATGATTAACTGAGTGGATGGAAAACGCATAACGAAAGTTTGAACTAGAGCTTACTTCTTACCAATTCCGCCGTGAGCCTTAAAAATACGCGTAGGAGAAAACTCACCTAGCTTGTGGCCCACCATATTTTCGGAAACGAAAACTGGGATGAAGGTTTTTCCGTTGTGAACGGCGAAGTTGTGACCGACGAAGTCAGGAGTGATCATGGAGCGGCGGCTCCAGGTCTTGATGGGCTTTTTATTGCCCGACTCGACTGCGGCATCAATCTTGAGCAGAAGCTTCTGATCGACGTAGGGACCTTTTTTCAGTGAACGTGCCATAATGAAATTTTGTTGATTGACTTGCAGGTTAAATTACTTGCGCTTGGACTTGCGACGGTCTTCCACAATGAATGTTGAGTTCTTGTGCTTGCGACGGGTTTTCTGGCCCTTAGTGTGCCCCCAAGGAGATTTGAGGTGTTGACGACCACCACCCGACTTGGATTTACCTTCACCACCGCCATTGGGGTGATCGACAGGGTTCATACACATTCCGCGAACAGAAGGACGCTTCCCCTGCCACCGGGTCCGACCAGCCTTACCGGAAATTTCCTTCATGTGATCGCGATTGCCGACAGTGCCGATAGTTGCGTAGCTCTCCTGGTGGAATTTACGAAGCTCTCCTGAAGGCATCTTAACGAATGCGTAACCTTCGTCGCGAGAGGCAAGAACTGCTTGCTGACCAGCAGCACGAGCAATCTTACCACCTGATCCAGGACGAATTTCGATGTTGTGAATTGCAGTTCCAAGAGGAACATTTTTGAGAGGCATAGCATTACCAATCTTTGGCTCAACGCTTTCCCCCGCCTCAACCTTGTGTCCATCAGTGAGACCAGATGGGGCAAGTATATAGGACTTCGTTCCGTCCTTATATTCTAAGAGTGCAATGCGGCAGGTCCGATTTGGATCGTATTCGATTCCGACTACGGTCGCGATCTCGTCACGCTTAGTCCTCTTGAAGTCGATCAGACGATATTTCTTCTTATGGCCACCGCCGATGTGGCGCATGGTGATACGTCCCTGATTGTTGCGACCACCGGAGCGTTTTTTGACTTCCAGCAGGCTTTTTTCAGGTTTTGATTTGGTGATTTCGTCGAATCCCGGAAGCATCTTGTAGCGATTCGCGGGAGTGACAGGTTTAAAACTTTTCAGAGGCATTAGAATGATCCTTTCTGAGTGAGGTTACTAAAATTAAAAATTAAAGATTAAAGATTAAAAGATGTCAGGGGAGTTACCATCCTTGAGGCGGACGATGGCTTTTTTCCAGGCAGGAGTGCGTCCAGCATCAGCGCGACGACGGCGTTTAGCTTTTCCTGCGCAATTGGCAGTTCGAACACCGAGAACCTTCACCTTGAAATGTTTCTCGACAGCATTTTTGATCTCGATCTTGTTGGCACGACGGTCGACTTTAAAGGTCCAAGTGTTTTCCTTTTCCTGAAGCAGAGTTGCCTTTTCAGACATGCGGACGGTGTCGATAATACGGTAAATATCTCTCATGGCTTACTAAATGGTTTAGGCGGTGCGTTGAGCGAGGGTTTCAAGAGCATCATCAACAATGATGACATCACCCCACAATAGGAGTTCTTCCACGTTGACGTTCTCAGCGGTTTGCAGTTTGGCCCAGGTTAAATTTTCCTCGGCGCGGCGAGTCTCTTCACTGAAGGATTTACCAATAATTATGACGCTAACAGCGTCGGTGATTTCGTGGATAGCCGCAACAGCATCCTTAGTCTTTCCCGAAGCAACTTCGAAGGAACTTACGCTGTGAACCACACCCTCATTTATTTTTTCTCCAAGAACACGGCGCAAAGCGAGGGTGCGGACTTTCTTGGAAACAGTTTTGGCGTAGGAACGGTTGCGAGGGCCGAAGGCGACACCACCACCAACGAAGATCGGAGCCTTCCGATCCCCGTGACGGGCACCACCGGTGCCTTTCTGGCGATACATCTTCTTGCCAGTTCCGCGGACCTCTCCCCGGGTTTTGGCTTGGGCTGTTCCGGAACGCCGGTTGGCTTGGTATGCAACAACAAGGTCGTGCACGGCCTGTCCGCCCTTGGAACCATCAGCGATGAGCTGAATCTTGGCCTTTTCGGCGTCTTGAATGGTGAATGCTGACATTGATCAGGTTCTTTCTAAAACTAAGGTTTACTTAAATGCGGTTCTTTTAAGAGCCGGGCGAATGGTGACGTAAGCACCGTTGTGGCCGGGAACCGAGCCCGAAATGAGGAGGACTCCATCTTCCTGACGGACTTGAACAATTTTGAGATTCTGGGTCGTGCGACGAACAGTCCCATCATGTCCGGGCATCTTCTGGTTCTTCCAAACTCGGGCAGGAGTCGAGCCAGCTCCGATCGCACCAGTTCTGCGGTGCATCATGTGTCCGTGACCGTCAGGCTGACCGTTGTGACCATGACGCTTCACGTTCCCTTGGAAACCTTTTCCTTTAGTAGTCCCGATAACGTCAACCCACTGACCGTCCTCGAAAAGAGCAGCGCCCGGATGACCTTCTTCCTTACTTGGAAGATCGGCATCGCTATCGAAGCGAAACTCCTTAATGAGCTTCTTCGCACCAGTCGCACCCTGCTTTGCCTGGTGAGTGCGCTCAGGAAGATTAACACGGCGCTCTTTCTGGTCGTCATATGCGACCTGAATAGCAGAGTAGCCATCAGTCTCCGTGGTTTTCACCTGAAGCAATTCATTTCCGTTCACGTCGACGACAGTGACGGGGATCATGCAGCCTGCCTCTGCGTCAAAAACGCGAGTCATACCGACTTTTTTACCGAGGATTCCGAGTGACATAGGTCTAGGTTCCGTTTGGAGAATTTAGTTTAAAGAGAAAAAATTAAATGTGGATCTGAATGTCAACACCAGCGGGGAGATTCAGCTTCTTGAGCTCGTCCACGGTGCGGGCGGTGGGATCAACAATGTCGAGGAGGCGCTTGTGTGTGCGAACCTCGAACTGATCGGCAGCCTTTTTATTCACGTGAACCGAGCTATTGACGGAAAATTTTTCGATCCGAGTTGGCAGAGGGACAGGGCCGGCGACTTTGGCTCCAGTGCGCTTGGCAGTCTCGACAATCTCGACAGTTGAGCGGTCGATAGCCCGGTGGTCAAATGCGCGAAGGCGGATGCGGATTTTCTGATTCATGATGAAAAGGTTTCTGGTAGGATGATTGTTATTTTAAAGCTTAGTATCCGCCCCCGCGCTCGGCGACGAGTTTCTCAACGACATTGCGAGGCACTTCCTCGAAGCACTGCTGGCTCCATAGAATAGGAAGCACGACCGGATGAAAGGGTGCGAACGTCCGTTGAATATCCGAACATCTCGGCAAGCGGGACGGTTGCGGAGACATTGGCAACAATGCCTTTGGTCTCGATCTCCTGAATTTGACCACGGCGGCGATTCAGGTCACCCATGATGTCTCCCTGGAACTCGTCAGGCGTCGCGATTTCGACATCCATGATGGGCTCCAGAAGAATAGGCGAAGCTGCTTTCAGAAGCCGTCCTTGATCGCAAAGATGGCTGCAATCTTGAATGAATTGTCACTGGAATCGACTTCGTGGAAAGAGCCGTCCGTGACGTTGACGTGAACGTCAACAACCGGGATAGCCAGCCACCTGACCATTGGTCATGGCTTCGGAAACTCCGCTCATGACTGCAGGGATATATTCTTTGGGAATGGCCCGCGGAAGGTTTCCGCTGTTCGTGAATTCCCTTCCCTTGCTCGTTGGGAGTCAGCTCGAGAATGACATGACCATACATGCTCTTGCCGCCAGTGGCCGCATCGCGAATGAACTTTCCCTCTCCCAGCAGCTTGGAGTCGATAGTTTCGCGATAGGCGATCTGCGGTTTACCCACATTGGCCTGCACCCCAAACTCACGCTTGAGGCGATCAATGATGACCTCGAGGTGAAGCTCACCCATGCCCGCGATGATGGTTTGGCCGGTCTCCTCGTCCTTTTGAACGACGAAAGTCGGATCCTCATCAGAAAGACGATCAAGTCCGACGACCATCTTGTCCGAGTCCGCCTTAGTCCGTGGCTCAACAGCCATCGAAATGACGGGCTCGGGAAAACTTGGTGGCTCAAGAAGAACGCCAGCTTGCTGATGCGAAAGAGTATCCCCGGTTTGGACGTTCTTGAGACCAACGAGAGCGGCGATATCACCAGCAAAGCAGGTTTCAATCTCTTCGTGCTTATCGGCTTGGACCTGAATCAAACGGCCCACGCGCTCTTTTTGTTGAGTGCGTGGGTTGTAGATCATGTCTCCCTTTGAGACGGTTCCAGAGTAGACACGGAAGAAGACGAGTTTGCCGAAATATTTGTCAGCCCAGAGTTTAAACGCGAGAGCGCAGAACTTTTCGGAGTCGGAGGTTTTCACCCTACGGACTTCTCTTCGTCCTTAGGATCCATTCCTGTCGGCTGCCGGAATTTCGAGCGGACTTGGAAGGTAATCAACAACAGCATCGAGGAGATACTGGACGCCCTTATTTTTGAAAGCAGAACCTCCAGCGATGGCACAAGCTCGTTGGCGATCGTAGCACGGCGAAGGCCAGCTTTGAGATCAGCAACTGAAATGGGCTCCTCCATGAGGAACTGCTCTCCCACTTGCTCATCGACATCAGCGACTGCCTCGAGAATTTCGGCATAGGCGTCCTCGGCAAGTGCAAGAGCTGATCATCGGTAGATCAGCGAGAGTGTAGGTCGAACCGAGAATATCATCATCGGTGTAGAGAACGGCCTTCTTATTGAGGACGTCGATTTGACCCGGAGATTCTCTTCGGAACCAATTGGAATCAGAATACGAACCGTTCGTACGCCGAGTTTCTTCTGCACTTCTTCGACAACATTACCAAAGTCGGCTCCGACACGGTCCATCTTATTGACGAACACGATGCGGGGAACGTTGTATTTGGTTGCTTGTCGCCAAACAGTCTCGGATTGCGGCTGCACCCCGGCGACCCCGCAGAAAACAACAATCGCTCCGTCTAAAACACGGAGCGAACGTTCAACTTCAGCAGTAAAATCAACATGGCCAGGGGTATCAATGATGTTGATGCGCTGGCTGGATCCCGGGAAGAGTTTGGAAACACCCTCTTCAGGGCGCTGGTTCCAGGTGCAAGTCACGGCAGCGGAGGTGATCGTAATCCCCCGCTCGCGCTCCTGCTCCATATGATCAGTAGTGGTGGCACCATCGTGCACCTCACCGATCCGATGGATCATTCCGGTGTAGAAAAGAATCCGCTCGGTCGAGCGTGGTCTTCCCGGCATCGATGTGCGCCGCAATCCCAATGTTCCGTGTCCGCTCAAGCGGGACGGGACGAAGTGGGATGGATGCGACTTTAGACATGATGAGTGACCCTTTCGGGCTGTGGGGAGTTCCCTATAAAATCAACTTAGAAGCGGAAGTGGGCGAAGGCGCGGTTGGCCTGGGCCATCTTGTGAACGTCGTCACGCTTACGGACGGAGTTGCCGGTATTGTTGGCGGCGTCCTTGATCTCGTTGGCGAGGGCGACATGCATTGGAGTGCCCTTTCTTGGCACGGGCAAAATTGATGATCCAACGCATTCCAAGTGACTCGGAACGAGCGGCAGTCCACTTCGAGAGGCACCTGATAGGTAGCTCCACCGACGCGGCGGCTCTTCACCTCGACGCGAGGCTTCGCGTTCTCGATCGCACGAGTGAGGATTTCGAGAGGATCGATGGTGTCGGTGCCTTCGTTAGCGCGATCGATCGCGGCGTAAACGATACGCTCCGAGAGGGAACGTTTTCCGTCCTTCATGACCTTACTAATGAGACGGCCAACAACGGGCTGTCAAATTTCGGATCACGCTTCTCAGGCTTGGTGTAAACTCTTTTTCTGCGAGCCATGG
>CASICJ010000003.1 GCA_949373085.1 uncultured Verrucomicrobiales bacterium
CGATATTTTTGCCACCGGCCATTACCTCGACTTCAGCGAGGGTCAGCGTGCGGCCTTTACCAGGGAGCTCAATCCGGACAAACCGGGCTTCCTTCTGAGCAGAAGCCAAGGAACTTAGGGCGAGTATTGGAAGAAGAAACTTCATAGATCGGACTGCCACCTACGGCAGAAAAGCCGAGCTTATTTCAGGAAAGAACTGAGGGCAATCTACAAAAGCGCCGACTGATTAGGCCACCACGTTCTCCAGAACTCCAAGACCTTCGATCTCAATCGCCACCACATCCCCCGGAGACAGTGTGAAATCCGATCCCGGCACCAGTCCTGTTCCCGTCATCAACATCGCCCCGTTTGGAAAATCGAGCTCCCGATAAAGGAACTCCACTAACTCCTCAAAACTTCGCTTCAGCTGCGTGAGATCTGTGGAATCATCGAAAACCACCTTACCCGCCCGCGTAATCGTAAGCTTAATCGAAGCATCAGACTTTAAAGCGTCACGCCCCAGCAACAAACATGGCCCAACCGCACAACTTCCTCGGTAAACCTTGGCTTGAGGTAAATACAGTGGGTTTTCTCCCTCAATTGAACGGGAACTCACATCATTCCCTACCGCAAATCCAAAGATTTCCCCGCCCGAATTGATTGCCAAAGTCAATTCTGGCTCCGGCACATCCCAAGAAGAATCATCTCTGATCCGGATTTCCCCGCCCGCACCGATAGCCCGATAACCCATCGCCTTAAAAAACAACTCAGGTCGCTCCGCATCGTAGACCATATCATAAAAAACATCACCACCCGCCTTCTCCGATTCCTCCATTCTCGCCGATTTCGATCGCAAATAGGTCACCCCAGCAGCCCAGATCTCGGTGAGATCGGGGACCGGCGGCAAAATCCCCCCATTCACTCCCACCGGATTAGAGGTCTTCACACCTTCCAAAATGCTCTCCACTTCCCCCACCTTTGACTGAAAGAGTCGCCCCAGAATTTCGTTTTCTACCGCGTGGCACTCGCCATCCTTTTCCAGTAAGGTCCCACTCTCAAGACAGTGTAATTTCATACCGGAAGCCTGACTGCCATTCCTCACCATCGAAAGCCGAAAGTCACCTTACAAGATCTCTTTTCATGCTCGCAACTTTTCGTCTACTAATGCCAATTCAGCGAAAAGCGGCTTTTCTTGATTTCACGATTCCCCCCGCCGCCTAGGCTCTCTTAAATAAGCGGAGTAATGGCAGGAGAAAAAAAGCTTACCCCGATGATGGTCCAATATATGGCCATGCGCCGGTCCCTGCCCGATGACATCCTTCTCCTCTATCGCCTCGGCGACTTCTACGAAATGTTCTTCGAAGATGCCAAAGTGGCTGCAGGAATCCTCAATGTCGCCCTCACCAAGCGAAATGATATTCCCATGTGCGGCGTTCCGCACCACGCGGCGCAGGGTTATATTGCGAAGCTCATCAAGGCTAACAAGCGAGTCGCCATTGCCGAGCAGACTACCGAACCTCAGCCGGGAAAAATTGTAGAACGCGAGATCGCGCAGATCATCTCGGCCTCTACCGTCGATGACCTTTCTCTTCTCGATGATACCCGCCACAATTATCTAGCTGCCGTTTTCCTCGGTGGCTCCGTCAAGAAACCTTGCCTTGGGCTTGCCTACGCCGATCACACCACCGGAGAATTTACGGTTGCTGAATTCGCTGATCAACAACAACTCGAAGACGAACTGACCCGTCTGTCACCCTCTGAGCTCCTCATTCCAGAAGACCAAGCCAAAGAGCTTGGCGGGCTCCTAAACTGCCTTCCTTACGACTCCTATGCCTTCTTGTCAGATCAAGCTTTGAACACTCTCAAGGATCAGTTCAAAGTCCAATCGCTCGATGGCTTCGGCTGTTTAGGAATGACCGCCGCCTTGTCCGCCGCCGGAGGAGCTTTACATTATCTCACTTTCCAACTGCGGCGAAACTGCGATCACCTAAAAGCACTCACAGTCAGAAATGTCGCTGACTTCGTCCTCATCGACTCCGCTTCACAACTTAACCTCGACCTTGTTGACTCCCGCTCCGGAAAGCAACACACCTTGCTTGGAGTTCTCGACCGAACCTCAACCCCCATGGGCGCTCGTAAGCTTCGTGACTGGATTCTTCATCCGCTGCGCGATCTTTCTGAACTCACTGCCCGTCTCGATCTCGTCGATTCTCTCCTTGCCGAACCATACCTTCTTACCAAGCTTCGCGATTCACTTAAGCAGATCCGTGACATCGAACGCACCACTGGGCGACTCTCCCAAGGATCGGGTAATGCCCGTGATCTCAAATCCCTTCAGGTCTCGCTCGAGCGAATTCCCGACCTCAAAGCCGACCTTTCCTCTCTTCCCTCTGCAGAGTCGGATCTTAAATCTCAAATTTCAGATCTCGTCCAAGAATTCCCGGACCTCGTTGAGACTCTTCAACATGCCCTTGTTGATGAGCCGCCCGCCCAACTCCGGGACGGGGGAATCATTCGTGACGGTCATTCTGAAGCCCTCGACGAACTACGGGACGCATCCCGCTCCGGTAAACAATGGATTGCTGAAATGCAAGCTTCCGAGCGGGCACGCACTGGAATCGATACCCTTAAAATTAAATTCAACAACGTCTTCGGCTACTTTATTGAAATCACCAAAGCGAAAGCAGATCAGGCTCCCGACGACTACCAACGGAAGCAAACCATGGCTAACGCCGAACGCTTCATCACGCCCGAACTAAAAGAGGTGGAAGGTAAAGTTCTTGGTGCCGACGACCGGGCAAAATCACTGGAATACGAAGAGTTTATCAAACTCCGTGCGGGAGTCACTGATCATCTCGTTCCCCTCCAAAACACTGCCGACGCTCTCGCCACACTTGATGTGCTTATTTCTTTTGCCGAGACCGCTCAACTCTACCAACACACCCGCCCAGTTCTCGACGAATCACGTCATTTACAAATCGTCGATGGCCGCCATCCAGTTCTCGAGCAAACCCTTGTCGAAGAAAAGTTTGTTCCCAATGACACCCTCATTGATCCCGAACAAAGCCTTCTCCAAATTCTCACCGGCCCCAACATGGCCGGAAAATCGACCTATATTCGCCAAATCGCCCTCATCACCCTAATGGCCCAAATCGGTGCTTATGTTCCCGCCGAACACGCCCACATCGGCCTTACTGATCGTATCTTCTGCCGGGTTGGCGCTTCTGATGATCTCGCTAAAGGGCAATCAACTTTCATGGTCGAGATGAATGAAACTTCGCTCATCGTCAACAACGCTACCGAACACTCTCTCGTCATCCTGGATGAAATCGGGCGTGGAACCGCTACCTTCGATGGCCTCTCGATCGCTTGGTCGGTTGCAGAGCACCTTCATGACGAGGTACGATGTCGCACTTTATTTGCGACTCACTACCATGAACTCTGCGCTCTTTCGGACTCTAAAGACGCCGTAGCCAACTTCAATGTCGCGGTTCGCGAATGGAATGATGACATCATTTTTCTTCGCAAGATCCTCCCGGGACAAGCCGATAAAAGCTACGGTATCCAAGTCGCCCGTCTAGCCGGTCTACCAAAAAATATTCTCGATCGAGCCAAGGAAATCCTTAGCCATCTTGAGATGAGTTCTGCCAAACCAACCGGAGGGGAACAGAATTCACCCAAAGCCAAGAAAGCTCTTCCTGAGGCCAACTCACCTCAAATGAATCTCTTCGATTGATCGCTCAATTTCCGAAAGTTGAGAGAATCTAGAAGACAAGCCCCTTCAGTCCTGATGCCGGAGCGAACCAGGAACCACAAAGATCTTCTTTAGGATTCTGGCGAATTGACTGGCATCAAAACCATCAAAAAGCACCAGTAACAATACCGCTACTTTTTTATTGAGACACCGGCGAATCAACCGTGACGTCTTTGACCCATTGCTCACCAAGTAACGTGAGTCTGCCCACTATTTCAGGATGCTTTGTGGAAAGATTGTTCACCTCATTTCGGTCTTTAGCTAGATTATAAAGGAGAGACTGTTTCTTCTTTTTCCCAACTGTCACCACCAACTTCCAATCGCCATCTCTAACCGCCAAGCTACCACCATGTTTCCAAAAAAGCGGCTTCCGAATGATGGCGGCTCCCTTCAGAGCTTTTGTCACATCAATCCCGTCCAACTTTCGCTTAGGCTCGATCTTTCCCCCTCCCATCGAAATAAAAGTAGGGAGTAAATCCATGGTCAAAATTGGGGTCTGGCAGACCTCTCCTTTTGGCAATCGATCAGGCCAATTAAAGATCCCCGGCACCCGGTGCCCACCCTCAAAGACCTGCCCTTTTCTCCCACGTAATCCGCCAGAGGAACCATCCGGTGCTGGCCCATTGTCAGAACAGAATACAATCAAAGTATTCTTTCTCAAATCAAGCGCTTCAAGCTTCGATACAATACGGCCCACTCCTTCATCCATAATTTCCACCATTTTAGAATAAACAGCCTTCCGGTCCACCTTCTGTTTAGGCTGTTCACGATTACTCTTCCCAATCACCCGGAAGCCAGGAGTCCCCCGGTTCTGCAACGGGTAGTGGGGCGCGCCGTGATGCAAAACGAGGAAAAAGGGCTTGTCCTTTTTGCGATCGATAAAAGAGAGCGCATCTTCCGTAATCAGATCGGTAATATAACCAGGTTCATCTTCCTTTTTGTCCCGCTTCCACCAATCAAAATACCCTTCTTGATCAATGTGGCGATGGTAGTCAACGTTACCCGAAACGAAGCCTTCAAATTCATCAAATCCTTGATGAATGGGATTAAACTTCGCCGGATATCCTAGATGCCACTTCCCAAACAAAGCTGTTGCATAACCGAACTCCTTCATGGCCTCCCCCAGCGTCCATTCCTTGAGGGGCAACCCCGTATCGCGATGAGACTTTGCCGTAATGACCCCGCCTACGCCACTCCGCTGCTGATAACGTCCTGTCATCAAAGCAGCCCGAGTTGGAGAACAGACTACTCCGTTTGAATGGAAATCAAGACACTTCACTCCTGTCGAAGCAAGCTTATCGAGATGTGGAGTCTTGATCGTTTTACTTCCATAACATGACAAGCCGCCGTAGCCGAGATCATCCGCCATGATAAAAATGACATTCGGTTTCTCTGTCTCAGCCAAAGCGACCCAAGGTAAAAGGGCCCAAAATCCAATGCGTGTTTTAAGTTTCATCATCCTATTTCTTTTTTGAATTTTTTCTGAGAGCTCCAGGTCCCCATCGCGGCTCCTCCAGTTGCTTCTCCCAAACATTCAGCTTTCTCAACATCGCTTTAAGCACTTCACCATTTTCGTTCGACAGATCTCTAGACTCCCCAACATCCTTACTCAGATCAAAGAGTGCGGGTTTATCTCCAGAATTACGATTATGAATAATTTTCCATTTCCCTTCCCTCATAGCCCGAGGACCGCCACTCCCACCCTGCCTCCAAAACAACGGTCTAGGCACTTCCACCACCGATGTCGTCTTTCGCTTCCCACCAAGTAATTCCAGAAAACTTCTCCCATCAAGATTCCAATCCAAAGACACCTCCCCACCCGCTGCCTCAATCAAGGTCGGCAGAAGATCAAGCGCGATCACCGGCTGATCAATGACACTTCCAGCTGATATTTCACCCTTCCATCTCATCACCCAAGGAACCCTCACACCACCTTCCCACAAAGTCCCTTTCTTCCCCTGAAGTGGGGTATTATTAGCTCCATTTGCAGTCTGCCCGCCATTGTCATTGGTAAATAAGACAATCGTGTTTCCTTCCAAACCTTCTGTCTTTAAGCAATTCAACACCTTACCTACATTGTCATCAAGACTCACGACCAACCCAGCATAGCCGGCTCTCCTCTTCTGATCAATATGAGCCACTCTCTTCACATCTTCTGGCTTGGGCTGAAGGGGGCCGTGAGGTGAAGTAAAAGAGACGAAAAGAAAAAACGGCGCTTCTTTATTCTCACGGATGAACCGACAGGCCGCATCGCCAAAACGATCGGTCACGTAGCCATCTTCTTTAGTAATCCTGCCATTCTCTTGAATCACTCGGTGTGCGCTGGGTTTCGGTATTTCATAATAAGGTCGTGAACCTTGTAGAAGACCATAAAACCAATCAAACCCGCGTTTATTGGGGTGATACTCTTCGGGATATCCAAGATGCCACTTACCAACTAACCCCGTGGTATAGCCCAAAGGTTTGAGGTAGTTGACTCCAAATTTCTCCTTCAAATCCAAACCACTTTGAAAGCCAGGAGGAAGATTATTATCATAGCCAAACCTCTGTTGATAACGCCCAGTCATTAAACCTGCGCGGGAGGGCGAGCACACCGAACCCGCCATGTAAGCATTTGTAAACCTCGCGCCTTCCTTTGCGATACGATCGATATTGGGCGTTAGTTTCTTCATATCCGCCGCGCAATTCGGCTGAAAACCAAAATCGGCATATCCTGCATCATCAGAGTAGAGGATAATAATATTTGGCTGCGCCGATCCCACGGATGAGACCGCAAGAAAAGTACTCAAAATTCTCAAAATCATGTCTTCGATCATGACAAAGAATCTATTTGCGACAATCTCCTAAAAAACAACCTGATCCTCACCAAGGATCTGTATCTCAGTCTCGAGCTCCACGCTCCTATCTTCCTTTGCCCTCACTTTGATCTTCTCGATTAAAGAAAGAACATCAGAAGCACTGGCCTTACCTCGATTAACAATAAAATTAGCATGTTCCGGCGACACCTCGGCCTTGCCTACCCCAGTCTCTTTCAAGCCCATCTCATCGATCAACTGACCCGCGCCACAGACTGCGGGGTTTTTGAACGTACACCCAGCACTCGCAGCCTTCGGCTGAGTCGTATTACGATGATGGCGAGATTCATTAAGCTTCTCCTGTATTGCTTGCTGATCTGAAGGGACTCCTGCGAAGGTCGCCTCTAGAGCATAATTCCGGCGAAGCTCGGGGACGTTACGGTAATAGAATTTTATCTCGTCACGCTTGCGCGTTCTAATCTCTCCATCCTCATCCAGAAAAGTTAATGTGACAACTTGGTCGAAAGTTTCCACTCCCATTGCTCCGGCATTCATACGCAGTCCACCTCCGATATTCCCCGGGATTCCTTCCATCCATTCAAATCCGCCAATACCGTGCCCGCGTGCTATACTAGAGATTTTTTTAAAGCGAACTCCAACACCTGCCGTGATCGTATTCCCCTCAACAGTCACCGTAGCAAAAGCACCCCCTGCCGGATGAATAACAGCCCCACGAATTCCTCCATCTCGAATTAACAGATTAGATCCACGCCCCACAATTCGCACTGGAATCCCCCGAGCTTTGCAGAAAGAAACAGAATCGGCTAATTGCCCAAATTCCGATGGCTCAATCCAAAACTGAGCCGGACCTCCAACACGCATCGTACTGTGACGCGACATCGGTTCGTAAAGTTTGATTGCCGAGACTTTTGTTTCATTTCGGATTTCTTCTAAAACCTTAAGATCACGAATAATTTTATTGCCAGCCTCATGAACATCTCCCGCCCCCAAAGTCAAAAAAAGATCACCCTCCGCTAGAATATTCCCCACCGCGTGATGTGCGGTTGAAAGATCCGGGACGAAGGATGCCTTCGTAGAGCCATTAGCTAAAATTGCATCAACAATTGTCTGCCCACTCACACCAGCAATAGGATCTTCGCTGGCCGCGTAAATATCGGTCACGAAAACCAGATCGGCAGCCTGTAAGGTCTTACCAAAATCATCAGCTAGCTTATGAGTCCGGCTGTAGCGATGAGGTTGAAAGAGCACAATTACGCGGTCCGGCTCGTAACTACGAGCAGTCTGTAACGTAGCCGCAACCTCCGTCGGATGATGACCGTAGTCATCCACAATACGATATCGCTTGCTTAGATGCTTGGTTTCGAATCGTCTCTTAGCACCCGCAAAAGAACTAAGGGCCTGATCCATTTTTGAAAAATCAACCCCACAACTTGAAGCCACCGCAATTGCTCCTAAAGCATTCAACACATTGTGTAGACCGGGAATTCCAAGTTGAACCCTGCCTAGCTCCTTACCCTTATAGTTAACCGTAAAACTTACTGTTCCGATCTGCCCAGAAAGATCAGTCGCAGTCCAATCAGCATCCTTCCAACCATACGAAATAGAATTTCCGCGTGTTCCACAAAGCTGAGTCGCTTCTTTACACTCACAGCAATAAAAAAGGGAACCCGAAGTCTGGTTCAACAAGTTACTAAAAACCTCACGGATTTGCGTAATCCCCCGCGTGTAGTAGTCGAGATGCTCTTCCTCGACATTCAACACAATTGCGTGTTTCGGATGATACAGGGCCAACGTGCCATCCGATTCGTCACCCTCTGCGACCAAATACTCACCATCTTGGTTCCATTCGGCATTGGAACCTAAAACTGGGATCTCCGCCCCCACATAATGACAAGGCATGAGATCTCCTTGGCGAAGAATATGCGCGATCATTGCCGAGGTGGTTGTCTTCCCATGGGTGCCAGAAACAACCACTCCTTCCTTTGTATAAAGAATAGCCGCTAGGCATTCTGCTCGCCGAAAGGTCGCAATCTTCTGCGCTAAAGCCTCGGAAAGGGCGGGGTTTGTGGAACGAATCGCCGAGGAATAGATCACCGCATCAGTACCCTTGACAGCTTCCCCTGAATGCGGAGTAGAAAAATCGAGCCCTAACTTGCGGAGACGCTCCGTCTCCCCAGAAGTCACTCGATCGGACCCGCTAACCCGATGGCCCATCTGAATCAAGAGCCGAGCTAACCCACTCATACCCGAACCTGCCACGCCGATCAAATGAACCCGGAGTGGTTGCTCCGGATTTAAAATTTTCTCGCTAAATTGCTCAATAGTCATCCTTCAATAACATTAACGATTTGGGCCGCTGCGGCGGGATCCGCGAGATTCAGCATCGATTCCGACATACTTTCACGAATTCCATCATCGAGTTCAGACAACATGTCAGTGATCGTTTTAGCCTCGAGATCTTTCTCATGAGCTAAGATCGCAGCCCCTGCTTTTTCGAAGACGCGCGCATTAGCTGTTTGATGGTCATCAGCAGAAAAGGGGAAGGGCACCAAAAGCGCGGGCAACCCTACATGGCTCAACTCTGTCAGAGACGAAGCCCCAGATCTCGCCACACAAAAATCACTTGCCGCATAGGCTGCCGCCATACCTTCACAAAAGGCGAGTATCTTATAGCCATCACGCTTGCCCACTTGTTCAGAAAGACGTTCAAAGTCTGCCTGCCCAGTCAAGTGAAGAACCTGCCATGCAGTGCCCTCCGTTCCCTCGGCAACTATTTCATTAAGACGTCTCGCACCCTGCGAGCCCCCCATCACGAGGAGCGTTTTCTTTAGTGGATCAAGACCGAATTTTTCGCATGCTGCTTGGCGTGATGGAAGCTTCTCAAGCTCGTCACGAACCGGAGTTCCGGTATGAATCACCTCGATATCAGGAAAGTGAGTTGAAGCTTCCTCCAATCCCACCAAAACCGCAGTGCAACGCTTGGCCGTCATACGATTAGAACGCCCAGGAATAGCATTGGATTCATGCACATAGGTTCGAAGTCCTTTTTTTGAGCCAGCGACTACCGGAGGAAAAGAAGTAAACCCTCCCATTCCAAGAACCACATTTGCTTCCTCGCGATCAATGATACGGCCGCATTGCTTTATTGTCTTACGCAGAAGCCACAGAAAAGAAACCATTTTGAGCGAAAACGTCGGCGGCTTCGCAATGGCCCTGACAGTCTCAAAACGAAGGCCCAAGTATTTTTGGGAGGCCTGAGCATCGACTTTCTTTTCAGAAATCAGGAGCAGGACCTTGTGCCCCCGTGCCTTAAGCTCTTGGGCAACAGCGATTCCGGGAAATAAATGTCCTCCTGTTCCGCCGCAGGCGATTATAATTTTTTGAGATTTAGACACTAGCTTCGCCGAAACCTAATGTCTGGGATCAGTTTTTTGAACTGCGAAATGCAGGAAATATCGCCTTTCTATCGCAAGGACATTATTAACGTTTAACTTCACCTAAAAATTAGCCCATCAGCGATCCAAAACACTCAGCCAAAATCCTTTCGACAAACAGCGCTCTGATTTGACTCGGAGCAGATGGGGTATTTCACTTTTTGAGACCATCCCAGAGGCGATACACTCGTATTATTTCCTTGAGAATTCTCATTCCGCAAGGTCGCACCTAGCTCTTCTTGAGCCATCCACCCTGATGCTTGATCGTCGCGCTTCCAAATTCACCGTAAAAACAGTATCATTTCCTTCTAGATGCCCATGACCACCACTGAGAAAACGAAACAGTATGTCCTAGAAACCTATGGGAGATTTCCCCTTTCCGTAACCCGCGGTGAAGGCACTAGAGTGTGGGATGAGCTCGGTCGTGAATATCTCGACTTCTGCTCAGGTATCGCGGTTTGCTCGCTGGGCCATTGCCACCCCCGCCTTGACACAAGCCATCGCGGAACAATCGGCAACTCTGATGCATTGTTCCAATCTCTACTACATCAAACAACAGGCTGACCTCGCTGAACTCATTGTCGAAAAGGTCGTCGGACATCCGGGTAAGATCTTCTTCTCCAACTCCGGAGCGGAAGCGGTTGACGGGCTCATCAAATTCGCGCGGAGATTCGGCCAAGCCACCGGGCGCTACGATGTCATTACCTTTAACAAATCCTTCCACGGTCGGACTATTGGAGCCATGACCGCGACGGCCCAAGCCAAAATCCACGAAGGCTTCGATCCTCTTCCGACCGGCTTCACTTACGTTGAGCCCAACGACCTTGATGCTGTCCAGGCCGCGCTCACCGACAAGACCATCGCTTTCCTCCTCGAGCCCATCCAGGGCGAAGGGGGGGTGAACCCGATGACCAAGGAATTCCTTGAAGGCCTCGCTGCTCTCGCCCAGGAAAAAGACCTCCTACTTCTCCTCGATGAAGTGCAGTGCGGATTCGGTCGGACTGGCGATCTTAACGGTTACGACACGATCGCTCCCGGCCTCGTCCCCGATGGCATCTCGTGGGCCAAAGGTATGGGCGGCGGCTTCCCAATCGGCTCATTTTATGTTGCCGAAAAGCACGCCCACCTCCTCGGCCCCGGCAGTCATGGCTCAACCTATGGAGGCAACGCTCTCGCCTGCGCCGCCTCGAAAGCGGTCATCGAAACTATTATCGCGGAGAATTTCACCGAGAACGTCAAAGCACGGGAAGCCCAAATCCGAAAGACCATTGAGAGCTGGAATCATCCCGCCATCACAGAAGTTCGCGGATATGGTCTCCTTCTCGGAATCGCATTAAACTTCGATGCTCTCCATATTCCTGAAAGTAGCATGCCATCCATTCACCTCTGCGAAGCCCTCATTGAAAAAGGTCTTCTAGTCCCGCCGGCTGGCCCCGAAATCGTCAGACTTCTGCCTCCGCTCAATGTCAGTGCCGATGAAATAGACCAAGCACTCCAGTTGATCAAAGAAGCCCTCGACGCTCACCTCAAATCCTAGCCGATCACTTCGCCATGCCCTCTACCCGACGCCAATTCCTCACCTCAAGTCTTATTATGGGAACCAGTATTCAATCAGTCCAAGCTGAAGCCGCGACCGGTGAACCGCTCATCGTCTCAACCTGGCCCTTTGGGAAAGCAGGTAACGATAAAGCTCTCGACACACTTAAAAACAAGGGCTCTCTTTTGGATGCAGTTGAACAAGGCATTCGCCTGGTGGAATCAGACGAGAAAAATCGCTCGGTTGGAATCACCGGTCTCCCCAATGCTGCCGGGGTGGTCCAACAAGATGCCTGCATCATGAACGGATCAGACCACAACGCCGGGAGCGTAGCCGCCATCGAAGGAATTATTCATCCCATCACTGCCGCCCGACGGGTCATGGAGAAAACTCCTCACGTCATGCTCGTTGGCGACGGAGCTCAGAAATTTGCGATCAGGGAAGGACTAGAATCGATCAAGGTCGATTCTCAAAAACTCCATGAAGAATGGCATCAAAAACAAAGTAAACCCATTCCCAACGATCGTCCCAAAGACAACCATGACACCGTCGCCTTACTCGTCCTCGACAGTAAAGGTCACATCGCCGGTGGTTGCTCTACCAGTGGATGGGGTGGCAAACTCCCAGGCCGCGTTGGCGACTCCCCTATCATTGGAAGTGGGCTCTACGTCGACAATGAAGTTGGAGCGGCAGGTGCCACTGGATTAGGAGAAAACGTTATGCGTTACTGCGCGTCCTTCATGGTTGTGGAGTATATGCGACAGGGACTCCACCCCGAAGAGGCCTGTGTGAAGACGATTCAACGTATCGCTACCATTGATCCAAAATCAGCCGAAGATCTCCACCTAAACTTTATCGCCCTTGATAAAAAAGGTCGCTTTGGAGCAGCCGGTTCCGGCTCCGGTTTTCAATATTCGGTTACCACTCCCAATTTCAGCAAGGTCCTCGAAGGTTCCGCCTTGAGCAAGAAAGACGTTGGCCCAGAAGGAGGGAACACCAAATAATTCAAAAAATTTAAATCGAAAGGGCCCAGAAAATAGGGCCTGTTCTTTATGGCCGACCCAAGATTCACCCCACATCGTATTCCTCCCAATGAAGGTTGTTGCTCTCCTTCTTTCCACTGTTTGCCTCCTCGACGCAAAAGTCTCTTGGAAAAGTGCGCTTAACCAAAAATTAAATTGGTATGGCTCGCCTGAAGCAAGGGAGCTCGCCAAGAAGGTCATGCTCTATCAGCGCGACAATGGCGGGTGGCCCAAGAATCAAGATTTCTCAAGAGCAATTGATACGGTCGGTCTTAAAGAACTCACCCAGCAACGTAGCAATCTTAAGGATACCACCTTCGACAACGGAGCAACCTATACACCACTTAAATTTCTGACTCGTGTCTGGCAGGCCCAGCCGAGCCCTGAGATTGAAACCTCTCTTCACCGCGGCATAGCCTTCCTCCTTACTAGCCAATACGACAACGGCGGATGGCCTCAGCGACCCTATAGTTCCGGTTACAGTCTTCACATCACCTACAACGATGGTGCGATGATCGGAGTCATGTCCTTCCTTCGAGATCTCAAAAATGATTCCATCACTTTTCTGAGGGAGGATGAAAAATCTTCGATCATGAAAGCGCTCAATCTCGGCCTTGATTGCATCCTCCAAACTCAGATCTACATCAATGGCAAACCTACCGTTTGGTGTGCCCAGCATGATGCAAAGACCCTTTTACCTGCTAAAGCACGATCTTACGAACACCCTTCCCTCAGCGGCGCAGAAAGTGCAGGTATCGTAAGATATCTCATGGCGATCAAAAAACCCTCTAGTAAGGTTCTCAAATCAATCAACGGAGCAATTACTTGGTTTCGAGAGAAGCAGATTAATGGCATCAGAGTCATCAAAAAAGACGGAGATAAAACCATCGTTAAAGATAAAAATTCTCCACCTCTTTGGGCCCGCTTCTCCGATCTTAAGACTGGGCAACCTATTTTTTCCGGTCGCGACGGAATCATCAAATCTTCAATCAAAGAAATCGAAGCCGAACGTCGTAACGGCTACGCTTGGTATATTAGAAATCCACGATCTATTCTCAAAGATTACGATCGCGATCGTTAAAACGGTCCCAACTCTCTCAAGCATACAACAACTCGGTTTTCCAAGTCCGATTGCGCCCGATCCAATTCAAGAACAACACTCCAGTCGTTGAGCCCCTCTTCATCGACCAGAATCTGCTCCAAACGATCACCTTCAATACGGAGATACTTTGAGCTTCGTGCCTCGGGGTCCATGCGGATAATCCCGTGCTCCTCGAAATACCCCTTCATCATCTCACGAATCTCGAAAGGCTTACTCCCCACTAAGTCAGCGGCGGCTTCGTAATTCTCAAGTGAGATCTCCTTCACGAAATCAAAAATCGCTCTGCGAGTTGCTCGCACAAACTCGGCTTTTCGCCTCGTGTAAGGAACCCCCTTGACCGGAGCCTTCTCAACGACTTCCTCGTGATCTCGCAATCTCTCCCACTCATCAATCAAACTGGAGTCAACCCCACGGACTATTTCTTCTAGGAATGACTCAGCCTCCTCAACTTCTTCGGTCTTTAAAAAAGGGGGCACCGTTTGCACAAGAACCTTATACACCGCAGAAAGGTGGCGAAGTAAAACCGCCTCACTCCTTTCAAGTCCATAGTTTTTAATATAATCCTCGAATGAGGACCATCCCTCGAACATTTCCCGCACGATGGACTTGGGTCTGACTCCCGCCTCCTTGGCCCAAGGATTAATAAGAACGAAATCATTATAAGTCTGGTAAATAAAATCCTTACCTGGTTTCGGATGCTCCACTTCCTCAAGAGCCTCCAAACGATCATCGTAATCCACGCCGTCTGCCTTCATCTGCGTAACCAAAGCCGTCTTGATTTTATCAACTTGCTTTCGAATTACTGCGGTTGGGTCTTCCAAAATAGCCTCAATAAGCGAAAGCATATTGGCGACATAATCAGGCGCCTCGCTGTCCAATTTTGGGATAGTTTCGATTAAGTAAAGCCCAAGAGCCTGATTCATTGTGAAATCATCCTGCAATTCTACGTTTAACTCCACCTTGGCCAAGGTCGTACGTTTCTCCTTCGGAATAATCGTTAGGATCTTCCCTTCCACCAAACCACGAAAAAGAGCAAAGGCTTGTCTTCGCAGCGTCATCTTCCTTCCCGGCAGCTCGTGACACACATTGATGATTCTGCGCAGCTCCGCACAGCCATCTTCGCCTTCTCTTGAAAGAATATTGAGCAAAGTGCCATGACGGATACTGAAACTAGAGACCAACTTCTCTGGCGGAGCACTTTGTAGTTTTTCATAGGTCCTCTCATCCCAATTTACAAAACCCTTCTCCGGTGGTTTCTTTTTCTGAGCCTTACTCTTTTTCCCCTTCGCCGCAGCCTTGGCCTCAGCCTTCAAATTCTCAATAAAATATTCAGGAGCCTGAGCCACAACGTAGCCAACATCATCAAAGCCCCGCCGCCCCGCTCT
Organism: uncultured Verrucomicrobiales bacterium; assembly: GCA_949373085.1. Classification (GTDB taxonomy): domain Bacteria; phylum Verrucomicrobiota; class Verrucomicrobiia; order Verrucomicrobiales; family Akkermansiaceae; genus SW10. Next base: position 15,030 of record CASICJ010000003.1, read on the forward strand.
ACCGCAAATCTGACGAAAGTCGCGGACTGCTAGAATCTTAGTATTTTGTCCTCCGAATTTATAAAGCTGGGTGAAGAGCACAGTACGGATAGGCACGTTCACTCCTACCCCTAGTGTATCAGTTCCACAAATCACTTTCATGAGCCCCCGCTGCGCCAGCTTTTCGACAAGAACCCGATACTTAGGTAATAACCCCGCATGGTGAATCCCAAGCCCGTGCCGAAGAAGCTTCTTTATCTCTTTCCCATAAGGGCTCTTAAAATCAGCATCCTTAAGAACTTCAGAAATAGCGGCTTTCTCTTCTTTCGAACAAAAATTCCGACTCATCAAATTTTGCGCCGTCCGAGCGCAGGACAGCTGGGTAAAATGCACGAGATAAATCGGTGCTTTATCCGAACTAACCAGCTCGTCGACCTGATCCTCAAGAGAGGTTGTGCTGTAAGAAAACTCCAAGGGAACCGGACGCTCTTCCGACTTCACTAAAACTGTCTCTACTCCCGTGAGATCAGTTAATTCTTTTTGAAATACTTCGGTCTCTCCCAAAGTCGCCGACATTAAAAGAAAGCGAGCCTGAGGGAGGGTCAAGAGGGGAATCTGCCAAGCCACCCCTCGTTCATGGTCCGAATAATAATGAAACTCGTCCATAATCACCTCATCCACCTTCGCCAGTGATCCCTCCCTCAAGGCCATATTAGAAAGTATCTCCGCCGTGCAGCAAATTACCGGCGCCTCGGAGTTCACCGTGGCATCTCCAGTAATCATTCCCACTTGATCCGGACCAAATGTTTCGCACAACGCAAGAAACTTTTCGTTAGCAAGCGCCTTGATTGGGACCGTATAAAATGACCTTCGTCCTTGGCAAATTGCTCGAAAATGAAGCGCGAGGGCAACCAGCGACTTCCCCGATCCTGTTGGAGTATTAAGAATAACATTCTTTCCCTCATATAGCTCAAGGATAGCCTCTTCTTGATGGTCATAGGGCTCCGTTCCACTTTCGATAAGATACTCGAGAAAAGCATCGAGCACTTCGGAACTCGATGACGCATCATTTACGATTGATGGATCCAACTGCGGCACGACAAAAAAGTGGCCATCTCACCCCATAAGTAAAGTCCCTCCTAAACACTCCCTGATCGACACCACTTGAATTTCATCTAAAAATCTGCCCATGAAGGCAAAAGAATTGCTCATTATGTTGGTTGTCACTGCCGGACTCGTAGTCGCACAAACTAACGCCAAAGACAAAATCGCGGACCAAATTAGCGAACTCATCGAAACCCAAGATGCTGCCGTTAAAAAATTTATGGACGAAGTCCGGGCCCTTCCTCGTGAAAAACAGCGCGAAGCCTATCAAAAAGGCTATCCACAATTTGATGACACCATTGAGGCACTGTACACTCTTGCGGAAGAAAGCCCCGCTGAGGCAGCGAGCCTCAAGGCTATTTCTTGGATCTCAAGTCACAATCGTGGCAAAGAATTAAAGCCCGTAATTTTTGCTGTCCTTGAAAAGCATCATCTCGATCACAGCGATTTATCAGAAGTCATTCTCTCGTTCTACGGAGCTAAGGGAGAAAACACCCAAGCCTTTCTCGCGACCGTCGTTGAAAAAAGTAAAACTCAGGACGCTCGAGGAGCCGCGCGCTACATTCAAGCCATCCAGATTGAACGCGAGACAGCAAAAACTGCCCAATATAAAGCCCTCGTCGAAAAACTGAATACTGAGCATGCCGACTTTGAAGTAAGAGGCCGTAAGGTTGCCGCGATGATGAAAGCGACACTTGAAGCGAAAGAAAAATTGGCGATTGGAAAATCAGCCCCTGAAATAATCGGAAAAGATGTCGAGGGAAAAGAAATGAAGCTCTCTGATTACAAGGGAAAGATCGTTGTCCTCGATTTTTGGGGTGATTGGTGAGGCCCCTGCCGCGCTATGTATCCTCACGAGCGGTCGCTCGTTGAAAGATTGAAAGACAAGCCCTTCACTATTCTTGGAGTCAACAGCGACTCTTCCAAAAGATACAAAAAGGCGATTGAAGAAAACAATATTACTTGGCCCTCATTCTGGGACGGAGGAAGAACCGGCGGCCCAATCGCCACCGCTTGGGCAGTCCGAGGTTGGCCTACGATTTACATCATCGATGCCAAAGGCGTAATTCGCTTCAAAAACACTCGAGGGAAAGCCATGGACGAGGCTGTAGATACGCTCCTTAAGGAAATAGAAAATGAGTAAAGCACCACGAGTTACCAACTTAATCAAACGTCATTTTGAAATTTTATCCCCACGTGACGCGTGGGACTTCTCAAGTTCGGATTCTTTGTTTCACTGAAGGCGATCAAAATTAAAGCTTCCATCAGATCACCTCGGTCTTGAACAAGTGGAATCCTCGCTTTTCATAATTCCCAAGTGCATGAGGATGATCCTCACTACAGGTATGTAACCATACCCTTTGAGTCCCTTTAATTTGCCAAGCCTCTCGAACCGCAAGAGAAAGCATCCCTCCTCCAATTCCCTTTCCAATCATTAGAGGTAACAGTCCAAAATAAACGATTTCTATACTTCCTCCTTCCTGAATTTCCATCTCTACATAACCTACTTCTTTATCTCCAAGGTGAGCGACCCACGTTCTTAGGTTCTCGCGGCTCACCCATTTCTCCCATTGATTATTTGTCCAATTCAGGCGATCAACCCATTGCCAATTCCCGCCAACCTCCCTATAAAATCGAGTATTAATGGCCGCATCATCGGTCGGTTTTAAGCCCAAATTTATGACAACCTTGGAAGGAATAAATCGCTCCCTTTCCGTAATTTCCAGATACCAGATCTTGATTCCCTTCACTACGTGATTTGACACAGTAAGCCGTGGCTCGTCACGCCCTACTTAGAGTAGAAAAAATTAAACCTCAGTTCACCGAAGCAAGGCCACGTCGGAATAAAAAAGAAAATGGGAATGTGAGCCTGCAATAAGGATCCACACATGAGTTACTGAAGCTGTGTGAGGATCTCCATGATAAGATCACCACTCCGATGATCAAAGATGGAGTGTTCACGCAGCCACCGGGCTACTTTTAAAAGGTCAGATTCGGAAAGCCCAAGATCATTGAACGATGAACGCTCAAAATTCTGCCCGGTATTTACTACATGGAAAATCTCAAGATATTTCCTTCCCGGCTGGCCCAACCGAGACACTTTGAGATACTTCCCATAAGTAACTTCGTCGAATTCCTCCCAAAAATCATCGGGCATATTTTCAATTTGTAGCCTTGCCGCTGTTGTCGTATCCAGAAACATACCAATTTTGGCAGCTGCTGCTTGAACTTCCATTGGCAACGGAAAGGCATCCTGAAACTGTTCAGCCATAATCGCCACCACCTCGAAACCATCCTTCTTTTCCCAAATTACCAGATGGAAAAATTGATCAAGCTTCTCCGCTAATTGTGACAATTCTAAAATTTTCATTGGGAAGACTCGAACAAATCGCGCACTGAATTTCGCTTCAAAGCAAGCTCACGCCATTCATTTACCAAACGGCTTTCCTGGATCACTCCGCACCCACTCGGAAGCGCAAAATCATTTCCCTTCCAAGCCACCATTCGGATTGCCACCAAGGCTTCAAAATCACCATCCCTAAACAATCCAAAAGGTGCTCCAAATTCTACCGGACAATCCAAGCGTTCACGCCAGTCTTTCAGTTGCGCAATAGTTTCCGGAGTCCTAGGCAAAGGCCCGAGAGCCGGCGTTGGATGCAAGCGCTCAATCAAAGTCTTCGTTTCCTGATACTGGTAGAGCTCAACATTGATAAGCGTTTGAAAATGTATCAACCGACCCAAATCGAGGATGTCTCGGACGCGCCTTACCACCATCCCAAGATCTGAGAGCTTTGCAATCAAGGTCTGCGCGACAAACTCATGTTCACGAATTTCTTTATCATCGACCGCAAAGAGCCTCTGCTCCTCACTTCGCGCCGTCCCGGCTAGGGCCATCGTGTATATCCGGCCGTCGAAATAGCGAAATAGAACCTCTGGAGTTGCTCCCAAAAAACCCTCTTCCTCTCCAATCCAGCCATATGGCCGAAGAGATTTGGGTATTTGGAACAAAGAAGCCAGAAGCGTATCGGGCGAACACTTGCCTTTCCCCTTTTCGGTCACAACAGGGACCGACTTTTCGATCATTCCCTGCCCGATCGCTCCAGAAACCTCGCGGAAAACCTCCGCGAATCTTACGGGATCTGGTTCCTCCCATTGAATTCGGCACTCTCCTGAAGCGGGTGCCTTGTTGAGAAATTCAACCCGATCCGGAACAAGCCATGGCTTTTTTTCACTAAGCGAGAAATCATTCTTGTAGAAAGCCACCCCTCCGGCGGGTGGCTCTGCCAAGGCGGTAAATGGCCCATAGCCGACGAGAACATCGCCAGTCCGGGTCCCAAAAACCGCTCTTTCCATAATCGCTTTAGGCTACCACACCATTCTTAATTAGCTCCGCAAAACTTGCCGCCTCGAGACTAGCTCCCCCGACGAGGGCCCCATCAATGTCTTTCTGACCAAGAAGTTCAGCTGCATTATCGGGTTTCACCGAACCACCATACTGGATACGGATTTTTTCCGAGACTGAAATTCCATAAAGGTCCGTCAGCACAGACCGAACAAATTCATGAGCATCTTGGGCTTGCTGCGGTGAAGCTGTTACTCCAGTTCCAATGGCCCAAACGGGCTCGTAAGCAATCACAGTATCAAGTGCCTGCTTCTCAGTCACATTTTTCATACCTTCGGTAAGCTGATTACGAAGGATCTCTTCCAACTTCCCATCCTCACGTTCTTGGAGAGTCTCGCCGATACAGAAGATCGGCTTCAACTCAACTTCGTGAGCTTTTAAGATCTTGGAGTTAATCAACTCGTCCGACTCACCATAAATAGCCCGTCGCTCCGAATGACCAAGAATGACGTAGTTTACAAAAATCTCCTTCAACATGATCGCACTCACTTCTCCAGTGAAAGCACCATTATCCTTTTCGCTCATATTCTGCGCAGAGACTCGCACTTTGGAGTGAGCCATTAGCTCCGTAGCCTTCGGAAGCGAAACGAAAGGTGGAGCTATCACAATATCGACACCTTTGGGGAGATCAGAAAGTCTACTCTCAAAACTCTTGATAAAGTCTTCGGTGTCGGACGGTCCCTTGTTGAGCTTCCAGTTGGCGGCGATGATCGGCTTCCTCATATCGTTGGTCGGCGTAACTCACTCGGAAGCTTTACGCAAGACTGTTCACACCGCATAAAATTGCGCTGTCTCCGCAGAGTTTGGAATCAGCTCTACCAATAAGGCCTTTTCTCCCACCTCCAAAGCGTCGAACCCCTCACGATTCTCAATCCGTAAATACTCCATATTCCACATCAGCGCCCAGCTCTTGAGATCAAACTCTTGCGGCTGTACGATAACATCTTTTTGATTCTTAGTGAGTTGTGAGAACCTCGGCAAATGCTCAAAAATCTGCCCCCCTCCATTATTAATCACAACAATAACACGCCCCTGACATTCGACTTGGGGAAACATGGCCGGGGCAGCCAAATCATAGAGTGTCGTCAAATCACCAAATACCCCCCACGAATCCGGAGTCTCGGCAGTGGCTCCAAGCCAACTCGAAAGTTGACCATCGATCCCGTTGGCACCCCGGTTTGCAAAAACCCGCGCGTAAGGAGTATCTCTCTGACCGTACTCATTCCACTCACGAATTGGCAAACTGTTACCAATGAACAAGCTCTCCCCAGTCGTCGCATAAACCGAGAGTAAGTTCACTAATCCCGGCTCGCTATCCGGAAAAGATTCCAACCTTTCATCAATCTTAGAAAAGATTGGCCGCCCCCGTTGAAAATCATCAAGTACATCTCCGATAAAATCCACTTCACCTAATCCACGAATTACTCTGCCAACGTTGCCATGAATCACTTTCGATTCTCGCGCCAGTCCCGGCAGACCATTCCGGCAAATTGAAAGAACTTCGGTCGAAGAATCTAATTCAAGATCACGCCATAATCTCCCCACTGGAACTTCGCCCAATCGTAAAATTCTTCCGGGCAAATTCCCCACAAAGCTTTTTTCGGGAACCAGGAGGTCCTGAAGTAATTCACGGATTCCGCTATTCACGTCGGCCACCACTGGAATCCCTAGATCTTTTAAAAAGTAAAAAACATCTTCTCGGTCCTCCGGATCCAATCCACCCACCATTACGATAATTCCTTTGAAGATGCCATCACTGAGGAAATTGCGTAGTTCCTTCACTTCAAAAGAAACCTTCTCAGGAAGAAATCCTTTCACCCCAGCCTCCCAGCCAGGACAATCAACCACTTCTTCCTCAAGGGAAATATTCAGATGAAGAGGCTTGCGACCATTCCATCGATCAAGATTACTCACTGCATAGTTTCCAAAAATCCCCTCTTGCTCGATCACTTGTGGGGCTCCGGTTCCGTGGAATCTTTCCGGACGGTCCGCCGACAACACCACTAATGGAATACAGCTATAATATGCCTCTACTACCGCAGGCAAACACTCCGCTACCGCGGTTCCACTGGTGGTCACCACCACACAGGGTCGTCCAGTATCTTTGGCCCGCCCTAATGCGAAGAAGGCCGCTCCTCGTTCTTCAAAATGCCGCCAGACTTGTAACCCCTCCGCAGACTCAAGCAAGGCAACAAAACCAGCGTTCCGGGCCCCTCCACAAACCACAAAATCACCACAACCCACCTCTAGGAGTCGGTCAACGACCATTTGCTCTATATTCACCACTTAAAACTTCTCTACCAGCAAGGAAGCATTATGCCCACCAAAGCCAAAGGAGTTGCTTAAAGCAGCTCTGATTTCAACTTCACGTGCGATGTTCGCGCAGTAGTCGAGATCACACTCGGGATCCTGATCTTCAAGGTTAATTGTAGGAGGAATCACACCATCACGAATGGCATTGATACAGGCGAGAATTTCGACGCCACCCGCAGCGCCTAGAAGGTGCCCGGTCATCGATTTGGTCGAACTAACGACAAGGCCTTCCCTAGACCACTTACCGAATGATTTTTTGATCGCCTTACTCTCGCAGATATCGCCCTGCGGAGTCGAGGTGCCGTGCGCATTCACATATTGCACATCTTCAGGATTCAATCTGGCATGCTTTAGAGCCATATCCATGCAACGAGCAGCCCCCAAACCTTCAGGGTGAGGAGAGGTCAAATGATAAGCATCCGCGCTGAGACCATATCCGGTAAGTTCAGCGAGAATAGTTGCGCCACGCTTTTTCGCGTGCTCCAGCTCTTCAACCACCACAACTCCTGCGCCTTCCCCCATGACAAAACCATCGCGACCAGTATCGAACGGACGGGAAGCGGCGGACGGATCATCATTCCGGGTGCTGAGAGCCTTCATGTTACCAAAACCAGCCAGTCCCATAGGTAAAATCGCTGCCTCCGAACCTCCAGCAATGAAAGCCTCGGCATCACCAAACTTGATCATACGCCATGCTTCACCAATGCTGTGGTTGGCAGTTGCACAGGCAGTGACGATAGCCATGTTCGGGCCACCAAATCCGTGCTCCATCGAGAAAACTCCACTCGCAATATTGGAAATCATCATCGGAATGGTAAAGGGTGAAACGCGGCTCGGACTGCGATTGAGAAGAACGGTATGATTATTCTCAAGAGTGCCTAGACCTCCGATCCCACTTCCAAGCATCACACCTACGCGGTCACGATCTATTTCGCTCTCGGCAAGCCCTGATTCGGTCAGCGCCATCTGGGCCGCCGCGATAGAAAGGTGCGCATAGCGATCCATGCGACGAGCATCCTTGGGATTCGAAAAATATTGGGTGTGATCAAATTTGCGAACCTCGCCACCAATTTTCACTGGATACTCGCTTGTATCCATGGACTCGATCAATTTGATTCCACTCCGCCCAGCTTTCATGCTTTCCCAAGTTGAGTTGGCATCATTCCCCAAGGGGCTCACGGCCCCTATCCCTGTCACTACGACGCGTCGATTTTCCATTGCTACTAGAATGTTAAATTGTGGTTAGCTTGTGTTTCTGTGAAAAGCAAGGCCAGTAATTGATCAGGTTTAGCCTAACTTCCGATGTCCGCCCCGGATATTTTGGGCAGAACACTTGGGACATGTGGAGAGTTTAACCCGATTTTTCTCGGGATAACGCTTACCACATAGGTGACACTCTCTTGTGGATAATCGTAACCTTCGTTCATTCTGCCGGTCCGCAAAAAAGGAAAAAGTCCAGTCCACCAAAACCCAAACGAACGCCAGAAAGACGATCACTACGAGGAGGTCGGTAAGCGAAGAAATCATTATTCGGAAAGTCGGTTCACAACTTCTGCTTCAAGCCTCCAAGTTCGCAACGATCCTTTTTTAGTTATAGGTTCTATTTTTGCGCTTCGCAGTCTTTCCAAAACCGGTTGAGTCCGAACGTCATTCGCTTTTTCCCACCAACTCTCAACCGCAACAACGCTCCCCTGCCAGTCTGCAGTTAAAACGACCGCCCACATTTCACCCTCGCTCATCAACTTAGGATCCTGTGGCCACTCGAAAGGAAACCTAAAGGAATCCAAACCATCGGGGCCTTCGATGACCTTGACCTCGATCCACCAATCTTCCTTTTCCGTCGCATACCTTACTGAGGCCACGGCATCTGGCGTAGGGAGAGCATCAGGTCCCATTCCAGGCAGATTTGCCAAACTCGCCTCGGGCTGAGGAAGTGAGATCTGACGCAAAGTCGGATCATAACCACGAGGGAAAGTAGCGGCCATCGCCTCCTCGACAACATTGTCAATAACAGTGGGATCATTGACATTCCACCTTTGCTGAAAAAGCGTTTTCCTATCAATTAACTCAGCCAACCAACGGTTTTGCTCCGCATCTAAATCTACGACCGCGACATCAATTTCATTTTGTTCAAGCTCCACCGGCTCAGCTTCATCTACTTGAATGAATCCATAGATCCCAACCCAAAAAGCCACTGAAACCACGAAAGCGATAAGCAAGCGATACGAGGAACCGTATCCCCGACGCCAGTCAAAAACCATCCCGGCAGCCCGGTCACGTAAAACTTTTCGATAACGCCAAAACATTACTCAAGGAGACTTCTCTAGCCGGTCCTCCCGGCGATAGCCTTCAAAGATCCTTATCCCATTTAGCTTAGCAACCGTATTAATGAGAACCTGACGTTCCGCCATCGTCGCTTCGGAATCCACTTTAATCGCCACCGCCTTGGTTCCCCGCTTCTCGGCGGACTCCAAAACAAGCCGACCGAGGGAAGCCTGAGGCACTTTAACTCCTTCCACATAATAAACCGGACCCGCCGCTGTGCCCTTTAGCATTACTACCACCGGGTTTTCATCCCCCAGACGAACACCACGAAACTCGGATGGCGGCAGCTTAATCTCAACGTAGCTCTCCTTCGCTACCACCCCGGTGAACATTACAAGTGCGAGGAGCAAAGCGATAAAATCAAAACCCGGAATTACGAAAATCCATCCCGGACGCTCAGGCAATGACATCTTAAGCTTCATAATTTAGGAGTCTTTCTGCTCGGTAACCATTGACCCTAGGGATGGCTTTTTAGACTTCGTTTCCAAATTCTTGGCTTGTTGCTCCAAACTATCGCGAAAAGAAACGATCCGATCATGTTCACGGCTGTCGCACACAATATTCACGGTCTCAATTCCAGCTCTTTCAAGACGGTGCAGCATTCGTTGGACCTTCCCATAGAGATAGAGGTAGACGAGATAGGATGGAATCGCAAGTGCCAGCCCGACCGCTGTGGAGACCAAGCTCTGAAACATACCGCCCGCTAAAGCCGCTTGGGCCACCGCCGAATCAGCTGCACCCACCTTCATGAAAACTTCGATCAAACCGAGAACCGTGCCGAACATTCCCAGCATTGGAGCTAGCATAGCCACCCCGAGCAAAACCCTCATGTAGCGCTCGATTCGTGGCACTTCCAACTGACCAGCTTCTTGTGCGATCTCACGGAGGTTTGTCCGGTCCAAATGATGGCGCATTAAAATCGAGTGAACAACGCGCGCCTCCGGACCTCGCGCACGCGATGCCTCGTGCAGAGCCTCCGCATAAGCTTTTTTACGGACGTGATTGGTGATTCCCAATAGCAAATCGGCCACTTTGGTCCGAGCATGTTGAAAAAAGACCATGCGTTCCACCATGACTAAGAAGCCCACAAAACCGAGAACCACCTGCAACCACAGGATCACTCCGCCAGCTTCATTTGGAAAGTTCACAAAGGCGAAATACCAGAAAATACGTCAAAGGACCAGCGATTACGCGCCAAGGCTCACATTCTTCCGGTCTGGCGAAATGAATTCCTGCCAAACCTGCTCGCTCGCCTGCTTCCGAAAGCCAAAAAGCGGTCTCCATTTTGGCGCACGCGGCTCGTTGAGAAGTTGCATTCCAATCTCAAGGGGTAAGCGGTTGGCCTTCCGGGTGTTACAGGGAATGCATGAGGTCACGATGTTATCCCAGGTCGTCTTTCCGCCTTTGTCCCTCGGCACAACGTGATCGAGATTCAAGTCGCTCTCCGGGAAAATTTCGGCGCAATATTGGCAAGTGTATTTGTCACGAAGAAAAACGTTCTGCCGTGTGAATTTCACCTCCTTGCGAGGAACACGATCATAAAGCGCCAAGACAATAATCTTGGGAACCCTTAAAGCCACCTTGACCGAGTGGACCAATTCAGCAGCCGTCGACTCCCTTTGCTCACCTGAATACTCCACCCACGATCCAATATCGTGGGTTTGGTAGCGACATTCCCCCTCTGTCTGCACCACTTGGGCATGACCCAAACAAAGAAGTTTTAACGCTCGCTTTACCGAGCAAGTGTGGACCGGCTGCCACAGCCGATTAAGAACAAGGACAGGTCGCTCGAGCACAAATTCCATAGAGAAGTGATAACTACCGTGGCAAATACAGATTCCTTGAAGATGAGGCAATCTTAAATTGACCTTCAAATCCATTCTTCCACGTCTTTTGACTCGCCCGGTCAATGGGTCATGGTTATCCCCGCCTATGTCCTTTCCCAAATGTCTGATTCCATTCACCTTAGTTGTCTGCCAAATGGCTCCTGCTAGTGAATTGAGTGAGACCCTGAATGCGCTCACGACCAACCACCAAAAGCTTAAAGGATACCAAGCAACCTACGAGCTGAGCTCAAATACAGGCCAAACGGGCACCATCGAAATTGGTGTCGATTTTAGATCTGGCTGGTCGTATCTCATATCAAAATTCATGGATGAGAAAGGTAAGCTAATGCAACAAGGCCAGCAATGGACCACCGCGGACGGCATCTATCTTCTTCAGTCGGCCGATCAGAAAATTGCTTTTGAAGGATTAGAAAAACTGGCAAAACGATGCCGCAAGCTTGTCGAGATCATCAACCCGGATAAGGAACCCGGCATTCCATTACAGATTGAACCGTATTTGTATTTAGACGAAGCTGACGTTCGCTTGGGAATAGGCTTCAGCACCCATCAGGCGGAACTTCTGGGTAAAACCGAAAAACTCATCAGTAACACAGATGAAGCAGTCGTTGCCGACCTTGGCAAACTTGGCAGTGTCACCTTCAAATCCAAGACGGGCATCATCACTTCACAAGTCATCACATCCGCAGAGAAAACTCGCTCGTTGAAGCGAACAACCTGGGTTAATAACCCTGGCAAAAAGGCGATATCTTCCCGGTTTAACATCGACCTTAAAAAGGTCCAACGCCAAGACCTTAGAGGTTCCGGAATGAGCCAAGATTTCACACGGCGGGCTTTCCAACAACTCATCGAAAACGCCTCGCGTGACCAAAAACTCGCAAATTCAATGCGCACCCGCCTCTTGTCCATTGCCAATCAATTTGTCGACTTTTTAGATCAGGAACCACTGAACAAAGCTGGATTTATAAACAACGATTTCTTCTTCAAATTTCTCGATCAAGCCATGGCGAAAACCGCCGAGCGACTAAAACGAGACGGTAAAAAAATCGCAGCAACTGATATTCTCACCACTCCTGAGTCCCGTAATGCTTTTATCGCGAATCTCGTCAGATCTTTTCGCCAGCAAGCTCCGCCGAACAAGAAGCAGGAATATCTTGCGGAGGTTCTGAATGGAAATTTAGAGGGCTCGAAAGGCTCAGCTCTCGTCAATCGAGTTCTTATTGAAGACTTTATTGAGAATGCTTACTACCGCGTTCGGATTGGTCGCGGCATCGACGCCTATGTTCAACAACTTAAAGGGAAATAGATCCCCTCTCTTTTGCATCGATACAAAAAGAGAGCCACCTTCGATTGAGGCAGCTCCTATGAAATAGAGTGGGAGAGGTCCTAACGGCGTCGACGTAACACTCCAAGCCCCACAAGGCCGAGAAGCAGGACTGAAGACGGCTCGGGAACAGCAGTAAATCCAGCTCCTGCGAAAACTGCAGCGTGCTGTTGCTCGGTCATACCATCGAAAGATCCATTGTTGATCGAGTAGTTGTTAAGATCAAAATTTCCCGCGGACCCTCCGGTCCGTTGGGCAAACCCATCTTTGTATTCCCAATCTTCGCCAGTGCCATCGGTGTTTATATCGCCATAGGTATCCACAACATTTTCTCCGTTGAAAAGTTCGATGGCGTCATCTCCATTGATGGTGGCAGACTGACCCCCATTCAAAAGAGTGAAATCTTGAACGAAATTATTAGCAAAGAAATCTTGCGAAGCCGTATTACCGGCAATCACAAATGTATCTCCAGCCGATGCAGTTCCGGCAGGAAATGTGAACTCAATACCATCCGATCCTCCGCCGTTGTTAGCAGAACCTAATCCCCAAACGGAGAGGTCCGAAACTGAGGTAGTAGATTGAAGAATGACGGCCTTAGGATTTCCCCCACTGAGACCACCATCTACCACGGCCGTGATGACAAATGCAGCTTGGCTTGAAGAAGCGAGTAACAGTGGCGCGATAGCCACTGCAGCTAAATGCTTAGTTCGAGTATTTATTTTCATTCTACTACTTTCTGAAGGGTTTATTTCTCTTTCAGAGGCGCGAAATAGGACATTTAAAAAATTTCCATTCGTTCTTCTCCTATTGAGACTGACTAGCTGACCATCAAAGTCAACTGGAAATCGCTCCGGTTCAATCAGCCGATTCCTTAAATCAAGATTTCTGGCTTTTGATCACGGCGCCGAGACGGCAGCATCCTCCCAACCGATGGAATTCTCGTTAAAAGACCTCTTTTTTAAAGGCGGTGACTTTATGTGGCCCCTCCTCATTCTCGCCTTCATTACGGTTCTAATCGTTCTTGAACGCCTCATTTATTATGCCTTTCATCGATATCGATTCTCGAAAGCGATTCGGGCCCTGCACCAAGGGAAGGCCTCCCGGTCTAATCCTATTTCCCGAGTAGGCTCCGTCTTCATCAAGGCCACCTCCGATGGTGAAGAGCACACCCTCAATGTCAGCGAGCGTGAAGCGTCCCGCGTCATCCGCCAACATGAGCGCGGTTTGCGTATCTTGGCTCTCATCGCCGCTATTTCTCCTCTCATCGGACTTCTTGGAACTGTCTGGGGTATGGTCATTGCCTTCTCAAAAATAGCCAAACTGGGAGAAAGCGTCACACCGGCCGATTTTGCTGATGGCATTTGGACCGGGCTCCTCACGACTGTCGCCGGCCTCCTCGTAGCCATCCCCGCCATGGCTATGGCCAGGATCTTTGAAGCTCGCGTCGACAAACTTGTCCACGATCTCAACGAACTCACCTCTCACCTCCGCGAACGCTTCTTCGCCAAATAGCGCTGTAACTTTATCAATCCCTCCTGCAACCAATCACCTCCCATTCACAATATAATGATTGCCAGAGAACGCCGTATTGATGCCGGGATCGACATGACCCCGCTCATCGACGTCGTTTTTCAACTTCTCATCTTCCTCATGGTGAGTAGCCAATTCATTAAACCAGATCGCCGGGTTGAGCTTCCTGTAGGTCCCATGGAGTCAGCCACTGCGAGTCCTGACGATCTCCACCTCTCACTCGTCATCACTTCCGAAAACGTCATTTTACTCGAAGGAGAGGAAACCGCTAAGGAAGAGCTCGAAAGTAAACTCCGAGACGCGATCAAACACAGCGATATCGACGCCCTCGTCCTCCGGATCGATAAAGCTGCGCGTGCCGAAATTATTTTCCCAGTGATGGAAATTGCCCGCAAAAGCGGTATTATCAATCTCGCATACGATAAGAAAAATGAGCTTACGGAATAGCCAGCCCCTGATCTGGACTTTCGTCGCCCTCCTCACGGCGGCTCTCTTTGCGGGTGCTCTAAAGTGGGGGAAGGTCACCATCGACCTTCCTAAACCACCGATCCAGAAGGCCCAATTCATCGACCTTAACTTTATCCAAATCCAGAAACCAACATCGACCTCCACTCCCCAACCCAGCCCCCAGCCGACAGCGCCTGTCATCCCCCCTGAGGAATCTCCCGTCCCCGAACCCGTTGCACAGCAGGAACCCGAGCCCAGCCCAACACCCAAAGCCGATCCCGCCATTGTAAAGAAACAACGCCAAGCCAAAGCAGCCCGGGAACGAGAACTCGCCCGCAAACGCATCGAAGAAAAGCGCCGCCAAAAGCTTACCGCAAAAAAAGCCGAGAATGCCCGAAAGAAGGCTGCAACCGCCGCCGCGAGCCAACGCACCGTGAGCAAACCCTCCGGTATCAGCCAGCCAAAACCAAAGTACCCTCCCGCCGCGCGTCGCGCAGGCCAACAAGGAACCGTCACCCTTTCCTTCACCATAGGCTCCTCAGGAGCAGTGATTTCCGCCCGAATTGCCAAATCCAGCGGCTACATCCTCCTCGACAACGCCGCCCTTTCCGCAATCCGAAGCTGGCGGTTCAAACCAGCCCGGAACGCCCTAGATGAAGCCGTTAGCTACAGTTACACTCTCCCCGTGCCATTTCGGCTGCGATAAATCCACCCGATCAATTCGGTGGGATGATTCTACCTTTGCCAGGCTCACGGAAATCGGGTAAGCGCCTTGCGGTTTCAAAAATATCTACTCTTCCACCATGCTCGACATCAAAGTCATCCGCGAAAATCCCGACCTCGTCAAAGAACGCCTTGCCAATCGTCACGATGGCTCGGCTGACCTCATCGACGAAGTCCTCGTTTGCGACGAAACCCGTCGCAAAAACGAAACATCAAAACAAGCTCTCCAGTCCGAGCGAAAAACCACTTCCAAGGAAATCGGAAAACTCCGTGCGAATGGCGAGGACTCCTCAGGCATCGAGGCAGAAGTCAAAAAAATTGGTGAGCAAATCAAAATTTTAGACGACGAAGGAAGCGAGGCTGCAAAACGCCAAACGGAGCTTCTTCTTAACATCCCGAATCTTCCCTACGAAGACTGCCCGATTGGTACTGACGAAGAGGCCAACCCCGTTATACGTAGCTGGGGCGAAAAACCTGCCTTGGCCGGAGCTCGGGATCACCTCGACCTCGCCGAAGAAAAAGACATCATTAGCTTTGACGACGGGGCCCGACTCTCCGGATCAGGTTTCGCAGTTTACCGAGGCAAAGGAGCCAGACTTCAACGCTCTCTCATTCAATTTCTCCTAGACATCCAGAGCCGCGAAAACGGATACGAGGAAGTTAATGTTCCCCACATCATAAAACGTGAGTGTATGGAGGGAACCGGCCAACTTCCAAAATTTGAAGACGATATGTATGGAACGGAGAACAACGAGTTCTTCCTGGCTCCGACCGCCGAAGTTCCCGTCACCAATCTTTACCGCGACACTCTCCTCGCCGAAAATGATCTCCCCATTAAGATGACGGCCCACACACCATGTTTCCGACGTGAAGCAGGGGGTGCCGGTCGAGACAACCGCGGTATTATTCGTATGCACCAGTTCGATAAAGTTGAGCTCGTACAAATCGTCAACCCGGCAACTTCGATGGATGTGTTAGAGGAACTCACCAGTCATGCCGAGGCTGCTCTCCAAAAGCTCGGCCTTCACTATCAGGTGATTGAACTTTGTACCGGCGACGTCGGCTTTAGCTCCTGTAAGACATATGACATCGAGGTCTGGGCTCCCGGCCAGGGCAAATACCTCGAGGTCTCAAGCTGTTCTTGCTTTGGCGACTACCAAGCGCGCCGCATGAAACTTCGTTACAAAGACGCCGAGGGAAGAAACAACTTCTGCCATACCTTGAATGGCTCCGGCACCGCTCTTCCCCGTCTTCTCGTAGCCCTCCTCGAGCAATGCCAAGATACAGACGGTATCATCCAAATTCCGGAAGCGTTGCAACCCTACTACGGCGAGGCGACTCTTTGATGGGATGTCCCACTTCACCCGAGGAAAAAGAACCTCTCACTTAAGAACAACTGAAAGGAAGGGGCGAATCGCGCAAAATACTTGCTTCCCTGAGATTCGTGGCTAAAACCGCCGCCCCGCGTGGTCAACTCACTCAAAATAGCGCTTCCGAAGGGAAGCTTGCAGAAACCGACCCTCGATCTACTCGAGAAGGCCGGCTATAACATCTACAGTTCGGATCGTGGCCTCCGCCCGTCTTCTGACGACGATTCTCTAGATATCTATATGATCCGGGCCCAAGAAATAGCCCGTTACATTGATCAGGGATTCATTGATTGCGGAATCACCGGTCTAGATTGGGCTTACGGTCACGACGTCGATCTGGTCGATCTCGCCGAACTTCCCTACTCACGTGCCTCAACCCGCCCAACCCGCTGGGTTTTGGTCGTTCCCGAGGATTCCCCCGTCAAAACAGTCCAAGATCTAGAAGGAAAGCATATCGCGACGGAGGGAATTGAAATCACCAAGCGCTATCTTGCCGAAAAGGGCGTGAAGGCCAGCGTCGAATTCTCCTGGGGAGCGACCGAAGTCAAAGTCCCTGACCTTGTTGATGCGATTGTGGATGTCACCGAAACGGGATCGTCCCTCCGTGCCAACAAGCTCCGCATCGTTGATGAGCTGCTCTCCTCCTTCCCTCATTTTTATTCCAGCAAAAGCGCCTTTGACGATGAATGGAAGCGCGGTAAAATGGAACGTATGGTCATGATGCTCAAAGGCGCTCTGGAAGCCCGCGACAAAGTCGGGTTAAAGCTCAACTTGCCCGAGGCGTCCCTAGATGCGGTCCTTGAGCGCCTACCGTCTCTACGCCGCCCTACGGTGTCCAAACTAACTGAGAATGGCTGGCTTGCACTCGAGACGATCATCTGCGAGAAAGTGGCGCGCCACATTATCCCAGATTTGAAAGAACTTGGAGCAGAAGGCATAATCGAATACCCTCTAAACAAGATCGTTTCCTGAAAAATCAAATAATTTAACGGAATTGCGGTTTAAAAAACCCGCAGAACTCAACCCTAACTACAAAAACCATGGGCAACCTTAAGAAACGTCGAAAGACCAAGATCAGCAAGCACAAGCGCCGCAAGCGCATGAAGGCCAATCGTCACAAAAAGCGCCTCCGCTACAAGTCCTAGGGAGCCTTCCCCGTGCGACTTGCATGATCCGGTTCGGTAGACCGCACACTTCTGCCGTAGGCACCGTCGAGTTGATAGCTCGACGGTTTTATTTTTTTTAGAGATAATATTGAAAAAAACTGCAAAAACTTTATCTAACTTCTAGTCAATTCTAGATTATGTGCCACTTTCTGACGAAATGAATAAGGATTCTGACAGCATCTTGCGCCTCTACATGAATGAGATTGCAAAAACTCCCCTCCTCACGATCGACGAAGAGCTGGAGCTCGCGGAGCGGATTAAGGATGGGGACGGAGCCGCCCGTGATCACATGATCCGCGCGAATCTGCGACTCGTTGTCAAAATTGCTAAAGATTATTCGAACTACGGTCTCCCAATAGCAGATTTAATTTCTGAAGGTAACATCGGCCTTATGAAGGCCGTGGAGAAATACGATCCCGAGAAAGGTGGGAAACTTTCGACCTATGCTGCGTGGTGGATCAAGCAATCAATCAAGCGGGCGCTCTCAAACCAAAGTAAGACGGTCCGACTTCCTGTTCACATGGTCGACAAAATTTCCCGACTTCGGAAAATCTCTATTTCGCTCACCGAGGAACTTGGACGCGAGCCGAGTGACGAGGAATTAACTGAAATCCTCGGTATACCTCGCAAGAAGCTTGCTCTTCTCAAACAGGCAGCCCAGCGCCCGACTTCGATTGACGCTCCCGTGGGTGAGGATGGCGCCACAACCTTCGGGGAGACCCTAGGCGATTCTAAGGCAGTAGATCCTTCGGACGCTCTCACGGCGAAAGAAATGCACAGCGAGCTCGGGCCCCTTCTGCATCTTCTCGATCAGCGAGAGACCAAAATCATCGGTGCCCGCTTCGGATTGAACGGCAGGAAACCCTTGACTCTTGAGGAAATCAGTCGCGACTTCGGTGTCACTCGCGAGAGGATACGCCAGCTTCAAAACATTGCTCTAGATAAAATGCGTCGTGCTTTAGGAAAGAAGGAAAACCCCATTCCAAAGCTTTCGAACGAGGCATAGGATGATCGCAGATTCGTCTCAGAAAGCCATTCTCCAAAAGTTCTTTTGGGTAGTTTACCAGCACACTGCCGGCGTTACCCGGTCGTTTTGAGATAACCTGATACAGAAGCTCCGTCTTCGTAGCACTTTTGGGTGGGAGGAAGATATTTCCACTTCGACGCCTGCTTCGATATCGCCCGTTCGACGGTCATCAAAACCATCACCCATCGTTCGGCGTCCACCACGACTCCCTTTATCGTTGTCGTCTGGGTCGTTTAGGGATCTCGTCGGAATGAAGATGGGGACAATGCCATGGACATTACTTACTCCAGCAGCCTAATCCCTTAATCAAAAGCAGTTGCACTGCATTAGTCACTTCTGTGCTTAACTCATGGCAAAAAAATCGTTAATCCTACCTAAGGACTTATGAGAACACTTGTGATCAGCGATATTCATGGCTGCCTTGCCCCCCTCAGGAAGATGATCGAAATCATCGAACCTACCCCGGAAGACCATCTAATTTTCGTCGGCGACTACGTTGATCGCGGCCCCGATTCCAAAGGGGTCATCGATTTCCTCATTGGAATTAAAAAGAAATACAATTCCACTTTCCTCCATGGAAATCACGAGGAGAAGTTCCTCCTTTCTCATCTCGACAAGACAGAGTTAGCCCATTGGCTCGAGGCTTGGGGCGGTGGAGCTACTCTCAAATCTTACGGGCCTACGGGCTTCGAGGCTGTTCCCGAATCCCACTGGGACTTTGTCCGCAACACCCAGCTCTACCACGAGACTGATTCACACATTTTCGTCCACGCTAACCTTGAGCATGACATTCCCATTTCCAAGCAGCATCCCTTCACCCTCATTCATAAAAAATTCGGTAATCCTCTCCCTCACCAATCCGGAAAGATTATGATCTGTGGTCATACCGCACAGAAGGATCCGCACCTTCCACTTAATCTCGGCCACGCTATCAACGTCGATACAGATGTCGGCCGCGGTGGCTGGCTCACTTGCCTTCACGTAGAGTCCGGCCATTATTGGCAGACCAACGTTGACGGAGAAACCCGCGATGGAGAACTCAACTCGAAAACGAGATGAGACTCTGCCTTGCCCTCGCTTTTGGAGCATCGCTCCTGCAAGCCAAACCTCCGGTCAAGCGGCCCGAACCCGGACTTCTCAAAATTGACAACGGGACAGTGCAGGTTGGCATCGACAAGGCAATGGGCGCCTCCATCACCCACCTGTCCTGGACCTCACTGGGACAAAAAAACATCGTTAATTCCTACGACCCCGGTCGCCTCATCCAGCAATCCTACTATGCCGGAAACCGCATTGATCGCAGGAAGGGAGGCCAGCACAAGGCATGGTCGCCGTGGAACTGGAATCCCATCCAGGGTGGCGGAGTTGGATCCTGGGCAAAAGTGACACACTTTGAAAAGCGGGGATCCGGCAATCAGCTCTATTCGGAGACCATTCCCAAAATTTGGGATATGCCCAATGAGGAGGCCGCCGCCGTGATGAAGCAGCGCACCGGCTTCGAACCCAAATGTAAAAACGCCATCGTTGTTCAAAACCAGATCATTTGCCACCGCGAACCCGGCGATCGCTGGGGCCCCGCCAAACCAAGTCACCAGGAAGTCCCCGCCCTATACTTCACCCGAAACTTCGACACTTTCAAAGTCTACATTGGCGACGGCAAGTGGAGACTCGAACAACAAGCCATCGGTCCGCCATGGGGAACCACCAACTCACCAAAACAAGCCATGGCTTGCTTTGAAGCAAACGGACAAGGGATCGCCATTTTTAGCCCTTCAGCCGTCCTTTGGAACTTCGGACCCAGCGGTCAAGGCAACACAACCGACCCCTCAGCTGTTCCCTGCACACACATTGCTCCGGTAGCCGTTGTGGAACTCGGGCCCCAATCCACCTTGACATACAGCTACTGGCTCGTGACGGGAACCGAACAAGAAATCCCAACGACTCTCGACATCCTTTGGAAAAAGCACGCCAAGGAAAAATTCACTCTCACCAATCCAAAGTAAGATGCGCTTCCTCCTCATTCTCATTCTCACAATTACGGCGTCCGCAAAGCCCAATATTGTCTTCATCATTGCCGATGACTGCACATTCCGGGACCTCGGCTGCTACGGTGGCCAAGCCCACACCCCCAATATCAACAAGCTCGCGGACCAAGGTATGAGCTTCACCCGTTGCTTTCAAACCGCACCCATGTGTTCACCCACCCGACACAATATTTACACGGGCATACCACCAGTGGTCAGTGGTGCCTACCCAAACCATACCTTTGTGGCACCCGAAACAAAAAGCGTAGTGCAATATCTCTCCAAGTTGGGCTATAGCGTCGCTCAAAGCGGCAAGACCCATGTCTCACCAAATAAAGTTTTCAGCTGGAAAAAAATCCCTGGCGGCCAAAACCCCCAATTTGGAAAAGTGGATTCATTCATCAAAGAACAAGCCGGAAAAAAGAAACCCTTTTGCCTCCTTCTCTGTTCCAACGAACCACACAGCCCTTGGAATAAAGGCGATCGTTCCCGCTATCCTGTCGACCAAGTAAAGCTCCCTCCTTACTTCGTCGACACTCCCGAAACTCGGGATGGTTTTTCACGCTACCTCGCTGAAATCACCTACTTTGACTCCCAAGTCGGCGAAGCCATGGATATTGTCGAAAAAAATGGCCTGACCGATGACACCCTCTTTATCGTTACTTCTGAACAGGGAAACTCTTTCGCTTTTGCCAAGTGGACCTGCTATGACAATGGGCTTCAAACAGCACTCATCGCACGCTGGCCAGGCCACATCAAATCGGGTTCTAAAAATCCCGCTATGATTCAATATCTCGATCTCCTTCCCACCTTCATTGAAGTCGCTGGCGGTATCCCTCCAGCCGATCTCCGCGGCAAAAGCCTTCTTCCGGTGTTCGCAGGAAGGCAGTTCCACAAGGAATTTGTCTATGGCATCATGACCACCCGCGGAATCAACGACGGATCACCTCATTATGGAATTCGCTCAATTCGTTCCGAAAACTACAAATTAATCTGGAATCTCACACCCGAGGTGAAATTCGTGAACCGCTGCACCACTGCTCCCGAATTCAGAAGTTGGCTCGCCCTCGCCGCGAACGGACACGCTGATGCCATCGCCAAGACCTCCCGCTACCAAAAACGGCCTGAATTCGAACTCTACGACATCCAAAAAGACCCCTTAGAGATGAAAAATCTAGCTGGGAAGCCAGCATTGACCAAAATTCAGAGTAACCTCTACCAAGGACTCCGGGCGTGGATGAAATCCTGTAACGACCTCGGTAAAGCGACCGAAATGGCCGCTCTTGAACACATGACTAGGAACCAGAAAAAGAAGAAAGACGGTTCCAAAAGCCCTTCAAACCATAAAAAAAGGTAACCTGAACAAGCAATTCATCTCCCGTTCATGTTATGCGAAACTTTTTGGGATAATTTGGGTTTATTTTTATAGCGGAAAGAAATCATGAAGCCAAACCAACCAACCAACCCACTTCCAGATTTCGACGCAGATCTCGAAGACGATGTCGTCTGGAATCTGCTCGATGATGCCACTCCGACCGAGCTGCCCCCCCGCTTCGTAAACGAAACTCTTCGCCGCATACGTCTTGAGGAAGACATCCGGAAATCTCGGTGGTGGAAAGTCGTCTTTGCACCAAAACCTCTCATCGGAATCGCTGGAGTAGCCTTGGCTACGATCGTGATTGTGATCTCGCTACCCTCTGATCCTTCTCCCTCCAACAGAACAATCGCAGAGACCCCACAAATCGCCGAAGACTTTGATCAACTTGAAGACTCCTTCGCTACCGAACTTCTCTCGGGAGCGGCCGAAGACCCAACCCTTCTTTCCGACGAGGAGATCGTCGCTCTTCTCTACTAAGCTTAAATTGCCATGAAATTTCTTCTCTCCCTCATCCTAAGCATCACTGCCAGCTTCGCGAAGCCTCTCCCGCTTGAAGTGGTGCGCAACACCGCCCGCGAGCTCGACGAAGTTCTGATAGCCGGTCAGAAATCCGAGGAAATCAAAGCTAATCCGATTGTCGATGACTCCACCTTTATTCGCCGGAGTTACCTCAATATCATCGGCCGACTTCCGACTCATGACGAATCCCGGTCATTCCTCGAATCAACCGGAAAAGGAAAACGCAGTCAGCTCATAGACTCCCTTGTCGAATCTCCTGGCTTTAATTCCCGCCTCTTCAATTTCTGGACAGATCTCCTTCGTGTCAAAACCAACACCGAACACAACGGTCTCGGTTGGCACGTTTGGTTGAAAGATGCCGTCGAGAATAACATGCCCTATGATAGGATGGTTCAGGAGATGCTCGCCGCCGAAGGGCATATCGCCGAAAATCCTGCGGCCGGATACTACCTCCGCGATCGTGGAATGCTTCTTGATAACGTAAGTAACACTGTCCAGGTTTTTCTCGGCCAACAGATCGGCTGCGCCCAGTGTCATGATCACCCCTTCGACGACACGACTCAGATGGAATATTACCAGCTGGCCGCCTTCCTTGGAGGTACTGACTATCGCTTTGATGGGGGTCGTGAAAAGATTAAGGAAACCATCGGGTTCGATCAAAAAAAGCGCCCAAAGAAGCCCTTCAAAAAAATGACTAAAGAGGAGCGGCGAAGATTCGCCCTTCAGGCAAAAAAGACGCAAAAGAGTGCGCTGGCCAAACGAAATGAAGCCCGCGCAATCGGCCAAGTTTTTCGATACCACAATCGTAACGCTCTCGCTGAAAATACCAAAAAAGAACTCAAACTCCCAGTTGACTATCAGTACGACGATGGAAATGCGGGCGACGTCGTGAAACCTGGTTTTCTCTTCGGGCTTGATGCCAAGGACGTTAAGCCCGAGCAGCGACGCGACTCCTTCGCCAAGTGGGTCACTTCCTCCAAAAACCCCTACTTCACCAAGGTCATCGCAAACCGGATGTGGAAATACACGTTTGGATATGGCCTCGTCGCCAATCCTGATGATTGGAATAATTCACCTAAGACCCATTATCCACAGCTTGTTGACTATATCGAAAAGGCGATGCTGGCAACCGACTATGACCTCAAGCAATTTTTGCGTATCCTTTATCACACCGATCTCTTTCAGAGGGAAGTCACCACAGAAGAACCCTCTCAGGGCTTCTCTTTCCACTTCCAAGGACCCATTCTCCGCCGTCTCAGCGCCGAAGAAATCCGCGATTCATTCGTCACTCTTATTTCCGGTAACATTGATTCCAACACAAATAATGGACTCGAAGAAGCTTGGGATGATTACGTGAAATCCTTCAACTTCCTTATGAGTAGCAATGGTCAGCAGTTGAAAGAAATTAGCGTCGCAGTCATTGAAGGTGAAAAGCAACGCCGTGCGATTCAAAAGAAAATCTCTCTCCTCCGCACCAAGGCCGCGAAGGCGCGGGAGAATGGAAACATGGCAGCCTTCCGGAATATCTCGGTCGAAATCAAGCAAGTCCAAAGGACGGCTGGAAAAAACTACCAAAATCAAAAAGGCATGAGCGACAACAGCCTTACCGCGAAAGCTGCTCCCGCCCTTGCGCGACGCGCCCGCCCCAATCGCCCGGACCACCCTGAATTCCGTATGCGTGCCTCTGAGCTTCCTGTTCCCGCTCGTGGCGGCACCTTTATTGCCGAGTTCGGAGGAGCTGATGCTGAGAGCCCATCTTCCGCTCATACGGAAGCGACCGTTCCACAGACCCTGCGTCTATTGAATGGAATCGAAACCAGCCTTCTTACCAATAAAAAGAACTCGTTCGCTCGCTCACTCCGAGCCATTAAATCACCTTCTAAGAGACTCGATTTCCTCTTCCTAAGCCTATTTTCCGCCTTCCCGACCGAAGCCGAAAAAGTAGCCTTCCTGCCCGAAATGAAAACTTCCAAAACGACCGAGACCTTCGCACAGGCCATTCTCACCTCAAACCGTTTCCTCTTTGTCCAATGAATCCTTTTAACCAACTCGACGAACAGTCTCGCAGAGACTTCCTCACCAACACCGCCCGTACTGCATTCGGCGTGACCCTAGGTGGAGCTTCCGCCTCATGGTTTTCCTCGGCCGAAGCAGCCGAAGCCATCAAGAACTCTAACGGAAAGGCTAAAAACGTCATCTATCTCTACATGTCTGGAGGCATGACCCATATTGACACCTTTGACCCCAAGCCTGACGCCCCCTCCGAGTATCGTGGCCCGATCAAAGCAATCTCGACCAAGGTTGACGGGATTCAACTTGGACAGCACTTTGAGCGCACCGCCAAACATACCGATAAGATGGCCATCGTCCGCTCCATGACTTCCACCCAAGGAGCACACGCGCAGGGCAACTACCATGTCCACACTTCGTATACCCAGCGTGCCTCTATCACACACCCTTCACTTGGATCGTGGGCTAACAAGCTTGATGCCGGTCGTCTCAAGGGGACACTTCCTCCTTACGTGACCGTTCACACCGGAAACAACCATCCTGGAGCAGGATTCTTCGAACCTAACGTGGCACCCCTTCCGGTAGGCGATGCCGAAAAAGGACTCCAGAACTCCAAACGCCGTAGCAATATTTCCGAAGCTGACTTCAACCGCCAGATCGCTCTCCGCTCGAAGCTCGATGCCAACTTCGGCGCGCGCTTCAAAAAAGGACAGCGTAGCGTTCGCGCTTACGATGAAATGTTCAACTCCGCGGTTGGCTTGATGCAATCCAAAGATCTCGAAGCCTTCGATCTCTCCGCGGAATCCAAAGATGCTCACGCCGCCTATGGCGCCGACAAATTTGGCAAAGGCGTTTTGCTAGCCAGGCGTCTCGTCGAGCACGGTGTTCGCTTTGTCGAAGTCCAATTCGGAGGGTTCGACTGGCACTCCGATAACTTCACAAAGGCTGACGAAAAGCTTCCCATCCTTGACCAAGCGTATGCCGCCCTCCTCGCTGACCTTGAACAACGTGGGCTTTTAGAAACCACCCTCGTGGTTATTGCTACCGAATTTGGAAGAACTCCTAAGATTGACGATGACGCCGGACGGAACCACTTCCCGAAAGCCTTCTCCTTCGCTCTTGCCGGTGCCGGCATCAAAGGTGGCACCATTTACGGAGAAACCGACGAAACGGCATCCAACGTCATCACGGAAAAGACCACCGCATCCGACTTTAATGCTACCATCGCCGCTGCCATGGGGCTCCCGCACGACCAAGTCGTCTTTTCCCCGACCAAGCGCCCATTTAGGATGGGAGGCAAAACCGGAAAACCCATCAGCGATATTCTCGCCTGAGGGCCGCAGAGCCTAAATCCTTCTCAAAAACCAGCGCCCCGGAAAGGGCGCTGGTTTTTCTTTGTCCCAGCGATAGCACAGCTTATTGAAGCCAATCGGGCTCAGGGGTTCTCAGCGATAATTTCTCAGGTGTTAATGCCGCCCAGCTAACTGGAGATCTCTCGGCTAAATCGCCCACCACCGAGACCTCACTGGTAGGCGGATATCATCAACCCTGATGATAAAAAACTACAGGTCTTCTCAGTATTCAAATGAGAATCAGTTGGTATTGGAGGCTTCGCTGCCAGTTATCCATACGAACCACTCCCTTTCTTCGGCATGCTTCCGCGCACTTACATCCTCGTTTTTTTATCGCCCCTTCTTTCGCAGGCCGGAATATCTTTTAATAAGGACGTCCGGCCCATTCTCTCTGCCAAGTGCATTGTCTGCCACGGCCCTGACGATGGGGTCGATGCCAAGGGAAAGGCAAACCGAAAGGCCGGGCTCCGCCTCGACACCCCAGAGGGGGCCTACAGGGAAAAAGACGGTATCGCCGCCATTGTTCCCAACTCGCTCGAAGATTCCGAAGCTTGGGTCCGCATCACGAGCAAAGATGATCCCATGCCTCCTGCTCGATGGCCACGCCAAGCCTTTGACTTCCGACGAAAAAGAGCTCCTCAAAAAATGGATCCAGGAGGGTGCCGAATACGAAGACTTCTGGGCCTTCGTCCCCGCTAAAAAGCAGGAAGTCCCTGCCGTATTACTAATGATAGCTGGCCCCAGTCAGACACCGACAAGTTCGTTCTCGCCAAAATCGAGGCGAAAGGGAAATCGCCTAATGAAAAAGCCGATAATCGCACCCTCATTCGCCGGCTTTCACTCGACCTCACAGGCCTACCCCCGACCCTAGAGGAAATTGGTCAATTCCTTACCGACACCTCACCTAACGCCTACCGAAATCTCGTCGACCGGCTCCTAGCGAAGCCCGCTTATGGCGAACATATGGCGAAGTATTGGCTGGATCTCGTCCGCGTCGCTGACACCAATGGCAACCACCACGATCATTACCGCGATCATTCCCCTTACCGCGACTGGGTGATTCAGGCCTTCAACAAGAATCTCCCCTACAATCAATTCACCAAATACCAGATTGCTGGCGACCTGTACAAAAAACCCACACAAGAACAACTCATCGCCTCAGGCTTTAACCGCCTTCATCTCATCATTGACCGCGGCACTGCCCTTCCCGAGGAGAGCCACTTCAAAAACGTCGTTGACCGCGTATCCGCGGTTGGCACCGCCTTTATGGGCCTCACCCTGGGATGCGCGGTCTGCCACGACCACAAATACGACCCCGTCACACAGAAGGACTTCTACCAAATGTATGCCTTCTTCAATAATTTCGACGGGGCCCCCGAAACCGGCGGGCGCGGTGGACCCGACTTTTACCGAGGCCTTCAGCCACCCTACCTCGACCTTCCAACCGAGGAGCAGAAGTTAAAACTCGCCGACTTCGACCACCAAATAGAGGTGACCCAAGAAAAACTCGCCTCCCTTAAGCAACTGCAAGCTGCAACCGGCATACCCGCAGCCCCTGATGAGACTTCGCAACCCAAACCGAACCTCAAACCTCAGATTCCCGTCGCTGAAAAGCAAATTTCCGATCTGAAAAAACAACGCTCCAGCTACCTTCGGCAAGTCCGCGGAGCCATGGTCATGCGCGAGCGTAGCGAACCTAAAAAGACCCACATCCGCGTCCGAGGAAACTACGCCCAACTCGGCCAAGGAAGTGACCCGCGACACCCCACAATTTCTCCCACCTCTCACAAAGTCCGCCGAAGTCCCTTCCCGCATGGACCTCGCCAACTGGCTTGTCGAAAAACAAAACCCCCTCACCGCCCGCGTCGCAGTCAATCGCTTCTGGCAGCAATTACTCGGAACCGGAATAGTCAAAACTTCCGAAGACTTCGGGGCTCAGGGCATGTGGCCTAGCCACCCCAGACTCCTCGACCACCTCACCCTAGAATTCGTCGAATCAGGTTGGAACGTCAAAAAACTTATGAAGGATATCGTCCTCACTCAGACCTACCAACAATCCTCCGCCGCCACTTCGGTCGACTTCAAAACCGATCCCGAGAACCGCCTTCTTGCCCGTGGATCCCGCACCAGGCTTGACTCCGAAATTATTCGCGACCAGCTCCTCGCAGTCACTGGAGTTCTCAACCGAGAAATGGGCGGTCGTTCTGTCAAAACGCCGCAGCCCGCTGGCATCTGGAAAATGGTCGCACTCCCCTCATCTTACCCCAACTCCTTTCAGGCAGACCCTCGCTCCCGCAGACAAGCGCCGCTCTATCTACACCTTTTGGAAGCGGGGCCTCGCGCCACCGCAAATGACCATCTTTGATGCTCCGAGCCGCGATGCCTGCATCGCCCGCCGCGAAAGAACCAACACTCCACTTCAAGCTCTTCTCCTCATGAATGAGCCGGAGTATTTTAAGGCCGCAGCCCATAAAGCCAAAACCCTCATGGCCGAGGAGGGAAGCGAAGACGAAAAACTCATTCGCGTCCACGAAACCGTTACCACTCATAAGCCCTCGGAGCGCTCTCTCAAGGTCCTCAAAGAGGGTCTCACAACTTTCCGCGAAGATGGCGACGATCACTTCGCCTGGACCATGATCGTTCATACCCTACTCAATCAAGATTCCTTCAAAAACAAACAATAAGAAGTTCTAACACCAATCTCTGCGCTTCAACTTCAAAAATCTAACCGCATGTTTGATCTACAAACTCGCCGCCAATTTCTCAACACGACCGGCATGGGCCTCGGCTCCACAATCCTGGGCAATATTGCAGCCCAGGCCGCCACACCGAAGGGCGGAGTCGGAGATCCTCAGACCTACCACCTACCCAAAGCACCTGCCAAGCGTGTCATATTCCTCTTCATGGCGGGCGCTCCCTCTCAACTCGACCTATTCGACTACAAACCCGAACTTCACAAACGCTTTAAGGAGGAACTTCCCGAATCTATCCACAAGGGCCAACGCGTCACCGCGATGACCAAAGGCCGCGCCAAGATCGTTGCACCCTCTATGTTCAAGTTCAACCCCCATGGTCAAAGCGGGATGCACCTTTCCGAGGTTCTTCCTCACCTTGGGTCAGTTGCAGATGACCTAGCACTTATCAAGTCTACTTCTACAACCGCTATCAACCACGATCCCGGCAAGACACTTTTCTGCACCGGCACGGAAATCCCCGGTAAAGCTTCCATGGGCGCTTGGCTTTCTTATGGGCTTGGCCGTATGAATGAAAACCTTCCCGATTTTATTGTTCTTAACTCGGCTTTCTGGTCTGGGGATAGCCAAAATGTCCAAGGGCTCTACTCCCGCCTTTGGGGATCCGGATTTCTCCCTTCAAAGCATCAAGGCGTTCCTTTCCAGCCCTCTGGCGATCCGGTTCTCTTTCTCTCGAACCCCTCCAATGTCTCCCCAAAAACTCGAGGTAAGATGCTCGACCTTGTCACCAAACTTAACGAAGAGGAGATGGCCAAAATTGGCGACCCTGAAATCCAGACTACCATCGCTCAGCAGGAAATGGCCTTCCGTATGCAAGCCTCTATTCCGGACCTCACAGACCTCACAGAGGAAAATGAAATAATTAACGAAAAACTCTACGGTCCAGAAGTCAAGAAATCCGGCTCTTTCGCCCGAAACTGCCTTCTCGCCCGCCGCATGGCAGAACGCGGAGTCCGCTTCATACAGCTCTTCCACCGCGGCTGGGACCACCACGTTGGGCTTCCCAAAAAAGTAAGAGGCCAAGCTTACGACGTCGATCAACCCTGCGCCGGACTCATCAATGATCTCAAGCAAAGAGGCATGCTAGATGATACTCTCGTCGTCTTTGCAGGCGAATTCGGCCGTACTACCTATGGCCAGGGCAAGCTTGCCCGCGACAACTACGGCCGTGATCACCACCCTAAATGCTTCTCCACCTGGATGGCTGGAGGCGGAATCAAGGGCGGAACCACTTACGGCGAAACAGACGACTACTCCTATAATGTCGTTAAAGATGAAGTCCCTGTCCGCGACTTCAGCGCCACGATCCTCCACCAACTCGGTATCGACCATGACCGGCTGACATTCCCATTCATGGGCCTCGATCAAAAACTTACTGGTGTTAATCCAGCCAAAGTGGTGAGAGGCATTCTCTCTTGAGTTTCACCTAGGCCCACCATGTGAGAGAACTTCAAAAACTACCCTTAGAAATTAAGAGAGATCAGAGAAATGCAAGCAGCCCACTTCTGATCACGTATCTTTTTATTAATGAAATACGGCTCTTTACTCCTTGTCCTCACCTCTTTTGCCTCTGCTCTTGAATGGGAAGAAACCTTCAAAACCCACAAGGGTTGGACCACAAGCGCGGGGGTTGATGCCGATGGGAAAAAAATCAAAACCCAGAATACCGGCAAACCTTCTTTTTTCACTAACGCTACCTCACCAAAAAAAGCGGGTTACCTCCAAACGATCAAGAAATTCGGTGACTGCACAGTCGAAGCCGAATTCCTTATCCCTCAGGATTCTAACTCCGGCATCTATCTCATGGGGCGTTACGAGATCCAAATCCTCGATAGTCACGGAAAAGAAACACTTGGCTACGGTGATATGGGTGGCCTCTACCGCCGCTGGGATAATAACCGTAACCCAAAAGGCTTTAATGGCGTCCCTCCCCTGATCAACGCCGCCAACCCAGCCGGAGAATGGCAAAAAATGATCATCAAATTCCGGGCTCCACGCCTAGCCAAAAATGGTCAAATCCTAGAATACCCTCGTTTCATCTCTGTGCATCTCAACGATCAACTTGTTCAAAAAAACATTATAGCAAAGGGCCCCACTCGATCCGCCCAACGCGCTGGCTGGGCGAGTAAAGATTATATTTTTATTCAAGGTGACCACGGTCCAATCGCTTTTCGAAAATTCAAAATCACTCCCGAAGACTTTTCAAAAATCAAAAAGTGACACGACCTCCCAAATCGGCGTAATCTAGAAGAAAGATTCACGATGATTTTTCGGTGTCTCTCAAAATCCTAAAATATTCCCTAATATGAAAAGCCTCCTTATTGCCTTCTCCATCTCAGCTCTAGCCTTAACCGCTGCCGAAAAATCTAAAACGTGGACTAATCCCGCAATGGCTCTCAAAGAAGACACCGACTTCTCTATTCAGGGTGAATATCATCGTGAAGGCGCCGCATTGGGAGCTCAAATCGTTGCACTAGGAGACGGGAAATTTGATCTCTATGTTCTAGAAGGAGGACTTCCTGGACTTGGGTGGGAGAAAAAAAATCCACGAATTAAGATTCCTGGTAGCCTTGAAAAAGGAATCGTCACTTTCGCTAAAAGGAAGGAGACATCAGCACTGCTAAAAAATAAGACCCTGACTATTCGGCAAGCTGGTAAGGCGTTAATTAAACTCCCGCGAGTTGACCGCAAAAGCCCCACCCTCGGAGCTGAAGCACCTAAGGGCTCTACCATACTTTTCGACGGTACGAATGTTGAACATTGGCAAAATGGTCAGATGAAGGATGGCCTCCTTCAGGCTACCGGCACGACGAGCAAGCCAAAATTCAAGAACTACAAGCTCCACCTTGAGTTCCGCACTCCATACAAACCATTCGCACGTGGTCAGGGCCGTGGAAATAGCGGAGTCTACTTCGGTGGTCGTTGGGAAACTCAGGTCCTCGACTCCTTCGCACTCGAAGGAAAAATGAATGAATGCGGTGGAATCTACTCAATCTCAGAACCGGATGTGAACGCCTGCCTTCCACCTCTAGTATGGCAAACTTATGATGTCGATTTCACGGCCGCCAAATTTGATAAGGACGGTAACCGCAACGCTTGGCCGCGCATGACAGTAAAGCTTAACGGGGTGACGATTCATAAGGATCGCGAGCTCCCCAAGGACAACACAACCGCTGCTCCAGGTAACGGAGCACTCAAAGACGAATCCCTTCCTGTCTTTCTCCAGAATCACGGAAACCCTGTAGTCTTCCGAAACATCTGGGTTCTTCCCAAGAAATAGTAAAAGGAGACGGTTAAAGTCGCACCTCGAGCACTTTTTGCTTCAAAGTAGGCATCTCAGTGACATTGCCAACGCTTGAACGCCGGAGGATACTCAGAAGTACTCCAATCATTGCGAAGCTGAAAATAAGGCTGGAACCACCATAACTCACAAATGGGAGTGGCAGGCCAGTATTGGGGAGAGAGGCCGTTGTCACGCCCAAGTTCATCATCGCTGGTATAATCAAAGCCGAAGTAATCCCAATTCCAAGCACCCCGCCAAAGCGATCAGAAGCTTGCATTGAAATTCCCAGACCAATTAAAAAAATCACCACGAAACAAAGAACCACCCCCATCGTCACAAAAACACCCAATTCCTCACCAATGATTGGGAAGATAAAATCGGTGTGATGTTCTGGAAGATTCATTTGCTTCACCAAACCATTACCTAAACCCATGCCGCTCGTCCCGCCATTCCCAAAAGCTTGGGTCGCGAGCCACTGTTGCCAGCCTCGCCCTTGCTTGTATGACTCAAGATCCATGAACGCAATGATTCTCTCCCAACGGTTGGGATTGGTCCGGACCATTTGATAGGCCAGCGCTAAAGTGATAACTACCGAAGTCCCAAGATAGCGCATGCGGGTTCCGGAAACAAAAAACACGATTAATCCGGCAGCACCCAAACCAGCTGCCGTTCCCATATCCATTTCAAAGAGGATCAGTAGAAGTGGAACTCCCAGAATAAGTGAGGGAATCACAAAGCCCTTCCAAAAGCTCTTGGTCTCCGCTTGATGCTTAGCAAACCAAGAAGCAAGAACAACCATCACAATCAACTTGGCCGGCTCCGATGGTTGGACCCGGCCGATTACTGGCAATATTATCCAACGATTTTCTCCCTTTGCATCATCGCCGATACCCGGGACGTAGCAAAGAAGTAATGCGATACAGGCACCGATAAAGAGTGGCCAACTCAGTTTTTGGAGCACCCGATAGTCCATTAAGGCCATCAAGGTCATAAGTACGACTCCAACCACTAACCATCTTGCTTGGCGAACCAAATAGGAATATTGGTCGACATCACTATCCCATTTCGCGCTAGCACTCGCCAACATCACCAACCCCAAAGTGATAAGAGCGGCGACCGCAAGACACAAAAAAATAGAAGCTGCTTTGCCCATCTGTCGAAATTAGGAATTAACGGCTAGCTGGAATGACAAGCTTCGCACCAATTTTGAGCGCATTAGTATTCACTTTGGGATTCGCGCGCTTGAGCTGATCTACCGTGACTTTCTTATTTTTAGCGATTCCCCACAGAGTGTCTCCAGACTTAACAATATGTTGATTAACTTCACTAGCCACTGTATTCAAACCTGGCTGATCGATACGAACAGGTGAAACCGGGCGAATCAAGACTGCTTGCTCAATCTTTCCCGCCTCCGAGCCTCCGACTTCAACCAGTTCTCCCGGGCGACTTCCAGGAATACTCTCATCATTACTAGTCTGGATCAACGGGCGTGATTGAGGAGTGAACTTGAGCGGCTCGTCCTCGTCATTATTAACTCCTGCGACCGCATCGGCTGGAACAACATTTGTTTTGCGAGCCGCTGGAATATTTATCTTCCACCCCGCTATGTATTTTTCAATCCCTTCGTTTGCCCTCATCAGCGAATCTTGGGAGACTCCATACTCACGTGCAATTGACCCCGACCGTATCACCGCTGCTGACAAGATGAAAATCAAGACTAGTTATTCTTTGCGGAGGTGCATCGCCCTTAAGAGCTATCTTGGTTGCTTCAAGATCCGCACTTTCAGTCCATTTGTCGTGGATCCAGATACCAGCTATCGCGGCGACATGAAGAAGTAAAATCACAACCAGCGCGAGAGGAACTCCGACGCCGGAAACTTCACCCAAATCTGCAGGAGCAGCTGTTGTCGAAGCACGTTGCCTTCTTTTCTTGGTGGATCGGGTGGCCGCATGCATCATACGGAATCCCTTTTTTGGACGGGTTCTTTTGGTTTGTAGTGTTCGTGGAGTCTTCATGGTTAGGAATGGTTCACAGAGTTTTCTGTCAGTTGGGGTAAAGCGGCTTTGAAAGCGCGACCGCGCTCCTCGTAGCCATTAAATTGATCAAAGGAAGAAGTGCCGGGTGAAAAGAGAATAGTCTCCCCCCGCTCGGCTATGACAGCTGCCATAGTAACCGCTTCTTCAAGGGTCTCCACCTTTCGGCATTGAACGATCTTCGCAAAAACGGAGCTTAACTCTTCACCAATCTCGCCAAAAGAGATCATCGCTCTTGCTTTTTCGGAGAGCAAAGGAGCTAGGGGACCATAATCCAAGCCTTTTTGTTTTCCTCCGGCAATCAAAATTGCAGGCCTCGTTTGAGAGCGCAGGGCGGACTCCAGAGCATGGAGATTAGTCGCTTTCGAATCGTTGAGATATTCAACTCCATCGATGACAGCCACCAACTCGCATCGATGTTCAGGCGGACTGTATTTCGAGAGCGCGTCACGGGCAACTTCGGAAGTTAACCCCTCCACGGCAGCACATGCAGCCATTAAATTTTCGGCATTATGCAAACCACGCAACTTAGTTTCGGAGATCGAAACAAAGGCTTCACCATGACAAAGAATATCCTCACCAGACAAAGACCAATCTGCTTCGCCTTCGGTAGAAAATGTCGTAATGGTCCCCCGCTCTGGCACTTGGGAGCCTCTTCTTACTACGACGGGAGTATCGGTGTCGATATTATCAAAGATTCGCAACTTGGCCTCCCGATACTCATCGATCGAGGAATAGCGATCCATGTGATCCGGCGAGAAATTCAACCAGATAATAACGTCTGGGTTAAAATCAATAATCGTCTCAAGTTGAAACGAACTTAATTCAAGCGAGATGACATCGGGAGGAGAGTCATAGAGAACGACCTCGGAGAGGGGGACTCCGTAATTTCCACAAGCCACACAACTTTCTCCAGTTGCCTCCACCAAATCCCGAACCAATTCAGTCGTGGTCGTTTTACCATTCGTTCCAGTAATTCCAATTGTCTTTCCTGAATAACACCGCCAGGCCAATTCAATCTCTCCCCAGAGAGCGCCACTCCCTTTAGCAAAAGATTGCACGAAATCACCATTAGTTTCAATACCCGGACTCACAACGACAAGATCAGCATTCACCTCAAGTCCGATCTCTGGATTTGCCAAAACAGTCTCTTCGGCTTGACGAGAATCGTAAATTGTCACCCTAGCACCACAGTGTTCCGCAAGACGGGCAGCGGCACGGCCACTGCGTCCTGCTCCGAGAACGGCTGCTGTTTTTCCAGTGAGATTTAGCATTAGATGACTTTTAAAAGGGCGAGACCTCCTAAGCTGCAAAGAATAGAAATAATCCAGAAGCGAATGATAACTTGGTTTTCATTCCAACCACGAAGTTCAAAGTGGTGATGAATCGGAGCCATCGCAAATAAACGTTTGCGGCGGAGCTTAAACCCGCCAACTTGAAGGATAACCGAGACTGCTTCCATCACGAAAACAAAACCAATGATTACGAGGAGAAACTCTTGCTTGGCACAGATTGCGGTCATGCCGATAGCTCCCCCGATTGCAAGCGAACCAGTATCACCCATGAAAACCTTGGCTGGATGACAATTAAACCAAAGGAAGCCAAAGCAGGCACCGACAAGGGCCATCATAACAATGCAAAGTTCAGATAAGCCCGGATTGTGAAAAATGTGGAGGTACTCGGAAGCATCAGCTCGACCGCCTAGGTAAGCAATCACGGCATAGGCAATAGCTACTGTAATGGTTACTCCAGTGGCGAGCCCGTCCAGCCCGTCGGTCAAGTTAACGGCATTAGAGGTGCCCATGAGAATGGCCATGAAAAACGGTATAGCGAGCAGCCCAAAAGGAATATAAAAAGTCAAAAGCGGGAATCCCAAATCAGTGACTTTGGCTTCTTCGACCCCTCCTTTTGTAGAAAAGAATTCAAAATTCGAAGTTTCAGGATTCAAGTAGAGAAAGAGTCCTGCTCCCAAGCCAACCACAGCCTGCCAGACCAGCTTCAATTTGCCACTTACTCCTTCGGAATTATTCTTAGCCACTTTTTGATAATCATCAAGAAAGCCCAGAACACCCAATGCAAGAGTCACAACTGCCACGACCAGTACAAAGGGATTCAAAATGCGCCCACAGATCAGAATGGCCACCATCGTTGTGCCCAAAATCATAATTCCACCCATCGTCGGAGTGCCAGCTTTCCCGCCATGAAGTTCAGCCAATTTGTGGACTTCTTCCGCAGTTCTCAATGGCTGCCCAACCTTCATAGAAATAAGTTTTCGAATCACTCTTTCACCGATCAAAAGAGTCAGCATAAATGCAATCAAGGTTGCCAAACCGGCACGGACGGAGATATACCCTAGAATTCTCAGGAATGAAAAGGTTTCACCCCAATCAGCGCCCGATTCCTGAGCTTCTTTCCAGAGTTGGTAAATCCAATAGAGCATGATTTGAGCAGAGTTATTCGGGGAAGGTTAGTTTCATGACCTGATCCATCGCAGCCATCCGACTTCCTTTGAAAAGGACGATATCACCCGGAGATATCTCGTTAGACAACCAAGTGGCAGCCTCTCCGTGAGTCTGAAAATGGTGATCCGCACCATACTTATTTGCATCATCGCCGACCGTAACCAAAGACACTCCCAGATCGCGCGCGATCCCACCAATTCTCGGATAAGCTTCCACGGCGTGTTCGCCAAGCTCGGCCATCATTCCGAGAGCAGCAATTTTCCTGCCACCTTCAGGTAGGCTTGCCAATGTTTCCAGAGCTGCGATCACCGATTCCGGGTTTGCATTATAAGTATCGTCAATGACGGTCGAACCATTACTGAAATAGCGGCGAAGCCGGCCACTAGTGAGTTTCGTATTTGTAAGGCCGGCAGAAATCTCATCAAGGCTCAGTCCAAGCACAAATCCGGTGCCAGCAGCGAGCAGGGCATTGCTGATCATGTGCCGTCCTACAACGGAAATTGATGTCCTCTTGGTTCCAAGACCATCAATCGTAAGATCAAAAGCGGAGCCAGATTCTCCCGACACAGTGTTTTTCGGCACGAATTTCGCCGTCACCCACCGTGATTACTCTGGCTGAAGTGGAAGCACTAAAATCATACACCTCATCGCAATCACTGGGTAGGAGCAGGGTTCCTTTCTCGCTTAAGACCCGGGCCACGGTTCCTTTCTCAATCGCAATCGCCTTGCGGCTCCCCAAATGTTCGATATGGGCAGTCCCCACATTGGTAATAATACTAACATCTGGTCGTCCGATTTCGCAAAGAGAAGCTAATTCACCGGAATGATTCATTCCCATTTCAAAAACACCAACCTCATCATTCGCCGCAGTCGCGAGAACTGTGAGCGGAAGACCAATATGGTTATTGAGATTTCCTAGGGTGGAATTTACGCGGAACTTCTGACTGAGAACACTATGCGTATAGTCCTTAGTCGAGGTCTTACCATTCGAACCCGTGATAGCGACCACGGGAATCCCCAACTCGCTTCGATACCACTTTGCTAAAGACTGGAGCGCCTCGAGGGTATCATTCACAAGAACCACTGGAATTCCTTCTGGTAAATCTGAATCATCCTGTAGCACAAGAGCTCCAGCTCCCGCTTCTACCGCCTCAGCCAGAAAATGATGTGCATTGAAATTCTCCCCTTTTAGGGCGAAGAACATAGCGCCGGCTGGGAGACACCGAGTATCAGTACAGACACCCGCCGAAATGACGCAATCCTCTCCGCCCTGCAAAAGGGAGCCGCTCATCGCATGCGCGAGTTTCTGGAGAGGATAAGATTTCATTCCTGATGAAAATGTCTTTCGCCGTTGTCTTCCTTGATGCGCTTACGTTCACGTTCTTCCCGTTCTGCTTGCCGTTTCGCAAACTCAACTTCTTCTTTCTTTTTTCGGATTTCAAGCGCACGGCGGGCGACTTCACGGTCATCAAAATACTGCCGCTTCCCATTCACTTCTTGATAAGTTTCGTGCCCTTTTCCTGCGATCAGAATCAAATCACCAGGCAAGGCATTTTCGATCGTAGAATAAATTGCCTCCCGTCGATCAATGACCACTTCATGACGAGCTGAACCAAGTCCCGGAGTGGTCTCGTCAATGATCGTCTGAGGGTCTTCGTTACGAGGATTATCAGAAGTTACGATACAAAATTGACTGTGCCTAGAAGCAGCTTCTGCCATCAACGGGCGCTTAGAGCGATCCCGATCGCCACCACAACCAAAGATGGTAACGAGGCGATTTGGATGAAGGTCGCTCAAGGTTTCACACGCCTTTTCAAGAGCATCAGGAGTATGCGCATAATCGACAAAAACCGAAACACGATCTCCACCAACGAATTCCATTCGTCCGGGAGTCTGTCGAATTTCCCCGACTGCCTTCACAAGATCACGCAATGGCACTCTCGTCGAAGAAACCGAAGCTATAGCCGCTAGAGCATTTAAAACATTGAAACGCCCAACAACAGGAAGCCTGACGAGGAAGCTCTTCCCCCGGGCTTCAAGCGCAAAAACCTGCCCACGAATCGAGGGCCTAACTTCGCTCGCACGAAAATCAGCACCTGCACTGAAGCCAAAGGTTATGATCTTTAGACGATCGGAAAAATCTGCTGCAAGCTTTTTCCCAGCAAGATCATCGATATTGATTACGGCAATACCATCGCCGCCACTCTCCACCATTTGCTCAAAAAGAATTTTTTTGGCCGCAAAATAGACCGCCATTGTCTTATGATAATCAAGGTGATCTTGAGTCAGATTTAGAAAAACTCCGACATTAAAAGCAATTCCCCTGCAACGCCCTTGTTCTAAACCATGCGACGATGTTTCCATCGTCACAGCCTTACAGCGATTCTCTTTCATCGTTTTGAGAATACTTTGGATTTCTATCGCTCCCGGCGTTGTATGAGTGGCACTCTTTAGGCCACTTCCATCATTAATTTTGATTGTCCCGATCATTCCCGCTTTGATCATGGATTTTTCAAAAAGCGCATGGATAAAATGGGTGACTGTCGTCTTACCATTTGTCCCTGTCACCCCCACAACCACCATCGAATCCGCCGGATCACCGGCAAATCGAGCCGCGAGGCGTCCGAGAACGAGACGGGTATCTGGGACCTGAATCCAAAGCCCGGTATATTCTACTGGCCCTTTCCTTTGGGCGATAATGGCAGCAGGCTTTTGAGTCACGACTTGGT
>CASICJ010000004.1 GCA_949373085.1 uncultured Verrucomicrobiales bacterium
CGCGAGGTGGTTGTTGGTTTGCTGAACGGGCTGTTGTTCGCCGCTGTAATGGGCGTGGTGGGTTTTGTCTGGTTCGGCTCTATTGCGCTGGGGGGGGTGATTGCAGCAGCCATGGTGGTCAATTTGATCGTGGCCGGTCTGTCGGGCACATTGGTCCCGCTTGTTTTGGATCGCTTTGGTGTCGATCCGGCACTTGCCTCAGGTGCGTTTGTCACCACGGTCACAGATGTGGTTGGGTTTTTCGCCTTTTTGGGGCTGGCCGCTTGGGTTTTGCTATGACTCCGCTTGAGGCGGAAAAAGCCGCCGCGCGCAGGGCTGGGTTTGCGCGGCGAAAAGCAGCTCATGCCGCGGCACCCGTCGCCGCGTCGGGGTATCTGTCTGAAGTATTGGCCGGGTATCGTGGGGTTACACTTGCAGGCTATATGCCGATCCGTACAGAGATCGATCCACTGCCGACGATGGCCGAGGCTGCGGCCTATGGCTGGGTTGGGGTGCCAGTCATTCAACGCGCCGGTGCCGCGCTGCTGTTCAGTCGATGGGATCCGGAGTGTGCGCTCAAAGATGGGCCGTTTGGGGCAAAAATCCCGCAGATTGACCAATTTTTTGAGCCGGAAATTCTGATTGTCCCTCTTGTGGCCTTTGATCGTCAAGGCGGGCGCTTGGGCTACGGCGGCGGGTTCTATGATCGCACCCTCGAAGGATTGCGTCAGCGGCGCAGAACGTTGGCGATTGGCTTTGCCTATTGTGCCCAAGAGGCCAAGGCGTTGCCGCTTGAACCAACCGACCAGCCGCTTGACATGATCGTGACCGAGCAAGGTGTGATCGAGCTTTAGGGGGCCATTGGTCGTTCTAACATGTTTTTCTCTTGTTGGCCGTAGTGGAAGCTTATATCTGTCAGCGGTATGAGATTTAAAAATAGTCGCGCGTATGAATTTATCGCGCTCATGTCATTTACTATGTCTTTGGTTGCCGTCAGTATTGATGGTGTGCTGCCCGCTCTGCCGGTTATTGCGCTGGAGTTGGGGTTTATCACGCTTCAGCACAGCCAAATGGTGGTGTCGCTTTTTGTGTTGGGTATGGTGTTTGGCGAGCTGTTGTTTGGCCCGTTTTGCGATGCCTTTGGGCGTCGGCCTGCGCTGGCTTTGGGGGTGGGAGTGTTCTGCCTTGGGGCTGTGATTGCGATGGGCGCTGACAATTTTGAACAGATGGGTCTGGCGCGGGTGCTGCAGGGTCTTGGCGCTGCGGGGCCAAAGATTGTCTGCCGTGCTGTGATACGCGACCGGTTTGAGGGGGCGGCGATGGCGCGGGTGATGTCGCTGATTTTCACCGTTTTTATTTTGGTCCCAATGATCGCGCCAATGATTGGTCAAGGTTTGCTGCTGGCGGCGGGCTGGCGCTGGATTTTCGGTCTGTATCTGTTTTGGGCCGGGGTTGCCGGTCTTTGGTTTATGATCCGGCAACCTGAAACTTTGGCGCGGGACCAGCGCGTTCCGCTGTCCCTGAAGCGGTTGTGTCTCAATTCCGGCCGTATTTTTAAAAGCCGCAAAGTCATGGCTTACACCTGTGCTTCGGGGATGGTGTTTGGGACACAATTGCTGTTTCTGGCCACTGCCCAAGCGGTATTTTCGCAAATTTACCACGTCGGTTTAATGTTTGCGGTGTATTTCGCGGTTTTGGCGGCCAGTCTTGGTTTGGCCACGTTGATAAACAGTCGTTTGGTGGCCACTTGTGGCATGCATAAAATGGTGCTCTACGGCGCGGTGGGGCATATAATCTTTGCGGGGCTTTTGTTTGGAGCAAGTCTGGTAACAGACCCGGGCCCGGCGTTTGTCTGGTTTATGGTTTTGCAGTTTATGATGCATTTTTGCATGGGAATTGTATTTGGCAATCTCGGTGCTTTAGCCATGCAGCCGCTGGGCCGCATCGCCGGTTTGGGAGCATCGCTGATGGCGGCGGTCTCAAGTCTGATTGCGGTGTTATTCGCCACTCTTTGCGGGTGGTTTTATGACGCAACTTTACTGCCATTGGCGTTGGGATATTTTGCCGCCGGTATGGTGACGTTGCAGTTGTTGCGGATCGGGCACAGAGCCTCGGGCGATGTGGTGTATCCTGTCAATTTGTCCGACGCGCCGGTCCCGAATTAACGCGCACCTGTGTTTGGGGATGTGGGATGCATCGTTGTTACGGTTTTACTTGCCCTTGGCGCCGCGCCGCCCTAGGAGCAGACGGATGAGATGTCTTTTTTTAGGTGATGTGATGGGCCGCGCCGGACGGCAGGCCATCCAAGAGCATTTACAGACGCTGCGACGCGACTGGAAATTGGATTTCGTCGTGGTCAACGGCGAGAATGCC
The DNA here is from genome assembly GCA_949373085.1 of uncultured Verrucomicrobiales bacterium. Classification (GTDB taxonomy): domain Bacteria; phylum Verrucomicrobiota; class Verrucomicrobiia; order Verrucomicrobiales; family Akkermansiaceae; genus SW10. Next base: position 2,353 of record CASICJ010000004.1, read on the forward strand.
AGCAATGGTGCCGGGCTGACCGGTGAGCATGCACAGCTGTTACTGGAGGCCGGTGCAGATTGTCTGACGCTGGGTGATCATGCGTTTGACAAAAAAGATATGTTGCAGGCGATTGAAGGCGAGAGCAGAATTATCCGGCCGATCAATTTTGCCAAGGGCGCTCCGGGGCGGGGTCACCGGCTGTTCACCGATGCGCGTGGCCGCAAGATATTGGTGCTGCAAGTGTTGGGGCAGGTGTTTATGAAGCGCCCGTTTGACGATCCGTTTTCGGCCGTTGATCAGGTGCTGCGGGCGCATCCTTTGGGCGGTCTGGCGCAGGCGATTATCGTAGATATTCATTGCGAGGCGACCTCTGAGAAAATGGCCTTTGGCCATTTTTGTGACGGGCGGGCAAGCCTTGTGGTTGGCACCCATACCCATGTGCCGACCGCTGATACCCAGATCTTATCTGGCGGCACCGGCTTTCAATCTGATGCCGGCATGTGCGGTGATTACAACAGCGTCATCGGTATGGATAAAGCGGAACCTCTGCGGCGGTTTATCACTGGCATGTCGAAATCACGTTTCGAGCCGGCTGATGGCCCGGCGACCCTTTGCGGTGTATTTGTCGAGACCGACGACCGCAGTGGCAAGGCGCTGCGCATCGAGATGATCCGCTATGGGGGCCGTTTACAGCCTGCCTGTGCATGATGGCGCAGCGCGGTTTTTATACGCTTTGCCTGTTGATTATGGGGATTGGCTGGGGCGCGACCATTCCGCTGACCAAGGTTGCGGTGAGTGAGGGGTATCAAGAATTTGGCTTGATTTTCTGGCAGCAAATCATCTGCGCTTTTGTACTGGGCATAGTATTATGTATCCGCCGGCAAGGCGTGGGTCTTGGCCGTCCGCAAATTGTGGCGTACGTTATCATAGCTGTATTTGGCACCGTGTTACCAAACACGGCATCCTACGAGGCGGCCGTGCATTTGCCGGGGGGGGTCTTGGCAATTTTAGTTTCGACCGTGCCAATGTTTGCCTTTCCAATCGCTCTGCTGCTTGGAATAGAACGGTTTTCGTGGCGGCGCACAGCGGGGCTTTGTTTGGGTCTGTTTTCGGTGATGCTTATGGTCGCGCCCGAGACCAGTCTACCAGAGCAGATGGCGGTCGTGTTCATTCCAATCGCTTTGATTGCGCCCATTTTTTATGCATTTGAGGGCAATTATGTCGCTAAATGGGGAATCGGTGGATTGGATCCGGTTCAGGCGCTCTTTGGCGCGTCCCTGGTGGGCAGCGTAATATCACTTATCTTAGCTCTGGGGTCGGGACAATTTATCGACCCCGCGCGGTCCGTGGGGCCTGCCGGATTATGCTTTTGTCACCAGTTCTCTGATGCACGCAGTCATTTACACGGCATATATTTGGCTGGTGGGTCGTGCCGGACCGGTCTTTGCCGCCCAAGTCGCCTGTCTGGTCACATTATTTGGCATCTTTTGGTCGGTATGGCTGTTAGATGAAGCGTATTCAAAGTATGTATGGCTGGCCTTAAGCTGTATGCTTTTGGGGATATTCTTGGTGCTGCCCCGCTATAGAAAAAATACAAGGGTGCTTGCTGAACCCTCTGACATCGGCACTTGAAAGAACCGAAAAGACCGTATTTCTGATTTTGATCAGGGGCAGGGCAGGGCAGGGCAATCCACAATGAGCACGGGTGCGCGGATATTTGCAGGGTAAGTTCTATCCAATGTTGTAGCAGGATTGTTTCGTCTAATGCGACGTGTTTTCCCTCAACGTGAAATTATGGATAGCTCCGAACGCGTCTGATCACCGGGGTAGCAACGGGGTATTGGAAAGCGTAGGCGCGGGTGCATACCCCATTCAAGTTGCCCTATCCTCCGCCCGATGCGCCTCTTTGGGCGACTGTCGGGTTGCAGGCCCACCCCGCTGTGACTTATAGAATACAACAGGAATTCAAGTTAGACGGAGTTTACGATGGCCGGTCACTCAAAATGGGCAAATATCCAGCACCGCAAAGGGCGTCAGGATGCTGTGCGTTCGAAATTGTTCTCGAAGCTTTCGAAAGAGATCACAGTTGCCGCGAAAATGGGTGACCCGGATCCAGAAAAAAATCCCCGTTTGCGGATGGCGGTTAAAGAGGCCAAATCGGTTTCGGTGCCCAAAGACGTTATTGACCGTGCGATCAAGAAATCTACCGCCGGTGAAGGCGATGATTACGAAGAAATCCGCTATGAGGGCTATGGTCCCAATGGCGTGGCCGTGATTGTTGAGACGATGACTGACAACCGTAACCGCACGGCGTCAACTGTGCGGTCTACTTTTACTAAAAACGGCGGTAATCTGGGTGAAACAGGCTCCGTTGGTTTTATGTTTGAACGTACGGGTGAAGTAGTTTACGCGGCCACAGCCGGGGATGCGGATAAGTACTCTGCGTTGATACCACTGCTAAGCAGTGGTATCAACGCAGAGTACTCGGTGCGCGTAAAGGTCTCGCCGATACTGCCCTGAAGACAGCTGACTCCGGATACATGACCCGTAAGTTGGTCGATGTTTCCCAGGATGTCATTATCACCGAGCCAGACTGTGGAACAGAGAAGGGGATTACCGTTCATGCGATTTATTCGGGTGACGAAGAGGCCGCCTCCCTCCAGTCTCGGATTTACGGCCGGACTTCTTGCGAAACTATCAAGGACCCCCGTTTCCGGAGATATCATTGTCAAAAAAGGGGGTCTCATGGGCGAGACAACCTCAATTGCTGTTGAGAATGTTGGTCATGAACGCCTTAAGATCCGGAGCCCGCTCACTTGTGAATCGGAGCGCGGATGCTGTCAGTCTTGTTATGGTCTCAATCTGGCTACTGGTAAGCTTGGTAAGATTGGTGAAGCAGTCGGCATTATTGCTGCTCAGTCTATTGGTGAGCCGGGAACCCAGCTCACCATGCGAACCTTCCACTCCGGTGGTGTTGCGCTTGGTGCCACCAAGCAACCTGAAGTCAAGGCCAAGAACAAGGGCGTTGCCTACTATAAGGATCTGCGCACCGTTGAAGATGTCGATGGTAACTTCGTGGTCCTAAACAAGAACGGTTCACTTTCCGTTCGTGATAAAGATGGCCTTGAACTTGAGTCCTACAATGTTGTCATTGGATCGGTGATTTCGGTTGCTGATGGCGCTGACGTGAAGAAGAACCAGTCGATTTTGACTTGGGATCCTCACTCAGTCCCCATTATTGCTGAGTCTGGCGGTAAGATTGAATTCCGCGACATGATCACGGGAATTACTATTCAGTCCGAGACCGACAAGGCTACCGGCAAGAAAGGTTTGACCGTGACTGAGCACAAGGAAGATTTGCACCCGCAGATCGTCATCGTTGATCCAAAGAGCAAGGATGTTCTCAGCAGTTACTCTATCCCAGTTGGAGCTCACCTTTCCGTCAAAGAGGGGGCCAAGATTCAAGGGGGTGTGCAACTCGCTCGAACTCCACGTAAAATTGCTAAGACTGGTGACATTACTGGTGGTCTTCCACGAGTCGCGGAACTTTTCGAAGCTCGTCGTCCGAAAGACGCCTGCGTGATTGCGAAGCTTGATGGTGAAATCTCCTTCGGAGGCACCGTTCGCGGCAAGCGTAAGGTGATCGTCACTCACACTGAGTCTGGTGAAACCGCCGATCACCTTGTCCCAATGGGCAAGCACATGATCGTTGGTGAAGGTGACATGGTGGTTCGTGGCGATCAAATTACCGAAGGTCCTGTGGCTCCCGAAGATCTCCTTGAGGCTTGCGGCCCCCAGGCTCTGCAAGAGCACCTTAATAACGAGGTCCAGACGGTTTATCGCTCTCAGGGTGTTGAGATTAATGACAAGCACATTGAGATCATCATTCGTCAGATGCTTCGCAAGGTGAAGATCTCTGAGCCAGGGGACACAGAGTTCCTTTGGGGTGACCAGATTGAGAAAACAACTTTCAATGCCGAAAATAAACGTGTTGCAGCTGAAGGTGGTAAACCTGCCGAAGCTGAACCTGTTCTTCTCGGGATTACCAAGGCCTCAATTGAGACCGAATCCTTCATTTCAGCAGCCTCTTTCCAGGATACTACCCGTGTCTTAACCGACGCTGCAACTCTTGGAAAAGTGGACACTCTCCGCGGCTTCAAAGAGAACGTGATTCTTGGACATCTTATTCCTGCCGGAACCGGCTTTCCGGTCCACAAGAATTCAGATTTTGAAATGACCGTTGAAGAGCCAGAGCCAGTTGTCGAAAAGCCCGAGGGCGAAGATGGTGAAGCTTTGCCTGAAGGGGAGGCTCCCAAAGTGGAAGCCGCCGGCGAATAATCTCTGAGTAGAGTCTGAAAATTCAAAACCCCGATCTGCGAGAGCTGATCGGGGTTTTTTAGGCAATAAGTTTTAGCCAATTTTTCAAATCATCTCCTTTTGAGATAAGCTTCAAGCCGTGTCTTCGAAGGGTCGACACTTGGGCTTTTAACGTCGCAGCTTACGGTCGTGGAGTGGTTCTCCTTTGGGGCGGCGGATCGGGACTTCTAAAGCTCCTGAAGATTGAAGCTCGGAGAAGAGCTGTTTCTTAAGAGCTTCTTTTCTTTTGGCGAATGCAGGAACGTCGATGAGATTATGACGTTCTTGAGGATCAGTTTTTAAATCATAAAGGCCATTCTTATCCCAAAGACCGTGGTAGTAGATAAATTTGTAGCGGTCGGTTCTGATAGCGAAGAGCGTGGGGGTAGCTGGGAAATTCCACTCCCAGTGATATTCATAAAGAAGATGATCTCTCCACGGTTTGTCGGATCCGCTTCCATCGAGAAGGTGTTTGAAGGAACATCCGTCGAAGGCTGGGGTTTTGCTGGATTTTTTAATTCCGGCAAATTCCAAAAGGGTTGGAGCGAGATCGATATTGAGTATTATCTCTTCCACTGTAGTGCCAGCTTCGATTTGTCCGGGGGCATAGGCCAGAAGGGGGATGCGGATTGAGTGTTCGAAAGCATCGCGTTTATCGTAAAATCCATGTTCACCAAGGTGGAACCCATTGTCACCTAGGTATAGGACGATGGTGTTTTCGGAGAGGCCAGATTTGTCGAGGTGGTTGAGAATACGGCCTATGTTCTCATCAAGTCCGTGAACAGTTTCGCAAAATCGCCAGTAAAGGCTATCAAAAGAAGGGACAGGGTCCTTATCGAAGGCTCCAGTTTCCATATGGTCGATCCCGTGAATACCATAGCGTCTTTCGCGGATCCAGCGTGACTGACTGGCGTAGTTTTCTTCAGAATTCGCCATTGTTTCAGGATAATTGATCTTTTTTCCCTGATATTTTCCATGGTGGCGCTTAGCGGGTTGAAAAGGGTAGTGGACCGATTTGAAGGCAAGGTGCATCATGAAGGGCGCTTCTTTGTCGCCTCGGTCGCTATTGAGCCACGCGATTGCCTGATCGGTGAGGCGGTCGGCAGTGTAGCCTTTTTGTTCGTGACGCTCTCCGTTGATATTAAGAGTTTGATCAAAGTAGGAACCTTGTCCTTGGAAGGAAACCCAGTGGTGGAATCCTTTACGTGGTTCATCATTGTCGTGTCCCATATGCCATTTTCCGATCATGGCAGTACGGTAGCCTGATATTTGCAGGTATTCTGAATAGAAGCGGGTTCCCTCAGGAATTGCGCGTTGATTATCTATGACGCGATGATGGTGCATGTATTGCCCAGTTAGAATTGAGGCGCGACTTGGGGAGCAGAGCGAGGTGGTTACGAAAGCGTTTTTCAGATGAGCGCCTTCTTTAGCCATTCGATCCAGATTGGGAGTTTCGAGGAAGTCTGGAGCTTCAGGGTGGCAGGAGAGAAAGTCGTAACGATGGTCATCGGCAAGGATGACGATAATGTTGGGTTTTTCAGAACCCAGCGCTGCGCTAACGATGATTGGCAGAAGAAGGCGGAACATGGGAATTAGGGTCGAGGATTGCTGTGGCCATTGCAATTCGGAATGGGCCAAGACTAGAGGTAAAACGAAACTGGTATTTTTGACCTCCGGCGTTAGATCAGGAGCATGAAAGATGGTCAGCAAAAACTGCCCCCCCCTAATTCGGAGGAACACCTTCCAGTTACGTCTCTTGCTTCGCCTCCTGGAGGTCACAAAAAACCTCTGATTCTTATCGGAGTCCTTTTACTTTTGGTTGGAGGAGGTGCCTTTGTTGGCTCAATGATAGGAGAGAGTGAAGAGAAGGTGAGTGCTGGAGAGAAGAAGGACCAGGCGCCCAATTCGAAGTCCCGATCTAAGAATCGCAAAAGAGAAAAGACAACCAGTCGGCCAGATCGAGAAACGGAGATGGTAGAGCTTTCCTTAGAAAATCGTAGCGATTTTCCAGACAACATAGGGAAGTGGGTGAGGCTTCAAGGGAAGGTGAAAATCGGTAATGAGGACGGTATTTTGGAATTTGAGGAGCCAGCGGGAATGAGTGGGCAACTAGTGAGAGGGTCCGCCGCTCATTTGTCCGGCCAGATTGTTAACGTCATCGGCTGGATGGTCTCGGAAGAGAAAATCCAAATTGAAGGAATCTTCGAGATTACAACGATCGACCCTGTCGATTTACTTCCCAAAAAAGATTTCTACACCATGGTTGATGCTAGGCAACTGGTAGCTTTGAGAAACACACGAGCGATTTTCAAAGGCAAGGTGAAGAATGTCAGGGTATCTGGTGATGAAAAAAACCTATTCCTTGTTTTTGAGGGAGAAAGTCACGAATTTATCGGGAGCGGAGATATTAAGAAGCTCAAGGAGGTAGAGGTCACCAAGGAGATTCTCAAGGAGCTGGTCGGCAAAACAATTAAGTTAAAGGGTAACCTCGGCTATAAAAAACAGGAGAAAAGGGATCGCGTTATTATTAATTTTAACGAGAAGGATGATTACGAGATCGTCGACTAAAGCGCATTTGCAATAAAAGGTGCGGTGACCGATTGCTCGGCCTTAGAGACCTGTTCTGGTGTGCCTTGGGCAACAACCTTACCACCGTTTGGTCCGGCACCGGGGCCGATATCGATAATATAGTCGGCTTCGGCGGCTAAGTCCATATGGTGCTCAATAACTACGACGGTATGACCTTCATCGACAAGCCGGTGAAGCACATCAGTGAGTCGGGCGACGTCTTGTTGGTGCAGGCCGATTGTAGGCTCTTCAATAAGGTAGAGATTTGTATTAATTGGTCCTAAATCAGTGATCTTTGGGCGGCCTTTAGTGAGTTGGGTCACAAGTTTGAGACGTTGCGCTTCCCCTCCTGATACGGTGGGCGAAGGTTGACCAAGGGTAAGGTAACCGAGGCCTGTCTCGGATAGAAGTTGAAGTGGTTTTTGAAGCTTCGGATGCGCAGAAAAGAAGTTGGCGGCAGCTTTGATATTAAGGTTAAGGACATCGCCGATTGTAAGACCATTATAGCGAATTTCTAGGCTGGCTGGATTGTAGCGATCTCCCATACAACTTTCACAATCAATCCAAGTCGTTGGAAGGAAATCCATTTCTAGTTTAATACGGCCATTACCTTTGCATTCGGGGCATTGTCCTTCCTTGTTATTGAAGGAAAACCGGGAAGCAGTATAGCCGCGCATACGTGATTCAGGAAGCTGTGCAAAGAGGGCACGGATGTGGTCAAATAGCTTCACATAAGTTGCCGGACAGGAACGTGAGGTTTTGCCAATAGGAGACTGGTCTACCTCGTAGCGATATTTGAATACATCAAAGCCAGTTGCGGACTTGAATGGAGCTTCTTTGACTTTTTTTTCGTAAGCAATACTCAAGCATCCTCGCATGAGTGACGATTTTCCGGATCCAGAAACCCCGGTTAAGACGGTGAGACGCCCTATTGGAATTTGGACGTCGATGTCCTTTAAATTGTTGAGTTTACAACCCTTCAATTTAAGCCAACTTTTTCGAGCACGAGCCGGGGGAATCTTTCTCCGCTCTCCTCGAGATGGATGAATGAGAGGGTTCCTAAGCGCCTGCAGCGTTGGCGATTGTGAATGTATTTTTAGAGCGTTTTTTTCGTTTAACTCAGTCTTTGTCAGTGAGGCCACGATTTCGCCGCCTTCAATCCCTGCCCCAGGACCAAGGTCAATCAGATGGGTTGCAGACTTAATTGTGTCTTCGTCGTGCTCGACGAGAAGAAGTGAATTTCCTTTTTCTTTGAGGGCTTGAAGAGTCCCCAAGAGAGCGTTGTTGTCACGAGGGTGCAGTCCAATGGTCGGCTCATCTAGAATATAGAGAACTCCCTGTAGATTGGATCCAAGTTGCGCAGCAAGGCGGATCCGCTGAGACTCGCCACCGGACAAGGTAGTGGCAGATCGGTCCAGTTGAAGGTAGCCGAGCCCAACGTGATCCAGGAATTCAAGTCGCTGAATTATTTCAGGAAGGATATCTCGCGATATAGCAAGATCACGACCTTTAAATTTAAAGGAGCTAACCGCTTTTCTGACTTCTTGAACATTAAGTAATGATAAAGCCGGTAGTGATTGGCCCTTGATAAAGACGTGACGTGAGTTCTCTCGGATTCTTGCGCCATGGCAATCGGGGCAAGTAAGTAACTCGTTGGGGTTGGCTTTCGCGGCAAGTTTCTCTTCGTGAATTTCAGCTTCTGCCTCAGAGTTGAACCCTTTAGTATCAAATCGATTATTAGTGATGTGGCCATAGCCTCGGCAGGTTTGGCACCAGCCTCGCGGCGAGTTGAACGAAAAGTGATGCGGGTCAAGCTCCTCGAATGATTCTCCGGTGACAGGTGATACCCTTGCCGTTGAGAAAGTTTGGAGATGACCCTTTTGGGTGAGGATTCTGAAAGTGCCTTTTCCATATTGTAGTGCGGTGGCGAGTGATTCGGACGTCTTCTTCAGGGCCTGCTTATTTGTAACTTGAGCAACGACAAAATCTATGTCGTGAGCCTTGTGGCGAGCGAGTGGTTGGAAGTCTTCAGTTCTAATGAGTTCTCCATCAATGAGCATTTCCTCGAATCCGGCCTTTTCAGCAGCGAGGGCGTATTCCTTGTGAAAGCCTTTGCGGGCTTTTAAAACGGGTGAAAGGAGTCGGAGTGATTTCTCCTTTTTTAGTAGCTTTCCTAACTGATCACCGATGGCTTCGGGCGTCTGAGTTATGACAGGGTCACCAGACTGAGGACAATGCTGGATGCCAAGCTTTGCGTAAAGTAGACGCAGGAAATGGTAGATTTCAGTGACTGTCCCAACCGTTGATTTTCCGCCACCACGGGAGATGCGTTGCTCTATCGCTACGGTTGGCGGAAGCCCTGTGATTAGGTCTAGGTCAGGCTTTTCGAGTTGGCTAGCGAACTGCCTCGCGTAAGGCGACATCGAATCGAGAAAGCGTCGCTGGCCCTCAGCAAAAATGACATCGAAGGCGAGAGTGGATTTTCCAGAACCACTTAACCCTGAAATTACCACAAATTCATTGTGAGGAATTATAGCGTCAATGTTTTTGAGATTATGATGACGTAGACCGTGAATAGAGATTTCACGTTTTGCAATGGACCTATTATTTGAGGCCCGCTTTTTTTCTGATTTGATCGGGACTGAGATGGCGAGGCCAGTGTGTGTTTTCTTTTTTGCGAGCTGCTTTGGGCTTCCTTCGAAAACGATTTGGCCACCGTTGAGGCCGGCCTCTGGTCCAATCTCGATGACGTGATCAGCATTCTTAATAACGTCGGGTTGGTGTTCGATGACAAGGAGGGAATAGCCGACGTCGACGAGGCGGTGGAAGACGGTGAGAAGTTTCTCGATGTCGCTGAAATGAAGTCCTGTCGTAGGCTCATCTAGGATGAGCAAGGTGTTGACGCTACCGCTGGTGGAGGTCAGAAGTCGGCAGAGCTTTAGGCGTTGTGCCTCGCCTCCTGAGAGCGTGTTGAGAGGTTGACCTAGGCGAAGATAGCCGAGACCGGTCTCCACCAAGGGCTGAAGGGCCTTGCGGGTTTTAGAAAGAAGGAGGTTTTCCTTATTGGTAAGGCCTTCAATTCCTCCTAGGAAGGCCATGGCTTCTGAAGCAGTTAATCGGAGAAAGTCGACGACCGATTTTTCATGGTAGCGATAAGATTCAGCAGTCCTTGTAAAGCGGGTGCCGTTGCATTCTGGACAGGTTAGGTAAAGATCGGATAGAAACTGCATTTCGACCTTTTCGAAACCATTTCCGGAGCAGCGTTGGCATCTTCCAGGGCCAGAATTAAAGGAGAAATATCCAGGAGTAAGATTGTCTGCTTTAGCTGAAGAGGTGAGTGAAAGAAGTTGGCGAATATACTCGAAAGCACCCAGTAGGACTGCGGGAGTTGAACGGGGGGTGCGGGAAAGGGGGGACTGGTCTATTAGTTCTACGCCCCGGAGTTCGTCAATGCCTGTGATTTTGGCTGGTGCAAGCTCATCATCAATGGAAAGTCCAAAATGGCGGGCGAGGTTGTTGTAGATGATGGGGTGAGCAAGGGTAGATTTGCCCGAGCCTGAGACTCCTGTCAGACAGTTGAATACGCCGAGAGGAAGATCGAGTGACAGATCGTAAATATTATTTGCTGAGGCCTCTTTGATAGAGAGATGGGCTCGTGCTTTCCTTAATTTTTTAGGAACAGGAATTGATTTCTGTCTGGAGAGATATTGAAGGGTGAGTGAACCCTTTTTTGAATTGGTCTTAGCTGGTCCCTGATAAGTAATCTCTCCTCCATTTTCACCCGCTTCAGGCCCCATGTCGATGAGTTGATCTGCTTGGCGCATCACGGCTTCGTCATGTTCAACCACCACCAAAGTATTTCCCTTATCACGCAGGTTATGCATGACTCTGGTCAGACGATCAATGTCACGGTGATGAAGTCCGACGGTGGGCTCATCGAGAACGAAGAGAGTTTGGGTGAGTGCTGAGCCTAGACAAGTGGTGAGGTTGACGCGGGCGATTTCGCCCCCTGAAAGGGTTCGTGCTTGGCGATCGAGAGAAAGATATCCGAGACCAACCTCGCAAAGGTAATTTAGACGTGAGGTGATTTCGTGTAAGACCAAGTCAGTCGTTTTGTCGAGAGGTGCATATGAGGTGGCAATCCCTTCGAAAAAAAAGAGGAGTTGGTCTAGCGGGATCTGCCAGAGGTCAGGAAGGGTTTTGCCAAGAATCTTAAAGTGGAGTGCATCGGGTTGAAGTCGGGTTCCTTGGCAATCGGGACATTCGGTGTAGGCTCGATATCGGGAAAGAAAGACGCGAACGTGCATTTTGTAGGCTTTTGTTTCCAACCAGTCGAAGAAGCCCTGAATACCATACCAGCGATTTTCTTGCCAAAGTGCCTCGGATTGCTCGAGAGATGAGAGGGGTGATTTGTTACTACGTTCACCATATTTGACCCAACGCTGTTGTTCAGGGTCGAGTTCGTTCCACCGGAGGTTTGGATTGATTCCAGCCTCTTTACAGTTTTTGAGGAGGTCGCGCTGGCAATCCTCACCGCGTTCACCTTGAAATGGCTTGATGGCCCCTTCTCGTAGCGAAAGAAGATGGTTTGGGATTGCCTTATCGAGATCGATGCCGATGACTTTACCAAAGCCTCGGCAGTTGTCGCAGGCACCGAGAGGAGAGTTGAAAGAAAAGAGTGAGGGGGTGGGTTTGACTAGAGGAGCCCAGCTTGTGGTGAAGGTTTTTAACGCTCCTTGAGAACTTGAGACCGCGGCGGTTCCCTTGCCGAGAGCGAGTGCCTGCTCGAAGGATTCGGTGAGTCGCGATTTGTTACGAGTAGTGGCCTTGAGTCTGTCTTGAATTATCAAGACTTTCCGTGGAAGTTTTTTGAGTGAGGGATTGGAATCGGTCCGTATCACCTTGTCGCCAAGAAAAATGCGAAGATAGCCTTGCGAGTTTAGGAAAGGAAAAAGATCATCAGGTGTGGTATCTGATGGGATCGGAATTGGGAAAAGAATAAGAATGCTCTCGTCTTGGTGATTTGAGATGACCCATTCGAGGATAGACTTGGGATTGTCAGGGCGAACTTCCTCTCCTGTTTTGGGATGGAATCCCTTGGCGAGTCTTGGATAGAGTAGTTTGAGATAGTCGTTGACCTCTGTGAGGGTTCCAACAGTGGATCGGGTAGTGCGGATCGTGTTTTTTTGTTCGATTGCGATAGCCGGGGGAATGCCATCAATACGGTCGACCTCGGGTTTGTCCATGCGATCAAAAAACTGACGAACGTAAGGTGAGAAAGTTTCGACATAGCGCCGCTGACCTTCAGCATAAAGGGTGTGGAAGGCTAGAGACGATTTCCCGGAACCTGAGGGGCCGGTGATAACGGTGAGTTTCCCGATCGGAATCTCGAGATCAAGATTCTTTAGATTGTGCTGACGAGCGCCACGAATTTGAATGGCGTTTTCTGCAGAATTGAGATCAGCTTTTTTTGGCACGCGGAAAGTTAGCGTCGGAGAAGTGGGGCGCAAGCAGGGGAAAAGGGATTTATTCGTTATCGTCTTACTCTGAGGGATCTACAGGAAGAGGAACCTTTTCCTTGTCCATTATTTTCTCAAAGCGGTCCTTGTTATCAGTCGTGACTTTGTTTTCGAGAATGAACATCTTTCCTTTAGCCACTTCTCCCTTTTTGAGGACGGAATTGGCTGTCTTGGTGAGGAGGTCCAAATAATCCTGCATGGCCTCATCAAATTGGTCCTCATATTCTTCTTCAAGAACCTTGGTTTCTTCTTTGGCTTCCTTGAGCTTTCGCTTCAGGCGCCCGGGGTATGCATCAGCTAGGCTATCGGGGAGCTCTTTTCTTTCCAAATACCCTTCGTATTGTTCGATTAAGTCCTCCTTAATATCTTCACCCAAAGGATAGGATTTGATGGCACTTATAATCTCTTTGAGAAAATCCTCCACGACGCCGTCGTATTTCTTACGAAACTTATCGTAGGCGCGCCCGTGACGATATCTGACTTTTTCACGAATCTTTTCAAGTGCAGCAAGAAGGCCACTTTCTCCGGTTCCATTCTCAGATGTTCTCGGCATGTTGCGAAGTGCTGGAACTGACCATTCAATGAGAAAATGGTTGGTGTTGGTTCCGTTCTTGTCTTCATCATTCGCACCCAAGAAATTTCCTTTTTTCTTAATAACAAGGTAGTTTTCGTCCTCTCCAGAGTTATCGGGTTGGTCTTCAAGCCAGCTGATGAATGTGAAGGCTTCTCCAGTTACAAATTTCCAAATTTCGGGTAGGTTCTCGTCGCGTTTTCCTCCGATCCAACAGCTCCCAGAATCGTCAAGGGTAGACTTTAGCGTGAGTGCTATGAAAGAGGCTTCCTTTTCGTTGGAAGGAACCGCGAGGTGTCCCCCGGCGTTGGAAGCAATAAGTGATCCTTCTTCCCAGCTGACGGAGTCCTTAATAAGAAAGAACCTTGAGCCACCCACGTTATAAGTCCCGGAAGGAAAGATTGGGGTGCGCTTGTTATTCAATGCCTCTCCAGTGCGAGCGAGTTGGGAGGCAAGCGAAGCGGGTGTGCTCCCATCGAGGCGCCATTCCAAGAGGGCAGGAAATCTTTGGAGTCTGTGGTGGTCTTCCAAATTTGGAGAGCTGGAAGATATTGCCCCGAAGTCTTCACCATTTGGATTATTGGTGATGCTGTTGTCGGGAGATTTCTCTACCCAGACTTTCGCGTCAACGGCTGAGCCGTCACTCCAAAACCATTTCTCTTCGAATCCTGAATCTGAGGCTCCAGTCCAGACAGGGCTGGCACTCTCGAAATTTTCGTGAAACCAAGCAAGATCTCGAGTGGTAGGAAGAAGGGCGAGATGAGCGCCATGACGTTTGGCAAAGTTATTAGCCTCATCCCAAGTCATGTTTTGTTTAAGAAGAAAATAGGCCGATTTCTCACGCTTGATATTACCAATTGGAAATTCATCTCGCAATCCGTCGACAAGAAGCTGAGCGAGTCGGTCTAAGGACTCCAAAGGAGTTTCCGCAACCTCCTCAGGAGTGATAACTTTAGGCTCGGGCTTGGCTGGCTTTTCTTTGTTTGCCATTTCCCCAATTTCTCCAGTCGGCTTTTCGTCAGGGCGATTTTTTGGCCTAGGCGCTGGCTTTAACTCGGCTTTTTTTTCAGGGATACCAACCTGAGGCTTTTCGTCCTCCTTTCCAAAAAGATAGAAGGCAACACTTCCACCTCCCAAAAGGAGAAGGAGGATAACTAAAAAAGAGGCGACTCCAGATTTTTCTTTGTTACTGGCAAGAACAACGTTGTTGCCGGAGTTCAGGATTGGGGTAACGGTTGGCGTAGTTGTAAATTGAGGTCCCCCTAGCATGGGGATGAGATTGTCGAGGTCGTCTGCCAGTTCGCCAGCGTTTGGATAACGAAGGTTGGGATTAGCGTTGGTTGCCTTCTTTAGAATTTTGTCTATCCGAGGGTCGATCCCGGTTGTCATACTATGACTGTTAGCCTCCGGATGACGCCCACAGATTAGTTCGTAAAGTAGTGCTCCTACGGAGAAAATATCAGAGCGCTGGTCGACCTCTGTTCCATTCTGGAAAATCTCTGGAGCGGTGTATCCCGGAGTGCCGAACACGAGGCCTTCGTCCTCTCCTCTGCCAACGGGGTGGGCTAGTCCAAAGTCGCCAATTTTGGGCTTAGCATCAGCATCGAGGAGGATGTTAGCCGGCTTGATGTCACGGTGAATGATCCCGCCTTGGTGGGCGTGGGCGAGGCCACGGGAAATGGTGGAGACCATTTCAAGAGCAACAGCCGGGTCGATTGCTCTGTTGTGGGCTGAGTAGTAGAGAGCCTTCCCGTGGACGAACTCCATCACAATGTAGAGCATACCATCGATATCTCCGAAGTCGTAAACGGAGATGAGATTTGGATGATTTAGCCGAGCCATAGCTTTAGCCTCGGCTTCAAACGATGATCTGAATTGCGGGTCGTCACCGAATTCACGCGGCAGGATCTTAATTGCAACCGATCGATCCAAAGACTTTTGGCGAGCTTTGTAAACTGCACCCATTCCTCCTTGTGCAATAAAAGCCTCCAACTCGTAGGCCGGGAAAAGGGGCTCAAGCTCTTCAAGAGTTGGTGCCACAAATTCCGTGGGATTCGATTCGTCTTCGGCCATGATTTGTTTGTTGTTACTAATTGGTCTGTGGAAGGATCCCAAGCACAGTGAAATGATGCGTCCTTACTCTGTTAGCCTTCCCTGTTTATGTTAGATCCGAATCCCGAAAAATCATTATAAAATTTCGGCAATTTGAACAGCGTTCAGGGCGGCCCCTTTTTTGATTTTGATCGCCAACGACCCAGAGGGCGAGGGCATTTGGTAGGACTTGATCCTTCCTAATCCGCCCTACTTCGCAGTCATCATTACCTGTTGTTCCCAGTGGGACGGGGTAGATGGCCTTTTGAGGGTCGTCGACCAACCGGATGCCACGCCTACCATCAAAGCTCTTTCGGGCCTCTTCAACGGAAGGATCTTTTTCAAAAATGGCCGTGATTGAGATGGAGTGCGAGCGTAGGACAGGGACGCGAACACAAGTGCAGGTGACTTTGAGTTCTGGGATCCCAAGAATCTTTCGGCTCTCATGGAGCATTTTTTGCTCTTCTTTGGTGTAGCCAGTCTCTTGGAAGACGTCGACATGTGGTATAACATTATGGGCAATTTGGTGAGGGTAAACACTTGGGTTTATTGGGTTTACCAGCGACGAGAGCTCTGATTTGCTCTTCTAATTCGATGATCCCCTGAGCTCCACTTCCCGATACTGCTTGGTAGGTTGAAGCAATGATTCCTTTCAACCCAAAAGCCTGGTGAAGAGGGGCAAGTCCCATTAAAGTGACGATGGTCGAGCAGTTAGGGTTTGCGATAATGTTGCAGGGAGGATTAAGTGCGTCGTTACCATTAATTTCGGGTAGGATCAGAGGGACGTCAGGATTCATCCGAAAGGCCGATGAATTGTCGATAACGATACACCCAGATTCCGCTGCAATGGGGGCAAACTCTTTCGAAATACTGCCGCCAGCTGAAAAAGAGCGATATCGATTCCGTGGAACGATTCCCGTGTTAACACCGCCACTGTAAGTTCCTCGTTTCGAAATTCCAAACGTTTACCTGCCGAGCGCGCTGAGGCAAGTAAGGTGATTTGAGATAGGGGAAAGTCACGCTCTTCGAGGCAGGTGAGCATTTCCCGGCCGACTGCGCCGGTCGCGCCGACGATTGCTACATGGGGCTTTGTATTCATGAAAGAATCGAAAAGTTATCGAGGTTTCTGAGTGATGCAATCCCAGTTTTAGTTGAGATTTCAGAGGGGTGTCCCCGAAAAAGGTTAGAAAAGATCACTTAACTACTTGCATGCCTTAGTGAGATTATTATCCTTCGACCGATTCGGAGCGGTAGCTGCAATTCAGTAGCGGGACCTGATTCCAGAAAAATCCTAGATTTTTTTCCGCGCAAAGAACAAAATAACAAAAAGAAAAAACAATGAAAATTGCTACCATCCTCGGCCTGATCGCAGCTCTTGCTGGCTTCTCCCTTACTTCTTGCAGTGCTCTCCCAGCGGAAGCGCCAGCAGCTCCTACTCCCATCGTTATCCCTGACAAGTAATATTGTCAGCCAAAAGAAAGGTTTGATCCGGTGTCAATCCCTTCTGGGGTTTATGCCCAAACTCCAATCCTAAAGATATGAAATTTGTTAAACTTCTTGCAATCGCCTCGTTCGCAGTTGCTTCCCTCGGACTTAGCTCCTGCGGATGCTGCTCCGGTGAAGCCGCTCTTCCTTCGCTTCGTCGACTTCCTAGTTTTAAGGATGTTCCTGTGCAACAAGATGCTCCTGCTGCAAGGAAGCTCCTTCAGCTGAGGATAGCGAAATTCCCGTTCAAGCCGAAAAGTAAAACGCGGAAACGCTGGATATTTCAAGAGAGCCAGGGCAACGCCCTTGGCTCTTTTTTTGACCTAGGCTAGAATCGGCTTTACCACATGACCTTCAACATCTGTTAGGCGATAGTGACGGCCCTGAAATCGATAAGTCAGCTTTTCGTGATTGATTCCGAGGAGGTGAAGAAGGGTTGCCTGAAAATCGTGGACGTGAACAGGGTTTTTGGCGACGTTGAACCCAATGTCGTCCGATTGTCCATAGGTTATCCCGGGCTTCACACCACCACCAGCCATCCAAATTGTAAAGGTGTAGGGGTGATGATCTCGGCCCCATCTAGCACGATTATCCAAACTTCCTTGAAGAAAGGGTGTGCGGCCAAATTCGCCTCCCCAAATTACGAGAGTTTCGTCAAGAAGCCCACGTTGCTTCAGATCTCGGACCAGACCTGCTGAGGGTTGATCTGTATCTCGACACTGGTTGTAGAGCTCGGTTGTTAGGGAATTATGCTGATCCCAGCCTGCATGCATTAATTGAACATAGCGGGTCCCTCTTTCGAGGAGTCGACGGGTTAGCAGGCAATTACGTGCAAAACTTCCTGGTTCGTGAACATGGGGCCCGTAGAGATCGAGAGTCGATTTTGACTCACCGGAAATATCGGTCAGCTCCGGTACGCTTGTTTGCATGCGATAAGCCATTTCATACTGGGAGATACGAGTTTGAATCTCCGGATCACCGACAGTGTCATATTTGCGTTGATTCAAGTCTGCGATCCCATCGAGCATTTGACGTCGAAGTTGAGGGCTAACTCCGGTTGGATTATTGAGGTAGAGAACGGGATTGCCTCCAGCGCGGAGCTTTACGCCCTGGTGCCGCGAGGGGAGAAAACCGGAAGACCAATAGGAGTCGTAGAAAATTTGACCACAGCTCGTTCCTTTAGAGACCGAGGTCATGACGACAAAGGTTGGAAGGTTTTCGTTCATCGATCCCAGACCATAAGAAAGCCAGGATCCGACGGTCGGCCGTGAGGGAAGTTGAAATCCGGAAAGGAAAAAATTGATCGCTGGCGCATGGTTCACCTGCTGAGTATGCATACTCTTGATGAAGCAAAGGTCATCGGTGATTTTTGCAGTGTGGGGCATAAATGCGCTAACAGTTGCGCCGGATTCACCGTGCTGCTTAAAAGGCTCGACAGGGGCCAATAATCGACGTTTGTCAGCAGCAGCGGACATGGTCGAAAAGCGTTTTCCCTCCATGTAAGAGTCAGGAACTTTTTCACCGTGCAGTTTAGTGAGTTGGGGTTTGTGATCAAAAAGCTCTAGGTGACTTGGTGCTCCATTTTGGAAAAGATAAACGACACGCTTCGCCTTTGGCGCAATTGCTTGAGCCGCCTCGAGGATACGGTCCTCTGAGGCCGAGGCATTATTATTCAGGAGATGAATGAGAGCTGGGATACCCAGACCTGTTGCGGCTTTTCCGAAGAAGTGGCGACGATTCGAAAGGAGTTGAGATTCAAAAATCGGATTCATGGCTATTCCTTGGTGAGGGCTTCATCCGTGTTAAGAAGCGAGAGAATGGTGGAGGTGAGAGAGGCTTGCTCAAGAGGTTTGATTTGATCTGTGATGGGAAGGTCTCCTGCGGAAAGAAGTGCGGTTACTTCTGCGGGGTTTTGTTTGTAATGGATGCGAGACGCTTCATGCATGCGCTTGATGATTATGAATTCTTCTTCGTTTGGATCACGAGCGGTGATTAATTTGAAGGCTGTTTTGAGGGTCGATTTAGGATCAATTTTTTGGGCCCGATAGGCAATTCCACGCGCGGCCTCTAGATAGAGTGGATCATTCAAAGTTGCTAAGGCGTGCAGGGGAGAGTTTGTATTATAGATTCCCACTTCACAGCCCTCACGTTTGGCATTGTCGAAAATCATGGGGGGTGCCGAGATCCGGCGCCAGAAGGTGTAAAGAGTCCGCCTTCTCAGATTCTCGCCGGTATCCGGAGTATACTTCTTTCTACCAAAGGTGACCTCGGACCAAAGCCCCTGTGGTTGCCAGGGTTTGACTGGAGTTCCTCCGAGTTGCCGGATAAGACGCCCGGAGAGTGCAAGAGCCTGATCCCGAATCATCCAAGAAGGAAGGCGATAGCGTGGAGCTCGTGCAAGGAGCCTGTTTTCGGGGTCTCGTTCAAGAGCGAGGGAATCGACCTTCGAGGATTGTTGGTAAACTTCGCTGGTCACGATGGTTTTTATGAGCTTTTTGAAATCCCAGCCGGATTCGATGAAATCTGCCGAAAGCCAATCGAGGAGTTCGGGGTAAATTGGAATCTCGGATTGCACACCAAGATCTTCTGGCGATTTAATCAGTCCGATACCAAAGAGTTCCTGCCAGATTCGATTAACTGTGACTCTTGAGGTGAGAGGGTGATCTGGTGAAACCAGCCAATGAGCGAGGTCGAGGCGATTGTAATTTTCTTTTTCCGGTAGTGGCGGCAGTAATCCCGGTGTGGTGGCTTTAACTTCTTTCCTCTGCGCTTGATAAGAACCAACTGCTAGGATGTGAGTCTTTCTTCGGTCCTTGCGATCTTCCATCACCATGACGCGCGGAGCTACTTTCTTGATTGTGCCGATTTGTGCCTCTAAAGAGGTGATTTCAGTGGACATTTTTTGGTATTCACTGCGAGTTGCAAGGAATGCCGCGGCGAGGCTTTGGTTCTGCTCCTGACTGCGTTGGGCAGGTGCTATCGTGAGCAGTTTTTCAATACTCTGTTCATCCTCCTCCAGTGAAGGCTTGTCCGTGTCGGTAACTGAAATTTTAAAACGACCGATATAGTGATGGTGATGCTGGGATTCGTGGCTGAGAACTATTTTGACTTGATCACCTTCTTGGACTGTCAGTGGTTTGCTGAGGTGGAATAAAGCTGCGTGATCACGATTAATCGAAGTTCCATTATAGACGGCCCATCCCAGAGTGTTTCCGTCTTCTAAAGTGGTTGCGATTTTGTAGGCACCCTGCTCAAAAGTTGCAATTGGGCGTTCAAGCTTTAGAAGCTGAATCGGTGTGCCTCTACGGATGAGGTATGCTTGAAATCTAGTTAGGACAAAGTTGCCACTATCCGAGCGGGCAATGCCGCCTTTGGTCATCGAGGTATGGCGAAGGGCATCTAATCGGAGCGCAGAGATTTTCCCGTTTGGAAGTGGTGCCGTGAATTGAAAGGTCGCTTTTTCTGGGTTATTCCCGGAGGTCAGGATTGAGTGGTCTGAAAGGTGTTCAAATTCTAATCCCTGGTCATTTGATGTAATGGAACTTGCTTTGAGATTTGTCCACTGCGAGTTTTGCAAGCGTTGGTTTTCTTCCCAAGCTTTTTGCTGCGGAGCAAGTTTAGCGGCAAGATTTTTTTGCTCTATTCTGATTTTGGCGAGCTCACTCCTGATGGCCTCTTCTTTGTCGATTTGTTGTTGAGTGGGGACTTCAAGGACAGGTTTAGTCTGGGGGTCTCCGCCACTGCCATTGACCGGTGTTTGATTAAAGAATGCTGTGAGCGAGTAGTAATCTTTTTGGCTAAGTGGGTCATATTTATGATCGTGACATCGGCAGCAATTAAAGGTGAGGCCCATCCAGACAGTGCCGACGGTTTCGGTCATGTCGAAGACATAATTGACGCGATTTTCTTCAGGAATTGAGCCACCTTCGCCGTTAATGGCGTGATTTCGTAGGAAGCCCGTCGCAAGCTTTTGTTCCAAGGTCGCTCCAGGAAGCAGGTCGCCGGCAATTTGCCAGATGGTGAAGTCGTCGTAGGAAAGATTACGATTGATAGCATCAATGACCCAATCTCGCCATGGCCACATTGTGCGCTCGCGGTCGCCTTGAAAACCGTTTGAATCGGCATAGCGGGCAGCATCCAGCCATGGCCACGCGAAACGTTCCCCGAATGCTGTGTCGGCGAGATATTTATCAATCAGTCGCTCCCAAGAACCAGAAGATTTGTCATTAAGGAAGGTCGTGGCCTCCTCGGGACTGGGAGGCAGGCCACGGAGATCAAATGAAAGTCGCCGAATTAGGGTTTCTTTGGAAGCGTGTGGGGCAAGGTCTAGTTCAAGGGTCTTTAGATTTTCCCTTACCAAGTAATCGAGAGGGTGTCGGGAAAGGTCTGGAATGTCCGGTTTTTTTACGGGTATGAAAGTCCAGTGTTCTTCATACTTTGCCCCTTCTTTGATCCAGCGGTAGATTAGTTTTTTTTCTTCAGCATCTATTTTTAGTAGGTGATCGGGCGGGGGCATGATTTCATCTGGATCATCGGAAGTGATGCGCTTCCAGATGAGTGAGCTTTCAGGATCGCCGGGAAGAATAGCCGATCCCGATTTCCGATCAGTAAAGGCTCCCTCAGCTGTGTCGAGTCTGAGGTTTGCCTCCCTTGAGTTTGAGTCGAAGCCATGGCAGCTGAAACAATGGTCTGAAAGCAGAGGCCGGATATGGCTATTGAAGCCTATGGGTTCTCCATCGGCATTAGTCACAAGGATGGTAATGAGAAGGTGCCTTAACATTGAGCTGAAATTGGGGATGGGGGTAGCCTTGTCAAATTAAAGAGATCTTACAAGTTCGTGAGTGAGGCTCTTTTTTTACGGGAAAGCAATTGCGTGTCTTTCTTTAGGAAATGGGATTGGTGGGATGGGTAAAAGCCCTCCAGTGAAAAATTCTTGAGCTTTATACTTTTCGTTTAGGGTATTTCTCGGGGGTTTTCAGTGGCAGGACAATTTAAGTCAGTCGTCTCAATTTTTCATTCCGGCTATTTGACCTATCCCGATGTTTGGGATCCAAATCTAACGGCACTAATTTTGATGGCTCTATCTCTCTTGTTTTTGTAGCCAATACTGTAATGGTCAAAATCAACAGCGAAGGGGGAATGGGTTTTTGCCAATCGTAGAGGGAAAGAAATCAGGAAGCTGGTGGTAGGTTTTTTGTTTTTTGACCAAGCAGGTCGAGGAAATCTAGCAAGAGGGGGGGGGAGAGACGGGAATTGTGCGGATTTGGCAAATATTTCCGGATTTTCGGCTTATCGGGGCTGCCAATCGGCCCTATAAACAGGAATACTAAGACATGAGTAACATTCGACTCAAATTTCAGCGCAGTCTACTGTTCGGACTTCTAATCTGCGCAGCGCCTGCTTTTGCACAAAATTCGGTTCTTTTGAGTGAGGGCGCAGCCCGATTGGCCGACGCTCGCGATGCCGGCTCACTTTTAGAGGACGGGGATAACGCATATCTCGATAATGACTACAAATTGGCCATTGATAAGTATGCCGAGGCCCTGTCGAAGCTTCCGAAAGGGGCTAAGTCGGTCGTTGGCTTGCGAGCAACTGTTGTTCAGCGTTTTTTCACAGGCTTCCTTGGTGCAAGCACAAGATTTGATGGAGAAGGGCGGGGCAAAGAAGGCACGTGCCTTGGTTAAAGATGTTCTCACCGTTGACCGAGATAATCCCCGGCTAAAGTCGTTTTTGGCTAAGATGGATGATCCGATTCGCTATGAGTCAGCCTTGACTGCCGAGCATAGTGGAGATGTAGGGAGAGTTCAAAGTCTTCTCCAAGAGGGGGCAGAGTTTCTATAATTTGGGGCAGTTTGATCGAGCCTACATGACCTATGAAGACATTCTACGCATCGACCAGTATAACAAGGCAGCTCGTCGGGGAAAAGAGATGGTGATTGCTGCGAAGTCAGGTTATGCGGAGGCAGCCCGAGACCAGGCACGAGCAGAGATGTTTAAAGGGGGTGGACGCAAGTTGGGAGCGGAAGGTTGCGTCCCAGTCCGAGGCTCCGATCGTCGGGGGTGATAATTTTGGAGCTATTGACCAGAGGGCCAATATCCAGGCCAAGTTAAACAGTATTAATGTTCCTGAGGTTCGCCTGAGCGGAGCAACCCTCGATGAGGCTGTCGATTTTTTGAGAGCCGTTTCCATTCAGGCGGACAAGATGACATTGGCCGAAGCTCAAAAAGGAGTCCCATTCTTGGTCCAGTTGGGGGACGAGTCCATGCCGGGAGGTTAAAAAAATTCGTGCTTCGCGGATTAACTTGACTCTTCGTAATGTCTCCTTGGCCGAAGTTCTGAAGTTAGTTAACGAAGCTTCCAGCACAAATTTCCGGGTGGATGATTTTGCGGTGGTGATCAATGCCGCAGGATTTTCGGACCCCTACTTTGGTTCGCCGGGAATTTCGAGTTTCACCCGATTTTTTGACAACTGGAGCGATTGGTTAAAGCCGAAGAGAACGCGGATCCTTTTGCAGCCAATGATCAAGAGGGAGGACTGATTGCAAAGAAGCTTTCAGCGAAAGAAAAACTCCAAGATTTTGGGGTCAGTTTCCCGGACGGGGCTAGCGCTGCCTATAATTCGAATACTAATATGTTAATCGTTCGGAATACGGTGGCGAACATGCAGCTTATCGAGGCGATCGTCGCTGACCTAGCGAAAAACGAGCCCTTGATCGTGACGGTGCGGACGACAATTATAGATATTGGACAAGACCAGCTCGACGAACTTGATTTTGATTCGATGCTTGGTGAGTTTAATGTTGGAGCAAATGGGATTCTTTCAGGAGGAACAACCGGAACGGGCGCTCCAATTGCTGACATGATCGGAGGACGTCCAGTGACATCGGGAAATCGGAGCGGACAGCTTGCGGATACTACGGAAGGTTTGGATGCTTTGTTGAAGAGAGAGTCTCCACCGACTGCTTCAGGTGTTTTGTCAAATAATGGGACCGGAGGAGGAGCGCGGATATTCGTTTTGCCGTCCACCCCGGATAGGCTCAGGAACAAGGGGGTCTGGTATCATTAGCCTGCGCGGAATTATCGATAATTCCGCTCACGAAATTTTGATGAGGGGGCTTTCGCAAAAGAAGGGTGCCGAATGTTATGGTTCGCCCTGAGGTTGTAACTCGATCTGGTCAGAACGCGATAGTTCAATCCGTGATAGAGTTCCCATATCCCGAGGACTTCGAGCCTCCTCAGATTCCCAATCAGGTTTGCGGGTGGAGGTATTGTGACTCCCGCCACTCCAACAAATTGTCACCACTCGAAATCTTGGAGTTACTCTTGAGGTTCTTCCACAGGTTGGGCCAGATCGTAATATTATCGAAGTTTCGGTGAATCCAGTCGTGACTGACTTTGAAGGTTTCGTCAATTATGGAACTCCGATCGTTGGTTCTAGTAATACCGCAAGTATTAACTTTGTAAATCAGACGGTGGCAACTCGAAGCGTTTTCGGTGAAATTACTGCGAATGCGATCCTTAAGCCGCTTTTTAGAACAACACGCGGAAATACCAGGTGTTCGTATTGTAGATGGGCAGACAGTTGTAATGGGTGGGCTTATCAAGAAATCCGAAAAGAAATTCACGACAAAATTCCAATTCTTGGCGAACTTCCAATGGTTGGAAGAATTTTTTCAGAGTAATGGAATTTCAGTTGAGAAGCGCGCTGTGATCATCTTTGTGAATGTTGAATTGACGGATCCAGCAGGAAAACCCTATCGCGATCGTTGATGAGTGCGAACATCCCCCCACGTTCTAGCCAAGAAGAGAGTAATTTAGATTCCGCACCGTTGGGTCCGGAAAAGGGAGCAATATTCGCTCGATGAAATGATGAAGGCGCTCCGCGATAAGGAGCGTGCAAAAGAGGCTCAAGGTGAAGTGGTAACTCGCTCTGATGGCACGATTGCCCGAAAAGTGAAGCGTCGGAGGCGTCGCTCGGAGCAGGCAAATCAGGATAGCCCAGAGCGCGAGAAAAAGCGACTACTTGCGAAGGTTGTTATTGGAGCCACACTTTGCTTATTTTTATTTCTCACCATTTTGTTTTTGATCTTGATGCAAAAATAGTAAAGGTCATCGTGACAAACTTGCACAGCAGGCTTCTGATTGGAGTGGGGCTAAGGTGGAATTCAAGGGATTGAAGCGGATGCCTTTTTCTGTCTCTATCAAGGACGCCAATTTCAAATGGGATCAGACCAATTTCGTTCAAAATTTGACTCTGAATAATATCGAAGGGCATGTCCGATTCTTAAATTATTTGGGAGCTCGACCGAGTGGGTTACAGATCGGCGGGAGCAAAGGTCAGTTGAGGTTTGCGATGCCTTCAGCTACTGGAGAGGCAGGCGATTCTCTGGGTGAAGAAGATTTCCCATTTGGTTTTGACGAGTACTACTGTAATTCGCTCGATGTTTTGTTTGGGGCAGATGCTCCGATTGGTTTTAGTGAGGTTGATGCTATTTTTTCCTATGCTGGCGATGGGGGATACCAAGTGACTCTAGACGAAGGAACTTTCCGAGCTGACGGTTGGGAAGATTTTACTGTTTCTAAGAGCGTGATGCGTTTTAAAGACGGTGCTTTAAACCTAAAGGCCCTTTCCCTTAAACATCCACTCAAAAGTTGGGGTTCCGCTGGCTTCTGATTTAAAATTGAGTGGGGATAGTCTTGATGGAGCCGGGAGAGGAATCAGAGCTTGAAATTTCAACAGGCCAATTTCCGCTTGATGCTTTGATTGGGAAACGTCTCTCGCGCTTTTTTAGTGGTTCGGTTGTCTCATCATCTGGGAAGGTTCAGTTTACCGTTGGGAATGACTATTTTGATGAGGTTGAAATCGATCTAGAGGCAAGCGCTGCCAAAATCAGTCGGCTGCCATTTCTGGTGAATCTCCATTCCTTGTTTCCAAGCCATAATTTGGATGTTCTGGAATTTCACGAGGGTATAAGTAATTCTCCAATCACCGGGAAGGTAAGAGTAAAACCGGAGGGTGTGGCTTTAGAGAATTTCCAATTCTCTGAGAAGGGGAAGGTGTCCTTAAGTGGTAGCTTGCTCATTGCCAATGATGGGAGGATTGGAGGACGTTTCGAAATTTCTATTAACCGCTTCTATCTTTCTAGCCAGGAACGATTCAAGGGAAGCCCTCATCTGGTTGGATCGGATACGACCGGGATTGTTACTTTTAGCTTTGATGTTGGTGGCACAGTTGACCGACCCACCGATACTTTTCTTGAGATAATTGGTGTGGATACCAAGGGCCTTCAGGCTGATGATCCAGCCAATGAATCGACAGGATAAGATTTGGCGAAAATCTTCTAAATCCTCTCGAAGAAAAGGCACCCCTTGATCCAGATATTTTAAAACCACTTAATATCGACATAGGTCAGTTTTTTCTTCTTGGATTTGCCTCTGCCGTTGATACTGCACGTTGAAATGACGAATCCTTTTACTTCTAACTTTTGAATCGTTTGAGGGGCCGATGAGTCCGCTTGTAGAATATCTGCATGGGGATAAATTTGATCAATTAAAAGGGCTTATAAGAGGCGAAGAGGGTTGTTCTGGTTTCTCTTCGTGCTCCCCGGGCAGGATATGGGAAAACCATGCTCCTTTCTCGCCTGCGCGAAGAATTTCGGAGTAATTCCGTAATGGTTTCCGGTCGATCTTTCAGCCGATTCTAGAATTGATGAGAAGGATATCTTGGTGCGGCTCCTTGACCAGCTCACTTCTGTGCTGCCAGGTAAAAGGGGTCTTACTAGATTAGATTTTTGTGTTCGTCGTATTTTGGCAAATGCCCTGATTCCGCTGGTGGAGTCAGGCGAGGTTCCAAGTCCCAATCGAACAGAGTCCCTGCGAAGTCTCCGCGAAAGCCCAGAGCAGGTTTTTGATTTCCATAAGGAATCAGCGGCCGTTGCACAGTGGGTAAGAGCTCAATTTTCTGCTCTCTCACCCCGGTTTGTATCAGTCATTGGCCAAAGTTGTGGGGGGTAGGACAGGTGATCTTTCGCAATGGTTTTCTGCTTTTGTCACGATTCGCCATGACGCCCGTTGGAAAAAGGGGTAAGAACCACGATCTGCTGAATGAGATTACGAGGGAAGGAGGTCAATTGGAGAATGGAACAAGCTATCATGGGGCGCTCACGTCCTTTCTAAAATTAATTACAATAGCCGAAAATATTGTTCTGGTTGTTGATGAGATGGATGGCTTGTTTTGTGATAGTGAAGCGGCGATTCGCGTCGCAAATACTCTTATTGGTCTCAGGCAGGCTGTACCCCGTATTAAGGTGATTTTTTCGGTGAATGATGATGTCTGGGAATCTACGTTTTCCAGAAGGATTCCACTTGGAATGCAGGATCGTTTCGAAGATTCGGTAATTCGATTGCAGCCTCTTGATGAGGGAAGTGTTTTAGAACTCTTGAGAATTCGTTATGGTGATGGAGCAGAGGGCCTTTACCAAAAGATCGACCTAAATGACGGGGGGTTATATCCGAGAGCTATTCTTCGAGCTGCACGCGATATCATAGACTCGCAAATGACATCAAAGAAGGTCGTAGCGAAACAGCGAGAGGAATTTGATAAGGACTTACTCCCAAACTAAGGATATTGGATTTGCCGAAGTTTCCTCGGAGAAGGTTGCCGAAACAGATTTGACTGAATCGGGAAAGCCTGCTGTTCCATTTGCAAGTCCAGTTTTGAAAAAGCAATATCCTCCGAGCCTTGTTCGAAGAGTTACAATTCCCCGCAAGTATTTGGTGCAGCGGATTGGGCAGGAAAGTGATTCTGTTCGTATTCCTCCTGCGCCGCCGTCGCATGCCTCATTCGAAAGTCCTTTCAGGCTTGCTGATTCCTCCAAATTCAGGGGAGCAAAGAATGTATCCACTCCCGTTTTATCTCCCGCTCATAGAAGACGAAGCTTCTTCAAAATCCAGTTCTGCGGATAGTGAAAGTATTGTCGAATTACTTCGTAAATTTCGTGAGAAGTAAGATGGTGATGATCTAACCTAGCGGAAAACCTTTTGGAGAGAGTCAGTCATAATATCTTTAATCTCCTTCATTGAGACAGTGCGATTTATTTCGTTTTCGATACTGGTCATAGTAACTCCATCAATACCACACGGGGTGATCATCTGAAATGGCTCGAGTGACAGGTTTTGGACGTTTAAAGCAAACCCGTGAAGGGTTACCCACGAACGGACACCGACTCCTAGCGAGGCAATTTTCCGATTTCCGATCCACACTCCGGTTTGTCCTTCCCGTCGAGTCGCGATGATGCCAAGAATTCGAAGAGAGATAATAATGGCTTCTTCCAGATTTCTTAGATGAAGGTGGAGATCTTTTATACGTTGGGTGAGGTCGATTATCGCATAGCCGACGAGTTGCCCAGGGCCGTGAAATGTTCCTTGTCCACCGCGGTTGGTCTCAACGACTGGATAAGGGAGATTCTGGTAAAGTTCTAGGCTGGTTTTGTCTCGAGTCCGACCGATCGTGTATACAGGAGCATGTTCGAGAAGAAGAATGATATCCTTTATTTTTTGATTGCGGCGACGTTGGACAAGATCTTCTTGCAGATCCCAAATCTCTTGGAAATCTAAACCAGTTCCAAGGTCTTGAAACGTCAGGGAACTCATCGCTTCGATTTGGGCAATTTTAACCAAGCTCGAATCTCTGAAAGTGAACAGCAGTTCAGAACATCTTCACGGCACAGCCAGCCTTTGCGAGCGAGTCTTGCGCCATAGGCTAGGAATTGTAGTTGTGCGACTGAGTGGGCATCGGGATTGATTGAGGTTAGGACGTTTTTGTC
Source organism: uncultured Verrucomicrobiales bacterium (assembly GCA_949373085.1). Lineage (GTDB taxonomy): Bacteria > Verrucomicrobiota > Verrucomicrobiia > Verrucomicrobiales > Akkermansiaceae > SW10. The sequence goes on from CASICJ010000004.1 coordinate 30,751, forward strand.
ACGGGCGCGATGCCACCATCGCCAGTCCATGTCGAGGCGCCATGGATTGCAATTGAGTTCGATGACTGTTTTTGTCTCAGCTGCGCAATCGATAATTTTCTCCATATTTACGGGATAAGGATCACGCTTAAGTAAGAGACGTCCAGTGACGTGGCCGAGCATAGTGACGTGCTCGTTTTCCATTGCCCGGATCAAGCGGTCGGTCATTTCTTTTTCGGGAAGGTTAAAAACATTGTGGATAGAGGCGACGCAGTAATCGAGTTCTGCGAGTAAGTCATCATGGAAGTCCAGTGAACCGTCTTTGAGAATATCGACCTCCGATCCTGAAAGGAGCGCAAAGTCTTCGAATTTTGCGTTTATTATTTTAATTTCTTCGATCTGTTGGGCTAGCCGTTTTTCGTTAAGCCCGTTTGCTTGGAAGGATGACTTGGAGTGGTCGGCGATGCCTAGATATTGAAGGCCATGGTCTTGCGCGGCAGAGGCCATTTCCTCGAGGGTATTTTTCCCGTCGGAAGCAATAGTGTGATTATGAAATGTCCCTTTAAGTTGGGTGAGTTTGACTAGGTCTGGGAGTTCTGCAGCGCACGCAGCTTCGATTTCCCCCCGGTTTTCTCTCAGCTCAGGTGCGATCCAATCGAGTTCCAGTGCCTGGTAGATATCAGCCTCTTCGGCAACTTTAGGAATTTCTCCTTTGCCAGTGAAGTCATATTCATTGAGAGATAATCCCTTTTTTAAAGCTAGTGAACGAAGGGCGACGTTGTGCTCTTTGCTACCGGTGAAATACTGGAGGGCGAAAGGGAAGTGGGCATTGCTGACAGCACGGAGATCACACTGAAGGCCGTTGTCTAGCCGAACGGATGCCTTAGTATCTCCCCGAACAATGATTTCTCGAACTTCAGGGAAGTCAGTAAAGAATTTAGTGAGTTCAGCAGGTTCTTTGGTGGCAACTAGGAAGTCGAGGTCATGAAGAGTTTCTTTGGAGCGACGGTAGGAGCCAGCAATAGCGGAGCGATTGACCTTAGGGTGCCCACGAAGTCGTTCGAGTAAGGTCTCTGCGAGAGGTGCGACCTCGCCGAGGCGAAAGAGGTCGGCGAACTTTGCACGGTTTTCGATGGCGCCGAGGATCTTTTCCACAGTCTTATCTCCGAATCCTGAAAGATTGGCGATTTCTGCTCCTTGGCAGGCTTTCTTGAGTTGAGAAATCGAAGAGATTCCGAGTTTATCATAAAGGGCTTTAATTTTTTTTGGGCCGAGTCCCTGGAGTTCGAATAGCTCAAAAAGGGTTGGAGGAAACTCAGCACGAAGATTCTCAAAGTATTCGAGCTTCCCGGTCGATGCCAACTCGTAGAGTTTCTGTTGAAGCGCGTCACCGATTCCTTTGATTCCTTTGAGGTCGTTTGCAGCAGCTCGCCCGACGATGTCACCGTCAAAGTTTTGCACCACTTCGGCGCCATTTCGATAAGCCCTTGTCTTGAATGGATTATCCCCTTTGAGCTCCAGCAAGAGAGCGATTTCCTCAAGTGTGTTTACTAGTGATTCACGGGTGACGTCTGCCATCTTGTTTAAGGATGGTATGATGACGGCGATTTGCAAGACTAAGGCCTTCGCGAAAGGGGCCTTATCTGCTACCCCTTCGCTCATGAGCAATCCGAATCTGAAGTATTATAATGCTGCTATTAACGCGGCCCAGTCTGGTGATATTCCTGCAGCCCGGACCGCAATTGAATCGGCTCTCACTGAAGATCCAAACGATGTTCAGAGTTGGCAACTTTACGGAGTGGTTCTGAATGCCCTCGGAGAAACTGAAAAGGCAGAGAAGGCCGTGGCGAAAGTAAAAGAGCTAGGATTAAGTGAGGTTGATGAATTGATCATGAAAGCGGCGGATGCAATTGGGCAGAATAAGTTTGGTGTGGCAATTACTTGTTATGAAGATGCCCTTGAGCTGGAACCTAATCGTCCAGAAGTCTATGTCAGCTATGCCTTGGCGCTGATGCATGGCAACTATCCTTCCGATGCTGAAGAGGCTGCTGGTAAGGCTGTTGAAATGGCTCCAGATGATGCTTCGGCTTGGTATGCCAAAGGCCGGATTGAAAGACTACGTGGGCATAAAGTCGAGGCGCTTACTAGCCTGAAAAGAGCAATCGAGCTTCAAGGGACTTTGGTTCTAGCTCGTTATGAGTGCGGAATGATCCTCGCAGAAATGGGCGAGTTGAAAGCTGCTCTTGAGTGCTTTGAACAGGTGTTGGTAGATCAGCCAGAGGATCAAAATGCAATTGAGGCGAAAGCTACTATTTTGGCAAAGATGGAAGAATTAAATTCCTAGTTGATAAGGATTGCATGCCGGAGCCGGAAAGGCAGGATGCGCGAGGCATCAATAAGAGAGAAATTATGAATCGTAAAATTTGGTTGGATGGGAAGATCGTGGACGAATCGGATGCGAAGATATCGGTCTTTGATCACGGTTTACTATATGGGGATGGGATCTTTGAAGGTATTCGTTTTTATAATGGCCGGGTCTTTCGTTTGACTGAGCATATCGAGCGGCTGTATCTTTCGGCAAAGGCGCTGCTCCTCAAAATGCCTTGGACTCTTGAGGAGGTTTGTGAAGCGACTCTTCAGACAATTCGAGCTAATGGCCTGAACGATGGCTATATTCGTTTAGTAGTGACACGGGGGATTGGGGATCTTGGATTAAATCCTTATCTTTGTCCGACTCCATCGATGTTCATCATCGTTTCCGGTATTACTTTATATCCTGCTGAACTCTATGAGCAAGGGCTGGAAGTCGTGACTTGTTCAACTCGACGGCCAACGCCCGCGAGCTTGAGCCCACAAGTGAAGTCGCTAAATTATCTTAATAACGTGATGGCCAAAGTAGAGGCTCTAAAGGCGGGCGCCAAAGAGGGTTTGATGTTAAATGAGCAAGGATACGTAGCGGAGTGCACTGGTGATAACGTCTTTATCGTGAAAAAGGGCGAAGTGATTACGCCGCCGGTTTCGGATGGCAGTCTTGATGGAATTACTCGGCAGGTGATTTTTGAGCTTTGCGCTGAGTTGGGCATAACGATCCGAGAAATGTCGATGGCTCGCTACGATATTTACACTGCTGATGAATCATTCCTGACGGGTACTGCGGCTGAGACTATTCCTATGGTGAAGCTTGATGAACGTGAGATTGGCGTTGGGAAACCTGGCCCAATCAGTCTTAAATTGATAGAAGCTTACCGACAAAAAGTCAGGTCGGAGGGAACTCTGTTTTAGGGACTCGCCAAGGTGGACTTTTAAATTAGAGTGAAGCGATGAAAAATCTAATCCTTTTATTTGTTTGTCTTGTTCAAGGTGTTTTCTCGGCCCCTTTTGGTGAGCAGATTAGTAACTCTGGAATAAGACATTCCTTTTTAATCACCGGAACTAAGACTGCAATAATTGACGAAAAATGTGAGATTTTATGGGAGGTCAAAGCTAAATCGCGTGATGGTGAAGTTCTTCCCAATGGAAATGTGTTGGTGACTTTTGCAAGTGAGGTCAAGGAATTCACTCGTGATTATAAAGTGGTATTTCATTACAAGCTTTCAGATGACAACAAAGAAATTAGCACGGCCAAACGATTGAAAAATGGTAATACCATGATTGCCGAGATGGGCGCTAAGCCGAGAATTCTTGAAATTGCGCCCGAAGGGAAAATGGTGGTTGAGGTTCCTGTGAAACCTGAAACCAGCAATACTCATATGCAGATCCGGATGGCTCGGAAGTTAGCGAACGGAAATTATCTCGTTCCTCATCTGCTGGCATTTGCGATCAAGGAATATTCTCCGAAGGGAGAGATTGTCAGGACGATTAAGACCGATTTACCGGAGCTTGGCGGAAGGGCGAAGAAGAATTGGCCCTTTACGGCAATTCTTCTCGAAGACGGTCGGATCATGGCAAATCTGACAAATGGAAATAAGACGGTTATTTTTGACAAGAAGGGTGGGGTGGACTGGTTATTTGCAAGTTCACAGTGCGCCGATCCCTGTGGTGGTCAGTTCCTTGAAAATGGAAATGTTGTCGCGTGCCAATACGGATCTAGCGGAGACGCCATGCCTGATGCGATCGAAATTAGTCCTAAAAAAGAGGTGGTTTGGCAATTTAAGGTGGCTAATTTTAGGGGGGTCCATGAAATACATGTTCTCACTACTAACGGTAAGGATGCCGGGGGATTACGCTAGTAATTAGTCACTTCTTCGGGGGCGGGAGCTCATGAGGAGCCGGATTGCAGCAATTGGAAGAAGCCCAATTACAGCAGCGGCGGCAGCAATCTTAAGTCCCGGGTAGATCCGGGGGCGATTCAGACGGAGAGCTCTTAGCGAATCTCTCACGACTTTATCGGCAGGAACGTAAAAGGATTCCTGTACGGGAAGTTTACCAGATCTTCCGCGGCGGGCAATCTCACCGAAACCAGTCTTTACTGGTCCTGGGCAAACGGCAAGGACACGAACGCCTTGATCAGAAAGCTCAAGGCGGAGGGCTTCACTAAAGCTGGTCACATAAGCTTTGGTTGCGGAATAAACCGCGAAGTCGGGAATTGGTAGTAGGCCTGCGAGTGAGCTGACATTAAGGATCGCTCCCTGACGTGTTATGAGTCCTGGAAGAAGGGCATGAGTAAGATGAGTGAGCGCCTCCATGTTTAGGCGGATCATTTGCTCAGTCTTGGACCAATTAGACGACCGGAATTCTCCATAGTCTCCCATACCAGCATTGTTAACGAGTAAGTCGGGATAAAGATCTGCTTGTGACAGAGAATTGATGAGATGGTCTCGCCCAGTGTCTCGAGTAAGATCGGAGGCAAAGATCTTGACCCGAAGATGGGGAAAACTAGTCACCAGATCGGTAGCGATTTCCTCAAGAAGTTGCTCCCGCCTCGCGACGAGTATCAAAGTCTCGGCGCAAGGAGCCAGTTGGCGGGCATATTTAAGACCTAGCCCGGAGCTGGCCCCCGTGATGAGAGCACAACGGAACTCAAGCAGGGATCCGGAATCTGACATGTCTCCTGCAGATTAACCCTGTGGAGGCTGACCTTGTTGATTGTCGTCTACTTTGATAATTCTTAGGGGAAGACGCTGAATGAGTTCATCATCGACAAGGATATCGACCGAGTAAACACCAGCACGGGGGAAGGTGAGACCCTGAAATCCAACAATGAGGTGACGAGTCATAAAAGCGACATTATCAGGTATCTGCACCGGCATAGCACCCTTGATAGGCATCTTCTCGTTGACGGGTTTTCCATCTTCATCAATGATTGAAATTTGCAAATCGTGGTTTCCATCGTCTTCGGGGGTGAAGCAGAATCGCATGGCAAGTGAGCACTGAGGGTGCACAATTGGAGTGGCGTTGGCGGCAAGGGCATCAAAGGTTCCGGAGATGACCATTTTACCTTGGTATTCGGCAGCAAAATCGCAGAGGGTGGCTACTTGTAAGTCCATAATAGTGTTTAGAAAGAGGGTGCCGGTCGCGACACGTTCTCTAGGTGCCTTGCCGGAGTGCTAAGGTAAAGGGCAAAGCCGTAAATTAGCGGTCGCTAGGAATCTCAGGTGGTTTGCGGGGAGTGTTACTTGGTATCTCTGGTTTCACCGGAATTGCTTCTGGAATAACTTCTTCACTGGGGACGGTTGGAAAAGTTAGATTGTTCGAGGGTTTATCTTCCGGAAAGACTGGGATGGCCTTCGGAAGATCTGCAGGGATTTTGGTAAGGACCTGCCTGGATACGGGCATAGACGGATTACCCGAAAGCGCTTCTTCATCTTCGACGATGATTGCTCTAGGGATGTCTACTGGGATTTCGTTGTTACTCAGAGTAGACAAGGAAAGAGCGGGGTCGCCTAAAAGTGCTTCTTCATCTTCAACGACGATGGCTTTTGGGATCATATCTCCCGGGATAATTGGTTGACCATCCTCTTCGCTAATAATCATCGCCCGGGCTGCGGGCTTTAAGTTCTCTTCAATCTCAGTTTGGAAGTTGAGGAAAAAGCGACCCACCATCGGAGCGGCCTTTCTGCCTCCACCAACAATTTCCCCGGGCGCTCCTTCGTAAACGGCAGCGAATGCGTAGCGGGGGTTGTCATAAGGAAAAAATCCAGAGAACCAGGCTAAACCCTGTTTTGGTTCATCCTTCCACTGGGCTGTGCCAGTCTTTCCGCACATCGTAGTAAAACCCAAATTAGCACGTTGTCCGGTCCCATAACTGGCGTGAACAACGTCGCGCATGCCATCGTGGGTTGTTTCAAGGGCGGTGAGAGAGAGGTTGAGATCGTTTCGTTTTTTGAAAGTGGGAGCTTCAATAACCCGGCCGTGGAAGTCCTGGATTTGCCTGACCAATTGTAGCTCCATTAGAACGTTGCCATTACCAATAGCTGCCATCGATTGGGCGACTTGTAGCGGAGAAGCGAGCATTAGTCCCTGACCAATAGAAAGATTGGCCGTGTCCCCATTGGTTGTGGGCCGCCCCATTTTCCGCATAATATAATCAGCCGTAGGTGCATTGCCAGTTGCTTCACCGATAAGAGGCAGACCAGTTTTTGAGCCAAAACCAAGTCGTCGGGCGACGGAAAGAAAGGCCTGGGACCCCGTCTCGATCCCAACTTGATAGAACCAAGGATTGATTGATTTTGCAAGGGCCCGGCGGGCGTCAACCCAGCCTTCGTGGCCCTCGGAGTGGTTGTGGAACCACTTTCTTCCGATCCTGATTTTGTAAGGGCAATCGAAGGTCTGATCTGGATATATCGAGCCATTGTTAATGGCTGCGAGTGCAACGACTGGTTTAAAAGTGGAGGCAGGAGGATAGCTTGACTGGAACGCACGTCCGAACAACGGCGCAGATGGGTTGTTTTGAAGCTCTTTATATCGTTCCGTCGTAATGTATGGAATAAATTCGTTAAGGTTAAAAGTTGGGCGGGATGCCATCACTAGAACTTCGCCAGACTGGATATCAATGACTACGAAAGCGCCTCGTTTGCAGTCTTCACGTAGCACCTGTTCTGCGTATCTTTGCCAATCAAGGTCTAGCGTTGTGACGACATTTCCACCAGGGCGTGGGCGTTTAATAGGCTCGTTAAGAATTTTTTCTCCGTTCTTATCGAAGATCATCTTATTTAATCCTGGTTCGCCAGTGAGCTTTTGGTCGAAAATCTGTTCGAAGCCGGATTTCCCCATGACAGATTGGAAAAGTGGGTCGCCGTCGTTGATAGGCCCGGTAGGCAAAACAGTTTTAGCTCCGACGTAGCCAATCAGGTGCGCAGCGAGGCCCTTCTCCGGGTAAAATCGCTGATAAATTGGAAGTAGGGAGAGCCCTTCTGGAATTCTGTTTTCAAGGCTCTTAGCTTCGCTTTCGCTAATGATTTTTGAAATCCTACGGGGGAGCCAACGGCGGTTTCTATAGTAGGTTGCAAGCTTGGCATCGCTGTAGGCCTCGTTGCCATTTACGAGAGCATTTGCTTGGGCAATTTTGGTTTGCGCCCAAGTTGTTGCAATTTTTGGGTCGATGGGTCCCTTGTAAGCCGTGAAATCAAGGGCGATATGGTATGCCATCTTAGTTTGCGCCAGAGGACGCCCGTCGCGATCAAGAATCAGTCCACGTGGAGCAGGGATTGCGATGGACATCGTTCGCGCTAAGCCTTGGTTGAAAACCGAACCGTTTGAAGCTGCCGGTCTTTCCTCTTCTTCGACGGGAGCGTTTGATGGCGGGAGGTTTGGCTTAACTAGAAGGGGCGCCTCGGTAGTTTCTTGTCCGTAGGCGCCCAAGGTGACCGAGAGGCCAATGAGGATTAGCTTGCTAAACATCGGGATAAGAGTAGATCCATTTAATTAAGTTTACCAGTCCCACTCTACGAGATTTTCTCGGCAGGTTTTGTTGATTTTGGAAAGAAAGGAAGCGCTGTAGGTTTTAAATTGAGGTTTATCTTCACTTTGAAGGTCAATCATTTCCAGTTCAGTTCCATTAGCTTAAGTCCACTTGTCCCTTTTGAGGTTACGATCCTGAATCAGAATTTGAGGACAATGGCGTGGAAAGACGTTAGGAAAATTTCTAAAGCAATAAGTTCTAGATGGTTTGAAGCAATCGGAAATAAAGTGTTTGAGATCCTTGTTCAAGGTAGATTGGGGATTACGGCTTGCTTAAAATTAAGTGAAACCTATGCTCGCAGCGGCATGAATCTTTCCGGGTTGCTCGGAGTTCTAGCCAAAAACTCGTCGAGAAGTCCGCTTTTCGGTCGTTTTTCAATCAGCCTTTTTGAACCGGAGGCCTTCTCAACCAATCTTCGAACACCATTTTGTTCGATTTGGTAACTCCGGGGCGCTTGATTTTACGGACCGAAGCTTTTCGACACTTATCGGGTCTCAGTGCCCAATCTGAAAAATGTCAGAATCAAATAGAAACACGTCGTCCGAACAGTCCTCAGAGGGTTCGGGTAATCAGTCAGGTAATCGCAACCGCAACCGCAACCGAAATAGAAACCGGAACAGAAACCGCAATCAGCAGGGGCAGAGCGGTGGGAATCGTGAAGGAGAAGGCGGGAACGGCAATAGTCAGCGCCGCCGAAACAATGGTAGGAATAGTGGATCTGGCTCGCGCCGTCGTTCTTCCAAACCTAAACCTCTCACTTTATTCGAAAAGATTAAGAATTTTTTTGGGCTTTCCAAGGAACCGAAGAGCAATCGGCCTTCTAAGAAAGGAACTGGGCAAAATAATCGCAAACCAAAAGAGAATGTGCGTGACGCATCTGGCCGGATGGGTTCCAAGGGCTCCTCTTCAAAAGGTAAGACTGCCCGTGCCCGCCAAAAGCCACGTCCAACCCCAGATAGCTCGCAAGTCGAAGGGCAGCGACTTTATGTTGGGAACCTCTCTTATGATGCCGCCGAACACGACCTTGAAGATCTTTTTAAAGGAGTGGGTGCGGTGCGTAAAATTGAGATTGTTTACAACCGAAATACGCATCGCTCAAAGGGCTATGGTTTTGTAGAAATGGCTCGGATTGATGAGGCTAAGCGTGCGGTTGAAGTTCTTCATGATCAGCCCTTTATGGGGCGCACTCTCATCGTGAATGGTGCCAAGTCGAAAGGTGCTGTTGATGCTGATGGTGATCCAGCTCCGCAGGAAAACCCTCCACCAAATCTTCCTGAGAACGAGGAGTAATCAACTTGTAACTATTAGCCCGTTCGGTGTTTACCGGACGGGCTTTTTTTCCAAACTCGCCCTGTGATTCCTTCACGATTTTTTCTCTGCGGGCCAACTGCTTCTGGCAAGACGGCTCTTGCGCTGGCGCTTGCCGAGGCTTGGGATGGGGAAATTGTGAATTGCGATGCCTTCCAAGTTTACCGCGGGCTTGAAATTCTAAGTGCCGCGCCTTCCGATGAGGAGCAGGCGGCCTGTCCGCACTATCTTTTTGGAGTTATAGGTGCCGCTGAATCGATGGACGCTGCCAGGTATGCGGCTCTGGCCAATCCGGTCATCGAAGAAATTGAAAGCCGTGGAAAGACGGCAATCGTTGTGGGTGGTTCAGGCTTATATCTTAAATTCCTCACACATGGAATAGTCAAGGCGCCACCGGGAGATGAGGGAATCAGGGCGGAATTGGAAGGCTGGTCAGTGGATCAGATTTATGAACGTTTAAAAGAGCTAGATCCGGATGAGGCCATGCGGCAGAATTCGCAAAATCGAAGGCACCTTTCGCGCGCGCTCGAAATCTGCATCGTGACTGGAGGAAAAGCTTCCGAACTTCGTCAAAACTTTGGGGATCCAACTTTGTTGGAGGGTTTGGAAGGGATTGTTTTGACTTGGCCGCGCGAGATGCTGGCTGAACGAATTGCCCTAAGGACGGAGATTATGCTTAATTCTGGAGCGATTAATGAAGTCAAAGAGCTCCCTCTCGAAGCAGAAACAATTCGGCAGGCGATAGGGGTTCGCGAAATTGATTCCTATCTAACTGGGCAAATGACACTCCCAGAATGCGAGGAGCGAATCACGATTTCGACGCGACAATACGCGAAGCGCCAGCGCAATTGGTTCCGGCGAGAAAGTTGGCTGCGTTCGGTCGATGGAAGTCAGCCGCTTGCTAGGAAGGTCGCTGAAATTAACCGGTGGGATTAGCCTTGATTCGCTCGTTGGTAATCCGAACGACAACGGAATACAGGTTGCCATCTTGTCCGGTGCCGAGTAGAACGGAGTGTTCGTCCTCAGTTCTCCAGAGGTGGGATCCCAAAATGAGTCCGTCTTGGAGATCTGCCGAATTGGGGTAGGGAGCGCCCTGCACAGGATCACCATGCAGAATGTTGAGAAGCTTAATAAGCTCGGCCCAATTTTTTCTTAGTGTTCCGCTGTATGCGTCGAGTGATTTCCCTTTCGTCCGAAGGGAGACTTCTTTGAGTTTGGCGTTATGGTCCCAGTCGAAGTAAAGATAACAGTGAAGACCGCCGATTGTTTGCTTAGTCTTGAAGATACCATTAAGTCCGACCCGAGCAATCATGGCTGCCGGGACGGATGAGACAACATTTGGGCTGGTGCTAAGTTTTTCAATCACTTCCTTACGGCTGTCGCCAAACTCAAGAGTGTCGAAAGCGGCCCCTCTGGGCGCTGCTTCACCAGTTTTTTTGACGCCTTTTTCATTTTCCTTGGGTGGGTGATTTGCCTTCAACCATAATTGGTCATCGGTATGAAGCTTGGCGATGGAGAAGGTCAGAATTCGGCCTTCTTTTCGTAGCGTGACAAGCTTGCCATCATTGGAAACATAGGAAGCTTCGAAGGACTTATCACCTGATGCACTTTTCCATGTGCGGGCGTTAAGTGAGGCAGCCGAAAAAAGGAGAGTAGCGAGAAGAATAAAAACACGCATGATTTATAATCGGGAGAATAATCTTGAGTTCAAGGTGAGCCTGTAATGGTAAAATATTTTGTCAATCTGGAGATCTAAATGTTTATCTTTAACAGCATTGATTGGATATTATCTGAATCGCTAATTAATAAAGCTAAGCAGGATGTTGTGATTTGAGAATCCATTGGGTCTCGTTCGGTAGCTAATAGAGTTGGATGAGAGGAGATTAAAAAAGCCGCATTCCGAAGAAGGCGGCTCTTTGAAAACTAGCGAGAAGTGATGTCTACCACTTCTGAGAGCGTGAGTGGCTGAAGTAGGTTTCAAAACCAAGCTCAGGTGGGAACTCAGAAAGTCCATCCCTAGGATTCATTTCAATCCGGTCGTCAGCACCGCATCGAGTATAAGGTGGCTTGAAAGTGCCGTGATGAGTTGGGCTGTGGAAGGTCACAAGCTCGAATACGCCGTAGCCGATACGCTTGAGAGCACGACGTGAACCGTCGACAATACCGTGGGCCCAGCCTGACCTGCGGCCTTCTGTTTCAGATTTCCGGACCATCTGCTCTGGAACCTCGGTGACTCCGTAGAGGATATTTGCGACAGCCCGTCCGAGCTTACGCGAAGAACTGTATTGGGTTCCCGGAGGGGCTTGGATGTCAGCCTGTGCGGGAATGGCAAAGCCGATTGTGAGTGTGATCAGTAGGAGCTTTCTCATTACAATTCCTATTTGACCGAAGAACTCGAAGCTTGGCAATGGAAAATTGGCGCTTGAAGCGAAAAATCTTTCAATCTCGATGTGGAAGGGCAATCGAGGAATTAGCGGTTCGCTTGGAAGAGGCAAGTTGAGGGGTGATCTCGTGCTAGGATCCCATAGAACTTAGGTGAATTTTGATTTGGTGGTTAAAAAGTCTAAAGCTGGAAACGTCCTGAATATGGATTATGCCGAGATGATCACGGCACGTTACAGATCATCTTCTGTGAGACGTCAGAAGCTTTGAAAAAAATTCCTTTGCCAAATCTCGACTTAATCCGGCGCTTCACTAGGATCTTGCCCGTTGTTATGGAAGTTCGCTTCAAGATATTCAGCTTTTCGAAGCTTTTGCTCGCTGTTCTATGTTTCTTGATCGGAGTAACAAAGGGTCGTGAAAGCTATATAGCGGTGGAATCTTACAGCGGAAAAATCTTGCTTGAGCTGAACGCTGATAAAAGGAGGCCTGTGGCCAGTTTGACTAAGATTGCTACCGCGATGGTGGTTTTGGATTGGGTGAAATTGAGTGGAGCAAGCATGGCAGAGATCGCTGTTGTGCCTCAAGGAACCTCGTTAATCGGTGGGTTCAATCCAATGGGGCTTATTCCGGGGGATCGGATTTCGTTAAGAGAGGCGATGTATTCAATGCTTTTGGGTTCCGATAACGTGGCCGCCGCTACCCTTGCCGACCATGCGGGACGCTCAATTCAGAGCCGTTCTGGGGGGGTGTCACCCGAGGCAGCTTTCGTGACCGAAATGAACAACCTCGCCCGTGGGCTTGCGATGCAGCAGACTCGCTTTGTCAATCCACATGGGATGGATGTGAGAAGGTCGCAGGGGATTTCGACTGCTCGCGATATGGCGCGTTTGGCTATTTACGCGATGCGCAATCCAGGTTTTCAGTTTTACGTAAAGCAGACCGAACGGACGATTTCATCTTTTCGCGCGAATCAAAAACGGTCTTTTAAGGTTCGTAACACTCACGCGATGATCGGTCGTGGGAATGTGAATGGAATTAAAAGTGGAATCACACCACAATCGGGGCCATGTGCGGCAACAAGTTCGGAAAAGAAGCCTATCGTTCGTAAACTTCCAACCGGAGGGACTCAGCTGACAGGACGTCGTTTGATCACTCTTACGCTTGGGAGTCCGGATCAATGGGGCATCACGCAAACCTTGATCAATCAGGGGTGGGCTGCCTATGACAACTGGCAACTGCTGGGACAACCTGTGCAGGAGGCCCGCGAGCTACTCATTGTTACTAAGCCTCAATGAACCGAAAAACTTTCACACACAAATTAAATCATGAGAATTGGAATTCTTAATTGCGGGGGCGATTGCCCAGGGCTGAATGCAGTTATTCACGGAGTTGTTGGTGCCGCGGCTTCTAAAGGCTGGGAAACCATCGGTTTCAGAGATGGCTTTGAAGGACTTCTTCCTCCGGGAGATTTCACCTTTCTAAATCCTAAGGATACTGAGGGGATCCTTAAGCAGGGTGGCACCATTCTTGGAACCACTAATAAGGGGAATTTTGCGGCAAAGGTTGGGGAGGGCGATATTGCCCGGGTACCCCAGCAAATCGTTGATCGAGCCAAGAAGACCTTGGATCAGCTTGAAATCGGAGCTCTGGTAGTCGTTGGCGGTGATGGATCACTGACAACCGCAAATCAACTTTACGAGCAAGGCTGGCCTATCATTGGGGTGCCCAAAACGATCGATAATGATCTCAAGGCCACCTCAATGACCTTTGGTTTTGATAGTGCAGTAAGCACAGTGGTAGATGGCCTTGACCGACTTTACACCACGGCTCAAAGCCACAAACGCGTGATGGTTCTAGAGGTCATGGGTCGTCACGCTGGTTGGATTGCTTTGTGGGGCGGAATGGCTGGAGCAGCAAATGTCATTCTTCTTCCTGAGATTGCTTTTACTTACGAAAAAGTGGCAGAGCACCTCAAGAGGCGCGAAGCAATGGGTTACACAAGTTCGCTGGTGGTCGTGGCCGAGGGCGCCAAAAACCCCGAAGGACATCTTGCGACGGTAGATGACAATCGTGGTGGTGAAGTTCGTCTTGGAGGTATTGGTGAGCAGGTCGCCAAAAAAATTGGTGAGCTTACTGGCAAAGAGACTCGCTCCACGACTTTAGGACACATTCAACGGGGTGGAACTCCGACGCCACTTGACCGAATTTTGGGGATTCGTTTTGGCGTGATGGCCGCACAACTTGCCGGTGAGGGTAAGTTTGGGCAAATGGTAAGTTATCACAGTTATCACGTCGGTTCGGTTCCTATCAAAGAGGCTGTGGAAGAGCTCCGACTCGTTGAATCCGACACTGAAGTTGTAAAAGCTGCTCGGGCAGTTGGGGTGTGTTTTGGTGACTAATTTTTTAAATACTGATATGAACCAACTCCTTAATCTTCTTAGGCGCAATGCGCGACAGTCCGATGCTAATTTGGCAGCCCAAATTTCCTCTACGGAAGAGGCGGTGGCGTCTCAGATTGCGGCCTGGGAAGAGGACGGCACGATTCGCGGTTACCGTGCCATGATCGACCCCGCTCTGGATGACGATGATGACGTGACGGCTTTTATCGAAGTTCGACTCACTCCAGAACGCGGAGGAGGATTTGATCGTCTTGCTCGGCGGATTTCCCGCTTCGATCAAATAACTAGCTGTTATCTAATCAGCGGTGGATACGATCTGCTTGTAATGGTCGAAGGAAAAGATTTGTTATCGGTGGCTGCATTTGTCTCGGAGAAACTTAGTACGATTGAGGGTGTAATTTCGACTGCAACTCACTTTAGGCTGAAGTCATACAAAGAGAAGGGATTCATTTTCGGTGAAAATGTAGATACATCTCGCCTTCCAGTTGTCCCCTAGGAATTTTCGTGATGGATATAAACTCCAAACTGGCAACTCATTTGCAAACCATTCCACGTTCAGGAATCCGGGACTTTTTCGAACTTGTAATCGGGCGCGACGACGTGATTTCTCTGGGGGTTGGAGAACCTGACTTCGCCACACCTTGGTCGATTCGGGAGGCGGCTATTTACTCGTTGGAAAAAGGGGAGACGAGTTATACTTCCAATCTAGGTCTCCTCAGCTTGCGGGAAAAGATCTCGGAGTACGTCGATGGTTTTTTCAATGTGTCCTATGATGCTCAATCTGAAGTTCTTGTTACGGTAGGGGTTTCCGAGGCACTGGATCTTGCATTGCGGGCTCTCCTAAATCCCGGTGACGAAGTGATTTATCACGAACCGTGCTATGTTTCTTACTCTCCGAGTATCGTCATGGCACATGGTGTTGCGGTGCCAGTTGCGACGACGAAGGAAGATGGTTTTTCTCTAAAACCGAATGCTCTGGCTGCTGCAATTACGTCGAAGACGAAGATTGTGATGCTAAATTTCCCGACGAACCCGACGGGCGCGGTTGCTTCTAGGGAAGATCTTGAAGGGATCGCCAAGCTCTGCGTGAAGCACGATCTTATAGTCTTGAGTGATGAGATTTACAGCGAACTTCGTTATGATGAAGAAGAGCATGTGAGTATTGTAACCTTACCTGGCATGCGCGACCGGACGATTCTTCTTCATGGATTTTCCAAAGCCTTTGCGATGACGGGGTTCCGGCTCGGTTACGCTTGTGCTCCTGCCTCGCTGATTGAGGCGATGATGAAAATTCATCAATATGGAATTTTATGTGCGCCCATTACTAGTCAAGCAGCCGCGCTTGAAGCTTTAAGCGGTGGGCATGATTTATATACTCCAATGAAGAATGAATATCACCAAAGGCGTGACTTTTTGGTGAGTAGACTTAATGGGATGGGAATCGATTGCCACTGTCCAGGTGGGGCCTTTTACGTATTTCCCGATATCCGGAGGTTTGGATTGTCGAGTAAGGATTTTGCTCTGGGACTCCTCGAGGCAGAGCAGGTTGCAGTTGTGCCGGGTGACGCTTTTGGTGAATCGGGGGAAGGATTCCTTCGTTGTTGCTACGCAACGGGCATGGATGATTTGAAGGCTGCGATGGATGCGATGGAGCGATACATTGGAACGCTGTCCTGAGGCATGAAAGATCAATTAAAGATTTGGAGGGAAGACCGGACTTTGGCTTATGTCGTGCCGTTTGCGGTCTTTATGATTTTCAATCTAATTTATCAATTTTTGGGGGAGGCGATGCTTTGGGAGCATGATCGTGCACCTTGGTATCGCCACTGGCCAGATCAGCTTTTTTATCCGATCCAGACAGTTGCGTGTTTTGGGGTTCTCGCGTTTTTTTGGAAACACTATGAGTTTCAATGGAGTAAAAAAGTCTGGGTTGGAGTCTTTGCGGGTTTCATTGGAATCGGGTTTTGGCTACTCCCTACGACTCTTTACGACTGGTTAGGAATGACAGGAAAGCCTGATGGTTTTTTCGAGAAGCTTACTGGTCTTGCTCCTCGTAGAGAGGGATTTGATCCTGGGGTCTTTGAAAACCCGGCAGCCTACTGGTCCTCCCTAATTTTTCGCATGGTCCGGGCTGTCGTTGTAGTAGCATTAGTTGAAGAAATTTTCTGGCGGGGGTTCTTGATGCGTTTTCTTTTGGATATGGACGGCAACTACTGGAAAGTGCCTTTTGGAAAGCCAGCCAAGTTTTCTTTCGTGGTGGTAACTTTGGTATTTGTCTTGGCGCATGCTCCCATCGATTATGCCGGTGCAGTCGTTTATGGATCGCTGGCTTACGCCGTTGCGGTCTACACTAAAAGTCTTCTGGCATGTGTTGTAATGCATGGTGTGGCGAATGCCACCATGGGATTTTATGCTCTTTATTATGGAAAGTTAGGGCTTTGGTAGCCTGTGGGTTTAAGATTGGCCAACTTGTTCAAATGAGGCAAGTTGCACGCTGTGTCTGACATCTCCTCTCGTGAATTGACTGTCGAAGCCGTGCGCCAGAGGCTTGGCTTCGCAAAGGATGAGTGTCTTGAGGATGGTCTTTCCAGGTGGCGCAAAGTGGAGATTCGCCTGTATTGGATGGCGAAAAGTGCAAAGAATTCAGCGGCGAAGGCTAGCTTCGAACGCGACCTTGCCGAGTTACGGATCTTGATTAATGTGGTAGAAGCAGAGTTGGCCAAGAAGAAGGTTTCGGAGGTCGTTCCCTTTCAGCGACAGATTTCGGTTCCCGTAAAGGTTTCTAAGAAGCGGAAAGGAGGATTTGTCATATTTGCTCTTATGTTTGGGCTGCTAAGTGGAAGCGGTTATTATGCTTATAAAGGCGGGTTTTTGGAATTAAGAAATCTGCAAAAAGAGGTGGTGAACCTTGAAAGTCTTCAGGAGAATTTTGTGGTCTCGATTGAGAAGCGTCGCTGGAATGAAGCCGAGAACTTCACCAAACTTCTCAAGGAAGCTGGCGCAACTGAGGTGGTGATCCAAGAGTCTCTTGCTGAAATTGAAAAGGGTCGTAACGAGGAGAAGGGCCAGCACATTGCCTTCTTAATCTCGAATGCGCAATCAGCTCAGGAAGCGGGTCAGCTGCTGGAAGCTGAGATTTTTTGTCAGGAAGTGGGAAAGTTGCAGCCTGGGCACCCCATTGTTCCTTCGATTCGCGAATCGATTCAGAAGAGTCGCCTCGAACTTCGCAGGAAGTTAACAGTCATTGAGATTGAAAAATCAATGGAATCAGAGAATTGGGAGATTGCAAAAAGCCAATTGGGAATGCTTAGAAAATCTGACCCTGCATTTAATCGAATTTCCTCTATTGAGATGAGTCTCAAGACCGCTGAGGAAGAGGCGATTAAGCGGAAGAAGAAGGCGGCGGGTTTGATGGAGAAGGTGAAATCGTTGGATGAAGGGACTTACTCTCCGAAGATTATTGCCCTTCTCGAGGAAGCGGTGCGACTCGATCCTTCCGAGGAAAATCGTTCGCTTTATAAGCAGATGGCGTCCTATGGGAAAATGATCAGGGTTCCTGAAGAGCATAAAACGATTTCAGCAGCTCTCAAAGTTGCCAAGAAAAACGATCGTGTTTTTGTTTCAAAGGGCATCTATCACGAGTCGCTTATAATACCCCATGGGGTGCAAATTATCGGGGAAAGCCGGGCGGCTACAATCATTGAATGTCCTGCTGATATTGGCGCGGTAATCACTGTTCCGGTAGATGTAAGTGATGTTCGTGTGGCATCTTTGACCTTGCGGCACTCTGGTCTGGTGAATGACGACGAGCGATCGCCAGTCGTGGCTATCGATGGCGGATCTATGGAAGGCGAGGATCTTCTAGTCATTCGTGCCAGTGGGCACGGCATCGCTGTTTTGAATGGTGGTAAGGCCTCTTTGTCGTTATGTAAAATAGCTGATTCTGGGTGGGATGGAATTTCAGTGACAGGTGAGGCGTCCAGTGTCGAATTATCCACCGTCACTTGCGAAAAAAATCTACATCATGGAGTTGATTTCTGGGACGGAGCAAGTGGCTCGATAAAAAGCTCTCATTTGATTGGTAATGGACGAAACGGGCTTTTTGCGATTGGGGCTTTAGGAGCTATAAGTGTGCAAACTACTCGAAGCGAAAAGAATCGAGAAGTAGGGTTTTATTTTTCGGAGGTCAATGGAGTTAATATTGTTAACTGTCAGGTTTATGAGAATTTTCTTGGAGGAATACTCTTTGATCAAGGAAGTAAGGCAATTTCGCTCAAGGGGAATAAGATCACCAAGAATGGAGAAGCCGGACTTGTCTTCGAGATGGGAGTCGAGGTCGTTAGCGAAGATGAAAATGAGGTCGAAGAAAATACTGGGAAGCAAATTTGGCGTGACGCAGTTTTCAGGACTTTAGGTGGAGAAGATACGGTATCACCACCGCCGCCGCCACCTCCTTTAAAAGAGGAAAAGGCAGATTACTAGCTTCGCCCTATGGGCGAAGAATCATGGAATTTGAAAATCCAAGATAGACGGCAATGCTTCCGAGAAAGATGGCGCGAAAATAAATGGTGACTGGAGGAAGAAACTAGTGCCCCACGTCCTTCTTGCTGCCTATGCTGGGACTATTTGCGGAGTTGAAAGTAATGCGATGCAGTTCTACCCCAAGGCCTCATCAGAGTTCCTCAAAGTTCACCCCGGACTCTATCAACGCCGTGACAGTGTTCTGGACCTCGGCACACTCACCGGCCCCGGCTTCGGTTACGCAGGCGTCGAACCTCTCGCCTAACCCACCCCCCCCCCAAACAATACGGGGCTTGAAGCTGATGCCCTTTGGATACTCTCGTCCGGGAAACCTTCAATCATCGATCCCGGGATCCTCTGCATCTCCGCTGTTTTGCGCGGGTTCAATCGCAGCTCCGGAATAGGCTTCCGGCCCCGAAGCTCATACCGTCACCAGGGCCAGCGGGCTGCTCACTCCAAGTCCATGCTCATCTACCTCGATTTTTCTACCAACCTTCTCCATGTCGAGCGTTTGAATACGATACGCATGAATATGATCCGTCTTATACCGCTGCTGGCAGGCCTGATGGTGGCCTTTGCCGCAACGCTCAATGCCGAAGAGAAACCCCTCTTCAATACTGAAGAGATTCTCGATGAAAACACCTTGGAGGCTAAGACGCTGCAGGATTGGCATCCCGTAGGCGCCACGCGGCAGAAACTCGTTGAGATCAATGTCGCGGAGTGGTGGCCGGGACAAGATTACCGGATTCCGGTTCGGCTGATCGTGCCTCTAGAGGGCAAAGCGAAGGGCTTTCATATCACGGGCCATAAGTCGGTGGAATTCCTGAGCAAAGACATCAAGCCAAATGACTTTGACGCAAAGCTGCTGGCCAATGGCGTTGGCATCGTGAAGACGGTCGTCGCGGTCATCAACACGATTCCGGGGAAGCAGGGCATGCAAAAGAAAATGAAGAAGCGGTTCATGAAAGATCTCAACATGCGCTACAAGCCCGTTTGGATCTGGTCGATGACCTTGATGCGGGCCACGACAGCAGCATATGCGGAGGTCGACTATTTTGATAAAAGCAAAGTGGCCGGGTCGGGCGGTTCCAAGAGGGGGATTTCGCCAGCAGTGGCTCTGATCAACGACGAGCGATTTACGGCGACCTGCTCCAGTGTGACGTGGGCCTGGACATCGCCGACTCGTAAGAGTGATCCGGGCGCACTGCAGAAAGTGAAAGCGGCCAACGAGAGCTTCTTCGAAGCGGTCAAGGCCGGTGAATTCGAGCTAGAGGCACAACGCGCGAAATTCTATCGGAGCCATATCAAAGGATCTGATTTTGGTATGGAAATGATGGCGCGGAAAGCGGGAATTTCCCCGGACAAGCTAAACGATAGGACGGATCGATTGATGACCAGCGTGTGTGTGACGGAGAATTGGGAGCAGTTGAAGAAGCGCGGCGTTGATATGTTGTTCCAGCCGGGAACCCATGACTGGGTGGCCTACGACATTCTCTGGGGCGCTCAGAACCACCCTCAGTTGCCCGTTTACCACGCGCCGAATGGGGGACACGAGATGCAGCCGCATCCCACCGCAGAATCGGACAGTGAAAATCTCCAGGCCTTCCTCTGGAACCATTTCTTCGGCGGCGAGCCCTTGCTTAGCCCTCCGACCTCGAGCAATAAGGTGATTGGGGACAAACTCAAGATTCAGGTCCGTTTTGAAAATGGGCCCCAAGCGGAAAGCGGACGCATCTGGTGGATGTATGACCGCGCACCGGCGCGGCTCAGCGCCCTTCCTGCACGTGCGGATTCCCGAAGACCAATGGGCGGATATGGAACAGGATCCCAAGACCGGTTCCTGGACCGCCATCATCCCGTTACAGGAAGGGGCTTCCCGCGTCGATTTCTTCAGCAACCATGGAAAAGTGGTCAACGGGTATCAGCAGTATATTTCGAGCCCCTACACCCGGGTTGACCTTTCCAAGAATGATTCAACGACTCGCAGTAAGTAACTGTTACCCAGCGAACGGAGTTTTAATCTTCGCTCAGTCGCGCATCCCCAAATCCGCGCTCGTCCTCAGGTCAGGGGTGAGTGAGTCTAAAGGTTCGGTAAGGAGACAAGATGAGAGAAAGAACACCTAGGAATAACACGGCAATGATTGTCGGTGCATGGAAGGTCATCGCGGCCAGCTTGCTCGGCTGCAGTGCCTTTGCAGAGGAGACAGAGACCTTGAAGGTAGTGAATTGGAATGTGCTATATGGGTTCAATCATAAGAAATCCGTTAAGCAAGGTGCCAACTGGATGAAGAAGCAAGCAGCAGATGTCGTTGCAATGCAGGAACTGAATGGGCACAACCAGGCGAGGCTTGAGGAAGTGGCGGCAAAATGGGGACACGATCATGCCGCTATTCTGAATAAAATGGGCTTTCCCGTTGGATTGACATCCAGTCAGCCAATTGAGGTTATTGAGCGCAGAGTCAAGGGGGTCCACCATGGCCGTTCGCTCGTCGTTCTCGATCCAGGTCATGGCGGCCGCGACCCTGGAGCTATCAACGAATTAATTGGAATTACTGAAGCCGAAATGACGCTCGACGTCTGTCGGCGGGCTGAAGCCCTTCTCTCGAACTGTTGCGAGGTCGTCTTGACCATGCGCTTGATGCCCCCAGCGCTAGGAGAATCAAGGGTTTGCTGATATTCAGATGGGAAAGCCTAGTTTCAGCTTGGCCTCGAGCCCAAATCCACTGACTAAAATTAAGAGAAGTCCGATTCCGTGAATCATTACAGGCAGAGGGAAAGATGCAGGTTTCTTCGGGTCGGTAGTAATAAGGGAGCCAATACCCAAAAACAGTAGGATGAGTCCCACGAAGTGGATAATTTTGTAGACTCCGGGGTCAATGATACGAGTTGTGATGTTATGCAGTTGCTTGTTCCTTCAACTGAGGAATCGCGGAGAGAAGTTTGCGGGTGTATTCATCCTTGGGGTTTAAGAAGACCTCGTTGGCTTCACCGTATTCGACTATTTTTCCTGCATACATTACGGCGATGTTGTCCGCGATATAGTGAACTACCGACAAATCATGTGAGATGAAAATCATGGTGAGTTCAAGTTTATTGCGAAGGTCACGGAGGAGATTGAGAATCTGGGATTGAATGGAAACATCGAGAGCGGAAACCGGCTCGTCTGCGATAACCAATTTAGGCTCCGGTGCGAGTGCGCGAGCGATCGCGATCCGTTGTCTTTGTCCGCCGGAAAACTCATGCGGATATTTTTTCATGAACCTCGGGTCGAGTCCAACAGTAGTCATGAGTTCGACCACTTTGGAGGTTAGGCTTTCATCCTTTTTTAGCTGGGGATGACGCTGGCAAAGTGCTTCGGCAAGAGTGGAAAAAACAGTCATGCGTGGATTTAGCGACGCATAAGGGTCCTGAAAAATCATTTGAAAATCGAGGCGTCGGTTCCTTATTTCCCTCGTTGGAAGAGAGGTGAGTTCTTCTCCGTTGAGAGTGACTGTTCCGCTGGTGGCGGGTTGAAGTTGCATCACTGTCCGAGAGAGAGTCGATTTTCCACACCCGGATTCGCCGACCAAGCCAAGGATTTCACCTTGCTCAATCTCAAGGGAGACATCGTCAACCGCCTTGATGGTTTCCGTTGGTTTGGAAATCAATCCTCCGCCCCGGATAGGGAAATAGGTGCTGAGGTTTTGTAGCTTTAAAAAAGACACACTCGCAAAATGGCTGTTTCCGTAAAAAATTCAAGAACTAGGAACACGTCTTGCCGGGAAGCTGACGATACCCCATCATGAAATACTCGTATCCGGACCAGATATTGAAAAAGGTTGCTAGGATCGTGGGGAAGATCAGGTCAATATTATCGAATTTCAACATGATCCAGCCCAATGCAATCATTTGAGTAACAGTGCAAACTTTTCCTGTCCAATGGGGTTCAATCGGAACTTTCTTGTTGATACGATAGAGAATTAAGATCCCCCCGATGATTTCGAGATCCCGGGCGATCACGAGAACGATGAACCAAACAGGGAGGTGCCAATCAGTTCCCCAATTCACAAAGGTGGCGGTAATGAGGCCAGTCATAAGGAGAGCCTTGTCCGTCAGCGGGTCAAGTATCGCTCCCGTGATTGACTTTTGGTTAAAGTGTCGGGCGATCCAGCCGTCGAGTCCGTCGAGAGCCGAGGCTAAGGTGTAGATGGCAACTGCGAGCCAACGCAGTGATTCCTCTCCTGAACCTGCATCAACTGATTGCCCATATTTCACCGCAATCCCGGCAAAGACCGGAATTAGAGCAAGACGAATAAGGGTGATAACGGTGGCGAGAGTCACAGAGCGGTTCCTTTTTAGTGGACAATCGGGGTCCCGGCAATTGAAACGGAGCGTGACCGCAAGCGAATTGAAAGAGGTTCTTGATGAGGCCGGTGTGATTCCCTCCAAAAAGTTGGGACAAAATTTCCTCGTCGATCAAAATACCGCCGAGTGGATTGTGGCCCAGTTAAACTTGGAACCAGAAGATACCATTGTTGAAGTGGGACCTGGAACTGGAGCTCTTACGGAGCATATCGTAGGGAAAGTGGCACGAGTGATCTTAGTGGAATATGATCGTAGGCTCGCAGAGTATTTAATCAAAAAATTTGCTGATCGTCCGGAGGTTACAGTGATTAATCACGATGCAGTTCGAATTGATGTCCGGCCATTTTTTGCTTATGAAAATGTGAAGCTTCTTGGCAATTTACCTTATTCAGCTGGGGGAGCGATTCTTCGGAATTTTCTAAAGGGCCCATCTCCATTTAAGCGAGCGGTGCTCATGTTGCAGAAGGAGATGATTGATCGGATCTTGGCTGGGCCGCGTTGTAAAGATTATGGCGTTTTAACTCTTCGAATGCAGTGCGAGTGGCAGGGAGCGCCAGTAAAGGTCGTCCCTCCAAGTTGTTTTATCCCACGTCCAATGGTCGACTCAACCGTGATGACTTTGGCCCCGCGGCAGGCAGAGTTGCCAGTTCATGACCGGCGGTTGTTTGATGAACTGGTGAGGCGAGGTTTTGCCCAACGTCGAAAGCAGTTACGTAAAAATCTTCCCGACGATATCGATTGGGAAAATGTTTGTGAGAAGCTAGAGTTTTCATCGACCGCGCGGGCCGAGGAGTTGAGTCTTGATGATTGGGTGGCTTTGACCCGAGAAGTGGACCCGTTTTTTGAAAAGGAGGAAGGGCAGGGGGATGATGAAATATTGGCCGTTGTTGATGAGGACGATAATGTTGTGGGAAGCGAGCGACGGGATATCATTCATCGGGATGGGCTGAAGCACCGTGCGGTGCACATTTTTGTTCTGAATCAAAAAGGGGAGGTTTTTTTGCAGAAGCGCTCTCGTTTAAAGGATAAGTGCCCGGGCTTGTGGGATTCAAGCGCGGCTGGTCATGTTGACGCAGGGGAAGAATACGAGAACTGTGCAGCCCGAGAATTACAGGAGGAACTTGGCCTCGCTAATGATGATGTGCGCGAGGTCGGAAAGCTGGGTGCTCATGCCGATACAGGCTGGGAGCATGTAAGGCTTTACGCAACTTTGGCGAAGGGAAAGGTTCGATTCCCATGCGTGGAGATTGAATATGGTGAGTGGTTCACGATGCCGCAAATCGACGACTGGGTGGAGGCTGTGCCGAAAGATTTTGCACCCGGATTTATAGCGTGTTGGAAAGTGTGGAAGGAAGCTAATCAAGGACGATTTAAAGACGGTGAGTGAATTAGAAGTTAGGCCGGGTAAGAGTCTGGGGATTGTCGGCCGGAATGGATCGGGAAAGACAACCCTTGCTTCCAAATTAGCTGAAGAAAACGGGGCAACCTTGGTGTCGTTCGAACTCGAAGATGAGTTGCTTGAGCGGGAGATTCGTGAGGACGATAGCGAGTTCTTGGGCCGGATTGATTTTGGTCGTTCGGTGAGGGAGCTCATCGAAGAGGTGTGGCCGGGTGAAGAAGGGCTGGAAGGTATTGCGGCGGCCTTGGGGTTGGTCAGTATTCTTGATCAAGGATTTTTAACCCTATCCACCGGCGAGCGACGACGACTCATGCTGGCCCGCGCGTTGGTGCAAGATCCTAAACTTCTCATACTTGATGAGCCTTTCGATGGGATTGATCAGGCCTTTCGTCAACCATTACGGGATTTGTTGGAAGGTCGTGATTTGATTTTGGTAGCCAATCGTTTGAGTGATTTGGAAGACTTGGTGGATCAGGTCTGCTGTGTCGAGGACGGGCGGGTGATTTTGAATGGAGCGCTTGAGGAGGTGGTGAGGAATGAGGTTTTTCAGCAGTTGATGGGTCTTGGTGAGAGTGAGTTGGATCTTCCTGAAGGTGAGCCAATTATCCTGCCTCCAGGTGCTTTGGTTTCCATGAAGGAGGTGACAGTGGTTCATGGTGGTAGGGAAATCATTTCTGACTTTGACTGGTCTGTTGAGAGTGGACAGAATTGGAAAATTTCCGGACCAAATGGATGTGGCAAATCGACGCTCGTGAATCTGGTCATTGGTGATCATCCACAGTGCTATTCAAATGATGTGACCGTGATGGGATTACGCCGCGGATTAGGTGAATCTATTTGGGACGTTAAGCGCCATGTTGGAATCGTTTCACCATCACTTCACCAACAGCATCGTGTGAGTTTTAATGCGCTACAAATCGTTGCCTCAGGTTTTTTCGATAGTGTTGGTATTTATCAAGATGTTAGTCCAGAGCATTGGCGTATGGCAGGGGAATGGCTTGGGCTGATAGGAATGACTCCGTGGGCGGATCGGCCGTTTCGATCTCTCAGCTATGGTCAGCAGCGCCTTCTGTTGGTCGCTAGAGCATTGGTGAAACGTCCTCCGCTTCTTGTCCTTGATGAGCCCTGTCAGGGGCTGGACCTGATGAATCGTTCCCTAGTTTTAAGTGTAATTGATCGGATTGCGTCGACGAATTTGACCCAGATTCTCTATATTACCCATGAACCAGAGGACCGCTTAGAGTGCATTACCCATGAATTAAAATATGTGAACCAAGGCTGGCTCATTGAGAAGGTAATAACTTCGGACTCATTGAGGTAGATCAAGCGGTAAGTATATTGAGTGATATCAAATAGGCTTTTTTCTTGAGAAATCTTGCCGCCTGACAACGATTTGGGGTGACCTTTCGAATCATAATTTCGTGCCTTTTGTTTTCTGGGCTTTCGCAAGCCGAGAAATACTCGGTAGTCAACGAAGTCGCACCAATGGTGCCTCGAGAGTTTCGGGCGGCCTGGGTCGCTTGTGTTTATAATATTGATTGGCCTTCGCGGAAAGGAATGGATGCGGGTGCCCAGCAGGCTGAAATGAAAGCGATGCTCGATCGAATGGCATCGATGAAAATGAATGCGATTATTTTTCAGGTGCGGCCTAATGCTGACGCAGTCTATCAATCTCGGCTCGAGCCGTGGAGTCACTGGATCAGTGGGACCCAAGGCGTCTCTCCGGGTTATGATCCATTGGCATATTGTATCCAGCAGGCACATGCTCGAGGGATAGAGGTTCATGCTTGGTTTAATCCATTTCGTGCGCTGCCTAACAGTAAGATCCCCACTGCAAGAAATCATGTCATCAAGACTCACCCCTCGGTGATTCGCGACTTCAAAAACTACAAATGGATGGATCCTTCTAATGCTTTTACTCAGCAACGAGCACTCTCGGTAATTTTGGATGTCGTCAATCGATACGATGTTGATGGCATTCACATTGACGATTATTTTTATCCATATCCCGACGTTGATTCGCAAGGGCGTGCAAAACCGATCTTTCCAGATGGCAAGACTCCAGCAGCTCGTCGAGCGGCGTCGGATGGGTTTGTGAAGGCCATGTATTCCAAGGTTAAGGCCAAGAAACCGTGGGTTCGAGTTGGTATTAGTCCGTTTGGAATCTGGCGTCCGGGAGTTCCGGCGGGAACCATGGCAACAATTGATGCCTATCATCATTTAGCGGCTGATTCGCGAAAGTGGTTGCAGCAAGGTTGGTGTGATTATTTATCGCCCCAACTTTATTGGCGCATCAAGAGCCCTCAGAGTTTTAGTCGCCTAATTGCTTGGTGGCGATCACAAGGGACTCGTCCGGTTTGGCCTGGAATTGCCTCGGCTCGGATTAATTCAAGTGAAGATCCTGGACGCCGGTCCAGCGAGATTGCAAATCAAGTTTCCCTCACTCGAACGGTTGGTGAAAATTACGTTGGGCACGTTTTTTGGAGCATGAAATCTCTAATGACAAACAAAGGAGGAATCAGTAACGACCTAGTGAAAAAATTCTATCAGGAGCCTGCTTTGGTTCCTCCAATGCCTTGGTCGAGCAGAAATATTCCACAGACCCCGAACGTGCTAGCGAAAGGATCAAACGGGAATCTAAATGTTGAGTGGCGATCGGTGCCAGGTTGCTCCCAATATGCGATTCAGGTGCGGGTTGGGCGGACATGGCAATTCATTATGGCCGCCCGTGGGGCAAAGGTCACTCTCAAAGGGATGCCCGATGCGATCGCAGTGAGTGCGGTGGATCGTTATGGTAACACTAGTAATCCTCGTGTTTTGGCACGGCCTTAGTTCCTACCTTTGAGGCATCGTGTAGTCCAGATATTGCGACAATTTTCGGCGGAGATCACGGCGCTGTACGATAGCGTCGATTAAACCGTGATCGAGCATGAACTCGGCTGTTTGGAAGCCGGGAGGCAGGTCTTGGTGGGTCGTTTCCTTGACCACACGCGGTCCGGCAAAGCCGATCATACACTTAGGCTCGGCAATGTTGATGTCGCCAATCGTTGCATAAGATGCAGTCACTCCTCCGGTGGTTGGATGAGTGAAAATAGAAATGTAGGGTAGTTTCGCCTCGGAATGAAGAGCGAGCGCTCCGCAGGTTTTAGCCATCTGCATTAGGGAGAGGATACCTTCTTGCATGCGTGCTCCTGATGATGACGAAAAAATCAAGATGGCTCTTTTTTCGGCCGTAGCTTGTTCGATGGCTCTTGTGATTTTTTCGCCGACTACCGAACCCATAGAGCCGGCAAAGAATTTAAAATCCATCACTGCCGCCATGACTGGGTTCTCTCCGATTTTCATTTTCCCGGTGACCACGGCATCTTTGAGTCCGGTCTTTGCTCGAAGGAGCTCGGTTTTTTGAGAATAGTGGGAAAAGCCAAGTGGGTTTGTAGAAATGAGATTGGTCTCAGTTTCCTCAAATGTATCTTCGTCGGCAATGAGCTTGAAACGATCGTAGGCGCCCATGAGAAAGTGATGGGAACAATTGGTGCAAACAAGGTCGTTCTGCTCGAGGTCCAAGGTGTGCAGCAATTCCCCACAATCGGGACACTTGGTCCAGAGATCGTCAGGAAGGTTGTCTCTTCCTTTCGAAGCGCGCTTGAGCCGTGGTTTGTCAAAAATGCCCATGAAGGTAGGACCTTAGGATGGAATTTCCGCGGGAGAAAGAGCAATTTATGGGGTCATTGAATGACTTTGGATGGTTGGTAGCTCAAATTATCCGTTGGTTGGTTCTCGTCGAGAACCGAGAGTTGTAAATCATTTAGAGATATTTATCCTTTTTTTGTCCTCAAATAGGCTCAGGACCCAAGGGTTTCGTGCGAAGTGAGGGAGTCGAAAAACGAAATGCAGGGGGAAAGAAACGATGAACCTATTTTCCCTCGGGCATCACCGGAAGGAGTCCAAGAAGCATTTCATAGCGGCTGCCATCAAAATCGCGTTTATCGGCCATCATGGCCTCGACTTCATCGGCCAGACAAAAGGCGATCATCGCTTTGGCCTCTTCCTCCTCGATATCAGGCTCGGTGAGGATGCGGTCGAATGCCTCCCGCACGTAAGGGGTTTCGGGCGACTTCAATTGTTCCTCGACGGCGGGGAGGAGTTTTTCAACAGCTTCGTCCATGGGGGAAGTTTAAACAAAAAAGACGACTCCGTGAAGAGCCGCCTTTTTGAAAGTGTGAAAAGAGAAATAAA
The DNA here is from genome assembly GCA_949373085.1 of uncultured Verrucomicrobiales bacterium. GTDB lineage: Bacteria > Verrucomicrobiota > Verrucomicrobiia > Verrucomicrobiales > Akkermansiaceae > SW10. Next base: position 59,219 of record CASICJ010000004.1, read on the forward strand.
GGTTTCTAATCTTGGGCCCGGGTGGGCTTCTTGGCCCGACGCACGGTGCCAAAACGCTTTTGGAACTTGTCGATGCGACCCTCAGTATCCACAAAGGTACTCTGACCAGTGAAGAAGGGGTGCGAATCGGCCGTGAGGCCCATCGAAATTACGAAATGTTCAACACCATCGATCTCTTCGGTCTTGTCAGACTTGGCGGTGGATCGGGTGATGTAACGGTGACCAGAGGTCATGTCTTGGAAGATTACGGGATGGTAATCGGGATGGATGTCTTTTTTCATGGGATGCCCTTAAAGTTCGGGGTGCGACGTTTCCGACGCCGCGCGGGCGGGGTTTAGCCGGAAAAAGCGCTCGCTGTCAACCCGATTCAGCCTTATTCACTGCCTCGTTATGAATCTTAAATCCTTCGAAACGATGGATCCGCATCTTCTCGTTGGTCTTATCAACACTGAGCTGCGTAACAACGCAAGCTCGCTTGATGATCTCTGTAAAACCCATGGTTTGGATGAGAAATCCGTCACCGACCGCCTTGCCATCGCGGATTATCATTTTTCCAAGGAAGCGGGCCAGTTTAGGTGACTCATTTTTAGGCTTAGGCCTGATATTCGTTCCCGTAGGGTATTGATAAATTCAAAAAGAAGTCGGGAAGTTTGTGATCTAGATGCAGAAACTGGATGCTTCTTTGGTCAGGGAAGGCTCTATACTTCTAAATTAATTTAGGAAGTGGAATCTGAAGGTATTTAGCATTTTTCTTCTGGTCCCGCCATGGGTGGTAGGTTTTTATCTTCTCCTTATGAAAAATTTTTTGGCCTGCACAGTGGCATTTGGCGTGTTTGCATTCTCTGGTTGTGGAGAGAAGAAAGATGGGAAGGCGAGCTACGCGCTGGTCACCACTGGAGTGGCTTCGTTTTGGGATATCTGTAAAAAAGGTGGGGAAGATGCTGGAAAAGAACTGGATGTAGATGTGGAAGTGCTGATGCCGTCCTCCGGCGACGATCAGAAATTAAAGCTTGAGGATTTGCTGGCCAAGGGAGTCGATGGAATTGCTGTGGCAGCCATCGATCCGATCAATCAGGCGGGTTTGTTTGATGAGGTTGCAGAGGATTCGATTTTGATCACGATGGACACTGATGCCCCCACCACAAAACGTCAGGTTTACGTAGGGATGGATAATTACGATGCGGGCTGGATGTGCGGTGAGTTGGTTAAGGAGGCGATTCCTGGAGGAGGAGAGGTCATTCTCTTTATTGGCCGACTTGAGCAAGATAACGCAAAACGCCGCAGGCAAGGCGTGATTGATTGTCTGCTTGGCCGCGAGAAAGATGCTAGTCGTTATGATGCCCCGGGCCAGTCACAGATCGGCGCCAAGTATACTGTTTTGGCAACATTGACCGACCAGTTTGATCGCGCGAAAGGAAAGGCCAATGTTGAAGATATGCTTACGAAGCATGAAGGAGTCGATGCCATGGTCGGGCTCTTTGCATACAATCCCCCTCTCATTTTGGAGGCTTTGAAGCAGGCCGGAAGGATTGGGGAGGTTAAGGTAATCGGTTTTGATGAGGATGAAGTTACACTCCAAGGTATTAAGAATGACTCGGTGTACGGCACTGTTGTGCAGGACCCTTATGAGTATGGGAAGCGCTCCATTGAGATTCTTGATGCTCTCTCCAAGGGCAATACCTCAGTCATTCCCGAGAACAAGTTTGTAGACATTCCAGCGCGCCAAATCCGTAAAGATAACGTGGATGTCTTTTGGAGTGATCTGAATTCAAAGCTTGGAAAGTAATGGGGGAACCTTTCCTGGAGGTTCAAAAAATCACGAAGCGCTTTCCCGGGGTGGTGGCTCTTTCGGGGGTGGACTTGAAGGTGTATCCTTCGGAAGTTTTGGCCCTAATCGGGGAAAATGGAGCGGGAAAGAGTAGCTTGATGAAAATCCTCGCAGGCGTTCAGCCTGCGGATGAGGGCGAGTTGTTGGTGGAGGGAAAAGCTGTTCGGTTTTCAGGCGTTCAAGATGCTCAGAAATCGGGAATTGCGCTGATTCATCAGGAGTTGAATTTGGCGGAAAACCTGACAGTGGCAGCCAACATTTTTTTGGGACGCGAGCCTGGGAAATTTGGTTGGATCGACCAAGGGTTGATCGAACGGGAGTCGAAACGGGTTTTGGAGATGGTGGGTCTTGAGGTGTCGCCGGAGACTTTGCTGAGTGAATTGACACTTGGGAAACAGCAATTGGTCGAGATTGCGAAGGCGCTGTCGACCGATGCTAAAGTCATCATCATGGACGAGCCGACGTCGAGTTTATCTCTACGCGAGTCCGAGCGGCTCTTTGAAGTGATTCACGATCTTCGGGACAAAGGGGTGAGTGTGATTTACATTTCTCATCGCTTGGGTGAGGTGAAGGAGTTGGCGGATCGGGTGGTGGTTTTTCGTGATGGAGAAAATGCTGGAATGCTTGAAAGGAATGAGGTCGATCATGATGCGATGGTGCGTATGATGGTTGGTCGTGAGGTCTCGCAATTCTATCAAAGGACGGAGCATGACCTAGGCGAAGTGGTACTTTCGGTTCGAGGGTTGCGCTCGATGGAGCACCGGGAAAATGAATTAAACTTTGAGGTGAGAGCTGGTGAGGTGGTGGGAGTCGCTGGTTTGGTTGGAGCTGGGCGGAGTGAGATGTTGGCCGCTTTATTCGGAGCCCGACCTGCGCTTGGCGGTGATGTTTTAGTTGCAGGAAAGGGCGGCTTGCCGCGGTCGCCGAGAGAGTCGCTGGGGCGTGGGCTTGCCTTAGTGCCGGAGGACCGGAAGGGACAAGGTCTCATTCTCGATATGGCAGTTAAGGAAAATATGAGCCTCGCTTCGCTTCGTCGTGATTCCAAAGGTCCTTTTTTGAATACTGATAAGGAGGAGGAGTTGGTGGCTGATATGACATCGGCTCTCAGTGTAAAGACGCCGGGATCATGGCAGTTAGCCCGTTTTCTTTCGGGAGGAAATCAGCAGAAGATCGTTCTGGCCAAGTGGTTGGCGCTGAAGCCCAAGGTTTTACTCCTCGATGAACCAACGCGCGGTATTGATATTGGGGCGAAAGAGGAGATTTATTTGCTCATGGAAAAATTCGCGCGCGAAGGAATGGCGGTTTTGTTTGTCTCTAGCGAGATGGAAGAGATTATGGGGATGGCAGATCGGACCTTGGTGATGCACGAAGGGCGGATTACGGGCGAGTTGGCTCGAGAAAATTTTAGTGAAGAGGCCATTATGGAATTGGCGACGGGTGGGAACATTAACAAAGCAGAATAAGATGAAAAAAATCAAAGGTATCCTGATCACCCTGATTATGATTTACGTCGCGACAGCGATTCTGGGCGAGAATTTTCTGGGAGGATACAATCAAGGGAAGTTGCTTGAGCGGACCGGGCTTTATGGCTTGTTGGCGATTGGGGTGGCCTTTGTAATTATCACGGGAGGAATAGACCTTTCGATTGGCTCGGTAGTTTGTTTGGTGGGTTGCGGGGTTCCATGGCTGGTGATGAGACAAGGATGGTCACCGGGCAGTGCGGTGGCGATCGCGATGGTGGTTGCCCTCTGCGTTGGGCTTTGGCATGGTTTTTTAATTACCAAGCTCAAGCTGCAGCCTTTCGTGGTGACTCTCTGTAGTTTGCTAATTTACCGGGGGGCAACGCGCGGGCTCGCAGAGGATCAGTCGCAAGGATTTGGAGGAGAGCATGAGGCGTTTCGACAGTGGGGAACAGAAGCCATCGAAGTGACTGATAAATTTGGGATTCCTTATCCCTTTGTGATTTTGATCGTGGTGGCGATCATTGCGTGGGTTTTCTTGAACAAGACTATTTGGGGGCGATACCTTTTTGCCTTGGGAAATAACGAGGAGGCCGCCCGGTTAAGTGGGATTAACACCGACCGAATGGTTATTTTATCCTACGTGATTTGTTCGATGCTGGCAGCGCTCGGTGGGCTGTTGTTCATTTTAAATGGTAATTCGGCTCAGCCGAGCGATTTTGGAAACTTTTATGAGCTTTATGCGATCGCTGCAGCAGTGCTTGGCGGTTGCAGTCTTCGTGGAGGGGAGGGCACAATTGTGGGGGTGGTAATTGGAACGGCCGTGATGCAACTCTTAAAGAACATGATCAATCTGGTAGATTGGTTAAAATCGCACATGGAATTCTTAATTGTTGGAATCGTTTTGCTGGTGGCAGTGATTGCCGACGAAATGATCAAACAACGGGTGAGAAAATTGAAGTGATAATAATCAATTTGGGCGCCACGCCTGGGCACTTTCTTCTTATTTTACAGTGCGCGGGAAAAGTCAGGGCTTTAATCGTTAGATCGAAAGCAAGCTGACGACACCAGACGGGCAAATCAGCGGTTTACGGGAAAATCACCTCTTCAAAACCACCGTAATTGGTTTTGGGAGATTGAAGTTTACGAGTGGGTGGTTGCGATAGCCAACTTTTGAGACCTGCAGGTATTCGATGGTGGGGAGATCTTGATGAACTAGAACCCCGCCCTCTTTATCGGTTGCTTTAGGTGGCCAGTTAAAGCTCCGACTCATCGGGACGACCTTGGCATCCTCAATTGGTCTCCCCGTCTCATCGACCACAAAAATAGTAGGCGAGCAAGAGCTGCAGATTAGAGCAAGAATTCCGAGGAAAGATCTCATTGAGGAACAGATGAGAGGAATTGTTCCTGAGCGATCCGCTCGGCTGACCGGGTGTCGTTGTCGTCGGAAGTTTCGCCAACGAGTTCGCCACGGAATTTGTCAATCATGGCTTCAACGGGCCAGGCGCTGGCCTCGCCGAAGGCACATACGGTCTTGCCGTCGATCTGATAGGCAATGTCTTCAAGAACCTGAACATCATTCGGAGTGGCTTTGCCGTCTTCGATTCGATCGGAAACCTTTTTCATCCAAGTTGATCCTTCGCGGCATGGGGTGCATTGTCCGCAGGATTCGTGAGCGTAGAAGTGGGTAATGTTGTTGAGGATCCAAGACATCCGGCGGGTATCATCCATCACAATAACACCGCCGGAACCTGCCATCGAGCCTGCTGCGGCGAGAGTGTCAAAGTCGAGAGGTAACTGCCAGAAAGTCATTTCCTCGGCATCATCACCACGACCGATTTTGAAAGTTTCGTTACAGCGTAGGATCTTCGACGACGAACCACCTGGGATGACTGCCTTGAGCGTCCGTCCATCCTTGGGGCCGCCGCACATATCGTAGAGAAGTTCTTGGAAGGTGACTTTGCCAACCTCAATTTCGAAGTATCCTGGGTTCTTAACATCGCCTGAAACACAGACGATACGGGTTCCTGAATTTCGCGGGGTCCCCAGTTTGATGTATTCGTCGCCCCCCATGCGGAGAATGTGAACGACATGGCAGAGTGACTCGACGTTGTTTACGATGGTTGGCGCCATGTAGAGGCCGATGGCAGCCGGGAAATAAGGTGGCTTGATTCGTGGGTATGGGCGTTTGCCTTCCAGCGACTCGATGAGTCCGGTCTCTTCTCCGCAGATGTAAGCGGCGGCTCCACGATGAACGTAAATTTCGAGGTCGAATCCCGACCCCTGAATATCCTTACCAAGGAAGCTGTTCTTCTTGGCTTCGGCGATGGCTTGTTCAAGGAGAATAGCAGCCTCTGGAAATTCTTCCCGAATGTAGATGTAGGCGACATGGGCTCCAACAGCATAGGCAGAGATTACCATACCCTCAATGAGTTGGTGAGGATCCTGATGGACAATGTAGCGGTCCTTAAAAGTGCCTGGCTCTGACTCGTCACAGTTACAAATCAAGTAGATTGGCTTGGTGTTATTGGGAGGGATAAATCCCCATTTAATTCCAGTTGGGAAGCCCGCACCACCACGTCCACGAAGACCCGAAGCCTTAACTTCGTCGATGACTTCTTGAGGCTTCATCTTTAAAGCCTTCATAGCCATTTTGTAGCCGCCCTCCGTAAGGTAGGTCTTGATCTTTGGATTCCAGCCTTTGCGATCGATATTCCTGAAGATCAGACGGTGCTCTTTTTCGTGAGGTTCCTTTCCGGGGAGGTAGGTGATGTCAGACATGAGCTTTGTGGTTTAGAGTAGTGAAAATTAACTTTCGTATTGAGTGATGAGGCTTTCGGCCTTCTCTGGCGTTACGCCTTCGTGGAAGTCGTCGTTGACGAGACAGACCGGGGCAGTCCCGCAAGATGCGAGGCATTCGGCGTATTCGACTGAGTAGCTTCCGCAAGGGGAAATGGAAATTGGGTCCTTATGAGTATCAGCGGAGCTGCGATCGATTCCGGTTATTTCGCAAAGCTTGGCCATAAGTTCGTAGGACCCGCCCATGGCACAGGAGAGGGTTCGGCAAACTCGGAAGTGGAGCTTGCCAGGAGCCTTCTGACGGAAGCCGGGATAGAACGTGACGACCTCGACAACTTTGATCGCGGCGATGCCAAGCTTATTGGCCACCCATTCAATAGACTCCGGGCTGATGAAACCGTGACGATGCTGGACTTCGTGAAGAAGGGGAAGCACAGCCGAGCGGCGCTGATCATCGGGATATTGTGCGATGCGCTTATTGGCAGCTTTTTCGAGAGCAGGGGTGATCTTGAATTGAGGGAAGTGAACCACACCTGGGGTCACTGGTGAGTGAACATTCTTTTCAAGAACGGTGAGCACCGGACGGATGTATTCCACAGCACTGCGATCAATAAGGCGAGGCTTTGGAACTTCGCTATCTTTTGGGGCGCTTGTGGAGACGTAACTCAGCTTCGATCGATCAACCGAGCGAGGGCGGGGGGCTTCAATTTTAGAACTCACCTTGAGAAAAAATCAGGTTGGAAGAATTAGACGTGAATTTAGCGGTCACACTCGCCCATTACGAAATCGAGCGAGCCGAGAATAGCTGGGATGTCAGAAACCATGTGGCCTTTGAGGAGGTCGGCACAGATACCAAGGTTGACAAAAGATGGGGCGCGAATCTTGAGCCGATTCGGCACTCCGCCGCCTTTTGAGTGAATGTAGAAGCCGAGTTCCCCTTTTGGGTTTTCAGCGGCAAAATAAACCTCACCCTCTGGGGCCTCAATCCCTTGGGTCGCGACAATGAAATGGTGTATAAGCTCCTCCATGGACATCAGCACGCGCTCTTTTTCGGGAAGAGTGGACTTGGTGTCGCCTACGTTAATTTCTCCTTCCGGGAAGTCAGCTAGAACCTGCTTGATAATTTTGATGGACTGGCGCATCTCCTCCATACGGATGAGGAAGCGGTCGTAGCAATCACCGTTTTCGCCGACTGGAATATCGAAGTCATACTTCTCGTAGCCCAAGTAAGGATTATCCTTGCGAAGGTCACGGGCAACTCCGCTGGCACGAAGGTTAGGGCCGGTCATTCCATAGCTTATGGCGTCCTCGCGGCTGATTACCCCAACGTCGCACATCCGTTCGAGGTAAATCTTATTATTATTAAGAAGGCTGGCGATTTCGCCGATGGTGTTTTCACACTCATCGAGGAATTTTAGAATATCCTTGTCTAGGCCTTCAGGAATGTCGCGGATTTGACCGCCGACTCGGGTGTAAGACGTGGTAAAACGAGCACCAGTAAGTTGCTCGCAGAAATTGTAAATTTTTTCCCTTTCGGTGAAGGTATAGAGAAAGACGGTCATGGCGCCAACATCCATAGCGCACACGCCGACTCCCAGCATGTGGGAGGAAATCCGGGCCAGCTCACAGCAGAGGACACGGAGAGCTTGTCCTCGAGGTGGCAATTCCCACCCCATGAGTTTTTCAACTGCGCAGGCGTAGGCGACATTGTTTGCTAGAGGAGCTAGATAATCCAGCCGGTCGGTGTAGGGAACGAACTGGTTGTAATGCATGTTCTCAGCGATTTTTTCGTCGCCGCGATGCAGATATCCAATGTGAGGTTCGGCTTTTTCGATGATTTCGCCATCCAATTCCAGCACAAGGCGCAAAACTCCGTGCGTGGCGGGATGGGACGGGCCCATGTTAAGCACCATTTTTTCGCCAAGGACATCGTCGGTCTCCGCTTGGTAATCAGTAACGGCATTTGCTGCGACGGCAGCGGCGTCTGGGGCCTCGTAAGTAGTGGTCTTGGTCATTGTGAGCCGGGTCAATGAAACTCTCGTTCTTGTAGGCTCGCAAGGACTTTGTGAAATATTTCACAAAGTCGCGATCAGAAGCCGGGGGGGAGAAGCGAAACCCAAGTAGGATAGTATTGATCGGAGGGGGAAAAGAGCCATCCCGGGCTGCGCTTAATGAGTTGATAGTCGGTGAGGATGAATTCAGGGAGAATCTGGTTACTGTTGGGTTCATAAAGCTCCCTTCCAGTGTATCGACCGTAAATCCGGTATTGATAATTATTATCGAATCCATAGCTCTTCCTTCCTTTTGTCTCGGGGAGACGATCAGGGTTGATCTTCCAAGATTCATTAAAAATGACCAATTGAGCCTTACTTGCCGACTGCCCCGGTTCGCGAAGGTACCCCCAGAAGCGGGTTTTTTCCACAAAGTAACGCCGGCCGTAGTAAAAATCGCCACGGGGTTCGGCGGCGATTTGAGCTTTTCGGTCACTGACGGTTGGGAGTAGCCCCATGTTTCCAGGGCTACTAGAGACTCTTGTGCACGAAGGGAGAAGGGGAATGATAAGAGCAAGTAAAAGAAGTGCGCGCACGGGAGGAATGTGAACTCTTTCGTCACTTGTGGTCAAGCTTAGCAGTCCGGAGGAAAAGTCCCGCTTGAAAGATGCAGTATCCTGCCGCTTATTTACGGCATGGATTTGACACAGACAGCATATGGGACCTGGAGCGGCGGACGGTTTATGCACTTTGGGGAGGTTCTTGATGAAGATCGCTACCAGAATTGTATTCGAGTTGCCTATAGGGCGGGGATTCGGACTTTTGTGACTGCTGATGTTTATGGTCAAGGCAAAGCTGATGCCGCATTGGGCAAGGTTTTATCGGAATACCCGCGCGAAAGTTACTGCCTTGTTGGGATGCTCGGGCACGATTTTATCGATGGAGAGCGCGAGGGGAGTAAGGGGTATCCGAGATTCACTAGCCCATCGCTAAGGGGCGAATCTGGTTACCGTGACTTTTTGCGTCGGGCTTGTGAGAGTTCTCTCACAAGTTGCCAGACCGGCCACTTTGATCTTGTCATGTTGCACAATCCAGACGAGATCGGCTACACCAGTGACGCGGTTTGGAAAGGGATGAATGCCCTAAAGGAAGAGGGACTCTCGGAACGGCTCGGAATCGCTCCTGGACCTGCTAACGGATTTACACTCGACCTACTGCATGTCTTCGAAAATTTTGGGGATGTGCTTGATTGGGCTATGATCATTTTGAATCCATTAGAGCCATGGCCCGGACAACATGTGTTGGACTCAGCGATTGCTAACAAAGTCGATATTCTTACCCGTGTGGTGGATTACGGTGGGCTTTTCCATGGGGATATGAAGCCTGGCCACGAATTTCGGCCGGGTGATCACCGTACTTATCGCCCTGAGGGTTGGGTCGAGCGGGGCAATGACGCAATGCAGCCAATGCGCGAAATTGCCGATAAGCATGGTCTGAGCATGATTCAATTCGCCTCACTTTGGAACCTCTCCCAGACTCCGGTGAAGTGTGTCGTGCCGACGGTGATTCAGGAGGCTGGAGAGAACGCAATTCCAATTGAAGATAAGATCCGCGACTATGCCGCTACGCCAGCTGATTTTAAATTGTCATCTGAAGAAGTGGAGGCCATTCGTAAGATGGGTGACAACACTGGTTGCATGATATTAAAGGGAGCGAGTCAGCGTCACGACGGCCCCTGTGAGCGCCCCGATGAGTGGCCAATGCGTGAAGAATTGCTTACTTTGGCCGGGGAGTATGGCTTGACCACCAAGTGGTAATTAACCGTTAGGATCCACAATGACGGTATCACCGGGTTGGATGTCGGGATAGCCGTCAGGCGAGTAGCCGTGGGGTCTCATGGTGGCGATATATTGCCCACTCGCATCAAGCCGCTCGATCACGATCGTTCCGATAATCCCGGTGTTCCGGCGTATTGCAAGGACACGGCTGGGTTGGAAGCTTGGCGCGTTAGCGGAAGGTTCATAGATCACAATGGCTTGTTCTTTGTTTGCCGATTTTACCGTTCCCATGTCCATGGCCATCTGGACTTTTTTGGCAGCCATATTTTGCTCAATCGAGATCTGTCGCCGCTCTTCATTAGCGCGGTTATTTTCCTCTTCGAGCGCGAGAGCTTTTTCTTCAAGAGCTCGGTTTTTGTCCTCGAGTTCCTTTATTTTTCCCAGCGATTCTGAATCAGGATTAGAAGTTGCAGGTCCGGGGGCGATAGGAAGACCTGCCGAAGGTGGGGTCGTCGAAACCGAAGTTACCGGATTGCTTGGGCGATTGGTCCGGGCATAATTACGCTCAAGAGCTCGATTTTCAGCGGCAAGTTGTTCGATTGCGTTCGTCAATTTAGCAAGTTCATTCTTGCTGGCTTGGCTGTCGCGTCCTTCGTTAAAGCCCCCAAAGGAGAAGGCAAAAGCAACGACAATCAGGATTGAAGTCGTTCCGAGAAGGAAATTCGTAGTATTCATAAAAGCTGTGGTGAGTTAGCGACAAAAGGGCGAGTTTGTCAAAAACGGATCTTAGGGAGAAAAAAGAACCCGGAACGCTAATCGTGTCCGGGTTCTGAAAGGCGTAGGATAAATCCGATTAGTCGCTCGAGGAGAGAGACATCAGAATTTGCAGAACATACCAGAAGAGCAGGGCGACGCTTGCGAAGAGGCCAAGGGAGGCTGCTACGTGCTGACCTGGGCGGTAATTGTGGATAATATTGCTGGTTTGATGAAGAATAGAAATACCAGCGATTAGGACCATTGCTCCAGAGAACCAGATCCCCAGATTAAAGCCCATCAGGAGTGATGCCGCAATCAGGCCGAATGCAACGAAGAAACCTATCTTTAAAACTCCCCCGAGGAAGGAGAAATCTTTCTTGGTGGTAAAGGCCACAAAAGTGAGACCTGCAAATAATCCCAAGGTAATAATAGCGGCCTGCCCGACTAAATGTGATTGTCCGGAGAAGCGGACGGCGATCAAAAGAAGAGGAAGAAATAGGATAGCCTCAGCAACGACATAGAGTGCTAATCCCGCATATTGCATCCCGCGACTGGTATCAGAGGTCGCCCATTTGTTGGCCACCCAGGAAGCGGCCATGAAGAGTCCGAGGACAATAAGCCAGGACATCCCTCCTCCGATCATTTTTAACACAAATAGATCGATCCCAGGGATCGTGAAAAGCATCGCTTCAAGGACAATAAAGGCCCCGATTGCTCCTGCGAGATGAAGATATGTTTTCTGGTAAAATTCAGTGCGGACGTTTTCGGGTGCCTGAGCAACTGAATATGGACTGGCGTAAGGGTTGTGACTTTCCATGTTTTTGTTGGTTTCTGATGGTAATTTAGGAAGATCTCGCGGAGATGCAAGTCAGATAGGACCTATGAATTTTACCGAGATCGACCGCGAAGACTTTCGGAATCTTCTTCATGAGATTTCTGAAGCTTATATGCCTTTTGGTAAATATGGACCGGAGAAGTATCCGCCCTGTGGTGTTCCACTAACCGATTTGCCACCGGAGTATTTCTCATGGTTCGCGGAAAGGGGATGGCCCAAGGGAAGGTTGGGCGAGTTGATGGCGATGGTTTCGGAGATTAAGTCTACCGGAGCCGATCATGTCTTTGAGCCGATGCGCCGGGCACGTGGAGGGCGGGTTTCCATTCGGAACCAACGGCCGAATACTGATTTCTAGGTCCCTAGCGATAGATGAAATCAGATACCACCATGCGGTGATCGGTCTTGTTTCTAGTGAAGGTTTGAGAGCGAACGGGAATGAGCTTGGCGGATCCATAAATATAGTCGATCCGGAGTAGAGGAAGAGCGCGGTGGAAAGTGTTACCCCATCCCGTGCCGACTGCGTCGAACGAATCGGTGAATTCTTTCCGCATGATTCGGTGAACAGAGTCGTTCGCAGGAGCATTAAAATCACCAGCTACGATGGTCGGGAATCGTGGGTGGGAACCGTATTGTCTCAATCCGGCAAGCGAAGATGAGAGTTCAATTCTTCGAAGAGTGTGGTTCTTGACGTGCTCGCGCCAACAATCAAGTTGGTGAAGTTTCATATTGGTGGCTGCCGAGAGAAGGTGGAGATTTACAAGGTTGAGTTTACGGCCGTCGAACATTTCTGCTTTGACAAGTTGAGTGCGATATTTTGAAAATCGAAATTCTCTTTCAATCGTTCCTCGAACGATGACCGCGAATCGCAGGTTGCGGTTGTAGCGATAGTCGCCCTGTCCTTTAAAAAGAGAGTCAGTCAGTCTTTTAATCCGATAGCCAGGAGGAATCTCTTGAAGAAAGATAATGTCAGGGTCGAATTGGCGTGTCGCCTCGAGGGGGTCAGAATGGCTCGCGCAGTTTAAAGTAATCACGCGGAGAATTTGGCTTCCGGCATGTTCCTCGGGAGAAGTTTCCTCCATTGGTGCGGTTGCTAAACGGGCCAGCGAGCCGGCTTCGTCGGCGAGGCTGAGGATTGTAAAGGTCCAGAGAAGGATGATGGAAAGAGAACCTCGGGCCTTACTAAATAGATAACAAAAGGTAGCCAGTGCCAGTCCGATCGCTCCCCAGACCCAGATCGGATAAATGGTGACCGCCGCAAGCTTAAGCGGAAGGCGGACGTAGAGAACGATGGTGAAAAAGTGCAGGCTCAGTGAGAGCAAAAGGAGAACCGGAGGAATGCGTCGCAAAAATCCGCGAATTCTCATGACTCTCAAAATTTCAGGAGATTAGGCGTCCTTTAAAAACCTTTAGAGCCTCGACGATAAGCGGATCGTTATGAAATTCGTCCGCTTGAACGGTATTCTCTTTTTCTGCCTTCGCTTGATTAATCGGCTTTTGTTTTGGGTTTTCAGAGGCCGGATTCAGTTTGATAGGCTCAGGCTCTACCGCGTCGTCGGGGGCCTCGGCGATTAGACGGTCAATCGGGTCAAGGATAATGTCTTTACTAAGCGTTTTTTTTTCCGGTGCCGAATAAGGTTCTGGCTCGGCTGGAGGAGCGGCAGAGTCGTTTGAAAATGAGGCTGCAATCTCACTAGGGTCAGCTTTTCCAATCGCCGAAATTACGTCGGTGAGGCGGATCTCTTTGAGGTTTTGGATTGCTTTGAGCGATGCAATCTCAAGGTGAAGTCGCTTATTTGAGGCCCACTTCATCCGACTTTCTGCCTCGGAGAAGGTATCGATAACGGCGAGAAGGCGCTCAGGCTTTAGGGTTTCGGCTGCGGTGGAGAGATCACTCCAGAGAGCCTCCGGGAAGCCTTCGCGTTCGGCGTCAGGATCAAGTTTGGCTACGACGAGCGCACGGATCGCTCCGACGACTTCGGCGAGGAGTTGGCCTAAGTCTTTTCCTTTTTCAAATTGTTCGTAGATGACGGAGAGAATGCGGGCAGGTTCCTTTTGTAAGATGCCGAGAAGAAGCGCTGCGACGGTTTCGCGTGAGGTAAATCCAAAAATATCGAGAACGTTGGGCTCAGTGATTTCGTTACCACAAAAAGCGACAAGCTGGTCGAGCATCGATTGTGCATCACGCATGCCGCCGTCAGCGCCTTTAGCGATGGCCCAGGCGGCGGCGTCATCAAGTTTGACGCTTTCTTCCGTGGCGATATGCTGGAGGTGCCCGGCGATGATGTCAGTTGGAATCGGCCGGAGGTCAAAGCGTTGGCACCGCGAAATGATTGTTGGAAGAATCTTATTCGGTTCGGTAGTTGCGAAGATAAACTTTACATGAGCTGGGGGCTCTTCGAGCGTTTTGAGGAGAGCATTAAAAGCACCAGTGGTGAGCATGTGAACCTCATCGATGTAAATGATGCGGAACCGGCTTGAGGCAGGTGCAAAACCAACGGTTTCAAGGAGTGAACGGACTTCATCGACCTTATTATTGGAAGCTCCATCAATTTCGAGAACGTCGAGCGACCGACCTTCGGCAATTTCAATGCAAATCGGATCATCGGGATCGAACTCGATTGAAGGTCCATTGGGGCAGTTGAGAGCTTTCGAGAAAATTCGAGAAGTTGAGGTCTTTCCCGTGCCACGCGGACCGACGAAAAGGTAAGCGTGCGCAAGCCGATCTTGTTCGATGGCATTACGAAGGGTTCGGACTACGTGATCCTGTCCAAGAACATCAGCAAAGGTGCGGGGGCGGTATTTTCTGGCAAAAACCTGGTAACTCACGAAGCGATTGTACTGAGGAATGAAGGTTTGTCAGTGCTGAGTTTGGGAAATACTTTGAGGGCTACGATGAGTTTTGAAAAAGAGACGAATTATCAACGATGCCGAGTCAGGATTGAGGCTCTTTGTGACGGGAATGATGATCAAATCTCCAAAATGGCTTCAGTTGTGGGTGTTTTGCACAATGAGATGAACAATTTCTTCTGGACGGGATTTTATCGAGTGGTCGAAGGAAGGCTCGTGATCGGGCCTTACCAGGGAACGGTAGGGTGCTTGCGGATTGAGATTGGTCAGGGTGTGTGTGGCACGGCGGTAGCAATGGGAGAAACCCAAGTGGTTGAAAATGTAGATGATTTTCCGGGCCATATTGCCTGCGATGAGCGTTCCCAGAGTGAAATTGTGGTGCCAGTTACGAATGAAAGCGGGGAGTTGATTGCCGTTTTGGATGTTGATTCTGTGGAAAAGGGGGCCTTTGATGACGTAGATCGGAAGTATCTCGAGGAGATCCTGGCTCATGTTTTAGGGGGGCGATGACTCCTTAGGTTTCCGTGATAATCTTCCAATCGTAATTTTCCTAAAAGTGAGTAAAGACATTCACTCAATTATGGTTTACTTCTTTTCTTAAGGATGGCCCGCGAAAAGAAAGACAGTTCTGTTAAGAAAAAAAAAGAAGATGGCAAGGAAGTCGATCTCACCAAGGGATATGCCAAAACGCGAAAGAGCCTGATTGCAAGATTAGAGAACTGGGAAGATCAGCGGACGTGGGATGAATTTTACCAAACTTACTGGAAGTTAATTTATTCGGTGGGGATTAAAGCTGGGCTGCGACATGATGAAGCTTTCGATACGGTGCAGGAAACGATTCTTTCGATCGCGAAGCAAAGTAAGAAAAACCTCTACGATCCAAAGCAAGGTTCTTTTAAAACGTGGCTGATGAATATGACCCGCTGGCGGATCAATGATCAGTTTCGTAAGCGAAAGAAAGACACTGCCATGCCGGGAGGTGGCTGGGAAGATGACCGGAAAACCGCCATTATTGATCGGTTTGAGGATCCCAAAGGGGATCTTCTAGAGCGGATGTGGGATGTCGAGTGGAAGAAAAATGTTGCCGATATGGCTTTGACACGAGTGAAGGCTCAGGTCTCGCCTAAGCAGTATCAAATTTTCGATTATTACGTGGTGAAACAGTGGGATGCTAAAAAGGTGCAGGATTATCTAGGGGTCAGTATGGCCCAAGTTTATCTCGCTAAGCATCGCGTTGGTTCAGTTTTAAAGAAGGAGTTGGCGAAGCTCGAGAAGGATGCAAAAAAAGATTAGGCCAGACCCGTTGATCCCCGATCACGATGTCCTCCGTAAAATCGGGGGCGGTTCCTATGGTGAAGTCTGGTTGGCGCGTGGTGTGACCGGCGCTATGAGAGCTGTGAAGATCGTTTATCGCGAGGACTTTTCAGACGAACGGACCTTTGAACGTGAGTTCGAAGGTATTTTAAGATTTGAGCCAATCTCGCGGGACCATCTTGGCTTCGTGAACATTCTTCATGTTGGACGTAGCAATGATCACACTGAGTTTTATTATTATGTTATGGAGCTGGGCGATGATGCCCATAGCGACGATGAGATAAATCCGGTAGAATATGAGCCGCGGACCTTACGCACCGACATGACGCGGACGAACGGAAAACCTCTTTCAACGGATTTTTGTATCGAGACTGGCAAGCGGCTTGCCGAGGCGCTTGCTGAATTACACGAACGGGGATTGACCCACCGTGATGTGAAACCATCGAACGTGATCTTTGTTGATGGTAAGGCTAAGTTGGCTGATATCGGCTTGGTTGCAGCTAAAGATCAACGGACCTTTGTTGGGACGGAAGGATTCGTGCCACCCGAAGGGCCTGGGTCAGAGCAGGCGGATATTTACAGTCTTGGAAAAGTGCTTTATGAAATGGCGACTGGGATGGACCGGTTGGAGTTCCCCGAATTGCCCGATGAGACTCCGGGCGATGATTATCGAAAGAAATGGATCCGGTTGAATCGCATGATCTGTGACATCTGCGATCCCCGGATCACTAAACGGAAGATCCAAACCGGTCGTGAACTTGCTCATGCCCTGAGCCATCTCCAGCGTGGGAAAAATGCTCCTAAAAAAGTGCCTGGCTATGCAAAGGTTGCGCTTAGCGTGCTCTTTTTGATGGCGCTGTTTATGAGTCAGATCTGGCTCGAAAACACTTGGGGAACACATGTGATTGAAGGCCAGCTGGAGCCTTTGCCTGAAAGATATGTGATGGTTAAGGTTCTCACGACTCCGGCTGGGGCTGAGGTTTATGATAAGGCCGGAGATCTTTTGGGCTATACACCTGCTACTTTGACCGGGGTTGAGGTGGATTCGGTTTTGGAACTGCAAATCAAAGCTCCTAATCGGCGTGATCTCTTCGTTAACAGCGAGGTGATTGATGAGGGAAGGCAGGTCATGATTATTGATGAGGTCATGAGTCTTTTTTCTCCCCCTAAGGTCGACGAGATTTGGACAGACGCCCTTGGGAATGAGTATCTTCCGTATCTAGATCTGCATAAGGGTTCTGAGCATGTTGGTGAGAATGACTGGAAGCTCTACTTAAAAGAGACAAATCAAAATCTCAAGGCGATCACTTTTGAATATGGTAATCGTAAGGTAGTTGCAATTCCTGAATCGTGGACAACGAGTTACTCGAAGTGGCTGGAAACCAGGTGTATTGATCAGGGATACTTTGGCGAATATTCGGATGAAAATCCTGAGAGGAATCGGCAAATCATTCCGCACTATGACCTATCTTTCGATGCGACAAGACTTCCTGAAGAGGCAAAAAAGGGAGGCGAACTCTTACGACCTTTTTATTGCTGGGTTAGGCCTATTCCTTATGGCTCTTTGAGCATAGCCTCAGTGCCAAGTGGAGCAAGTCTCTACCTGAATGGGGTCTATGTAGATACGACTCCCTATGATGGTCCCAATATCGCGCCAGGTGATATTGAGATTTCTCTTGCGATGGGTGGTAAGAAGACCCAAGTCGACAACGTTTACCTTCCGGATCGAGGAAAGATTAACAGGATATTTACTCTGCAGCCTGACAAGAGTCTGATCCCGGGGGAGCCCTGGACTAATAGTATTGAGATGAAATTAGTGCCATTTTCGAATACCCTAAGCATATCCAAGTGGGAGACTCGTAGTGTCGATTATAACCGGTATCTTAAGGCTACTGGAAAGAAGTCTGGAGAGGTGATTTTAGATGATGATCCTTTGGTTCCTGTAGCGGGACTAACTCGGGCGGAGTGCGAGGAGTTTTGCCGATGGCTTACAAAGAGTGAACGCGATAATCCGAATCCAGATCTCAACCGGATTACGAAGGATTATCGTTATAGGTTACCGACCGATTTAGAATGGAGTAAAATGGCGGGCTTGATTGAAGTTGGTGAAACCCCGGCCGAGCGGGAGAGTGAAATCGTGAATTCCGGGCAGTTTCCTTGGGGTCAGAGTTTCCCTCCTGATGAGGGTGTTGGAAACTATGCGGATCTCTCTGCGGTCGAGTTTCTTGAGAATGATCGTATCATTGAGGGCTACAACGATGGGTTTGAAAAGTTGGCTCCGGTGGGTAAATTTAATCCAAATATCATCGGTCTTTACGATATAGGGGGGAACGTACACGAATGGGTTTCAGATTCCTACGAGAACACCGAGCGTGGGATTTTGCGTGGCGGGGGTTGGGATACTTTTAGTGAAGAGCACCTGGAAATGCGGTGCCGCTTCCCGTTTGATGTCGAATATCGAAGTGAAAGTTTTGGGTTTCGGGTTGTTCTAATTCGGGATATCGAACAGGAATTAATTGAAGAAAGTGAAGACGATGGTGGAGATTCAAATTGATTATAAAGGGCAGCTGCGCTGCGTGGCTGAACATATGCCGTCTGGGAATAAGGTAATGTCCGACGCTCCGGTTGATAATCAGGGGCGAGGCGAAAGTTTCTCTCCGACTGACATGGTAGCGACTGCTCTCGGAACATGCATTGTGACCATTATGGGCATTATTGCGGATCAGCGGGAGATCGATCTGAAGGGGCTACGTTTGATTATACAGAAGGAAATGTCTGCTGATCTGCCGCGTCGTATCGTCCGATTGAAATTGCAAATTAATGTTCCGATCTCTGAAAATCACCCGGACCGGAAAGTTCTGGAGGAAGCAGCTCAAAATTGCCCAGTGCAGCACAGCATTCACCCCGAGATTGAGGTGAATATTGACTGGCATTGGCAGGCTTAAGCCGAAAAATCCCGAAAGGTTGAAGTGGTGAAGATCATTCCCCCAGTAAGGATAGTGGGGAAGGAATTCTAACTAGGGATGTCGACTATTCCGTAGTCGCCATCTGGCTTTCTCCAAACGATTGAGGTCACGTCACGTCGTGCATTCTTAAATATGACGAACGGGCGCTCGGTAAGGTCGAGCTCCATAACTGCCTCTTCCTTGAAGAGTTTGCGTAAGCTGAAGGATTCTTTGTGAACGAAGAAAGGCTCTGGTTCCTCAGTTTCGTTGACTTCTTCGGGCAGGTTATCAAGGAAATCGGCCCGGTAGTTCCTCTCGTCAAGATAGCGGATATTTTCCTCTTGCCCGGGATTACGCCGCTTGAGTAGGCGGGTCTTACATTTGCGCATACGCCTCGTGATTTTAGCGATGGTGAAGTCGATGCTCTTATACATATCTTCAGTCTCAGATGAGGCGTCAATGACGATATGGTTGGCGCAGAAGAGGATGATTTCTGCTTTGTGGCGACGGTTTCCTTCCACATCGAGAATGGCCTTAGCACCGATGATGCGTGGGTAATCAAGATGGATGCCGCTGATTTTTTCCTCAGCATATTGCCGAAGGGAATCAGTGACGTTTTCGTGACGCACGGTCACGGTGATATCTGGGTCTACGTTTTTCGTCTGCATAATGAATTAAGGTAATTTTTTATATTACTCAATAGATAGCAGAGGTGCGCGCACATCGCCACACCTTTTGGACGAAAATCTACCCTTTGATCTCAAGCAGCATCTGTGCATTGCTTGGGAACTTTCTCATAAAAAAAAGAAGTCTCTCCATGGCTTCTACCGGTTTGTGTCCGGCAAGTCCCCGCCGCACCATGTAGATTTTTTTCAGGCTCATTTCGGGGAGTATGAGTTCTTCTCGACGGGTGCCTGACTTAAAGATGTCAGCAGCCGGATAAACGTATTGCTCTGCGATACGGCGATCTAGAACAAGTTCCATATTACCGGTTCCCTTGAATTCTTGAAAAATCGCTTCGTCGGCCTTCGAGTTCGTTTGGATCAGAGCTGTGGCGATGATGGTCAGCGAGCCCGCTTCACGGGTGTTTCGTGCAGCTGCGAAAAGGCGACGGGGCATCTCGAGTGCTCCGGCTACGATTCCACCGGACTGATAACCACGCCCTCGGCTTTTTTTACTGCCGCCCATGTTATTATTATAAGCCCGAGCGAGTCGGGTAATGGAATCCATCAGGATAAAGACGTGCTGACCGTCTTCAACCAAGCGCTTTGCCCGCTCGATACAGAGTTCGGCAAGTCGGCAGTGGTTTCTAGGAGATTCGTCGTTTGAGCTGGCATAGATTTCCGCCTCAGGGAGTTGTCGGCGAAATTCGGTGACCTCCTCGGGGCGTTCATCAACGAGTAATACGATAAGATGGAGGTGCTCCTCGTGTCTGTCTTGGACTGCTTGAGCCATATGGAGGAGGAGGGTGGTTTTGCCAGACCGGGGAGGGGAGACAATGAGCCCCCGTTGGCCACGCCCGACCGGTGCCATGAGGTCAACTAGCCGGGTGGTGTAGCGATCGGAGGCCGTTTCAAAACCAATTTGTTTACTGGGATTGATTGCCTTTAGCTCTTCGAAGGCTGGAAGTTTTCGGGCATCCTCAGGCTTTTGCCCGTTGATTGAAGTGACCTCGATCATTTGCGGGCCGCGGGAGCTGTCACGAGCAATTCCTTTGATCCAAACTCCTGGGCGGATTCCGTGCTGCCTTACTAGATCAGGTGGGACAAAGACGTCTTCTTTCCGTTGTTCAAAGTCTTGGTCCTGCTTGCGAAGGAATCCGAACCCCTTTAGAGCAACCTCGAAAAGACCATCCACTGAGACCGGATCTCCAGTAAATTCAAATGGTTTGCGTTCACGTGGTTCACGGCCGTCTCGATTTTCGTCGCGTGGACCGTATCCGCGAACTCGTCCCTGTCGCTGGCCACGATTGCGGTTTCGATTGCGGTTGCGGTTTCGATTGCGGTTCCGATTGTTATTTCCGTTGCCGGATTCGGAGGCCTGCTGGCCGCCGGAGTTCGCTGAATCAGAGTCAGGTGGAATCATATTAATATGGGAGATCTGGAAAGTTTGAGCCTTGGGTGGCCAAGCACCAATCAATCGGGTGACCAAAAGATTCGCCGGAACAGGTGCGAGGGGATGAGGGGGGTTCTGCAAGTGCCTCTGCCGAAGCGGCCGAGCGATATTGATCGGATGGGCCGTGGGCGGAGATTGAGAATCTCTCAAAAAAGGAAGAGGGAAGTAGTCGGCGATGCGCCAATTCCCTTCAACCGGGAAGAGTCTGCGCCGTAAGCTCTGCAAAATCAACGATTTTTTCAGAGGCCCAAAGTTTCGGAACTTTCCTCGGTTTTCCCTTGACGATAGGGCGGTTTTTCATAGCTTCCGCTTCCCGATTTCTGACTTTTCTTAGATTATGGCACGCGATATTATCATTTTGGAATGCACTGAGGCCAAGGCCGAGGGCAAGCCGACCTCCCGTTACACAAGCACTCGGAACAAAAAGAGCCTCCGCACTCCCGGCCGTCTTGAAAAGAAAAAGTATAATCCTTTCTTGAAGCGTCGTACTCTTCACCGTGAACTTCGATAGTCCCTGACCCCAACTACCTTTTATTATGTCTGAGCCTAAGACCATCCAGCGTCGGATCAACTTCCGGAAGCACAATAAGTCGATGACCAACAAGCGTCTCGACCTTCCTTTTGAGAAGATTAGCTATCAAAATCCTGAGGTGCTTTCCAAATTCACTACCGAGACTGGACGGATCCTTCCCCGCAAGGTGACTGGAGTTTCCGCCAAGATGCATCGCGCCATTACTCGTGAGATAAAGCGTGCCCGCGCTGTGAATCTTCTTCCATAGCGGAAGTTATCCTCAGAATCATTTCTAAGATCCGTTCGGTGTTTTCCGGGCGGATTTTTTGTTTTGCGGGTAAAGCCGTGATTCTCACTTGTCGCTCTTCCTCCTTTCCCGCAGAGTACGGATGTCATGCGAAACTTGTTTCCGATCCTTGTCTTTTTTTCCACGCTTTCGATAGGCGCTCTTTTTGCTGAGGAGGCCAAGGCTTCAGCAGCCACAAATGAGGAAATTGTTTTTAGCCAAGCTCCGGATGAGTGGATCGACCAAAATTTAGGACCTTATTTAGATGAAGTGACTGGCAAGGTTTTCTATGGGGTGGAGATTGCGAAGGATGCTGAAGGCAATCCGGTCAAACTTCCTCTTGTTGTGGTTTGGTTGGCATTAGCTGCAGTCGTCATCACGGTCTATTTTAAGTTCTTGAATCTTCGGTCGTGGCGCTTGGCAGCTCGCACCATCAGCGGGAAATATAGCTCGGCAACTGATCCTGGCGAGATTACCCACTTTCAGGCTCTCTGTGCGGCACTTTCTGGCACTGTTGGTCTTGGGAATATCGCGGGTGTCGCAATTGCAATAAGTGTTGGGGGGCCGGGTGCAACTTTCTGGATGATCCTGATTGGTTTGTTTGGGATGACTTCGAAATTTTGCGAATGTACGCTTGGCGTGAAATATCGCACGATTGAAGACGGCAAGGTTTATGGCGGGCCCATGCAGTATTTAAAAAAGGGATTTGCTGAAAAGGGGATGGGAATGTTCGGGTTTATTCTTGCTGGGGTATTCGCCTTCCTTTGCATCGGTGGATCGTTTGGAGGCGGTAACATGGTTCAAGCTAACCAGGCTTGCGAGCAGTTGGTTGGAGTTGTTGGAGAGGGTTCATTTTTGGATGAAAACCGTTGGGCCTTTGGTTTGATTATGGCTGTTGCGGTCGGGCTCGTGATTATTGGTGGAATTAAAAGTATTGCTTCGGTGACTGCCACTTTAGTCCCATTTATGTGTGGAATTTACATGCTCGCTGGGTTGTTTGTGATTCTTGTGAACTTTGGCCAAATTGGAGTCGCGCTTCGTGTGATCTTCGAAGGAGCATTTATGCCAACTGCCATTGGAGGTGGCATCATTGGGGTTATGATTCAGGGTATGAAGCGGGCTACATTTTCCAACGAAGCTGGAATTGGTTCGGCCCCGATTGCTCACTCGGCGGCGAAGACAAAGTATGCTGCAAGTGAAGGGATTGTTGCATTGCTTGAGCCGTTTATTGATACGGTTGTAGTCTGCACCACAACAGCTTTAGTGATCATTATGGCTGGAACCTACAATAACCCAGAGTTGAAAGGGGTAACGATGACTTCGGCTGCTTTTGAGTCGGTCATTAGTTGGTTCCCAATCATTTTGACGGTGGCGGTGATTCTTTTCGCCTTTTCAACTATGATTTCCTGGTCTTATTACGGAGTTCAAGCTTGGAGCCACTTGTTCGGTCGGAGTAAACGTGCAGAATTAGTTTATAAGTTACTTTTCTGTCTGTTCGTCGTCATTGGTTCATCGCTGAGTATGAGCAAGGTTTTTAACTTCTCGGATGCCATGATCTTCGCGATGTCGGTGCCGAACGTGATCGCAATGTATATTCTTATGCCTAAGGTGAAGGATGAATACGCTCGCTACATTGACTACACTAAAAGTAGCGATGCTTCCTAACAATGGCTCGGCAATATCAGCTTAAAAAAGGACCCCGGAAGGGTGTTTCTGGAATCGATTATCAGGCAGAGCTCAACGAGCAGCAGTATGCCGCCGTGAGCTCTGCTCCCGGCCCTTCTTTGGTGATTGCTGGCGCAGGGTCCGGTAAAACGCGGACTCTAACCTACCGTGTCGCCTATCTGCTTGATCAAGGGGTTGATCCCAAGAGTTTGCTTCTTCTGACTTTCACGAACAAGGCGGCTCGCGAGATGATGGAGCGGGTCCGTGAGTTGATCTCTCTTGATCTTAGCGAGCTCTGGAGCGGAACTTTTCACGCGATTGGGAATCGAATCCTACGAAGGCATGCTGATGAAGTGGGGCTTACGCGTTCATTTTCAATCATGGATCGCGATGATCAAAAGTCGCTTATGAACACCGTGGTTGCGGAGTGCAATATCGACACCAAGTCACGGCGATTCCCCAAAGCTGACGTTCTTATATCAATTTTTTCCTTAGTCGAAAATACCGGCGTCGAACTCGAAGATTTATTGGAGGCGCGCTATCCTTATTTTGAGGAATGGGGTGATGAAATTGCGAAGGTCGGAAAGGCCTACACAGCGAAGAAGCTCGAAACGAATTCGGTTGATTTTGATGATCTATTGATCCTTCCACTAAAGTTGTTGAAGGAAAATGAGGAGCTCTGCAGCCTCTACCAGAAGCGTTTCCAATACCTGCTGGTTGATGAGTATCAGGATACGAATGCTGTCCAAAGCGAGCTAATCCATTTGTTAGCTCGGCCTCATAACTCAGTGATGGTGGTAGGCGATGATGCTCAGTCGATTTACTCATGGCGGGGGGCCGATATGGATAATATTCTGTCGTTTCCTGAGCATTACCCGAGTGCTACGGTCTATAAGATTGAGACCAATTACCGGAGTGTGCCCGAAGTGATTGATCTTTCAAATGCTGCGATTTCTGCGAACAAAAAGCAGTTTAAAAAGGCCCTTAGAGCGGCTCGGGTTGGCGGATCGATGACTCCGGCTTTGGTGCCAGTAGAAGATCCAAGGGCACAAGCCGATTTCGTGGCGCAACGTGTTTTGGAACTTCGTGACGAAGGAATAGAGCTTGATGAAATGGCGATTCTTTATCGTGCCCATCACCAAAGTTTGGAGATTCAGATGGAGTTGACTTCACGGGGGATTCCCTTTGAAATCACAAGTGGTCTTCGCTTTTTTGAGCAAGCCCATATTAAAGATGTCGCGGCCTTTTTGCGCTTTACGACGAATCGTCGAGATGAGGTGAGCTTTAAACGGTTTTGCCTGCTGCTCCCAGGTATTGGTGCAGCGACTGCGACGAGGCTTTGGCGGGCTTGGCTCAAAGTTGGGATATCGAAGAAGGAAGAACCACCAAAGCGTTTTTCCGACCACATGCTGAAATTTCCGGTTCCAGCGAAAGCAAAAAAGGATTGGGAGCAGCTCTGTTATACCTTGGACGAATTGATTGTCGGTGATGGTTATGCGCGCCCTTCTGAAATGCTTACGAGCGTTTTGGAGGGAGTTTATGACGACTACATGAAAGCTAGTTTTGAGAACTATGATAATCGACGTCAGGACATTGAGCAGCTAATTTTGTATTCCGAAACCTTTGATGATGTTTTGGAATTGTTGGGCCAATTATCATTGATGAGCTCGGTCGATGGTGAGCCAACTGGAAGCATGGCTGAGCCTGATGATGAAAAGGTTGTTCTTTCTTCTATTCATCAGGCGAAGGGACTAGAATGGAAAGTCGTGTTTTTGATTTGGCTCGCTGATGGCATGTTTCCAAATGGACGGATACTGGAAGCTGATGATCAGGATATGTTTGAGGAGGAACGGAGGCTTTTTTATGTGGCGCTGACCCGTTCGAAGGATGAGCTTTATCTGACCTACCCACAGATTAATCCCAAGAGCTACAGTGGCGATATCATTACGCGCCCATCGCGATTTCTCGAGGATTGTCCAGAGGAGATGCTGGAGACCTGGGAAGTGGGGCCGGCGTGGTAAGAAAAAGACTGTTGGTGGTCTATGAGGGAGGCTTATTCTCTCGACTGAAAAAAGTATGACTAAAATTGCTGCCAATTTTACAGCCTCTTTCCTTGCTTGTTTGTGCCTGACTCAATGTTCGAGCGTTCCCGGATTTTCGGGCTCGAGGGCAGCTACGCTTTCCAAGTTGGGTTATCAGAAGGTGCCACTTCAAAAGCTCAGTGAAGATAGCCGTTATTCTGGCGTCTTTCAGGTCAATGGAAAGCCCATGCGTTTTTTAATCGATTCGGGTGCAAATAGTACGGACCTGGATCAGGAATTGGCAACTTTAGCTGGAGTGATCGAAGATCGCTCGGTTCGGGTGATTACTCGCGGCGCGCTGGGGCGCGAAGTTTCTAGTGGAAGGGGGTATGCAACTCTTGAAATTGGCGGGATGAGGGCAGATCGATTTCCGTTTACGATTGCACCAAGTCCTGAACGTAAGACTTCGACAAGCAGCTATGCGGGTCAAATTGGCTTAGATGCACTCGCGGCGACTGGCGCTTTGGTCGATATTCCATCGGGCCAAATGTGGGTGCCGGAGTCGGGAACATCACGGTCTCATAGAATGGGACCTTTACCTCTTGGGGTGCGCTCAGATTTAGGGAAACAGATTTTCAGGTTGGGGACGGCGGGCCGATTGCCGCACTTAATTCTGACCGGAACCCTGCAGGGTGTTCCTGTTTCATGGGTCGTTGATACTGGAGCTGAAGTTTCCGTAATGGCGGCAGAAAGCTTTGATCGCTTTAATTTGCGGAGCTATGCCACTAATTCACGGATGATCGATGCTTCGGGTGATCGTATTCCGCTGCGACATGCGAGGTTACAGAATCTGATTTTTGGACAGGTTCAGGTGGCTGTGTTCGATGTTTCAGTTGCTCCGCTTGGGACAGTCCGTAAATATTTCCGGGACTCGACCGGCCGGCCTGTGGACGGAATCCTAGGGATGGATTTCCTGACGGAAGGACAGGCTCTTTTAGACGCGAGGTCAGGGCTGATCTATCTCGGTCAGCCTTAGATTATAAAAGTAGGGCCGGTGGGGTTCGAACCCACGACCAAGGGATTATGAGTCCCCTGCTCTAACCGCTGAGCTACAGCCCCTTTATAGGTTTTAAGCGATCTTCGTTGTCGGGTGCATCCCGGTAGTGCATCCCCTGCAGGCAACAAAAAGCAACAGTATGCGTAAGCCTGCACAGTTCAGTAAATCCAAGATTTCCAACCTTCATGTCCATCGTTCGGGGACTTATTACGCTGTCACGAAGGTATTTGGAAAGACAATTCGGAGGACTCTTGCAACCACAGACTACAATATAGCGAAAAATAGATTACCCTTAATGCTCGATGAGATAAAAGGGGCGAAAAATGCGGCAAAAGCAGGGACGCTTAGGTAGGCTGTCCACGATGAGGGTCATTGGTCGGACCCCAATATGAGGCCATCGACTCAGCATTATTATGAGCAGATTTCAATTGCGCTCGCCAAGTTGTTGAAATGTTAGCCACCTTACGAAGGCTTAATTTATCAGCGACTAATCGCTGGCGTAATCACCTGCGACACAATCCCCCTCATCACGAAATGGCAAAGTCTATAACGAGCATCAGGTGAATAATTTCGCTAAGAAACGTTTTAACCTAGCTGATGAAATAACTGCAGTTGAAGAATTCCCAGTATTGTTATTGCGGGAAGTTGATGCAATGAACTAGCTCTTGGAAATAAACAGTTCGATTACAGAATCGACCTTTTGGGCAACCGCTCACCCTCAATTGTGTGGGCGGTTTTCTTTAAAAAATCAAAACACAAGTGTGTCATTTGTTGACACACTTTTACCCCTTTTCACGGGTTGCGAGCTATTCAGTCTCTACTCACCAAAATTTTATTCTCCGCCACCACAACCGCCAGAACATTTCTTTTTAAAGAAAAACTGATAAAACAAAATAAGATCTGTAATATTCTCTTTTAATTAGGTGCGCAAAAAATTGGTAGACGAGGACGTGATGAATTATGCTTATTTAGCTAAGATCACCCTCACCGATCTCTTTAGGATCACCGATCTCAAAGCATATACCTTCAAAGCTTGGCGGTGCATCCGTCAAACGCGTTTTAAATTCTTTGGATTGGATCGAAACGTGGTGTTTAAGCTTCGCAGTAGATTCAAACTCCCTCTCATTAGTCACTAATTACACATTTTCATGGCACTTTTTGCAGTGATGTTCTGCTGGGTTAGGAGTTTATTCTAATTGATGCCACTGCATCTCACACTGAAACGAAAGCTTGGCTCAGCTAGGGGTATTAGGGGGAGAGGTGCGGCAGTTTTGAACCTGTCCGATCTCTTCGCTCGTTCCCTTTTACGGTAGCAAGTTGGGTAGACAAAAAAATGGCTTCTAGCACGCATGCCTCCAAGAGCAGTAATGCTTAATGAGCGTTATAAAAACTTACTGAGATTGTAATATCTTGGATTCGTTTGCTTCGTCATTGTGTGATCCTCATCAATGAAGCCATCTAAATCACCCTTCAATCCGGCCAAAACTTCTCCAATAGTAATTGCGGTCATTATTTTTTCTGTAGGGTGTTTAGTTTGGGGAAAAAAATCCTTGAACAAAAAATAGAAAAAAAATGGAATATTATTTAAAAGCATTAAAAAACTACGCGAATTTCAGTGGTCGAGCTCGGCGGAAAGAGTATTGGCTATTTACCCTATGGAATATCGTTATCTACTTTGTGCTTCTTATCCTTGGGTTAATGGCGGGCTTTCTTCCAGAGGGTGCTGAGGGAGCCTTAGGGGGGCTTTATATGCTTGCGGTTTTAATTCCGGGATTAGCTGTATTCGTTCGGCGGATGCATGATACTGGGCGCAGTGGATGGTGGTTCTTTCTTAACTTCGTGCCGTTTGGCGCGATTGTCGTAATTGTATTTTTGGCTCAGGATAGTAACCCTGATGCGAATAAGTTTGGAGAGAACCCGAAAAGATCACGGCCTAAATACTGAGACTGGCAACACCGAAGCTGTGCCTCGGTGTTGCGATGCTACTCGCTAGAAAAGAGGGGAGCTTCCTAGATTTTGCTTGTAGTCCTGACCGAGCGGTTATCACCTTTGAACGTGCTACAAATGAAAATTGTTAGAAAAAAAGTTTTTTAGAATAGCTCCAAACTTCAATTAACCGAAACAAATATGAATCCACCAGCACAATCAATGGCCCCTGCGGCACCACAGAAGAAAGACAAACGGATGCCTGATCGCCCTTGCCGTAGTCGGCATCCTAGTGGTCTTAACGATAGGCGGATGCGTTCTGATGGGCGGATTTATAGTCAAGGAGGTAAGCGACGCAATCGACGAATCTAATAAGGAGACTCAGGACAAGATTGCATCGCTGCCGAGCGCATCCCCGTCCAGTTTGAGTCCGACTGGTGATCTTGCAGCTAAGTTTGGAGCAATGCCCGAGAATACCGATATTCAGCGCGAGAATGCAGAGAGGGAGATTATGGGCGAGATCGTCCAATGGACACTTGAGGTTCAGGAAGTAAGCAAGCGGGGTGACTACTACCGAATCCAGACTTCAGGTTCGGACTCAGTGGTGGGGACGTTTGTTTCTATCTACCCTCAGTCCAATGAAGACTCGTCATATATTGAGTCTTTGAAAACTGGCGATACCCTAAAAGTAAAAGGCTACATCGCGGGAATAACAATGCGAAACGTTGATATTAATCCTGCTATCCTGGTGAAGTAACTGCCGAGCCTCTTTAGCAATTTAACACTCATATTGATAATTATTAATCTCTGAGGGTTTACCACTTTAGCACTTTTGGAGTTCCATTATACGGCCGACATCTTGCCTCAAGATGGATGATAACAATTCCGAGCCAGTTGAGGTGTATGGTGTGAGAGATTTTTCTGATTGGAAGCAGCTTTCGGACGCCATTGGCCGGAATCTTTTTACTATTAAAATATCCGTGAAGATGACCTACGTCTATGCAGGCGATGAAACAATGGTCATCGCGAACGTGCTGATGAACAGAAATTGAAGTTTCATTTTGTTAGTTACCTCGTTTGTCTTACCGTTTCCGCATGAGAGGGATTACTGTCTCCCTTTGATTCAAGTGGTTGTTCAGTAAGTCTATCGTGATTAGGGAGCGGGTGGAGCCCACTCGATTCGACTTCGGAAGTATGCCCGCTGCGCGGCCCCAGATGCGGTGAAAGTGTGTGCGGCTCCCGCTTCGGTTGGAACGGGAGCAAAGGCATCGATGGCCACCCAGTCAGATGTGGATCCTAGATCTTCACTCCGTTCCAGGATGTAGACTCGGCCCTCCAAGGTTTGGCCTTCTGATAAGTTGAGTTCCACATTGGTTCCCGGTGGAACCTCGATCAGGAGCGGCAATAAATCCCTCGCATTCAGCAAGTCCGAGCCCACTAGGAATTCTTTAGCGTTGGTGTGGCCGTCGCCATCGAGATCACCTTTCCCGTCAGTCGGATCATTCTTGTCGAGTCCCGGCGTGGCATCCTCCACCGAGTCCGGGATGAGGTCGCCATCGGTATCGGGATCAGAAGTTGAGCTGCTCTCCGCGACGAGCCGCACGTCATCGATCAGGTAACGGTCACCGCGATTCGGGGCGAAGCCGCCCACATCATTCCCGAGCACCCCATCGTCGTCGTGATGAAAATATACTCCGACGTGGTTTCCTGCTATCACATCGGCGGCGGCGAGATTCGCGGCGGTCAACGTGATCGAGAAGGTTCCCGTATCTCCTGCTGATCCGTTGCCAGAAGTTTCACCGAAAATTTGGCTGTCAGCGACGGTGCCCGCATCAGGATCGAATCCGATGGTCTGGACCAGCGCTCCGGTGGTGGCATCGAATTCCGCAAGTCCGGCGATGAAGCCAAGGGCTAAATCCTGGGCGATGTAAAGTTCCCAGGAACCGCCGAAGGTGTAGTCCTGGCCGAGGTCGAATACCGTTCCGCTGTTGTAGAGCAGGCGGACTTCGTCGAAGCCGAAGCCTAGGTGAAACTCCTTGTCCGCATCGCCGAGGGTATCCAAATTGTTGAAGGTTGTTGAATAGGTACTGCCGCTGCCTGGGTGCTCCTCGGTGGACCAATGGAAGTTGCTGTTCGGATTGGTCGGGGTGTCATCGACGTCCTGTTGATACCAGGTGCCGGTCGGCTTGGGATCGCTGGCGAGCACATTGGCCGGATTCCCCCCCCCATCGAAATCATCAGTGAAGATGGATTCGCTGCCGCTGTTAAAGGGATTTACGGTGGGGGTGATCACTTCGGCCACCTGTTCCGCAGTGGGGATCGGCTTTCCGTCGCCATCCCGTATTTCCACCTTGTAGGCATAGCGGGTATCAGGCAACAGGCCTGTATCGAGATTTGTGGGGCTCGCTTGCCAGTCTGAATCTGTTCCACCCCAGTTACCGGTTGTCTCCGTGAAGCGGTATTCGACCGGCCCCACCGCCGCAACCCCGTTCACCGAGGTCATCGTTACCTCATCCGCCCCACGGGCCATCGGCGAAATGGCGAATCCGTCGGTGTCATAGGCGGTGGTGGTTCGAAGTGAACTGACGTCGTCGTGCCTCATGAACAGAGCGTAGAGTTCGTCGCGCAGCGCGAGCACGTCCAGCGGCACGGTATTGTTTAGGTAGGTCGCCGGGTCGACCAGGTTGATAGACTGGGACAAGTCTTCCGCAAGGTTGAACAGTTCCTGTGGCGACCGGTTCCGGTTGATGATCAGAACGTGGTCACCTCGGCGGATCCCGAAAGCATCCGGCTGGTTGTTACCTTGCCCGGCCTGATGCAGCACGAAAGGACGCACCGCTTCGGATTCCTCCTGATGCCCGAGCAGGATGGGAAGCAGGTTCACACTGTCCATGCACTGGTTCCCGGCGATATCTTGTTCGGTCAGCGCATACATGGTCGCCACCCAGTCTTGACCGGCGATGACCTGCTTGCTGATGGTTCCCGGAGCGATGGTGGATCCGGCTGACGTACCATCGCCCCAGTGCGCGATGAACGGCACCCGATGACCACCCTCGTAGCTGCGCCCCTTGGACGCGCGGAGGCTCCCGGTGCTGTCGTAGCCGGCTGGAACGAGATTCCCTCCCAATCCACCATTGTCCGAGGTGAATATGATCAAGGTGTCCGCAAGGACACTGTCATTGGTCAGCGGGTTGCCGTCCGGATCGTCCAACTTGGCGAGGATGCCCCCCACTTGGAGGTCTACCTCATGGACCATGTCGGAATGGGCGTTGCCCCCCCAGGATGCATTGACTCCCTGCACCGGCACGTTGGGTGGACTGCCTGGATTGCCGTTGGCGTCTGGTTCGAAGTCAACTGGCGGGGTGTGCGGAATATGCACCTGCGGAGAGTTGTAGTAGAGCAGGAACGGCTGGCTGCCATGATTTGCAAGTTGGCCGTCAATGAACTCGACAGCTTTGCGTGTGTTAATGATGCCGTTTTGACTGCCGTTCCAGTTGATATCTCGCCAACCGTCCTTGTGACTCCCCGTGCCGTTGGGGCCAATCGGATTTCCGGACGAGCCGTTGACCAGGTCCGAGGCTGTTCCCCAAGTGTTAATCGCGGAATGGTTCGCTGGATCGACGCGGGCAAAGCGGTCGTTTTCGAAGTAAACATACGGCGGCGCCTGGATGCCGTCGTGCACCAGGAAGGTATAGTCGAAGCCGTAGGAGGTTGGAAACGTCGGGATGGGCAAATACGGCTCGCTAAAACTGAAGGTGTTCCCTCCGCCGATATGCATCTTCCCCATCATCGAGGTCCGGTATCCTGCCGCCTGCATGATCTCGCCCACCGTAGTGTGCTTGCGGTTCCTCAACACCGCTGCGGTTTCGCTGAAGTTCCAGGTGCCGTAGCGCTTTCCGATGCGGAACGGAAGCGAACCGGTCAACATGGCAAAGCGGGTCGGAGCGCACAGCGAGCACGGACTGTGCGCATCAGTGAACATCAGGCCACCCGCCACGAGGCGGTCGAGATTAGGGGTGGGGATCGGGGTGGCTCCCTCGGCCTCGAGTCCCTGCTGCACTCGGTAAGCAGCCACGTCTGACCATCCCAGGTCATCGGCCATGATCATGACGACATTGGGAAGTTTGCCCGCAGTCGTTGGAATACAAGAAATCACTGTCAGCAGAGCTACCAGGGGGGCGCGGGCGATGCTCCTGGCTAGCTTGTTCGGGATGGTCGGTTCGTTGTTCAAGACGTCGGTGCGGTTGAGCTTTTTCATGACGTTTTGGTTAGACTGCTAGGAAGTTGCTTTTGGCGGGAAATAGTTGGAGTTGTATTTGGCCTGAAGGTGGTTGGAATACAGTGGATATAGATTTGTCGTTTGTTAGGATCAAAGATTGTGTTCTTTCAAAAAGGGCACGAGCTCCTCGACGCCAAAGTCGGCAAGTTTGAGATCTCCCACGGTCATGGAGGGAGCAGACGTTGTCCCGAATATCTCGCTCATACGTTCAAAGGCTGCTCGGTCAGCGATGACATTTATGCGCTCGTATTCGTAGCCGTTTTTCTTGAGGTAGGCTTCAACGTCGATGCACCAGGGGCATCCAGGTTTGATGTAAATGGTCATGATAGTGGATGGGGAAAAGAGAAATTTGGAGTGATAAGTTCCCGGCCTCTCAATTCGAGATTGCCGGAGTCGTTGATATCATTAATTGAGCTGGCTACTAGAAAATTACTTTTGGCGGAAAAGGATTGAAGTCGCATTTGGATCGGAGCTGATGGAAAGAAGAGCTCGGGACTTTTGGTCGAGATGATGAAGTTCAATCTGACTTGACACGATGAATACTCAACACAAGCCGTTACTACAACAGCGTGGTGATTCTGCTCAAAATCTACACGCAGGTATGACATGCTTATCACATCCGTTAGGCCGCGCGCGGCTTTACGGTGGAAGCTAACTCGTTTAATTTTCACTTATGGACTTGAATAACTCTAGGAGGTTAATTAACCCTCTTTAATCGCTGTCGATGTGAAGGTTATGCAAATGTTTAAGCTAAAGATATTTCTTGCCGCCCTGCTCGCAGCCATGGCCTTGGGCGGTTGCAATAGATCTAAGAGGAGTGAAAAAGATCCAGTTACAAGAGATATCGAGGGCCAAGCCTTCATCGTGACAGAGAGTAGGGATAATGTGAAATTGGGACTTCTTGGCGTCTACGTCGCAGATCAACAAGCTGTCTCTAACTTACTCAGTGATTTAAGAGGCCAAATTAGCTTGGAACTTAAGAGGGAACGGCAAATGGCATTTGATCGTATTAAATTCGAGGGTGAGTTTAACTCGTTTAAATCGGCTCTCGATGACTGGGCAAAGGCGCCAAACATTTTCGTCTCTGATCCTAGGAAAAAATTGGCTGAAAAATGGGATGATAGATTTGTGTTAAAATGTGCCTCTATAATTACGAGTTATGAGTCAAAATTTCCTAAGGGAAGTTCAGACGAAGAATCTCTTCAATCAATTACGAACAGGATTAGTGACAGGCTTGATCAGTTGCGACGGAAAGGTCACGGCGTGACTGTTCTCACGACAGACGCGGATGGAAGATTTTCAACTACCTTGGCGGGAGAACGTAATTTGATTTTCGCACAATCGGAACTAAAGATCAGCGGTAACAATAGACTTCACGTTTGGTTTCACATAATTAGCCCTGACTCTAAACAGTTTTTGGCGAACACCGATTTAATCAAGTCTGTGGGGGATCTTTACAAAAGACTGGCAATGATAGGTGATTGGGATCCTTCATACAGCGACGTAGATGCGACAGAAATTTCTTCTGCTGCGAGAAACTTTATTAGAAAGTGCAACGGCGAATTACTTCAGGAAAGGGGCTTGCTCATTTCTAGATCTGAAAAAGAAAAAGAATCGGAGAAAAAACGTCTCCGAATTCTTGAAGAGGAACGGATTCTTAAAGAAGAAAAAAATGAAGAGATGAGGATTGCTGAGGCGGAGGAGAAGAGGGCGAAAAGTGAAAGCGATGCAGCCAACAAAATTGAATTGTTCTCAGAACGGCTGGAACGGCTGAAAAAACTTAAGCTTACAGACCCGGATAAGTTGTTAGGCTTTGTAGAACTTATGCCTGCGCATCAATCCAATGGTAGGGGCCGCCGATCTGATCCGCTCTCCAAGGATGACGATTATATCGAACCTACAATCAATTCATTAGGTTTTCGATTGAGTAGAACCGAAAAGGGAAAGCTGCATGAAAAGAGATACGTTCTTCAAAAAATTCTAGATAGACTTAATAGTAATTTAGGGAGGTTTGGAAAGGAGCCTCTGAACAATGATCAATTTTTAAGCGTGATTAAGGCTGGAATTCCCGTTCATGTTTTTGTCGAAAGTAAATTGAAGTGTGGGACATGTTTTGGAGATGGTAAGTTAGGTAGAATAGAGAATTTTAAACAGTGTCCAAAGTGCCGCGGATCAGGGGGCTTTGAAACTACCACCCTTTACAAAGTTACATGGAAGTGAATAGAAGCTCCATTAAATCGCTCACTTGTTAGGGTTTTACTTCTTAACCTTTAGCTATCGTGCTAGCCGATCCTAATGGGATTTGTGCCCATACTCTTTCGTGCGCAAAATAGAGTAAGTATTTTATGAAAAATTCAATCGCGCCAATTTCTAGCGCAGATTCGATTTCTCCCGTCTTCACGTAGACGATTAAAATAATCGTCAGCGTCGCTATGATTCTCCAGGAAAGACCTTTCAAGGCGCTTCTGACTTTAGATTCTTTGACGTTTGCGTCACTTTTCATTTGCAAAGGGAGTCTATTTTGAAGGGGTAAGATTGTTTGTTGCTCTAGCGGCTTATACAGGGTGATTCTCGTTGGCTAGAATTTCTTGTCTTAGTTTCAACCAGAATTCGTAGGGAGCGATTGGTTGGCGAAATTTGGCGCTGTCTCTAAAAAATTGTGCCTTTTTCGTAATCAATACCGAGAGGTGGGCCTTCTTTGTGGTGGCAGGCTGGCCTCGGCCGGAGTTTTGGTTCAAACTGCCGCAGTCAAATGAAAATACTTCTTAGCATTTTAGTTCTACTAGCCCCTTTCAATTTTGCCGCCTTTGCTTGGCCGCCGATACAGGCCGAACACCCGAAGGAAGAGACCAGCGTCAATGACCGTAAGATCGAAGTGTTTCAGCACGGTGTGCAACCGGAGTGGGAATACCAAGCGCCGCAGCAAGACACGTTTATCGTGATGCACCCCAAAATCGCTCGTGATAATGCGGCCTTGTATGTTGTTTTGCACTCGGCTGGTCATGATGTTTTTTCTTGTGTTAATTGCACTAAGACAGTCGGTAATCACGACATCTACCGCTCGCCTGACAACCACTATGCTCTCTACCTCGATTGTCGAAAGAACAAGGGCGATTGGTGGTGGGGAGGCATGCACCGCGGAGACAAGGAGCTTACTATGAAAAACTCTGGAGGTGAAACTAAGCCGGTTGAAAAACGCGTGATGGCCACCGTCGCGTGGGCGATTAAAAATTACAAGATCGATCCAAATCGCGTCTATCTTTCGGGTAATTCGATGGGCGGTAGCGGGACGCTCGGGATCGGACTGCGTCACGGTGATGTGTTCGCAGCGATCAAAGCAAATGTCCCCGCCGGGGTGGAGCACGCTTTCCAACGAATGTTTTTACCTCCAAACAAAATTCCCGACGGTGTAATTTTTCCTGATCCACCGCTCTGCATCGACTACTCCGGGCACAATGATCGGTGGTCCGAAGGGCACGATCTGTTCTCGAAGGCGATGAACGATCGAAATTACGCATTTCTTTGCTACTGGGGTCCTTTCGGTCACGCCAACAATTCAGCAAACATCAAAAAGACTAACGACCTGATCGATTCCTTCGACTGGCTTAGCGTACGCAAGGATCAACCCTATCCGGTCTTCGCCAATGCTTCGTGTAACTCGAAACTTCCTTGGCCCGATAATCTAAACAGTAAAGAAGCAGGTCAGCTCAATGCGTTCTTTCGTTGGAAGAATTTTAAGGATACTGCGGAGATTTTGGAGATGTCTTTATTCCTTGTTACCGTCAACGATTTGGATACTAAATTTGAAATCCCCGATTTTGCCACTTCTGATGTCACGTTGCGACGATTGCAACACTTCAAGCTCAAGCCTGGAGAATGGTTCAAATGGGAATTCGGCTCTGCAAAAGGTGAAAGCAAAGTCGACGCTCTAGGGTTGATAATCATTCCTGGCCTAAAGATAACCGACGCTCGTACCATTCTTCGTATCAGGGCTAAAAAAAGTTAATTGATCCAATTTTAGGCGCGGATTCGATTTCTGCTGTCTTCACGTATACGTGGGTTACTATGGAGCCAAAGGGCCGGAAATAGACTATTTGGCAAAAGAAGAAGTATTCGGGTGATTGTTTAAACGTGAGTATGAATTGAGCTCTCTTCATACTGCTTGCAGATTAAGCTGCAACGATTCAAACAAGGGCGTGAGCTTTTCGGTTATCTTGCAGGCGATCCTTCCAGTCTACCTCTTGGTAGGAGTAGGATTGTTTCTTAGGGCCACGAAAGTGGTGACTCCGGAAATGGAAAAGGGGATGCTGAAGATGGTAATTCATTGTCTCTATCCTTGTCTAATTTTGGATAAAACTTTGGGTAACGATTTGGTGAGACACTTTGATGTCTTGGCATGGGGCGTGGGGTTGGGATTTGGACTGGTAATTCTAGGTATGGCGGTCGCTTATTTGATGGCACTTGGGCTCGGATTGAAGCCTGGGAATGGGCGACGGACTTTTTGTGTTGCGGTGGGAACGCAGAATTATGGCTATATTGCGATCCCTCTGTTGGGAGCACTGTTCGTCACAATGAATGGTAACGAGCAGGTTTATGGGGTCCTCTTTATACACAGTCTCGGTGTTGAAATCGCGTTATGGATGGTCGGGGTTATGATCATGACGGGGTCGGTTTTTGGTAATCCCAAGCTCCTAATAAACGGGCCGACGGTTTCGGTTGTATTGGGAGTGCTCCTTTCTTCAACTGGGGGATGGCAGTTTTTTGAAGAATCAGGCGGAGGAATCGTGGGCGCTGGCGTCCGTCAGATGATCTCGTGGCTCGGGGTCTGCGCTTTTCCGATGGGACTGGTTTTGATTGGAGCGATGATGTATGACCTGATTGGAAAGGAGCGAATTTCCAAAAAGGTGGCGACTGGATCGCTTTTAGTACGAATCGTAATAATGCCTTTTGTTTTCCTAGCGGCGGCCAAATGGTTGCCTGTGATCCCAGAGCTAAAGCAGGTCCTTTTGGTTCAGGCTTCAATGCCGGCCGCGGTGGGGCCTATCATTGTGGCGCGCCACTACGGTGGGAGTCCAGGGGTGGCAGTGCAGGGTGTCATCGTAACTTCGATCGTGGCTCTTGTGACAATGCCGTTATGGATTTCTTGGGGGATTCAGTTTGTTTTCGAGTGAGATAATTCGGCATCCGTTCTTAGTATTCTTAGATTAGGCGGGCCGTTTGATCTCATTGTGATTTTGGTCTGTTGCAATTTTAGAAAAATCATAAACATTATCAGGATGAATCGGATGATCCTGATTAGTGCTGTTCTCGTTCTATTTTCTCACGCTGAAGAGGTTGAAAAGAAGGAGGAAAAGGTTGTTCGCGGCCATGTCTTTGCTTGGCCTTTCTCGGAGGTTGAGAAAATGCAACCTCGCGGTGGGACGAGTCGAGGCCAAGACGTTGTGCTTGATGAGAAGCTTTCTGATCACTGGAAAAGGCTTCAAAAGAAGGTGGGATCTAAAATCGAGAAGGATCGTCGGGCAATTCTGGCCTTGGCAGGGAGTTACCGGGTCAGTTTTGATTTTATTGAGACGATGGGCTTCACGAAGGGATACAAGCCACCTAAGCCCTACTTTTCTTGGGGCACTGAGCATGTTCAGGTTCTTGCGTCCGAGGATCAGTTTATCAGTCTTCAGCACACCCTTGTGATGTATTTTAAGGATGAAGATGGGAAGGAAATGGGTCCGATGGTCATGAAACACTGGCGCCAGGATTGGAACTTTGAAGATACTGATCTTCAAACGTTCCGCGGTAATTCCACCTGGGCTAAGGAAAAAATGAAGCCTCGAAAGGTAAAGGGGAAGTGGACGCAGGCGGTTTTTCAAGTGGATGACTCGCCGCGCTACGAGGTCCATGGTGAGTGGGATCATCGTGGCGGCATATCAATTTGGCGGAGTGAATCCTGTTGGCGACCTCTGCCCCGGAGGGAGTTTGCGGTTCGCAGTGATTATCAGGTCTTACAAAGTGTCCACGAGTTGACAATCACCACCAATGGTTGGGTTCACACCCAACAGAATCAAAAGGTTTCTCTCGGAAAGGACGGACAAGTTTCAATCGTCGGCCAAGAATTAGGTGTGAACCGCTACGAGCGGATTAGTGAGCCCTCACTCATGGCAGCTGAAACAACTTGGGAAAAGACCGGGGAATATTGGAAAGACGTCCGGGAAGCGTGGGTCGAAGTTTACCAAAAGCACTCGGCCTTCTCTCTAAGATCGGAGGTCGATGGGAAGAAGCTTTACCAACTTCACTTTGGCTACGCGATGAAGCTTGAGGGATCTGATGAAGCTTACGATGCCCAAGCTGGGAAGATTCATGCCAAGGAGACTATCGCGAAGTTCGTCCAGCCCGTAGATGCCGGAGAGGTCCGCAAATACTGATGAGCCAGCTTTGGGTCATTTGTGGTCCCGCTGGAGCCGGAAAGAGCACCTATGGAAGGAAGCTGGCAGCCGAAAAGGGGGCCTGTTTTCTGGATAGTGATACCGTGACTGAGCCGGCAGTGCGTGCTGGAATGGTTCTCGCTGGATTAGACCCCGATGATAGAGATTCCCCGGAATACAAAGGCGCCTTTCGAGCGCCAGTTTATGAGTGTCTGTTCGCAGCAGCAGCCGAAAATTTATCCCACACTGACGTGGTTCTCGTGGGGCCTTTCACGTCGGAAATCCGGAATCCCGGTTGGCGCGACGGGCTCGAAGAGCGCTTTAAAGCGCCGGTTCGAGTCATTTTTGTAAGTTGTGATGTTATTGAGCGAAAGCGCCGGATCGAGCTTCGTGGTAATCCACGGGATGATTTCAAACTTCGGAATTGGTCAGAATACACCGACCTAGGAGATTTGAGGGCACCTGTTTTTGAGCACGAACATATTGTGAGTCAGTTTCTTAAGTCTTGATGTCTTTGGTCTGTCTTATTAATCTTATCTAATGTGGGTTTGGTCGAAATTGTCCGCCGTCAAATGGGTAGACGCATGGGAGGAAAGATTTTACGGGAATCCAAACTCGGTCATAAGTGGAATCAAGGGTGGTAAATCGGTGAGGGTCGAGGTCTATTGCGAGACTCAGGGAGGAGCGCTCGAGATCCAGGAGCAATTCGGAGGAACGGTCCGTGAGTTGAAATCACGGAATTGGGTGGTAATGAGTGCTCCTAAGGCGGAGCCCTTGATGATTCGAGGTCGTTTAATCATTTCTCAAGTTGAAGTGGCGGAGGGAACCTACCCTGATAAAAAAGTCATTGTAGTTCCTCCGGAGATGGCTTTTGGCACCGGCGATCACCCAACTACTGCGACCTGCCTGAGATTGTTGGTTGACTATTCGGAGAGTGTTCCTTCTGGTTGGAGCTGTTTAGATCTGGGAACCGGTAGTGGGGTATTAGCAATAGCTGGCAAGCTCTTAGGTGCAGGGGAGGTCAAGGCATTTGACTTCGACGCCAAGGCTGTTGAGGTGGCGGCTTTAAATATCGAGCGAAACCAAATTACTGGTATTGAGATCTTTGAAGCTGATGTTTTCGAATGGGAAAACTCTCAAAGGTTTCAGGTGGTGGCAGCCAATCTATTTTCGACAGTCCTGGTCGAGGCCCTTCCTCTGATGACAAAATGGATTGAAAGTAAAGGACGTCTGATTTTATCAGGAATCCTTGCCGAGCAATGGCAGGAAGTTTTGGATAAGGCCGAGGAATGTGGATTCCAGCTGGTCTCAGATAAAAAGATCGGAAAGTGGATGACTGCCAGTTTCGATGCCCCCTGATAGGGTTGAGCCACTGAGGCACAAAAAAATCCACTGACAAAGCTCATTTGCCTTGCAAGGAGGACTCCTCAGGTGCAGAAATCACCCGCTCCTCGGGGAGAAACGCGCCGATCGCTACCATAGATGTTTTTTCCCGGTTTTGGGGTTTTACTTATCTAAACAACATCATGGAAAGTCTCTCAAATCGTGTAACTTCAGTCACTCCTTCGCTGACCCTCTCTGTTACCAATCAGGCCAAGGCACTCCGGGCCGCAGGTGAAGAAATTTATGGGCTTGCTGGCGGTGAGCCAGACTGTGATACCCCTGATTTCATCAAACAGGCGGCTTACACTGCCCTAGCGGAAGGTAAGACGAAATACACTCCCGCTGCAGGGATTCCCGAGCTGCGTGAGGCGCTCTCAACCAAGCTAAAGACTCAAAACAACGTTGACTACAACCCAAGCCAGATTTGTGTCACTTCAGGTGCAAAACAAGCTTGTTTCAACGCGATCCTTGCCGTTGTTGAAGAAGGAGATGAAGTCATTATTCCTTCTCCATACTGGGTGAGCTACCCCGAGATGGTAAAATTAGCTGGTGGTGTTCCGGTGATGGTAGAGACCAAGGAAAGTAACAAGTGGAAGATCACCGCCGAGGAGTTCGAAGACGCAATGTCTCCTCGCACCAAGATGATCGTGCTGAATACTCCGGGAAATCCGACAGGTTCGGTGTATAGCCGCGAGGATATTGAGAGGATTGTTGAAGTCGCCTCCTACGAGGATATCATAATTCTTGCTGACGAAATCTACGAGCATCTTGTCTATGGGGATGAGAAGCACGTTAGCGTAGCTTCGGTCAATGAAGATGCCTACAATCTCACCATAACTGTCAATGGATTCTCCAAGTCGCACTCAATGACAGGTTGGCGTGTTGGTTATACCGCCGCTCCCGAAGCTATTGCGAAAGCACTCTCGACCATCCAGGGGCATACCAGTTCGAATGCGACTAGCTTTGCTCAATATGGAGCACTCGCTGCGCTCACTGACGAAGCCTCAGCGCCGTTTATCGATAACTTGCGTGGTGAGTATGATGTGCGTCGCCAATTTATGCTGGCTCGTCTTAAGGCGATTCCGAATGTGAGTGTCGTTGAACCGAAGGGGGCGTTTTACTTTTTTGTGAATTGCACTGGCCTCGGTCTCAAATCGGTCAACCTTTGCGACAAACTTCTGACTCGCTACAAAGTGGCTGCAGTTCCTGGCGTGGCTTTTGGTCACGACATGGGTGTTCGTATCAGTTATTGCACCACTTTGGATGTTCTTAACGAGGGGATTGGTCGCTTCGAGGAGTTCTGCCGATCTCACTAGGAGGGTCTAGGATTCAGATTTTAAAGGGTAAGGGAAACCGTGCCCTTTTTTTAGGCTGGCGATGCTACTTTTCTTCGCCCCAAAAGGCATATGTGTTTGTGGTGAACGTTTCCTGTCCGGTGTCGCAAATTTTTGCAAGTTCGCAGGAGATCAATGCAAGATTTGCAGGATGATTAAGCCTGTTGAATTGGAACTTTGGATAGGGTGGCGCCATCTCTGGAGCATCGGTTTCAACAAGGATTCGCTCAATGGGTAGGCGACTAAAGATCGCGCGCGTCTTAGCTTTTCTGGTTTGAAGAAAGTATCCCGAAAACGAAAAGTAGGCGCCCATATGAGCGGCTTCTTTCCCTATTTCTAGTGACCCGCCAAACGAGTGGAGGAGAAAGCGAGGAAGGCGTGGGAAATTCCTGAGTTCGGACATTAGTGGACCCCAGGATTTTAGACAGTGGATGGTAACCGAGCGATTTAGGGAAAGAGCAAGATTCATTTGTTCCTGGAAGACTTGGTGCTGATCTTCAAGGTTTGGAGATTTCATCCAGCGATCGAGGCCACACTCACCGAGCATGGCGTGGGGAAACCGATTGAGATAGTTTTTCAGAGTTTCTAGCCAACCCGATGAGCGGGAGTTAACTTTCCAAGGATGAAGTCCAAAAGCTGGACGGATAAAATCCGAGAATTGATCAGCCAGTCGGGCGACTTCCGGCCAATCGGCTTCCGATGTTCCCGTCACGACACAACCTTTGATGCCGACCTCTTTCATGGTTTCGATGATCTCGCTTTGTCTACCGAGAAATCGAGGATCTTGCAGGTGATTGTGGACGTCAATCACGAGTGTTTAGCGATCAGGTCATCCGCCGCCTTTTCATAATCGCTATCGCTAGCGCTGGCGACTGAGACAGTGGCAATGGGTGCGGGATAAATAGAATCTTCCGACCCAGGTCGCCGGTAGCAAAGGTCGTAGTGCTTCAAGAGAATTGACTCGAGGAAGGTGGACCAATCTCTGGCGTCAATTTGACGATGCCATTCTTCGACTTGCTCGTGACCACGCAGCCTCCGTAAGCCATCCAAGGTGTCCTTGAGTGATTGAGGGTTTGCGATGAAATGTTCGTATTCGAAAGCGAGTAATTTGCCTCGCTCTGGTAGGGGTAGATCAACCAATACCACTTTCCCTTCCCCGAGGCGTTTCCACAAAGGTGGCGGACACTGTAGGCGACCAATTCGATTGGACTCAGCTTCAGTAAATACGGGTTTGTTTGGATCAAACTTCTTAAATACTTCCCAAAGTCGGGATTCAAAGCGCTTCTGACCCGGTTGCGGACTGTCGGGAGCGTTGCCTAAGATTGATCCTTTGTGGTTTGCAAGTCCTTCAAGATCGAGAATCTGAGCACCTTGGCGATTTAGTTCATGAAGTAAGCGGGTTTTTCCACAGCCAGTCAGCCCGCCCAGAATGATTAATCTTGGCTTGCTTGCGCCGATCAGTGGAACGAGGTCTGCGCTCAGGAACTTACGCCAAGCCTGATAGCCCCCAGTTAGAACCCGGGATCTCCAACCAATAGCTCGAAAAATAAGGGCCATCGAGTTGGATCGTAGATTACCACGCCAGCAATAAACGAGCGGTGCGAATGAGTTAGGATTATCCTTTAGGGATCCGTCGAGGTGGCGGTGGATATTCTTTGTGATCAAGGTCGCACCAAGTCTCCGCGCCTTATAGGGGTTTTGAGCATGAAGGAGTCCGACTTCATGACGCTCTTGATCGTCCAAAACCGGCAAATTAATGGCGCCAGGAATGTGGTCGATCTCGAATTCAGCAGGCGAGCGAACGTCAATAAGTTCCGGAAACTCTTCGAGGGAAAATGGAGAAGTGACGCGCTCGGGAAGTTCCATGAAATTCAGGGTTTCATCTCAATAACAAGGCTGACTTCAACAGCAACGCCAAGAGGCAGAGAGGAACAGCCAACCGCAGTGCGGGAATGTTTTCCGATCTCACCGAAGACTTCGACAAGGAGATCAGAAGCCCCATTGACAACTTGAGGGTGGTCAGTGAAATCGGGAGCGGCGTTCACAAAGCCTGCGACCGAAACAATACGAGCAACCTGATTAATTGAACCAAGTTCCGATTGAATAACGGCGAGGCGCGTGATGACGGCCAAGCGGGCTGCTTTGTTGGCATCTTCGACACTGCATTGGGTCGGCACTTTGCCCAGATATTTCTCATCGCCCATAATCGGGAGTCCACCCGAAATATGAAGGAGGTTTCCGGACCGGCTGGCATTAAGGTATGAGCCCAGTGGTGTAGCAACATTGGGGAGTTCGATACCAAGCGAGGCTAGCTTTTCATCAGGATTCATCAGGTTCTTCGGCAGTTGGTCTGGATTAGGGCT
This sequence comes from uncultured Verrucomicrobiales bacterium, assembly GCA_949373085.1. GTDB lineage: Bacteria > Verrucomicrobiota > Verrucomicrobiia > Verrucomicrobiales > Akkermansiaceae > SW10. Next base: position 103,128 of record CASICJ010000004.1, read on the forward strand.
TCGTATATTCGTTTGTGAACAGCGCAACAAATTTACGCCCATTACGTGTGAGGCTGGCCTTGCGACCGATCCCGCTTAAGCGTCCCCTCGTATAAAATTCGTGCTTTGAGCGGGTGGTGCGAACGAACGTGATAGTGGCCTTTGTCACTTTACGGTGGCTCGGAACAACAGAAAGCGGGATGCCCGAATCGGTAAACGAAATTTCCAAAGATGGACTACCGGAATCATGATCTCCTCTTTTTAGCCAGGGATAGCGTTTGGTGATTTCTAATTCCTTTTTTCGTGGGATCGCTACTTTAAAATAAGGCGAAGCACTTTTAAAAAAATTAGGAATTGTTACCTTGTCACTCTCTTTCGTTGCCAGAAAAAGGGAGGCAAGATCGACGCCTATGAGGTTTCGTCCATCGTAGATTCCATGGGGGGCTTTCGTCCCGATCCAATCAGTAAAGTTTTTGGTCGAGAGCATGCAGAGTTCGAGGTGGAGATGGGCCCGGGTTCGGCTGATACCAGTTCCGCTATAGCCCATGATAGCGATGGGAGATCCGCCAGTGACTTTATCACCTACCTTTGCATTAACCCGTGAAAGATGAGCATAAAGGCTGAAAAAGGGGCCGCAGTCCCAGTCGTGTTTAATGACGATATATCTACCGTAGGTGCTCCCACCTGCGCTGTTATTGATGTAAACGACCTCACCATCTGCAATAGATCGAACCTCATCAAGCGGGTTTCCGCTGCGATCCCGTTTCGTTGGTTTGATATCGAGCCCTTCGTGAAACTTTGTAGCGATCGGTCCCTCTTTTTCAGTATCAATAATCGTACGAACAAATCCGTATTGGCCCGCAGTCCAATGTTGAGATGCTTTGGTTCCGGAGTATCTGAGGACGTACATGTAAAAATCCTCGGGCTTTCCATCAAAGATGGCCCGGTTATCAGTGGGGAGAACTAGCTTGAGCGGTTCGGCTGCTGTGAGAGCCAGAGGGAAGAATAAGAGAATCCCGAGAAATTTCATCGTTAGTTGTTTCGGCGGCGGTTCCGTTCGTCTTGTGATTCTTGTGCTTCTTTTTGAGCGGTTTTTCGTTGTCTTTCGTGACCTTTGATTCTCTCTTTCCATTGCTTGCTTGTTTCTCCGGTAAGGGGCATGGCGTACTCAAAGCGAATGATTTCGACTTGCTTGATTCCGCGCCATATGACGAGCCTTCCGTCACCAACTGGTTTGTCAATAAAGACGGCGTCTACGGGGCGCCCGTTCAGCATGGCGACGAGCCATTTGTCTAGATTACTGGTAGTGATGGCGGCAATTCGCCCGGCGGCAGTCTTATTAAAAGAGAAAGTTGCACCATAAGTTCCATCTTCCGTGATGAAGTGCTTAAGTGAGACAATTTCCTTATTGAAAGTGACAGGGCTCTTTCTGAAAAAACGCTTTTTGTTTCCCATGGGTAGGGGGAAAACCATTTTGGGCCCATCAGACTGGTCTCCCTGTAGGTGAAAGCTGAGACTGTTTTTTTCGGGACGTTTCCCCATTGCTGCGACATTAGGCGCGGCGATTACACAGGCCAGCAGGGTGAGAATAAGGCGTTGGGTCATGCTTTGGGTCTTCTAGATGTTAGGGAAAAATGGATTAGTTTGCTTTTCCCGACCAATGCTAGTCCGTGGACCATGTCCGGGAAAGACTGCCGTTTCGTCCGGCAGAGAATAGAGTTTCTGGCGGATGGAGTCGAGGAGTTGCTCGTGATTCCCTCCGGGAAGATCGGTTCGACCAATGCTGCCATTAAACAAGGTATCTCCGGCAAAAAGAAAGGATTTCGAACACAGATAAAAGCAAATTGAGTCGGGCGAGTGGCCGGGAACACGATGAATCTCGAAGTTATAGTCACTGACTTTTAGGGTAGTGCTTTCGCCAATTACTTCATCGACTTCAAAGGCTGATGCCTCGACGGGCAGGCCCATTTCCTGAAGCCGCTTCTCCATGATGATTTCTGGAGCGTAGTCCTGAAATGCTAAGACTTTGACTCCCTGTGCTCTTAGCTTAGCGGCATCTTCAATATGGTCGAGGTGTTGGTGAGTGAGCAGAAGGTGGCTAGCTCGGAGGGAGTTTTGATCTAAGAAATCAGCGGTTTCAGCTGGTGCATCGATGACGATACAAGTGCCATTATCCTCTGCAAGGATGTAGCCGTTAGTTTGGAAGACGCCGCCAGTATGGACTAGAATCTTCATGAGCGGAGGGAGTCCACGGTGAGGATTATTTCTTCAAAAGGAATACTACTACAAGTGATCCCGTTTCCGGGACGATCGAGAAGAACGAATGTTTTTGTCCCGCCGGAGAACTTTTTGTCCCGCAGGAGCTTTTCTATGACAAGGTCGGTGGGGACATCATCGCTAAGCTTGAGCGGGAGTTGGTAGTGAGTGAGAAGGGCGAGAATGCGCTGGCTTGCTTCGGCGGCGAGGTCGGCGTAATTTTCCGACAGTCTGAGTGCAGCTCGGATACCGAGCGAGATCGCTTCTCCATGAAGAAGGGTGCCATACGGAACAGCTGCTTCGATCCCATGGCCAATGGTATGGCCGAAGTTGAGAAGGGCGCGCGTTCCAGAAGTCTCTTGTTCGTCTTCTTCGACTATCCGGGCTTTGATGCTCACGTTACGAGCGATCAACTCGGAGGGAACATTTTGATCCATCGGGTCGAGAGCTTCTAGATCGGCAAACATTTTTTCATCGCGAATAGCGGCATGCTTGATGACCTCGGCGAAGCCTTCCCTGAATTCGCGGCCTGGCAGGGTGAGCAGGGTGTCGGGGTCGGTGAGGACGAGCCGGGGTTGGTGAAAAGCGCCAATAAGGTTCTTCCCCTCGGGTGTGTTGACACCTGTTTTCCCTCCCACGGCGGAGTCGACTTGAGAGACGATTGTAGTTGGGATTTGAACAAATGGCACCCCGCGATAAAAAATAGAGGCGACAAATCCAGCAAGGTCACCAGTGACTCCGCCGCCAAGGGCGATCACGAAGGAAGATCGGTTATGCCCTGCCTGAATTAGTTCGCGGTTCAGATTCTCAGCTACGGCCATTGATTTGGAGGCCTCACCCGCGGGGAAAATGTGAGAGGAAAAAGTGTAACCTATCTTCAGAAGCGAGCCTTCGAGTTGTTCTAGAAAATGTGGTGCGACATTATCATCAGTGATGATCGCAGCCATACCGGTGAGTCCGGCGGCTTGGATGCGCGAACCGGATTCGGCGAGCAGACCTGGAGCGACGAGAATTTCGTAGGATCGAGAGCCTAGGTTGACGTGAACGGTGTTCATTGATGACGGGAGCGGTGCCAGACGGATGTATCTGGTTGGACTAAAACCTCGACAGGTAGTTCTGCTAGGTTTTGTTGGGTGATAAGGTGCTTGAGAAGGGCGAGTGAGGCAAGCGAATCGTAAAGAGCATCGTGCCAGGTTTTTCCGGGGGCATGTCGGCAGAAATTGTCCAGTCCCAGCGAGGTGCAGAGATCTCCGAGAGAGTGGGACTTTTCACCAGGCCAAGCAGCTCGGGCCAGCTGAAGGGTGTCAATCCAAGGCCCGAAGGAGTGGCCGGGGAATGCACGCAGAAATCTTTTCTCTGTGCCGTGGCCGTGAGCAACGATTGGGCCACGGTTTAGTTGTCTTTTCAGGACGGGCCACAGCGATAAGAGGGATGGGGCGTTAAGGAGGTCCTCAGTGGTGATGCCATGAACTCTTTGCGCGGCCCAAGTGATGTTTTGATCACAATGAAGGAAGGAAACGAAGGGCTCGTGAATGTCTTTTTTAGCCGACCAGGTTCCGAGCCCGACTTGCACAGGAGAATCGGTTTTTCCTTTGGCTGTGCCAGCGGATTCGAAATCGATGGCGGTAAAGATGGCGTCACAAATCTTGATGTGTTGAGGTAACCAAAAAGTCAGCGATTGCCAAGACTATCGATGGTCCCCGTAAAAATCGGTCAAATTGTGACGCGATTTTGAGAACTTACCGTATTTTTTCCGTAGAATAGGAGTGAAGACGGCTTGGATTGGAATTTTGTCAATTGGATTTGCCGTTGCGGCGGAGGTGAAGGTTGACTTTCAGCGAGAGGTTCGCCCGATCCTTTCAGATAAATGCTTCTTCTGCCATGGCTTTGATCCAGAGACCCGTGAAGCGGATCTGCGATTGGATACGCCCGAGGGTGCTTATGAAGATTTGGGCGGGTATTCTGCGGTGGTTCCTGGAAAGGTAAAGAAATCGGAGCTGTATTTGAGAATCACTAGCACAAAGAAAAAAGAGGTTATGCCTCCTCCGGAATCTCACAAAGCCTTGAATCCTGAGGAAATTGAAACGCTCAGAAAGTGGATTGAGCAAGGTGCTGGATATCAAGAACATTGGGCCTACGAGGAAATCAAGAAAGCCGACGCTCCGAAAGGAGAGGAGATTGATCATTTCGTATCCCAAAAATGGGGTGCTGCCGGGATACAGGGAAGTAAACCTGCCTCAAAGGAGGTTTTACTACGTCGACTTTCTTGGGATCTACGGGGTATCCCGCCTTCGGCCCAGGATCGGGAAGAATTTTTAGGAGATCAGTCTCCTGGTGCTTGGGGCTCATTGGTAGATCGTTTTTTGGCGGATCCAAAATACGGCGAGCGCATGGCGGTGTGGTGGCTCGATTTGGTTCGTTATGCAGACACTATCGGATATCACAGCGACAACCCGATGATGGTTTCTCCCTATCGCGACTATGTCATCAATGCCTTTAATCAGAATAAGCCTTTTACGGATTTTACGACCGAGCAGCTTGCGGGTGACCTTTTGCCGAATGCTAGCCTCGAACAGAAGGTTGCCTCGGGCTACAATCGGCTCCTTCAAACTACTGAAGAAGGAGGAGCACAAGACAAGGAATATCGCGCTATTTATGCGGCCGATCGGGTGAGAAATGTTACGGAAGTCTGGCTAGGATCAACTCTGGGGTGTGCCCAGTGTCATGACCACAAATATGATCCGTTTACAGCGCGCGATTTCTATTCAATGGCTGCATTTTTCGATGATATTCGTGAGAACGGAATCGGGAAACGTCAGCCGAACTTACTAGTTCCGGGGTCCGAAGAAGAGACCCGCATTACCGAACTCAAAAAGGCGATCGAGAACGGCAAGGTAGAAAAACTCCTCGAAAATGATTCTGATTTTAGTGCGAAGTTTTCCGCGGGATTCAAGGCGTGGCTTGCCGGGGCTAAATTGGGGCGCTCGGTGTGGCGTCCAGTAAAGTTTAGTGATTTTAAGACGCCAGAGGGCACCACATTAAAAGTCCTAGATGACGGAACAGTTCTGGAAGGTGGGAAGATTGCACCTACCGCAACTTATTCCTTTAAAGTCTCTTCTCCTGGAAAGGTTTCGGCAATTAAACTAGAGGCTCTGACCCACGAAAGTTTTTCAGTGAAAGATGGTTTTTCACGAGGGAATGGAAATTTTGTCCTCACCGAAATTGAGATCAAAAAAGGTAGGAAGAAGCTGAAGGTTTCCTCTGTTACTGCTGATGTGGAGCAGCCCAACTTTCCTGCAAAAGCTGTGGTTGATGGGGATCAAAAGACAGGTTGGGCTGTTGGGGCAAATATACCGAAAGGGCGTAAGGGGACTCGTCGTGCGGCGTTTGTTCTCGAGAAGCCAGTTGAGCTTAAAGGGGACGATGCTCTCGAGGTAACGTTGCATTATCAATCGCCTTACGAATCCCACAATATTGCACGCTTCGCTCTTTCGATGACGGCTGTGGGTCACGCCGGTCTGAAAGATTCACTCGGGCCAGCTCCTGAAGTTATGGAAGCTTTTGCGAGTTCCAAAAAGACTCCGAAACAGAATGAAGTTTTAAGAAACTATTATCTTTCGATTGCTCCCGAAATTCTTGCTCAAAATTCTAAACTACGGTCACTCGAGGAAGAGTTGAAAAAAACTGAAGGCGGGATGCGCAAGATGCTTGTTTCTGAGGCAATGGAGACGCCCCGAGTCACACGTATCCTACCGCGAGGAAACTGGATGGATGACTCTGGCGAAGTCGTTCAACCTGCGGTGCCTGAGTTTTTGCAAAAGGAGATGTGGAACGTGGATGGCCGGGCAAGTCGTCTTGATTTAGCGAGGTGGATTTTACATAAGGATAATCCTCTTACAGCTCGGTCCACGATTAACCGAGTTTGGCGTTTGTTCTTTGGCCGCGGGCTATCTCCTAATGTCACCGATTTGGGTGGTCAGGGTGATGTTCCGACGCATCCCAAGTTGCTCGACTGGTTGGCTGCTGATTTCCGTGATGAAGGTTGGGATATGAAACGGATGGTGAAGAAAATAGTCTCTAGTCAGATCTATCTTCAGCAGTCTGGGGTGAGTTCATTTCTGCGTGAAAAAGATCCTTCGAATAATCTACTTGCGAGGCAAGGCCGGTGGCGGGTGGATGCTGAATTTGTTCGCGATGGTGCACTTAAAATTTCTGATCTTCTCAATGATGAAAAGTTGGGCGGTGTAAGTGTGAAGCCCTATCAACCGGCTGGGTTTTGGCAGCACTTGAATTTCCCGAGGAAAGTTTGGAAGGCGAGTGAAGGAGGTGATCTCTATCGACGCTCGGTGTATACTTTTCGTTGCCGAACTTTTCCCCATCCCTCGATGGTTGCCTTTGATGCTACGAGTCGCGAGGAATGCACTGCCGAGCGTTCAAGATCAAATATTCCCCAACAGGCGCTGGCGATGCTAAATGATCCAATCTTTGTGGAAGCCTCTCGCGTTTTTGGAGCGCGGATGGCGGAACATAAAGGCACGGCCTCAGAGAAAATAGCGTGGGGTTTTATTGAGGCATTATCGCGGGAGGGAACTACGGAAGAGGTTGAGCTTTTGGTGAAGGTTTATCAGTCGCAAATGAAAAAATTTAAAGATGATCCCGAGGCAGCTGGCGCTTTTCTTTCCACCGGTAAGTGGCCATCGACCGCTAAGGTTCCTGCACACGAAGCGGCAGCCTGGGGGCAGGTTGGCCGAGTCATTCTTAATGCTTACGAAACAACCTCACGATTCTAGACGGCATGATTGATACGACAAACAGACGAACATTTTTGAATCAAGCTACGGTAGGAATCGGGGCACTTGCATTTCAGCGTCAGCTTTTTGCAGAGGGTATTCCTGAAGACATTAAGATGGCGGGTAATCCCAAGGCCAAGCGGGTTATTTTTCTTTGCATGGCGGGTGGACCATCCCATCTCGAGACGCTCGATTACAAGCCGACTCTTGCTAAGATGCATGGTCAGCCCATGCCTGAATCGATCACCAAAGGACAGCCAATCGCGCAGTTGCAAGGCAAGGCTTTAAAGTGTCTTGGGCCACAATGGGATTTTATCAAGCAGGGTAAATCGGGGCAGGAGATTTCCTCGCAGCTTCCGTTTATCGGAAAAATGGCTGACGATATCGCGATCGTTCGATCGATGACAACCAAGCAAATTAATCACGATCCGGCTCATACTTTTATGAATTCGGGGACTCAGATCTCAGGTCGTCCGTGCATGGGTTCATGGATTCAATACGGCCTCGGTAGCGAGACTAAAGATCTCCCAGGATTCGTGGTCCTTACCTCTGTGGGTGGAGGTCAGAGTCAGCCGATTGCCTCACGCCAGTGGCACAGCGGGTTCTTGCCAAGTAAATACCAAGGGGTTCATTTTCACTCGAAAGGAGATCCGGTGCTCTATGTCGGGAACCCTAAGGGAGTTGGGCGTGCCGACCAACGCCAAGTAATTGATGCTGTGAAAGGTCTGAATTCGATTCGTAACGGCCTTGCTGACGACCCTGAAATTGCGACTAAAATTGCGCAGTATGAAATGGCATTTCGAATGCAGGCAAGTGTCCCTGAGTTGGTGGACTTAAAAGGGGAGTCGAAGGATACCCTTGAAATGTATGGAGCGAAACCCGGTGATGGTTCTTTCGCGAGTAATTGTTTGCTGGCTCGGCGTCTTGCGGAGCGGGGAGTTCGGTTTATTCAGTTGTACCATCGTGGATGGGATCACCATGGTGGAGTGAAGAATGGAGTGGCAGGGACCGCAAAATTGGTGGATCGCGCGAGCTGGGCTCTGGTGCAGGATTTAAAACAACGAGGAATGCTCGATGATACTTTGGTGATTTGGGGTGGAGAGTTTGGCCGCACGCCGATGTCACAAGGAGGAGGCAACAATCCTGGCCGAGATCATCACATTAAGGGATTTTCTCTTTGGATGGCCGGAGGAGGAATTAAAGGTGGTGTGACCCACGGAGCTACTGATGACTTCGGCTATAACGCGGTCGGAGATGTGGTTACAGTGCATGATCTGCATGCCACAATGCTTCATCAGCTGGGGATTGATCACCAGAAGTTTAGCTATAAGTTTCAGGGGCTGGATATGCGTCTTACTGGCGTCGAACCCGGCGTGAAAGTCATTAAGAATATCTTGTCTTAGATTTTTCTTGGAGAGGGGGTGCTAAAAAGGCGCGATCATTCAAGGTGATCCTGGCTTAAGTTAAACGTTGGGAAGGGTTGTTCGTAGTATTTGGCAATCTCCTTCAACGGTCAGCGGACTGGCGTTTCTCGGCAAGATTAGGAAGTCGCCAGTTTTAAAAACTCGCCCTTCGCTTGAGCGTATTTCCCCAGAAATAACTGTGATGATTGAAAAAGAATCGTTTGTGTTCGTGATTTCTTCGGGCTTCGAAAGCTTATGACGCTGGACCACAAAGTATTCACAGGATGCAAGAGAGTCGCCATCTGGTTGATCCATTTCAGGTTCGAAATCATTGAAGTCGATGGAGGCCATAGATTCTTCAATGTGTAGGTCTCGTGGGGCGCCGTTGAGACCGACGCGATTCCAATCAAAAACCCGGTAAGTGGTGTCTGAGTTTTGCTGGATTTCATAAATGAGGAATCCGGCGCCGATTGCGTGAAGCCGACCTGATGGAATGAAAATGGATTCGCCCGGTTCTGGGCTGACGGCGTGGATTTGCTTTTCGACGGTCCCTTCAGAGAGGGACTGCTGGAACGACTCACGTGTACATTTATCCTTCAGGCCAATGTAAAGGTTGGCTCCGGGATCGCAGTCGGCGACATACCACATTTCGGTTTTTGGTTCGCCACCTAATTCACGAGAGAGGTTCTCAGGGGGATGGACCTGAATAGAGAGGTCGTCGCGAGCATCGAGGATTTTTATGAGAAGAGGGAAACGGTCTTCGGTGAATCCTTTTCCAAAGATTGCCTCGCGGTGATTGGTCCAGAGATCATGGAGCGATTTTCCGGCGTATCGGCCAGACGAAACAATGGATTGTTCATCAGAACGATCGCTTATTTCCCAGGATTCCCCGTAGGGCTGATCATCGGGTAGGTTTCGCTGGTAGATCGTTTCCAGCGAGCGACCTCCCCATACGCGAGTCATGTAAATTGGGGAAAATGAAATTGGTTCCACCCCTTGAAAATGCGGTGGAGGGGACATTTCGACAAGAAAACTGAGGTTTGAGCGATTATTTAAGAAATCCAGACTATGTAGATACCTTTAAGTTCCTTCTTGCCTGATCTACTGTTCTTATGCGAAATTAGTTCTCACAGGGGAGTTGAGTGTCTCCGTTTATGATCATGGCCAAGCAAAAAAAGCCGAGGAGGCAGCACGCGGTGTTGAAGAAAGAGGGTGGCCAGGAGCTGATTGGGATCGGGTTAATCTTGATGGGGCTACTGATTTTCTGCTCTCTAATCAGATTTACTACTGTCGACTTTGTCGATTGGAAGTTCTTCGGAAGCTTTGCTCCGGAAGGCGTCGAGTCGCGCGACACCCAAAATTTGATCGGTCCGGTGGGTGCTTTGATCGGATTTGTCTTTATTGCTCTTTTCGGAGCAGCAGCCTATTTGCTTGCGGTCGGAACAATCTGGCTTGGGTTTGTAGTGGCATGGTTTAAGAGCCGGCTGGGTCTTCATACTTTGCTCGGTTTCGGTTCGCTGATGTTTGCGAGTGCTGCTCTATTTAGCGTCCTTGAGATCTTTGGAAGCGTCCACTTTGGGAATTGGCCTGGTGGTGCTGTTGGCGAGGGTCTTGGTAATTTTGTCTTCAAAAGCCTGCTTGGACCGTGGGGATCGGCCATTGTTTTGGTGGGGGTTTATCTTGCCAGCGTGATTCTTTTAACCGGGTGGCATCCAGTTGCCTTTGCCCGTACCTCTCTGGTAACGGTTCGTGAATTCATTTCCAATTCACGTGCGAAGCGGGCTGCCAGACCGGCACCACCTGCACCCGCGAAAAAACGTGCCAAGCGTAAGAAGGGCCAATCTCTCGCTGATCCAGCCCTTGGTTCAGAATCCAGTGTTGAGGAAGATGGTCAGGGCGTCCTTCAATTGAGGCAGATCCCAACACCGCAAATCATTGATTCATCCCAGAAAAAGGTCGCTCCTCTCGCTGGAGCTCGTCCGTTTGAGCGTAAGAAGCCGACTCATACTGGACTTAGCACCGAGGGGTTTGAGAATTACGAGTTGCCCGGATTTGATCTTCTTGAATTTGACGAAGAAAATGATGTCGAGCCAGAGGACTTTAGTGAAGAGCTTCTGGCGACCCAGACGATTATTATCGAGACTTGCCGCGCTTTTGGTGTCGAGGTCACAGCGGGCGATATCACTCGTGGACCTACTATTACGCGTTATGAAATCTACCCGGCTATTGGCTTGCGGGTGAGTCGTATTACACAACTTGAAGCTGATCTTGCGCGTGCCACGAAAGCCGAGCGAATCAATATTCTCGCGCCAATTCCAGGTAAGGATACGGTGGGAATCGAGATTGCGAATGATGACCGGGTGGCGGTTGCGCTTCGTGAACTTCTTCAGGATGAGTCGTTTCGTAGCTCCAAGAGAAAGATTCCTCTTGCACTTGGTAAGGATGTTTATGGAAACACCGTGGTGGGGGATCTCGCTGCAATGCCCCACTGTCTTGTGGCCGGTGCGACCGGCGCCGGTAAGTCAGTTTGTATTAATTCCATCATCACAAGTATTCTTTATAAATTTGGACCCGATGAACTTCGTTTTATCATGATCGACCCAAAGGTCGTGGAAATGCAGGTCTACGCCAAGTTGCCACATCTTGTCGTGCCAGTTGTCACTGATCCCAAGCGGGTTGTTGGGGCCTTGAACTGGTGTGTCAATGAGATGGAGCGCCGCTACAAGATTTTCGCAAAACTTGGAGTAAGAAACTTCGACAGTTTCAACAGCCGAGTTCGTAGCGAGGAAGAAGTTCTCACGCCGGGAGAGCAAGAGGATCTTGATTCCATTGTGGATGAGGAAGCGGTTGAATCTATGGCCAAGGCTTTTGAGGATGGGGATCTCGGCCCAACTGCTTCGGAGGAGGATGAGGTTCATGAAGACGATCTCGAGGTGCCGGACCGTTTTCCTTATATTGTTGTCATTATTGATGAGCTTGCCGATCTCATGCAGACCGCTCCGGCTGATGTCGAGGGGGCGATTGCCCGGATCGCTCAAAAGGCTAGAGCTGCCGGTATCCATTTAATCGTAGCGACCCAAACTCCACGTGCCGATGTTGTCACGGGTATTATCAAAGCGAATATTCCAAGCCGCATTGCGTTTCAGGTTTCGTCCTCACTCGATAGCCGGGTGATTCTCGATAATAAGGGCGCTGAGAAATTGGTTGGTAAAGGAGACATGCTCTTCCTGCCCCCAGGCTCAGCCAAATTGGAACGCGCCCAAGGTGCTTTTGTTTCAGATGAAGAAGTCGAGCAAATCGTCAACTTCTGTGCGAACCAAACCGAACAGCGGTTTGAAGAGAGTATTCAGAAGGTCATCGAAAGCGGCGGGTCTGGTGGCGATGGTGGTGGTGAAGAAGTCTCAGATGCTGATGAGGAGGCACTCGAGCGCTGTATGGAAGTGCTTCGTGCCGAAGGAAAGGCCAGTACCTCGCTTCTACAGCGCCGCCTTCGTCTAGGTTATACTCGTGCCGCCCGCATGATTGATATCCTTGAAGCTCGTGGCATCGTGGGGCCAGCGGACGGTGCTAAGCCACGGGAGGTTCTTATTCCTGACGCAGGCATCGAATAAGGGGCGTGGCTATTCCTCCCTGATTATTAGAGGCCATTGAAACGGGAATCAATTTTGTTTTCCAATACAGAAAAGGTGCTCTTCACCACGGAGGAACCAATATCCATTAGTAATAACCGGTGAAGCCCAAAGTGGTTCACTGAGCTCCATTTTAGCTGCTTCCTGAAATTCTGGACCAGGTTTGACCACGGTGATCAGTCCCTTTTCGGATCCAAAAACAACATGATCTTGTAAGACCACGAGGGAGGCTGAATGTTCACGCCCAATTTTCTGCTTCCAAAGTAATTTACCTTCTTGTGCTTTCCAACAGGTCGCCGTGCCCGAATCGGAAACTGCGAGATAGTAACCGTTCACTACTACCGGGCTGGGAACGTAGGATGGATTCTTGCGGGTGTGCCAGATCACATGAGTATCGGTGACGTTTCCGGTGCCGGTGGGGTCGATCGCCATCATGTGTTTAGTGGGAAATCCACACGTCATATAGAGGTATTTTTGATCGTAGACCAAAGAGGCGACAAACTGATCGGTAGGTCCATCGATGATCCAGTGTTGCTCACCAGTGTCTGGATCGTAAGAAGCCACGCTTTTACTCCCCGAGAGAATGAGTTGGTTTCGTCCACCGATGGTTCGGATTAAGGGGGTGCAATAACTTCGTGTCTTATTTGGTCTTGGCGTTTTCCAAATTTCGTCACCGGTTTCTTTATTCAGGGCCACGATGTAGGCATTCCCGTCGTGGTCACCGTTAATGATCAGCTTGTCTTTCCAAAGGATTGGGCTTGAGCAGTAACCGTGGATACTTGAGAAAATGCCAGGTCGTTTTTCCCAGAGCTTCTCCCCCTCCAAATTATAGGCCGCGATAAACATCTTCTCTTGATCAAGGAAACTTACGTAGATTGACTGACCATCGGTCACTGGAGTGCTCGAAGCTCGGCTGTTTTTGCGGTGTACTTTTTCGATAGGCGATTCGAGCACAGTTTTTTTCCAAAGGGTCTTTCCTGACTTGATGCTAAGGCACATGAGCAGCCGTTCTCCTGAATCTTCGTCAGCCGAAACCAGAAAGAGCTCGTCGCCCCAAATGATTGGTGAAGCATGTCCCTTGCCGGGAATCTTAGCTTTCCACTTCACATCCTTTTCTATCGACCACTTTAGCGGAGCTTTTTCGTCGGGAACTATGCCATCCCCGGTTGGACCACGCCATCCTGGCCATTCGCCTGCGGAGCTGTTCGCAAAAAGGCTTAAGAGAATAACCGTGTTTTTTAAGAACGTCATTCATCTCATTACGTCGAAAAGCGAGAGGTCGTTTCAATCGTTAAAAAATCAATATCATGAAAGCAAGATCGGAGGTTGGACAACCGTAATCCTATTGTAAGGTTCGCAAGACAATTTCTGATGCTCATTCGTTTTATTTTTGCTCACATTCTCGGTTTTTCTGTTCTTAGTGCGAAAGTCAGTTTTAACGACGAAATTCGCCCTCTGCTCTCCAATAGTTGTTACCGCTGTCACGGTCCGGATGAAGAGGATCGTAAGGCTAAGCTTCGACTTGATACTCGTGAGGGGGCCATAAGGGATCACAAGGGTTTCACCGCCATTTTGCCGGGGAAAATCGAGGACAGTGAGTTGATCTATCGTATTGTTACGGATGATGAAGATGAAATGATGCCGCCACCGGGAAAGGGGAAGCGCTTTACGAAGGAACAAATTGAACTTTTTAAGCGGTGGATCGAAGAAGGAGCGGAATACGAGGTCCACTGGTCATACGCAAAGCCCGTTCGAGCTGAAGTTCCTCGGGTTGATGAGACCATGATGAAGGTTTGCAATCCGATAGATGCCTTCATTCTCAGCCGACTTAATAAAGAAGATCTTACGCCTAGCAAGGAAGCTGATGCTCAGACCTTAATTCGGCGTGTTGCTCTCGATCTTACCGGACTTCCGCCTACCAAGGCGGAGGTCGACGCATTCCTTGCCGATGAGGGTGCCAAGGCATACGAAAATTTGGTCAACCGCCTTCTTGCCAAGCCTGCTTTCGGCGAGCACTGGGCTCGTATGTGGCTGGATCTTGCTCGTTATGCGGACTCAGCTGGTTATGCGGATGACCCTGGCCGTACGATTTGGGCCTATCGAGACTGGGTTATCCGTGCCCTCAATGAGAATATGCCTTTTGATCAATTTACAATTGACCAAATTGCGGGCGACCTAGTTCCCAACCCCACTGAAGATCAACTCATTGCTACCGCTTTCCACCGCAACACTAAGACAAATAACGAAGGCGGAACGAGTGATGAAGAATTCCGCAACGCAGCGGTCGTTGATCGTGTCAATACGACCATGGCGACTTGGATGGGAACCACCGCAGCTTGTGCTCAATGTCATACCCACAAATATGATCCAATCAGTCATGCTGAGTATTTTCAGATGTTCGCCATTTTTAATCAATCGGAAGACGCCGATCGACGGAATGAAGCTCCAATCATCCAGGTGATGGGGGATCGAAATAAGAAACAAGCCGCTCATTTTTCCGCCGAGATCGCAAAGCTGAAAAAGGAAATGGAACCTGCCAAAAAGCTGGGTCTTAAGGCCTTTGCGGAATGGGAAGCTAATTCCAAGGCTAAGGTAGCTCGTTGGAAGGTCCTCACGCCAGGAAAGATGACTGCGGCTTCTGGTGCGAAATTCAAGGCAGGTTCTGACGGATCTATCCTCGTAAGTGGAAAAACTGCCGGGATTGATGATTATACAATTGCCGCTACGAGTAAGCTGAAAAAAATCACCGCAATCAAAATCGAGGCTCTTGCTTATGATAAGCTGGGTAGCGGTGGTCCAGGTCGGAATGGCAACTTTGTCCTTAGCGAAATCGAACTCAGTGGCGGTAAGACCAAAGCTTCTTTTTCGAATGCCTCTTCCACTTATTCTCAGAATAAGTTCGGGGCGGCCTCTGCGATCGATGGCAACGCTGGCAGTGATTCCGGATGGGCTGTTGGCGGATCACTGGGTAAGGATCATTACATCGTGATCGAGTTAGACAATCCTCTCGATGGGCGGGATCTCGAACTTAAACTTTTGCAACGTTATTCAAACCATGCTCTTGGCCGTTTCCGGATTTTGGTAACTGATTCTGCAGGTCCTTCTATTGCGCTTTCCTCTGAGATAATAGCGATCCTTGAAAAGTCTCCTGCCAAACGTAGCGCTGCTGAGAAGGCTCAATTAGTTGCTGCTTATCGTAAGACCAATCCCAGCGTTCTTGCTGACACTAAGAAGCTCGCGGATCTCGAAAAGCAACTGGCTTCCGTCAAGCCTCTCACCTCGGTTCCCATTATGCGTGACCTGCCTAAGGATAAGCATCGTAAGACCCATATTCAACTTCGTGGGAGCTATTTGAGTCTTGGGGAAGAAGTCGGGCCGGGGGTGCCCCAAGTTTTTGGGTCGCTTCCTAAGGGCTCGAATCCCGATCGACTCGCGATAGCGAAATGGTTGGTGGACCGAGAGAATCCTCTGACTGCTCGCGTGGTCGCCAATCGGTTTTGGGAGAATCTCTTCGGCGTCGGAATCGTCCTTACAAGCGAGGAATTTGGATCTCAGGGCGAACGGCCTTCTCATCCCGAACTCCTTGATTGGCTTGCGGTCGAATTCATGGATGGGGGATGGGATGTTAAGAATTTTCTTCGCCTTCTCGTGACTTCATCGGCCTATCGCCAGAATTCTCATGTCAGCGATGAGATGGCTGCTCTGGATCCCGACAATCGTCTTGTTGCCCGTGGCCCTCGGGTTCGGCTTTCCGCAGAAATGATCCGCGACCAGGCTCTTGCGATCTCGGGCTTGTTGAGTTCGAAAATGTATGGTGTTCCGGTTCGTCCGCCCCAGCCAAATCTTGGTCTCAAGGCTGCCTTCGGAGGCGGGACCGATTGGAGCACGAGCTCGGGCGAGGATAAGTTCCGTCGCGGCCTTTACACTAGCTGGCGTCGTTCGAGTCCGTATCCTTCCATGGCGACCTTCGGAGCTCCCAATCGCGAGGTTTGCACTGTGCGCCGTGGCAATACCAACACACCGTTGCAAGCCCTTGTGACCTTAAACGACCCTGTTTATATTGAAGCTGCTCAGGCTCTCTCACGACGAATGGCGGCGTGCAAAGGGACGGTCGCTGACATGATCAGACATGGCTTCCAACTCTGCCTTTCTCGCTATCCCAATAAGGTCGAAACTTCCCGCTTGATCGCTTTGTATGATTCTACACGCAACAAGTATGCAGCCGACCTAAAGCTCGCGCAGGAAATGGCCACCAATCCTATCGGTCCAGTTCCTAAAGACATCGATGTCGTAGAGCTCGCCACTCTCACAGTTGTCGCAAATATCCTTCTCAATCTCGATGAGACCTTGATGAAGCGATAAAATCACCAATCAATTTTCATCGTATGAATCCACAGTTAGAAAGCCTACAATACAAAACGAGGCGGCACTTTTTCAAACAATGCTCCATGGGGCTCGGCGGGGTTGCACTTAGTGAGATGCTTGCGACTGATTCTATGGGCTTAGAAGCTCCGGCCAATCCGCTTCTGCCTAAGCTTCCGCACTTCGCGTCCAAGGCGAAGCGCGTAATCTACCTCCACCTCACCGGATCGCCGCCCCATCTCGACATGTGGGACCATAAGCCCGAGCTCGTGAAGCGCGACGGTCAAGAATGCCCGGACGAATACATCAAGGGTAAGAAGTTCGCCTTCACCTCAGGTAAGCCCAAGCTGATGGGGAGCCCACGCACTTTTAAACAGTACGGCAAAAATGGTCTTTGGATGTCCGATGCGATTCCGCACTTGCATGGCGTGGCTGACGATCTCTGCATCATCAACTCGATGACTACTGATCATTTCAATCATGCTCCCGCTGAGCTTTTCGTACACACTGGTTTCCAGCAGCCGGGCCGTCCTTCCTTCGGGGCTTGGACCACCTATGGTCTGGGATCGGAAAACCAAAACCTGCCTGGATACGTGGTTCTTATCTCTAGTGGAGTGCAGCCGAATGGCGGAAAGAGTTCTTTCGATTCGGGGTTTATTCCGTCTGTCCATCAAGGCGTGCAGTGTCGTTCAAAAGGGGATCCTGTTCTTTATGTTACTGACCCTCCGGGCATAGATCGTAGCTTGCGTCGCTCCAGCCTCGACGCACTCCGGGATCTCAATGAGGCCGCCTCCAAAGACTTTGCCCATCCTGAAACCCTGACTCGCATGGCGCAATATGAGCTTGCGTTCCGTATGCAAATGTCAGTCCCCGAGGTTATGGATATCTCGAAGGAATCGAAGAAGACTCTCGACTCCTACGGTGCTCAACTCGGTGCCTCGAGCTTCGCTAACAACTGCCTTCTCGCGCGGCGTCTCGCCGAAGACGGAGTTCGTTTTGTTCAGCTCTTTGACTGGGGCTGGGATTTCCACGGGACAAATCCCAAGGAGGACATCCGGGACGGACTCACCAACAAATGCGCCACAATGGACAAACCCATTGCGGCCTTGATCAATGACCTCAAGGAGCGTGGACTCTTTGAAGACACCCTTATTATTCTCGGCGGAGAATTTGGGCGGACTCCATTCCGTGAAGGCCGGACGGCCAAGGGAAAGGTCCTTGGTCGCGATCACTTTCCTGATTGTTACACCATGGTCATGGCTGGTGGGGGAGTGAAAGGGGGATACACCCACGGTGCGTCCGATGATCTTGGTTTTTCGGTCGCTCGTGACAAGGTCCATGTTCACGATTTACAGGCAACTTGGATGCATCTTCTTGGGTTTGATCACGAGAAACTCACCTACCGCTTTCAGGGTCGTGATTACCGGCTCACTGATGTCCATGGCAAGGTCGTGAAAGATCTCTTGGCCTAGGGTGAAGGGGCTGAATCGGAATCCTGTGGCATTGGCTTGCCATGAAGGTTCTACTGGCTAGTCTTCTCAGGATGAAAAAACCAATCGTTTGGATGGTCGCAGCTGTGGCGCCCATTCTCTTAATCACTACTGCTTCCGCAGACGTGTCCAAGGCTCCTGTGGTGAAGGCCGCTGCTGAGGCTAAGATCCCCACGCTTACCTATTATTATTTCGACGGATGACCGCTTTGTGCAAAAATTTCGGTCATCGTGAATGATCTCAAAAAGACAAAGGGAAAAGAAATAACCTTCAAGAATGTCCTCGTCGGAACCGGCAAGAGCAAAGAAGAAATCAAAAAGGCTAAGCTGAAGGGGCATGGTATTATCGCCAAGGACAAGAGCGGTAAGCTCGTCGATACGATCGAAGGCCACACATATGGCAAAAAAGAAGTCGATGCCGTTGTGGCCAAGCTTCTCGCCAAAAAGTAAGCAGATTTGATTATTTTATAACTCAAGAAACCGGAGGAATTCTTCCGGTTTTTTTATGCCCCCATAGAACAGCAGGCTGCAACGGAGATTTGGAGCCCCTGAAAGAAGATCGATTTTTTTTGGCTTATTCCTTCATCCAGTGATCTTATCATTTTTAGAAGGGAGGCTTAAAAAGAGATTTTTGAACAGGCCGAGAAGTTTAAGAAACATCAAGGGGCTTGATACGCTAATTTAGCGAGCGATTCGCTGAAGGTCGGTTCTCAACCTCTGCGATTCCCGCGGGCTCAAATAGAAAGGCTTGGGATTGTCGTAGCCAATCCAGACAACAATCACTTTCTCAGGGCTAAGAATGGCCGCCCAATGATCAGTGCTGGGAAGAGATAAGCCACTGATGAAATCGGGAATTTTTTTCAATCGAGAATGATCTGCGAAGGCTGGGAAGGAGGCGGCAGGGCGCGAAAAGAGTGTCCTTTCCTTTTGGATCAGTTCGCGGACGAAGACGGGAGTCGGCCGTAAGCCATTTTGGAGAAGGGTGGCATAAGCAGTAGCCAATTCAAGAGGTGAGACACTGAGTGTTCCTCGATAAAGGTCTTCGCCTTCTCCAAAAGTCCCCTCAAATCCAAATCTTTTGAGTAGTTGGATCGCGTCTTGGGACTGAAGTTGGCGTCCAGTGGCGACTGGGTTTCCGGCAATCGGTAAGTGACCGCGTTCGAGGGCAATCGTCCCGATCAGGGGCTCAATCATGAGTGGGCCAAGGTCGCGATGTGAATCAAGGGCTCGGTTGAAGCCGGTGGGTTTTTTTTCACGGCATCCGACTACTCCAAGAAGATCTCCGTTACGGGGATCGATAGCGATCGAAGCCATTTGGCATCCATCGGGAATCGAGGCTTCTTGAACGAGCTTTTCGAGTTTACGTTGAAGTTGAAAATCAATTGAGGTTATGACCTCCAAGCCACCAGTCGTAATCTGTGTTTCGTTGAGAACGATTTCGAGAGGGCGTCGTAGCACGCGGGTTCCGTGGTCAGTTTCAAGATCTCCGGCGTTGGGATTACGAAGATCGAGAGATTGGGATTTGATGGTATCAGCTTGTTCTGGGGTGATCACTTCAGTGGTGATGAGCCGGTCGAGGACTTCATTGCGCTGGCGGACTGCTCCCTCAAGATTGCGCCAAGGACTGCAGGCGTGTGGTGCTCTAATTATCCCTACGAGGAGGGCAGATTGACCTTTTGTGAGTCTGGAGGTAGGGCGGCCAAAATAGTTGAGGGAAGCTTCCTCGATACCATTGAAGCCGGATCCAAAATAAATACGATTTAGATAAGCGGTTAGGATTTCTGATTTTGAGAATTTTGATTCGATGCGGTAGGTGATCGCAATCTCGAGAAATTTCCGGTTTAGGGATTTCTTTTCACGTAAATCGAAAGTATTTCGTGCCAGTTGCATTGAAAGGGTAGAAGCCCCTTGAGTGAAATCGAGGTCTTTGGCATTCCTCAAGGTCGCGCGGGCTAGGCCCCAAAAATCGACGCCTTCGTGGTCCATGAACCGGGCGTCTTCCCGGGCAAAAAGGCAGATTTTCAGGAAAGTGGGGATTTCTTCGGATTCAACAAGGCGGCGGTTGGCTCCATGGATCGTCCCGATTTCGATTCCATTGCGGTCAAGCAAGACGGTGCGCTCGGGCATGCGGGAGGTCTCGGATAGGTCAAACTTGCTGGCATGCCAGGCATACCATCCGATCATTAACAAGAGGGGGATGAGTAGTGTAAGACCGCCTTTCCAGGCGAATTCCCATAGGCGTTTTAGGATCTTTACCCATTTGCTCCAGCGCTGTTGACGATTTTGGTAACTCAAGCTCATTATCGACTTCGCTTATGGGTAAGCTGGGAAAGAGGCCTCGGGATTAGCCATTGCTGGAGGGTTAATTGTGAAAGTTGCGCCGCTTGCAGTGGTGTGCTCTACCGCTGCGAGCGGAACTACGGTCACAAAAACAGTTTTACGATCCTCAAAAGCAGTCTCTCCAATATTCAGAATAGCAGCGCATTCCCGCTGTTTTTTGAGTGTCAGTATATCTCCTAGCTGAAAGCTTTCAGGAGTGGCGTCTTCTGATGGAAAGAGGCATTCGAGGAAGACTGGGTAGGGAAGGGGTTCGGCGACCGCATCGGGCCGGATCATGGCTTGGGCTTTTACCACAATACCTGGACTGAGAAAATCCTCTTCAGTGAGATTTTCGACTCCGATGATACGGTATTCTCCGGTGACATAGGTGAGGAATTTTGGTTTTTTGAAATTGCTGAGGTAGGCGCGGCGGAGCTCTTTGTTGAGGGCCTCTAGATCGGTTTGGCTGTAGCTTTGAAATTGAGCCTCGAGCTCCTTTGGGTCACTGTCCTTCATGGGGACAGGTGTCTCGAGAGGAGAGAAAGCTTTTGGTGATTCGAGTCTTCCTACCTTCATCATAAGTTTATAGCTAGTCGGGTTAGTGGGGTCCCGGAAGAGGTTGAGACAAATAATCCATGAGGTGATCGCAAAAGAGACAGCTAGGATGTTAGCGAGAAACCACCAAAAAAGTGGGGTCCGCTTCTTTAGGGAATCATCGAAATCCGATAGAGCCATACTGGGCTATTTGCAGTTGGTCCCGTCGAGGGCAGGATCGTATTCGGGCTTTTTCCCTTCTTCAGAAGGCTCAAAAGAGGTTCCACATCCACAAGAGCGTGAAGCGTTGGGGTTGAAAATCTTAAAGCCCCGGTCTGAGAGTTCATCGGCAAAATCGACAGTGCATCCCTCGAGAAACTCGAAAGAATCGTGAGACACAATAAAGCGAGTTCCATTTAGGTTGATGATTTCGTCCCCCTCCTCCGGTTCTCCAATGCGCATGGTATAAGCAAGGCCCGCGCAACCCCCGCGTTCTACGCCAAGGCGTAGCCCGGATCCTTCCGGGGCATTCTTAGAAGCAAGGAGGATAGCGAGTTCGCTAGCAGCTTTTTCAGTCACTGTGATCATGGCTCTTCACGGACAAGATATGAGCGAAAATTGAGTTCTTCCAGTGTTCTTTTCTCAAAGAAGCTCTAGATGACTCAGTTGTGCTCGATTTTTTTGTCAGTGAGGTTCCTTTTCGAGATTGTTGATCTCTTTTTTGAGCTTTCCGTAATCGATTTTATTGTGAAAGGATCATTGATGCTCTATGCATTGGACTACGATCGCATTTGGCGCATTGCATCGGTCTCGTAACCTAGGGGCAGAAAACTCGATCACTTTGAAATCCGATAACCAAATCCGAACATCAAGGAAAGCTCGTTTGAGCGGAAAGCTTGTAGGCTGGTTGATTCGTTTTCTTGGTGTGACTCTGCGTCGCGAAGTGATCGGGAACGTCACTGGTTTGAATACGCGTGATCAACCGATAATACATGTCATGTGGCATAATCAGATTTTTGCTGCTGCCTATTTGTGGAGGAAACTGTATCCGAGACGAAAGTGTGTTGTGCTCACTAGCGCCAGTAAGGATGGGGTCGTATTAGCCTCGGCGGTAAAAGTTTTTAAGTTTGGTGCGGTTCATGGCTCTAGTAGTCGTCGCGGTGCGGCTGCAATTGTGGCATTGAGACGAGCAGCAAAGAATGGGAAGGATCTTGTCTTCACCCCTGATGGCCCTCGGGGGCCTCGATATCAACTTCAGCCCGGTGTGATTAAAATTGCCCAAACAACCGGACTCCCAATGGTGGCTATGAGGATTGATTATCTCTCCTGTTGGACTCTTAAGACTTGGGATCGGTTTCGGATCCCTAAACCTTTTAGTAAGGTCAGGATCAACCTGGAGGAACCGATACTGGTGCCGCGCCAGCTCGATAACGAAGAATTCGAGAAAGAGCGGCTTAGGCTTGAGAAATGCCTACTTCAAGATATCACAGACCGCGAAGAGAATCATGGCAACGATCATTGATGGAAAAAAGGTGGCGGAGGAAGTCCTAGCGGAGTGTTCCCGTGAAATCGAAGAGTTGAAGGTCCATGGAATTACTCCGGGTTTGGCCGTTGTTTTGGTGGGTGAAGATCCGGCCAGCCAGGTCTACGTTAATTCAAAAGTTCGGAAGTGTGCCGAGTTGGGAATTCATTCAGAAAAAGTAGTGCTTTCAAAAGACGCTTCTCAAGACGAAGTTTTGGCCACCGTGAAGCGCCTCAATGAAGATGCTGCCATTCACGGAATTTTGGTGCAATCGCCGCCGCCATCGCAAATCGATGAAGAGGAGATTATACGCACAATTGATCCGGCTAAAGATGTGGATGGATTTCATCCTGAGAATGTCGCTAAGTTGGCGTTAGAAGACCCTTCAGGTTTCGTTCCATGCACTCCGGCGGGTTGTATGAGGCTTCTCGAAGCGAGCGGTGTTAAAACTTCTGGCGCTGATGCGGTCGTTGTGGGGCGAAGCATGATAGTCGGTAAACCAATGGCGCTTTTACTGATGGCAAGAGGAAGTGATGCGACAGTGACGGTGGCTCATTCTAGGACTGAGGATCTAGCGGAGGTCTGTCGGCGTGGGGATATTATTGTGGCTGCGGTGGGCATCCCCGAGTTTATCAAAAAGGATTTTGTGAAGCAGGGCGCTACCATTATCGACGTCGGCATCAATCGGGTCGAAGATCCAGCTGCAAAACGCGGCTACCGTCTTTGTGGAGATGTCGATTACAAGGACGTCTTTGAAAAGGCTGGTGCGATCACTCCGGTTCCGGGTGGAGTCGGCCCGATGACGATTGCGATGCTTATGAAGAATACGATCAAGGCAGCCCAGGCCCTTTAAAATCAATGGAGAAAGCGTCTCTAATCTAAAATTTTTAGGATTTATTACCGATTTTCTGAGACGCGTAGGTCCGTAAAAAAGCCGCATTCCATAGGAAGCGGCTTTTTGAGAGGTTGGGTTCGCTGAAGCGGATTAGCGCTTCGAGAACTGGAAGCGCTTTCGGGCGCCGGGCTGCCCGGGCTTTTTGCGCTCCTTAGCTCGTGGGTCGCGGCGGAGAAGGCCAGCGGATTTTAGGACAGGTCGAAGCTCAGGATCGTGAATGATCAGAGCTCGGGCTATCGCCAATTTAATTGCATCGGCTTGCCCGTGAAGTCCGCCGCTTCGTGAAACAGCCTTAACATCGAACTTGTTTTTGAGGTTTGTGACCTGAAGAGGTTCGAGGAGTTGCCCCTGCAATGTGAGGGTGGTGAGAACGTCTTCGAAGGGCTCGTTATTGATAGTGATTTTTCCGGTTCCGGCAGTCAGCCAGACGCGGGCAACGGCGGTCTTCCGACGACCGGTTGCAGTAAAAGTTTCGCTCATGGTATTTTATGAATGAATTAAGGTTTAGAGAGTGACGGGCTTTGGCTCCTGGGCTTCGTGGGGATGATCTTCACCCGCATAGACCTTAAGCTTCTTCATCTGGGCGGCACCAAGTTTGTTTTTTGGGACCATGCCCTTGACAGCCCATTCGAGGATGAGCTCGGGACGACGCTGGCGCACCTTGTTTGGAGTCTCGATAGTCTGGCCGCCGACGTAACCGGAGTGACGGGCGTAGATCTTGTGCTGCTCCTTGCTACCGCTAAATTTAGCGTGCTCGGCGTTGATGATGACGACAAAGTCACCGGTATCGATGTGAGGCGTAAAAATCGCCTTGTGCTTTCCGCGGAGGAGACGGGCTGCCTCCACGGCGACTTTTCCGACGATCTGGTCCCTAGCATCAATAATATGCCAAGAACGCTCGACGTCAGCTGGTTTTGCTGAAAACGTTTTCATTGTTTTACTGGGTTCCGTTGGGCTCGCTGGGGAATCCTGCGCGCTGTAAGGGGCGCGCAAGCTAGGAGGGGTCGACTGGGGTGTCAACGCAATTATCACGAAAGGAGAGCTTGCGAAACTCCCTTGAAGGCGTCAGAAGTCGCGCCGTGCGGGATCTCCTCAAAAATCCACTCTGGGATGGCCAGTCGATCGGTCGGCCGATTCCAGACACAACCCATGCTTGTTCGGTTTCGCTTCCGACTTGGGATTCCGTGATCGGTTACGAGGAAGGCAGGGACCGTGTGATAAAAAAGTTAGAGGCGGGATATCCCCGGTTTTTTCTGCATCCGCTGGTGAAACGGGTTTTTGCTAAAGCGACCGAAGAGATCGCAGAGACAGGGAAGCGAGCCATCGTTTTTCCTCACAAACGGGCCGCTCAGGGGGCTCAGCGTTATGTCGAACGAAAGTTAGCAGTGGCAACTCGAATCGCGAGCTATGACGAGGGAATGCAGGCATTGATTGTTCCGGAAACTGCGATTGGTGTGGCAATGGAGTATTGGAGGTTCACGGGCGAGATCATCAGCAGTCGCCGGGCGGAGGATCTTCTCAAGGATCGCGAGTCCGAGGGTGGATCAGTCGTGATGTTGAAACAGCAGCTCTCGGAGTTTTCTGGAGCCCCTTTAGATGATCACTACTTGTATGAGAGCGGCATGTCGGGTGTTTTTGCGGCTTATCGAGCGATCATGAATCTTTTCCCGAGCAAGAAGACTCTTCAGTTGGAGTTTCCATACGTTGATGCTTTAAAAGTACAGCAACGTTTTGGAAATGGTGTCGTCTTTCTTTATGATGCTGAAGGGGAGGATCTCGATGCCGCCGTTCGAAGAATTCAAGAGGGCGAATTTGCAGCGGTCTTTTGTGAAGTGCCAAGTAATCCGCTCTTAAGGACGATCAATCTTCCCCGGATTTCAGAAGCTTGTCGTCAAGGTGGTGTGCCTTTAGTGGTTGATGATACAGTCGCTAGCTCCATCAATTTGGAGGTTTTGAAATATGTGGATCTGGTCACTACTAGTTTGACGAAGTGGATTTCAGGAATGGGGGATGTCATGGGGGGAATGCTTACGCTGAATACTGATTCCCCTTGGGCGAGCGAATTCCGCTCGTTTCTAAGTGAAGACACTGAAGGGGGATCACGACTTTACAGCGGGGATTGCCGGGTTTTGAGTTCGAATATCAGGAGCTACCGTCAGAGGGTTGAAAAATCAAATCAGAATGGCGAGTTGGTTGCGGACTATCTGCACGAACATCCAGCGATCGGCCGAGTCTGGTATCCCAAATTTAATACCCCCCACGAATACCGTCTAATTCGTAGGGAGAATGGTGGCTATGGCGGCTTGGTTTCGTTCACCTTAAAGCAGCCGCGCAAGATGCCGAAGGTTTACGATGCATTAGAGCTTTGCAAAGGTCCAAACCTAGGAACTGAATTCACCTTGGCGAACCCCTACACGATGTTGGCACACTACTTCGAACTCGATTGGGCCGAGGCCTGCGGAGTTTCTCCGAATTTACTCAGATTATCTGTTGGGAATGAAGAGGGAGACATCATTATCGGAGCCCTCGCCCGTGCTCTCGACCTTGCCTAAACCAATCCGTCTTTTTTTGCCTGTTTCCAGTAGGCATACTCTGAGCGGTTAAAATCAATATATTCCGGTGAAAGGTCAGAGGCGTAAATTCGGTGATTTGCGTCTCCAACGCCAAGATCGATGGTGATCTTGAATGCTGGTTTACTAACGATGTTTCGAAGGATCTCGGGATTTGTTTTGGCCTGTAAGCCGCCTTTGCATGCGACCTTAGATTCGTAGTAAATATCAACAAATTCCTCGCGAATACTTGCACCGGAATAGCCAACGGCATGAATGATGCGCCCCCAGTTTGGGTCCTCACCATTCCATGATGATTTGACCAAGAATGAATTAGCGACCGCTTGAGCTACCTTTTTTGCATCAGATGTATTGCGGGCGCTTTTCACCTCAAGCGTGACAAACTTAGTGACCCGTTCTCCGTCACGGACGATGGCCTTGGCCAGTTTGTTCATAACAAATTCTAGAGCGTGACTGAAATCACGGCACTCTTTGGTTCCACGGCGGATTGTTTTATTTTCGGCTGCGCCGTTGGCGAGAATGATTACAGAATCATTGGTGGAAGTGTCGCCATCGATCGTGATGCGGTTGAAGGTGTTATCAACGCTGTTTTCGATCGCTTCCTTCAGACTCCTCTTTCCGATGTTGGCATCGGTGGTGACAAAGCAGAGCATGGTGGCCATGTTGGGATTAATCATACCGGCACCTTTGGCGCAGCCACCAATACGGACGCGCTTACCGTGAAGCTCGAACGAAATCGCAAATTCCTTTTCGTGAGTGTCGCTCGTAATAATGGAGCGGGCTACATCGTTACCGTTCTTGGGTCCCAGTCCTGCTACCAGGTCCTCGTATTTTGGCTCAATCCGTATCATCGGCATTGGCAGTCCGATCACTCCGGTGGAGCAAACGCCTACTTCTCGTTGTCTTAGCTCGAGAAGTTTAGAGGTTTCCTTAGCCATGTTTTTCGCATCCTGCATACCAGTAGGCCCGGTGCAGGCGTTGGCATTCCCGCTATTTGTAATAATAGCCCTCAAGCTCTCGGCACGGAGGTGGCTTTGGGAAACACGGACTGGGGCAGCCTTGACTCGGTTTTGGGTGAACATCCCAACGCTCAAGCATTCTCTTTTTGAGTAAATCAAGGAAAGATCAAGGCGGTTTGATTTTGGATCCTTGATGCCACATGAAATCGCGCTCCCAAGAAATTCGCGGGCTGCGCAAATGCCGCCTTTGATTCGTGTGTAAGGAAGATCCATGGGGGGAGGAAGGTGAACGGAGGCTACAGGTTTTGCAATCCGTCAGTTATACAATTTCCAACCATAAGATTGAAACTTTGGATCGCCTGGCCAGCCGCGCCTTTGCCAAGATTATCTTCGGCACTTTGGATGATGATTCGCCCAGTGCGAGAATCATGATGCCAACCGATATCGATGTAGTTTGAGTCAGTGACATGTTTGGTGTCAGGCGAGATTCCAGCTCCGCGGAGGCGGACAAAGGGGGTGTCCTCATAAGCGTCTCTAAGAACCTTATCAACACGGTCAAAGTCGCCGGTCAATTTTGCAAAAGTCGTAGTACAAATTCCGGCCGTAACTGGAATGAGATGAGGAACGAAAGAGATGGTTACTTTTTCTCCAGCAGCTTTTCCAAGCTCTTGCTCGATCTCGGAAAGATGCCGATGGCGAGGGAGGCCATATGAGCGAACACTTTCGTTAACTTCGGCGAAAATGAGAGAGAGGTCTGCCTTGCGGCCAGCACCGCTGACACCACTCATCGACGAAACGTTAATCGTCGAGTGTTCGACAAGGCCCCCTCTTAAAAGGGGAATTAAGGGAAGTATGATTGAGGTAGGGTAACATCCAGGTGATGCAATGAGCCGAGCTGTCTTGATCTCGGATTCGTAGATCTCAGGAAGGCCAAAGATTGCCTCATCAAGTAGCTCAGGGGCGGGGTGTGGGTGGTCGTAAAAGTCTTGATAGACGGCGGGGTCGTCTAGCCGAAAATCAGCACTCAAATCGATCACTTTTATTCCGAGATCCAAGAGGTCTCGGGCGAAAGGGGCGGCTGCTCCGTGAGGAAGTGCTAGGAAGGCAACCTCAGCACCAGTCGCTGCGACGGATTCCATGTCAGGCTCGATGAAACAAATCTCGGTGCCGGGATGGCCCTCGAAGCGAGGGAAGACTTCTGTCACTTTCGTCCCGGCGTTTGCGCGGGAAGTGATGGCAACAACCTCGGCTTTTGGGTGGCAAAAAACGAGACGCAGGAGTTCCAACCCAGTATACCCGCTCGCTCCAATAATCGCAATTTTGGTAACTTCAGACATCAAAAAGGTTTTGCGCCGGAGCTTCGCGCGGGGCAAGCGCGAAAAGACAGTAATTCCCACTCTTGTAAAATCAAGGTTTTGCGTTCACATCTTTGTCGCCGTCAAAATGAAGTGTGTTGCGTTAATCATTCTGCCCTTGTTCATAGTTCCTGCCCTATTGGGGTCAGAGCTAGGGGGGGCTGTGAAGCGACTCGAAGAACCGACGATTGAGAATGCGAAACTCGTGTTGGAGGAGTTGGATGACTTAATTGCGAAAGGAGATGCCCGGAGGGTCACTCTCGGAAAAAAAATGCATCGGAGTGTGAAGCGCCTATTCACAAAAAATCATAAGATCAATGAAGGTCGCAAGATAGCCGAGGCGCGGGAGGCCAAGGCCAAGCAGTTTGACGAAAATGCCCGACAGTGGCTTAAACCAAATATCCATGGGGAGGTCAACAAGCTAGCCGCATCAGCAGCCTTTCGTGATGCTAGGGAATTGCGGAGGGAATCCCAGTGGTCACAGGAGAAGTCTTCTAAGGAGTGGTTAGAGGAGGTGGTGGACTATGAAAGGATGCTCGGAGATTTACGTTTTTCAAAGGAGGACGAAGCTCTTATTACTTTGGCATCGGTATTGATTAAGGTTGTGAAACAAACCTCTTGGGTTGACAGACCATCATTGAAGTATGATGAAGCCCGGATTCAGTTTATTCGAGATCGGGTTGTGAATATAGATCGGTGGTTGACCCTAGCAGCTCACGCTACCGATGCTGGTGAGCTTGAATTGTCTTACGATTTCTACCGGAAGGCTGGGAGTGAGTCGGGGCGTTTTCGGGTTGGAGCAGAACTGGCAGGTCAACTGTCGAGGGAAGGGTATCTTGGATCAGCAATTAATTTTTGGAAAAGACTGGGTGAGATCGATCGGGCTGATGAATTACAAAAGCGAATGCCCAATCTGAAGAATGAAGATTACAAATCTTTGGAGGGTGCCGCTCTCACCAGAAATGTGGCCCCGGCCTGTGTTCGGATCTCAACTGCGAATGGTAAGGAGACTGGGTTCTTTTATAAAGAGGGGGGTTATGTGATGACTTGTAGGCGAATTCTCTTAGACCAAGAGGGCAAAGTATTGCCCGTGAGGGTGACTCTGGAAGACGGACAGAGCTTTAAAGCGAAGGTTCTTGGTGTCTCGGAGAGAAACGATATTGGAGCTCTGAAAATTGAGTGTCGGTCACATGAGTTATTGCCAATTGGAGATCGTGAAGACCTCAAATCAGGACTCACCCTCAAACTCTTTGGGTTGTCGGCTAAAGATAAGAATATCGCGGATGTGATTCCCTGCACGGTTCTCTCACCGATGGACTCCTGGAAAAATCAGCCAACCTCAGAGTTGGCACTCGATGCAAGCCGGGAATGTCGGGGTGGGCCTATCGTTAATCAGCGGGGCCGGGTAATGGGAATTTTCCTGACATCAAAATTGGGGAGTGCCCGTTCGCTCGAAGCGGGTGCGATTCATGCCTTTTTAAAACATTTTTAAAGATCGCCGATCTGGTTTTGGATTAGAAGACCAAAAATCGAGATCTAATCGAGTGTTATCTTTGCCCAAGCTTCGGCCATACGGTTACCGAGAGCGATGATCCCTTTGGAGCCGAAGAGCACAGGATTGTGCGGAAGGTCTGAGGTTTTGACGAACGTGAAATTGGAGTTGCTGGCGTCCAAGGCTTCAAGATCGGAGTTAAGGTCGTAGAGTTTTTCATCTCCGGTGATGCTTTCTGTAAGTATGGGTTGTTCGGTGAGAATCCAATTGAGTTCGGGAAGTTCGAGATCTTTACGGGTCGTATTCATAAAAGTCTGAAGGCGGTCGGCGTATTTGTCCGCCATCCAATTTAGTGCGCGGTCGTTTTCTCCACAGTGCCAGAAGATGGCTGGAATTTCGCATTGGTAACCCTGCTTGGTGAGATCGTCACGGCACTTTTTAATTCCGGTTATCCAATCTTGATAACGGTCTCGGTAGGGCTCCTTGGATCCTTCAGGAAGCCAATCGAGTGATTGTGATCCACTATCGGTGAATTTGTAGATCGCAAGGATTTCACCGTCCTTTAAGGTGGGAATTAATTGTTGCCCGAAGCTTAGTTCAGGGCCGAAGCCTCCAAGGTGGTTGATTGGTGATAGGTATTCCCAACCATTTGAGGTGGTGACCTTGCCGAGGTTATACTGATAAAGGGCCTTCTGTGGTTTTGCGAGATGGGTATCCTCGATGTCCTTGATCCATGATGCTTCTCCCTCCATGTTTCGTTGTCCTCCTAGGATGAAAAGTTTCACTTTTTTGACTTTAGGCATATGAATCTCTCGCCGATTTGAAGTGCGGTTTTGATCAAAGTAGGCGGCAGCGTATGCTTCGCCGTGTTGAAGTTGGCCGAGGGTGCCGAAGTGATAATGCAGGCCGACGGGGCGTCCGATTTTGAAGGCTAAGTGAGATGTCGGGACGAAAAAGACCTTGGGGTCAGATTCGACGACAGCGATCTGGGCGTTGCGGATAAGGGTGACATTGGCACGGTTGTCCATACCCCAAATCCCTTTGGTGCTGATTTCTCCGACGAAAACTTTTAGCTCGGGGGTAGAAAGATCTTTGCGGATCCTGGTGATAAAGTTGCGCAGGTTCTTTTCGTAGTATTGTTTTCCTTCGGGATGGAACATGTCATTTTCACCCTGGTGCCACATAAGAGCTTCTATTTTGTATGTCAGGCTTTGTTTTTCGAGTTCGGCTAAACGGTCGCGGATCTGAGTGATAAAACGTTGGTAAAGTTTACGGCTTTTCTCGTCGCCGCCATCAGGTGCCCAGTCGTTGACGAGGGTGGTCCCGCCCCAAGCATCTTTGATGAGTGCGAGTGAATCCTTGCTTTGTTGGCGAAAGGCTCTGGCAAAGGTGATTTCTGGGCCGAAGTTGTTCCCCACAACACGGAGATCGGTCCAGCCTTTTGATTTGTGATCTGCTCCTGTTTGAAAGGAGTAACGCACGTTTTCAAGAGGTTTGAGTGCGTTGCTAAAGGGAGGAAAGGTTTCGACAAGTTTGGGGTCGGTGTCGGCACCTTCCATATTTGATTGTCCGGCGAAAAGAAAGACGCGTAGAGGCTCGGCTGCTATGGCTGAAAGACAGAGGAAAGTGGCGCTGATTGTGAAGATGAAGGTGGTCATTTTAGGCGAGGATTTTTTTGATTACTTTTGCGGACTCAACGCCGGTGAGACGCATGTCGAGGCCTTGAAATTTCTTTGAGAAGCGATGGTGGTCGATTCCTAATAAGTGGAGAAGGGTGGCGTGAAAGTCGCGAACGTGAACTATATCTTTGGCGGCGTTGTAACCAAGCTCGTCGGTTTCGCCGTAGCTCATACCCGATTTAACTCCACCTCCTGCCATCCACATTGAGAAACCTTTAATGTGGTGGTCGCGTCCAGCTCCTCCCTTACCTTGGAACATTGGGGTGCGGCCGAATTCTCCGCCCCAGACGATAAGAGTATCCTCCAATAAGCCGCGCTGCTTGAGGTCAGTGAGCAGAGCCCAAGTGGGTTGGTCAGTGAGCTTGCTACAGATTCCCATGTACTTTTCAAGGCCGCCGTGGTGGTCCCAACCTCGGTGGTAAAGTTGAACGAAGCGGGTTCCTTTTTCAATGAGGCGCCGGGCCAGAAGGCAGTTGGAAGCATACGACCCGTCGCCGGGCTTGGCGCCATACATATCTAGAGTCTTTTGAGATTCGCCGGAGAGGTCAGTGAGTTCAGGGACTGAGGCCTGCATTTTGAAGGCCATTTCGTAAGCGCTGATACGGGTTGCGATCTCAGGGTCGTCGACGAGTTCGTTACGCTGGGAGTCGAGATTCTGTATAGTTTTAATGAGCGCGCTCTGATGCTGTCTATCCACTCCCCTTGGATTTGTAACGTAATGGACGGGGTCGCCGGTGGAATTAAATTCGACGCCCTGAAATCGAGAGGGGAGGAAGCCGGAACCCCACTGGCGAGAGGCGATTGGTTGGGGGTTACGTCCACCGACGGAAGTGAGGACTACAAAGCCGGGAAGGTTTTCGGACTCGGACCCAAGGCCGTAGTTAATCCAGGAACCCATCGAGGGGCGACCGCTGATGGCGCTACCTGTATTCATGAAGGTGTGAGCGGGATCGTGGTTGATTTGCTCGGTGACCATGGATCGGAGGACGGTGATATCGTCTGCCATCTTCTGGTGGTAGGGAAGGAAGTCAGAAATATATTGGCCCGAATTCCCGTATTTTTTGAACTTAGTGAGGTGGCCTTGGACCTTAAGAGCCTGCCCTTGGAGCTGTGCGATGGGCTGGCCCTTGGTGAAGGATTCCGGCATGGCCTTCCCGTTGAGCTTATCGAGTTGTGGTTTGTAGTCGAATGTCTCGAGATGAGATGGTCCTCCGGACATGCAGAGAAAGATGACGCGCTTTGCTTTGGGCGCGTGGTGCGGGAAGCCGGACAAGCCAGGGTATTTTTCAACGAGACCTTCTGCGCGAGTAAGTTGAGAAAGGAGGGCTGCGGATCCGAAGGAAAGTCCGGTGTTGTTGAGGAAAGTCCGACGATTAATGAAGTTTGCGGCGTTCATGGAAATAGAGGGTTGAAGGTCAAAATATAGGGCATTCCCCCGGGGTGATTTGGTTACTTCTTTGAGGCTTAGTTACGCGTGGTTATTTCACCAAGATTAAGAATGGCGCGTGAGATGGTGGTCCAACTCGCGAGAGCGATTGTATCGGAATCCTTGGGCTTGGTTTGGCCGATGTTGATGATGGCGGTTGCCGACTTTGGATTCTTTTTAAAGTCAGCCTCGGCATAAGTGAGGAGTTGTCCGAGCGTGTCACGTTCTTCGGTCGTTGGTTCGCGATTGAGGGCAAGTTCAAAGGCATGGTGGAGACGCGCAAGATTGTCTGGCTTCGATTCCTTGAGGATCCGCTCAGCAAAAACGCGCGCGGCTTCGACGAAGGTAGGGTCGTTCAAGAGGTTGAGTGCCGCCACTGGGGTGTTTGATTTGGGGCGTTCGGCGGTGCATTCTTCACGGCTGGGAGCGTCGAATGCCTTGAGCATGGGGTGCAGGAACTGCCGCTGCCAGTGGATGTAAAGACTACGGCGGTAGATTTTCGCGTCGGTGTCTTGTTTATATTTCCGGGCTGGGAAGTTGAGGTGGCGGTGGTAGCCGCTGGGTTGATAGGGCTTTATGGAGGCTCCACCAAGGTCGGTGACGAGGAGTCCGGAGAGAAAGAGAGCGTTGTCCCGGACCATCTCGGCAGGGAGGCGAAAGCGGGCTTGCCGGGCAAAAAGTTCATTGTAGGGGTCGCGCTCGCGCAGGTTTGAGGGAACGAGTGAAGATTGGCGGTAGGCTCGCGAGGTCACGAGAGTCTTAACCATCTTCTTAAGATCCCAATTGGATTCATGAAACTCGACGGCGAGCCGATCGAGAAGTTTGGGGTTTGATGGTGGTTGGCCCTGTCCTCCAAAGTCACCGAGGGATCGGGAAAGGCCGGTTCCAAAAAAAAGATAGAAGAGGCGATTTGAGGTAACGCGGGCTGTAAGCCCTCCGGTTCCGTTCTGAGGATCAGTGATCCAGTTCGCAAGATCAAGGCGGGTTTGACGCCCCTCTTTTTTGATTTTGGGTAGGAAGTGGGGGACGGCGGGTTGGACAATCTCACCGGATTCGTCGAGCCAGTTTCCTCGGGGCAAGATTCGCGAAATGCGAGGCGTCTTGAGCGCTTTCGTGATCATGGTGAGCGTCCCGGAGGACGCGATTTTTTCACGACGTTCTTCGGTAGTTTTCCATTGGTTAAGTTTGTCGCCGGAGATGAGCTTGGCGAGTGCCTCGTTGGTTCGTTTTAGGCCATCAGACCATTTCTTCTTCTCTTTGGGATCTTTCGTTTTCTTGGCAAGGAAAGCCCGGTCGGCAGATTCCTTGACGAGGCGAGCGATTTCGTTTCGCTTGCCTTTTGAAAGGTCGTTAAGTTTTTTTTCTAGCGAGTCGAGTTTTGCTTCTTGGCCGGAAGTTAGTACGGAGATTTCAGGGGGGCGGCGGGTTGGAAGAGAGTTAGTTCCGGATTTAAAGTGTCGCTCATCATCAATGTCGGCAAAGAAAGCTCCGAGGGTGTGGAAGTCTTTGGCGGTGTATGGATCGTATTTATGATCGTGGCACTGTGCGCAACCCACAGTGGCTCCCATCCAAACAGCGGAGACGTTGCGGACGCGATCTGCCTGGTAGATCGCGCGATACTCAGCTTGTTGTAGCCCGCCTTCGTGGGTGGTTTGAAGGAGCCGATTGTAGCCAGTTGCGACGAGTTGCTGCTGAGTCGGGTTTGGGAGGAGGTCGCCAGCCAATTGCTCCCGAGTGAAGCGATCAAATGGCATATTCTCGTTAAAGGCGCGAATGACATAGTCGCGATAAGGCGAGATATTGTGATCCTGATCGCCGTGGTAACCAACGGTGTCGGCATAGCGGACTAGGTCGAGCCAGTAGCTTGCAAGCCGCTCTCCAAAGTGAGAAGATTTGAGGAGCCGATCGACTTCGGCCTCGATGGCGATTTGGGGATCACTTTTTAAAGATCTTAGAAAGCGCTTGCGATCGGCGGGGGTTGGTGGAAGACCGGTCAGGTCAAAATTTAGTCGGCGAAGAAGGGTCACGGGATCAGTATCAGGAGATGGCGAAATGGCGGCCTTTTCAAGTTGGGAGAGAATAAAATGGTCGACAAAGTTGACGGGCCAATCTTTGGTCTTAATAGCAGGGGTGGGGTGCTTGAGCGGGTTTTTATAAGTCCAGGGATCATCATATCTCGCGCCCTCTTTGATCCACTGCTTGAGGAGCTCAAGTTCCTTCGGGGAGACTTTTTTGTGAGTTTCAGGGGGAGGCATGATTTCCTCTGGGTCCTGATTAAGAATTCTCGCAATAACTTCCGATCCATTGGGTTTCCCGGGCTCGATCGGGATCTCGAATTCTCCTCCTTCGGTCGCTCCTTCATATGTGTCGAGCCGTAGTTCGGCCTTCCGGGTCTTTTCATCAGGGCCGTGGCAGTGAAAGCATTTGTCTGAAAGGATAGGGCGGATGTCACGATTGAAGTCAACCGCAGCATGTCCGGCTGCGGTGCCAAAGACAGTGAAAGCGAGGGCTTTCAATGAGAAAAAGGAGCGCGATATTTTGGGTGATGAGATCATTTGGAAGGTGGTAAATGACGGTGTCACTTGGGACTTCATACGGGGCGATTTTTTATCGGGATAGAAAAAATTAGCAAAGAGGGTTTAGAACTTTTCCAAGGCCGTCGTTGGTTATCTCTGATGGAAACGCAGCAGCTTCTTTAGTCTTTCTTTTTGCCATGATAAGAATGCAAGGGGAACCCTCGAATTGCAGGATTGTCCAGGCGGCGGCTGGTTTGTGAAGTAAATGAGGATAAGTGGTGCTCGAAATAATAAAAGCGGCTCCAGAGACCAATCCGGAGCCGCTTCGCACAAAGCCGGTTGCTCTCCCAAAGGAGGAAAAATCGGCGTTATTGTTATAACTTCCCAGAAAACGTAGCTGGAGGGGCGGTTTTGTCTATGGATGAATAAAAAAACCTCCTAATTTGAGCGGAATTAGCCCTTTTTTTCTAAAATTTTCATTCAGAAATCCTGATAATCAGGGAGTTGCGATTATTTTATAGTGTTAGCCAACTCCGCAAATTTACCTCCTTGATTGAGGAGTTCGTCGTAGGGTCCCTCCTCAATGACACGGCCTTTTTGTAGAACGTAGATCCGATCGGCGTTCTGAATGGTCGAGAGCCGGTGGGCAATCACGATAGATGTGCGGTTTTTCATTAATTCATCAAGCGCCTGTTGGATCAGAAGTTCGGTCTGGTTATCGACTGAAGCCGTCGCTTCATCGAGAAGAAGAATGGGAGGGTCCTTAAGGAGGGCTCGAGCGATTGACAGGCGCTGCTTTTCTCCGCCTGAGAGTTTCACGCCTCGCTCGCCGACATTGGTATCGAGTTGTTCTGGTAGCGCGCGAACAAATTCGCTGGCCTTGGCGGCTTCAAGAGCTTTCCAAATGGCATCATCATCAGCGTGGCGATCTGCAAGCGAGAGGTTTTCGCGTACTGTTCCGTTAAAAAGAAAAGCTTCCTGAGTCACGTAGCCGATGGCGTCTCGGAGTGACCCTTTTGCCAGGGTATTTAGTTCTTTTCCGTCAATGAGAACTGAGCCGTTGTCATATTCGTAAAATCGGCAAAGTAGGTTGACGATCGTTGACTTGCCAGCGCCGGTGGAGCCGGCCAAAGCGATCGTTTGTCCGGGCTCGGCAATAAGTGAGACTTCGTCGAGTGTTGGTTGGCCTTCATCGTAAGAAAAACTGACGTCGTTGAATTCAACTGCGCCTCTGACGGGGCGGGGAAGAAGATCTCCGCTCGCGGCGTCTGGCTCATCATCGGAGTCTAAGATTTCAAAAACACGGTCGGCGGCGGCACGAGAAGACAAAGCCATCTGATTGAGCTGGTGGAGCTTGCTGACTGGCTCGTAGAACAGAGAAAGAAGTAAAAAAAATGTCAGGAGTTCATCAAATTGCATGGTGCCTTGCATCACCGCAAGCCCTCCGAACCCGAGGACAAGCACATACCCCGTGCTGTTAAAGAACGACATGCTCGGGTTGTAGATGGCCCACCATTTCATGATTCGCAGGGTGGCCTTGCGAAGCGCGCCCGAAAGTCCGTTGAAATGTTCGTGTTCATCTTTTTCCGCGGCATAGGCCTTAATCTGTCGAATCCCGGCGATATTATCGTGCAAAACTGCGTTTAGATCTGAGGAAGCATCCCGCTGCGCCTTGTATCTTCCCCGAGCCTTGCGGGTGTAAATCCATGCCCCCATCGCTAGGAAGGGAATCGGAAGAGTGGCCCACAATGCAACCGTGGGGTCCAACCAATACATCGTGATTCCAACCGCGAGGATTTGAATGACCGAAATAAGCCCTAGCTCAATTCCATCGATTAAGATGCGCTCCATCGCGGTCACGTCTTCAACTACACGAGTCATGATGTCTCCGGTGCGGCGGCTATCGAACCATCTCAAGGGAAGCCTCTGAATCTTACGGTAGAGGTCAGAGCGGATGTCAAAAATCACCCGTTGCTCAAAGTGGTTGTTCAATATGATGCGGGCGCAATTTAGAGCGTCCTTGATGAAAAAGCTCAGGAGGCCGACCAAGACCCAGGGAAGAAAGACGTCAAATTGTCGGTTCGGAATGATTTCTCCTGTGATGTGCTTAGTGACGAGCGGGAATACGATGACTGAAGCCGCCATAATAGAGGCACATAGGAACTGAGATCCCCCGAGAAGGGGATATCTTTTTAAATAACCAATGACACGCAGGACGCTCGACACGACGGCAAATTGTCTTCTTCCACCGCAGATGCAAGCGATAGAGTGCAAAAGTCGGGCAGTTAATAATAATAATTCATTTTTCGGTGAATTTTCTGATTGCCGGATGCCCGTCAACACCAGTAGCTTACTTGAAACACCACCTTACGACAAACATCCCATGGTAAATACTTTAGGC
Source organism: uncultured Verrucomicrobiales bacterium (assembly GCA_949373085.1). Taxonomy (GTDB): domain Bacteria; phylum Verrucomicrobiota; class Verrucomicrobiia; order Verrucomicrobiales; family Akkermansiaceae; genus SW10. The sequence continues at coordinate 140,704 of CASICJ010000004.1, forward strand.
ACCCTGACAGCAATCGTCCTCGCGTTCTCGGCTTTCGTAGCTTGGAAGAATAGTAAAGTTTTCGAACAAACAGTTAGCGAGATTGAAATAAAGGAGGGCGATAAAAAAAGGAACTCGGAAACCTATAAGGATCTGGTTTCCGAAATCAAGGAGCTTGAGGCTACTCGAGATGGAGCGACGAAAGAACGTGATAGTCTGCGTGGCGAGGTAGAAAAGCAGACTGGGGCTAACGGCGCTATTCAGGCTGAAATTGATACCAAGGAAAAGGAGCTTGCTTCGACAAAGAGCGAAGTTGCCGATGCGCAAGGAAAGCTGAAAGAGTTAGGCGATATCGAAGAGCTTGCTCCAAAGATAGGGCGTCTTCAGGCCTCTATCACTGAATTGAAGGAGCAGGTCGCAACTTTGAACAGCGTAATCGCTCGCCTCCAAGTTGAAAAGACAAGTACTGGCCAGGTCCTGGTTGCTGCGAAAACGAAACAAAGCCAAATTACTTCTGGTCAGTCTTTCCCAACTATGAGGACCACGATTCGATCGATCGATCGTCGTCTTGGAATCGTGACTCTTGCTGCTGGCATTCGCTCCGGAGTTATCGGGGGATCTAAAGTCGCCGTCATGCGCGAAGGAGAAAAAATTGCTGAACTCAATGTGAAAGCGGTCTCCGCCAATCTAGCTACTGCAGATGTGGTTCAAAGTTCCCTCCAAGAAGGTTTGGATATTGCGCCAGGAGATGTCGTAATCCCGGTCGAATCCGCTTCGAGTGGAAACTAGAGTTAACAAGCATATTCAAAAACACACTTAACCTACGAATTTAGTATCTTATGAAAGAAAGTCTTACCTACTCCCTCGCAATTGTCGCTATCGCTGTGGCAGGTTACTTTGGCTGGGGTGCCAAAGAGAAATACGAAACCAAGCTTAATGACCGAAAGGAATTGAAAAAAGAGGTTAGTAATCTTGACGATAGGATCGGCGAGGAGGAGGAGAGAGAAGAAACTGTGACTGCAGCAAAAGATCTTGCCTTAGATGAAAAGGCTAAGGCCGGGGCCGAGCTAGAGGCAGCCAAGTCCAAGGCAACTGAGCTCGCAAACACTCTTGATTCGGTGAGTGGTGAGCTTGAAGTTGCTGCAGCTGACAAGAAAAAAATCGATGCTTCGATGGAAGTGCTCCGTGGGAAATTTCCTGGGATCGAGCTTGAAGAGGTCCCACGCGTTGTGAAAGACATGGAGGTGAGCCAGAAGAAGCTGGTTGGTGAAGAACAGGATGCGAGTCTCGTCAAAAAGCGCCTCGAAGAAGAGATTGCAAAGAATCTTGCTGAGAGCAGCCGTATTGTTGAGAAGATCAACCAGAGTATCAAACGCGTCGAAGGGAATACCTTTCAAGCGACGATCGTAGCTGTCGATAATGACTGGAATTTCGTAGTGATTGGGGCAGGTGAGAAGTCCGGTCTTACCGGTGATTCTAAACTCCTAATTCAACGCGACGGGCGGCTTCTCGGTAAGCTCCTCATTTCCAAGCTCGAGCCAAATACGGCTGTCGCCGATGTTGAGCCAGGCAGCCTTAAGAATGGCGTCGCTCTCCAAGCTGGAGATCAGGTCATCCTCGAAAGCGTCAGCTCAAACTAGCGCGGAGATTACTCCGAAGATTTCGAAAGGTGGCTCTCGTCGAGCCACCTTTTTTTGTGCCTTAAAAAAAGTTTAGAATTGGATGCTCTTACCATTGACGAAGGTCAATTGAGGTGTTCATATCCCGCCCGTTCAACCGAGCGCCGGACCGGTGGCTGAGTGGTTGAAAGCGCTCCCCTGCTAAGGGAGTATACGTCAAAAGCGTATCGAGGGTTCGAATCCCTCCCGGTCCGCCATATTTTAAAGCCCTTCTTCTCAATGAGTTGGAGGGCTTTCCTTTTGTGAAGGTGGGGGAGTGATACACCGCCGTGTAAGGTTTGAGGAGGTTTCATGAGCTTTCGTGATAACATCTAAGCTGTCGGTTGTGTGGCTCTGAGAGTGGAACCGCTGATGGTTCTTTTTCACCTCAAATGGCAACGCCGTTCTGACCTACATGCAAGCGACACCGGCATGGAATAGAAAACAGATTCATCTCAAAGCAGCGCTCATTTCCAGGGATTGGTTTGGCACGAGAAGAAGTTCAAACAAGAAGCGGTGATCTTGCATGGCTGGCTGCTAGGAATTTGCTTTTGGGGTGGTGCGCTTGGGGGCGCCGTTAAGGGGGTCGGAGAGGGGAGAAAGGAGGTTGAGTTGTTTGGCGAATCCTGAGCTGGAACCCCGAAAGCCCCGCGCTTTCGGGCTTCTTTTTTGCCAAGCTGCCCCGATAGTTCACTCAAAGTTCTCGCCAGACTCACAATAATAGCTCTTTCCCAATTTGCGCCCGACAGGCATTCTGACGGCATGTTGTCACTGAAGAAGCTGAATACAGCATCCGTAAATGGTTGCATTTTGTTGGTCCTCGCTACTGTCCAGCCCGTGATCTCTGCAGAACTTCCGGAAGAAAAACCCCTGTGGCCCGAAGGCGCGCGGGGAAACCCGATTCAATACGAAAAAGCCGAGGGAACACGCGCCAACGATCCAGCGCCTGGTTCGCCTTCCGAAAAGAATCGGGTATTTCGCAATGTCTCAAAAGCAACGTTTTCGATTCATCGACCAGATCCGGAGAAGGCCAACGGTGTTGGATTGGTGATCTGCCCTGGGGGTGGGTACACAGACGTATGGCTGGATCGCGAAGGGCATGATCTCGCACTCCGCCTGAAAGAACACGGAGTAACGTCGCTGGTTCTGAAGTATCGCACCAACACCAGGGGCCTGAATGGTGCGCGGGCATTTCCCTGGGACACCTACTTGCCCGAAGTCGTCGCGGATGCCCATCAGGCTTTGCGCACATTGCGACTCCAGGCCGATGAACTGAGAGTCGATCCCAAACGCATCGGCATCTGTGGTTTCTCTGCTGGCGGTCATCTCGCTCTCAGCGCCGTTCTGCATGCGGCCGAAGCAGATGCCACCGCGCGTCCTGATTTTGCAGGCTTGCTCTATCCGTGGATCGGCGGCCCACCGCTGAAAGATCCCGCTGGAGTCAATTTTCCTCCAACGTTTATTATGAATGCCGCCGATGACAAATTAACTCCAGCCGACAAGTGCACGGAGTATTTTCTGAATCTACTCAAGGCTGGAACCAGCGTTGAGTTGCACATTTACAACAAAGGCAATCACGGGTTCGATCTCGCGACCGGACGTGCCGAATCAGCTGCACTGTGGCCAGATAGCTTTATCGCATGGCTCAAGGACATCGGTTTCGCGAAGAACTGACTTTCATTCGCTGCAAGAGTTACATCTGACTGCGGAATTCTCCAGGCGGAAGTCCCGTGGTGATTATCGCTTAAAGGAAAACAATGGTAGGGTTTATAGTGCCCTAACACAGATGCCGAGCGACCAGTTCGCAACTGGCTTCTTTTAAATGGAGAAGAAGTAGGAGTAATCGATATTAAGAACTCCCAACCCTTCTTCTTTTTTAATCTACTTTACCCACGCCTAATGGACTCAAAAGAAGCTAGGGCATACGCTGAGGCAGTTGGCACAGGAGAGTTTCATGAGACTTTAGAGAAGGTTTGTCGCCGTTCTTACATGGATCGCAGCACCCTTAAAGAGCAGGTCTTTAAACAAGTGCTATATGGACGTCATAACTACAACCGAAAGCCGCTTTTGGACCGGGGCGGGAAGATCGCGGAAACCAGGGTTGGGCGGAATACATGGGGGAGAAAGGGGGTTGGTCCAAAGGCGGCTTCAAGGCCCCCCCGCCAAAAAAATTCCTACCAGTCTGTCTAGCCCTCCTATTTACGTTTTGTAATCTTCATTCAATTCACTGAGCTTGATCCCAACTTGGTTTGAAGGCATGGTGCATCCATACACAAGACAAAGTAGTTCGACCGCTCGCGCGGCGGCTGCCTTTTTGCGATTTGTGAAAATATTAAATGCGCAACGATTGCATATTTCAAAAAACAAAGCCCCGCGTCCATTCGGAGCGAAATAGCCCAAGAAGCTAGTTCAACACGCTGGAGGAATTTCAGGAGGCAGATATGGCACTGAGGGAAGCACCCCAACGCCCAATGAAGATACTGCTCTAATAGAGAGCAGCTGTAGGGCCGGCCTTTCAAGTGAAAGACGTGTCCTCGACACGCTAGGTGCAAGCAGGAGGTCACTTTTAAAGTCATGAAATTTAACAGAGCTCGGATACCAGAAAAAAATCATAATGACGACAGACACCGTAAAAAAGCAAGAGAGTCCACCAACCATTCTTTCATTCGCAAAAGACCTTCCCAATATCTGTTCACTGGCAGGACTAGCCTGCACCCTACTTGCTATCTACTTTAGCATTTTGGGGGTTTTCTATGCCGCAATGATCGGGATGGTCTGGGCGGTCGCTTTCGACTGGGCGGATGGACTGATTGCGCGAAGGATGAGTGGTCGCACCGGAAATGATAGAGCATTCGGAGGCCAACTCGATGTCTTGATAGACATTGTCAGTTACGGCGTCACTCCAGCCATCCTCCTGCTGAGTTATGGAAAATTTGAGCCCATCTTTCTTGTCGGTGCATTTCTAATGCTAGCTGCTGCTGGATTGCGACTGAGCTACTTTAGTGTTTTCGGTCTTTCTGGCGGGACAAAATACATCGGGCTCGCTCTTGATAACAACAGCCTGATCCTCGTTTTAGTATTCGCCTTGGAGAGCCTCGTGAGCGAGGGCGCCTTCTCCGTGGTTATTTATGCCAGCGGCCTTTCCCTTGCGGCTCTGAATGTTTCGCGCATCAAAACGCCAAAGCTATCAGGGAACCCAATCAACGTCTACATTCTTGCCACTTATACCCTTGCGATCACCGCATTCTATAGTTGGAAGCTCATGTAACTCCTTTCCCGAAATTGATAATTTTCAGATTAAATAAAAAATGACTGTCTATACTGTTGGAACATTCGACCTACTCCATGTGGGCCACCTCGCATTACTAGAATACTGCAAAACCTTGGGGGATATCGTTGCGGTAGGAGTTGCTTCGGATGAAGTTGTGAATTCGTATAAGCCTAATGTCCCGGTTATTCCGCTAAAGCAAAGAATGGAGATGCTGAAAGCGCTCCGTTGCATTGATATTGTTCGTCCCTATTACGAACTTGAATACGTTTCTGGCTGCAAAGAATTGAAGCCAGATATTTTCATTATTGGAGAGGACTGGGGGAGGAATCCTCATAATATTGACGTAGAAACGTATTTGAAGTCCGTGGACAAAAAGATCCTACAAGTCAGCTACAACCCACAGACTTCATCGACGAAAATTAAGCAAAACGTCATCGCGCAAACCCACCGAGGTAACTACCTCAGCTGCTAGGAATTTGCTTTTGGCGGAAAGGTCGCGGAAACCGAAGATTGGCGGAACTCATGGGGGAGAAAGGGGGTTGGCGGTGTTTCACGTAGCGGGCCTGCTCTGGGGCACCGATGCCAAACTCTACCTGGTCATCGGGATGCTGGTGCTTTACGCCGTGCTGGATATCGCGGTGCGCATCATGCGCCGCCGTTTACAATTAAACTTTCAGCGTTTGGACGAGGTCGATCAGTCCGAGTTGCTGGAGGAACAGCCGGACCTTGAAGAGGAGTTGTCACCGTCTGGCGAAGTGCCCTTGCATTGGAAATTGCTGGACGGTTTTTTGGGCGTCTCGTTCGCGTTTGGGCCGCCCGCGCTCGTTTCATTCGCACTGAAGCAGCCCATCACCCTGGACAGCGAATTCACCGGCTATCATTTGCTGGCCATGGGGGCTGGAGTGGGCATTTAAGTATTGGTGCGAGCCGTTGTGGTTAGGCGGTTGAATACTGTTTAGGGCGGGGACTACGTAGCCGCGGTTGTTAACGCGTGGTTTGACGATTTACTTATTAAGTCTCCGCGGTAATAGTTACGATATCATGAAAGCTTCGACCGTCCCCTGCAGGATCCTTTCTCTCGCGGGTCTATTCGTCCTGTAGATCAGTGCTTGCGGTCCCGGTGAAAAGGGAAAGTTCTGGAAGAAGCAACCTTTGAACCGGGGATCGCTGACGATCCGGTGTAATGCGCCCTTGGGATTCGGCGCGCATACCCTGCGCTTTTATTTTCGTGAGGGGAAACACATCCAACTCCTAGCGGATCTATGGCTAGCGGATATCCAGCACGAGATCCTCGATCGCCCCCTGAAACTTTTCCTTCTTGTACTGCCCGACATCGTGCGACTGGTCTGTGCCCACCGACAGGCCCATCTTGGGCTGCGGTTCGATCCTGGGGCCCGCGGCGGTTACGGTTTTGTCGTCCACGCGCAGGGAGCGGGCGCCGTCCTTGCCCACCCGGGCTTCCACGCTGACCTGTTTTCCAGTCACCACGTCCGGGTGTACAAGCTCTTCCAGCTTCGTTGCAACCCGCACGCCGAGCACCGCCTGTCCGTCTTTCAGGTACAGCGAGTAGCCGACCAGGGTGCCGCCCTGGGCGATGATCACGCCGTCGGGTGATTTGGATTTAATGGTGGCGGTGATGTGCAGGTCCTTGCCCGCGACTTCGGGAGAGGCTTCCTCGGAGAACAGGTTTCCTTTTTTCAGCTTGATCGTGCCCTTGAGTTTGTTCGCGGGGTTGAGTGCCTTGTCCCGGACGCTGCTGATGTCAGCTGCGCCCTTGCGATTCCGGTATTTCGCGGTCTCGGCCTTCAGGCGCGCCACGATGTCGGGATGTTTTTTGGCCAGGTTGTTGCGCTCTCCGAGATCGGCTTCCAGGTCGTAGAGCTCTTCAACTTTTTCCCGGTCCGCCTCGACCGCGTAACCAAAGAAGTGGGCGTTCGCTTCCAGGTATTTCCATTTCCCCATCCGGATCCCCGCCTTGTCGAAGTAAAAACTCTCGCGGCCCTGGTCGGTTTTTCCCAGGAGCAGATCGGTCTGGTCGATGCCATCGATGACCCGGTCGGTGGGGACCTCGAAGCCGGCGAGCCGGGCAAAGGTCGGCATAAAATCAATGGTAGCCCAGACCGTATCACTGACTTTTCCCGCCGCCACCTTCCCGGGCCAGCGCACAATGCAGGGCGCGCGGTACCCGCCTTCGTAGCAGGAGCCCTTGCCGTTGCGCAGCGGACCGGATTCGCCCCAGAAAATCGATCCCTTGGGATGCCCCTTCTTGTTCTTGTAGTACTTGGGCTGATTCCACGGGCCGTTGTCGGTGGTGTAGATGACCAGGGTGTTGTCGCGCAGCTTGAGCTCGTCGAGCTTGTCGAGCAGGCGCCCGGTTTCGAAGTCGAACTCCTCGACCACGTCACCGTAGAGGTCGCCGGCGGACTGGCCCCGGAATTTCGGCGAGGCATCGATAATGGTATGCATCATGGTATGGGCGAGGTAGAGCACGAAGGGCTTGTCCTGGTCGCGCTTGTTTTCCAGGTAGTCCATCGATTTGTCGGTGTACATGCGGATGAGGCCGCCCATGTCGCGGGTGGAACCGGCCGCTTCGTTGTTCTCGTGAAAGCTGCACCCGCCTCCGTCGTTCGCACCCAGCGGGCCGAAATAGTAGTCAAACCCCTGTGCGTTGGGCATGCGCTCGATGATCGCTTTCCGGTTGGAGACATCCCACTTGCCGATGCACGCGGTCTGGTAACCGGCCGGGCGGATCAATTCGGCCCAGGTGGTTTCCTGCCCGGGCATGCTCCAGCCCTTGCTGAGTTGCGGGTAACGCCCGGTGAGCAGGGCGGAACGCGAAGGGCCGCACACGGTCTGGGAGTAGAAGGAAGTGTAGCGTGTGCCTTCCTTCGCCAGCTGATCCAGGCGCGGGGTCTTGTTCTTGATATTCCCGTAGCAGGCAAGGTCGGCATAACCCTGATCGTCGGTGAAGATGATCACGATATTCGGTTTGAGCTCTTCGGCGCTTACCGATCCGCCCGGGCTCAACAAGATGAGGCTTAAAAAGAGCACATTGAAAAAGCTTAGGAAGGTCATGTTCATGTTGTAGTCCTGAAGTCGGTCGAGTTGCTAGGAATTTGCTTCTGGCGGAAAGTCCGTGAAGAACGAATTTGGGCGGAGTTCATGGGGGAGAAAGGGGGGTTATCGGTTTGATTTGTTCTGTATAGGAGAGCCTCGGATCGTAAGTATGAACATAGAGGCTCTCTCCATGTTCTCCTCTCGGATAAAGACTCCATGAATCAAACACGTAACCAGGTGCCGGGATTGCCTGGTAATGCTCCACGATTGCGTCTTCCGCCCTTGAGGCAATCGATGAATTGACCGTTCCTCCATCTGCCGGAGAGGCCTGAGGCCAATAAAACAAACCTTGGCCAAGTGATGATCCCAGACTCAGCATGAAAATGGCTGCACATATTGTCGTGGATCTTGTCATGTTCACCTAGATTAAAAAAATACTTAAGTTCCACTAAAAAACATCCTATCCGAACACAAGGCAAATCCTCTTAATGCTAGAAATTCGCTTTTGGTGGGAAATGGTGACCTGATCAACCTCTCCTCCTGCCATTCGTCAGTCGACTCCAGGCGGCGGGAACTTCTGCGGGCGCGCCCAAACGATTCCTCTTCGTCGTGAAATCGAGCGGGCTCACCCCGGCTGAACTGGTGCCGACCGAACTCGTTTCAACGATGGTCAGGCCAGGCGAGAAAGAGGGGTGGCCCGAGGAATTAGAGCGCACCGAAAAGTTACTCGATCTGCCGCTGGCGAACCACCAACTCCCAAGTTCACTCTGCTCGCTGGAACCATTCAAGGATCAATTGACCATCTTACAAGGACTCTCCGGCAAGATGTGCCGCGGAGGTCATTCGGCCTGGTATGGTGCTCTGGGGTGTTATCACACCGGTGATGAAGGCAACCCGGGACGCCCTATCTCCGCAACCATTGATGGAGCCCTCGCCCGTGCTCTTCCATCGATCTTTCCCCACATTGGTTTGACGCTCGGAGGCAAAGTTCTTTCAGATGTCAAAGACTCCGTCGTCTACCCCGGTATCTCGGCAGTCGATATCGACCGACCACTCTCCTATCAGGCAAATCCCAACATCGCCTTTCAGAGTCTCTTCGGCATTGCCGCTACTGGGAAAGACGCAGCAGCGGAACAGAAGGTTCAGGCGCTGTTGCTTGATCACATGGTTGACGATATCAAACGTTTCCAAGACGCTATTGGAAACGAGGATCGTGAGAAACTAGATCATTACTTGGGGGCATTCGAGGGCCTGCAGGATCGCAGTCGACGCTTGAAAGGCATGGAAGCGAGGATTCGAAAACATACCCCCCAAATCTCCGATAAATACACCTCTGAAGTAGAAACCGATCGATTGGAAGCTCATTTCGACATGGCAGGTGCCGCGCTTATCTCGGGGATCTCGAATGTTGTCACTATTCGTGCCGATACCTTGGACGTGACCTACCGTGGTCTCGGGATTTCTAAACACGTTCACGGCCTAGGGCACGCTGAGACGGTCAATGGGATGACGCCGGTCGAAGCCCGCCGTCGGATCCGCACCTTTCATCTCGACCAGATTGGTCGCGTGGCGGCCAAGCGCAAAGCAGTCCCTGAAGGGGATGGCACGATGTTGGACAATACTCTGATTATTTACCTCAGCGACGCCGCTGAAAAGCACCACGGAAGTTGCCTCGAATGGCCGTTCATCTTATTGGGGGGGACTGGCGGGGTGTGGTGGACGTTACCTTCAATATCCGGGCTATGGAGCCGAAGGTCATCGCACCATCGCCAACCTCTACAACACCCTAATGCACGAGGCGGGAAAGCCGCAGGATCAGTTCGGGCGCCTGGATGTTAATCTGACGAAAGACCTACAACGAGGTCCCTTACCCGAATTGATGACTTAAACCTAAAAAGTCGCTTTTTTGCAAGATTTTAGAGGGTTTGAGCTGAGAAGATGGGGCATTAATCGTTGAGTCTGGTGGCATGATAAGCGGTGTAGCAATTGATCCAGAGAAAGTGGCAGAATATTTTAGAAAAACTAAAGCTAAGACCTAAGATTATTGATTATAGTCTGAGCTAGAGAAGGGGCATGGTTATTGTTTTGTTGAGTAACTTGTTGTGATAAACCTTCGCAGTAATGAAGATTTTAGCATCCATTTTAGCTCTGTTTTTTGTCTGCTCTCTCCTGTCCCGTGCAGCGGACGGGTTCACTACGATTTTTAACGGTAAGGACCTGTCGAAGATCAAAACCGCCGGTAACTGGAAGATCCAGAAAGATGGCTCACTTTACCTCGAGCCAAGGCCCGGCGAGAAGGGCTGGTCGCGTTATGGTTCCTACCTTTGGCTCAAGGAGGATTACGAGGACTTCGTGTTCGACTTCGAGTATAAGCACGAGAATGGTGGAAATTCAGGACTCTATTTTAGGATTTACGATGAGACTGACCCGACTGCGCACGGCTTCGAGGTGCAGATTCTTGATTGCTTTGGTAAGAAGAAACTCGGCCAGCATGATCTTGGAGGAGTAATTCAGACTGCTGGCCCTCTAGCTAACGGCTCGAAGCCCGCCGGTGAATGGAATCGCATGGTGGTGACAATGAAGAAAGGCAGATTGAGCGTGGTCCTCAACGGCAAGACGGTCCAGGACAAGCTGGACCTGGCTGCCAGTAAACCGAAGAATAAGAAGTTGGCGGATTCAGGAAAAATCGCCATTCAGGACCATGGCCAGAAGTTTTGGGTACGCAACCTGAAGATTAAGGACCTCTAGGCCCAGACTTCTCTGTCAGCAAGGCTTCAAGGATACAATTGGTGAAGTTGTGAAGTGCCTGCTCGTTCTGGGTTAGGGCGCTCTATACCTGGACGGAAAAATTACCGCCACGGAAAATGCTTTGGGTTTAACTTTTGATCGAACGGAAAGTCGGTGCTACGCCGACAGGATGGAAACCTGATTGTGCGACCGTCTTCCGATCGGTCTGTTTTAGCATGATTCATGTTGGGACTTAGTTTCAAGAGTGTTGGGCCACCGGATTTCGACCCCTCGTTTGACAAGGGTGTCTTGAAATTCGGTAAGGAGTTTCTTATTCTTATAAAAGTGCTCAGGGTTGGTGGATTTTGCGATGGATTCACTCACAAGAATCCCGGCAACTTCTCCGATATTCCATTCGACTGGATGGAGTCGGTAGCAGCCATTGGTTAAATGGGTTGTCCCGATATTTTTTGACGCTGGAATGAGATTCTTAATACGCCGAGGAATGAGCGCGCCGAGAGGGATTTCAAATGGAAGTGTTGCAAAGTCGATGTAGTTGTCGCCTCCTGAGCTGGGGTGAAGATCAATTTGATAATGTCCGATACCGACTGAGTCTGGATAGCGCTTAGCTCTCAGTCCCTCGGCGTCATTGAGTCCCTTTATTTCCATTCGATTTTTCACGCCACAATGCTGCTCTAGAATAGTTGTGAGGGCTTTGATACGGCGTGATTCTCGAACGTAGGGATACTTAGCAAGTCCGTCACTGGTCCCCATAATGTCATTCCTTAAACGTAAACCTGGCCAACCTTGGCCACCATCATCCCGTGGAGCTTCAGTTTGCAGCCAATAGAGCAGCGAAAGGCTTAATTGTTTTGCTCGGGCGATGTGGTATTTTTGTTCCTCACGCGTCACATCGACTAGATTTCCTAGTAAATAATCGTTCTGTGGCCAATTAATCAGACTGATGTCCTGTAGGCCACTTTCAGGTAGGAAATTTTTAGCGGCTAAAATTCGGCGATACGTCCAGAGGTTAATAATACCTGTTTGGTGCGGGCCGGTTGGATTAAAACCTAATCGTTTAGAGAGGCCACTGGAGGGATGGGTATAGTTGAAGTCTAGGAGGTGTCCCGGCCAAGGCGGCGTAATTTCGGGTATAAAGTTTTTCCAGAATTCATATTCACGAGGTTGGTCGATAGTATAGTTTTCACCTTCGTTGTGATCAACAGCGAAACACATAGTGAAGGCCTGTTGATTGGATCTGGAGGCTTTCTCTGGCATGTGCAATTCACCAGTGGCACTTTTGCCTTCTGTTCCCACCACATGTTCGCACTGAGCCATTGGCAAAAGCTCACCTAACTCCGTGGCATCGGCAAAAAAACGGCCACGCAGAATCAATTGCTTGTTGCTCTCGAGATTCAACACCTCGACTGATTTGACTTCATCATTATCGGCTTCGACTGCCGCAGGGATGGTTTGTTTTAACAGCGTCAACTTGCCAGAGGATATGAAGGGTTCCAATCTACTCTCGATGCAGGCTAAGGCTACTCGGGGAGCATGGCAAAGGCGGGAAACCGAGCCGCTGCCGGGGTTCAGGGTTTCATTGCCACGGGCATCTTCAGTGAGTGGGTAATTCTTTTTATAGTGGCGGCGAATTGCGTTTCGTAAGTCGCGGTATGTTTGTGTGCACCCGAAGTCTTCGATCCACTGATGTTCATCTGGGGGGACCCCTTGAGAGGTTAGTTGCCCACCAATCCAGTCAGTCTCTTCGGTCATAATGACCGTCAGTCCAGATTGGAGTGCTGATAAGGCTGCGGCGCAGCCTCCTAGGCCGCCACCGATTACCACGAAATCTACGCTTAATTCTTTCGGTGGAGTTTTTGCTTTATAGCATCCAGATAATCCCAATGAAAAAGCGGGTAGTCCTAGCGTAGCAAAGCTTTCTCGGCGGGTGATTTGATGTTTTCTAAAAGCCATTTTGAGACAAATAAATCTGTGAAGGGTGATCGGAGAATTTATCGCTCATAGCCTAGTCTTTTCGTCTATGGTATTAGCGATTCAATCTAAATATTTCGCTACGTTTATAAGAGTTTTAAACAGGTGGGCTAATTGTAGTATCGAGAGATGAAAGACCTTCGAGCCATATTTGACTCGAAGGTTATTTTTAAAATGAAACTATCGGACTTGCCGTACTCTGAAGAAAAGTTTGCTACTCTTTGTGAGTGTGGGGAGTTGCACCGTGGTGGTATCGCCCTGACTGGGGATGTCATCGATCACTTCTTCCCATTCATCAAATCCAAGAGTTTCTGACATATCGATGGAGTAGTTAGCTTGGCCTCGCGAGTTCCAAGTTAGAGATGCCTGGTCAGTATCTGCTTCATAAGAAATTGCAGTGATTGCAAGTTCAGCGGACCCACCCCCAAACAATTCAATCGGAGTTGCTCCCCCTGCTAGGGCTGCTATTTGGTCCTCTTTTAGGGCGTCAGAGTAAACAGCCAAGTCGTCGATACGACCTGATAAGCTATTTGCTGAATTGGGCTCACCACCGATTGTGAAGCTCCCGTCGAGTGGCAGGAGATCAGGAACATTTGGTTTTTCAGCGACTTTAATGCCATCGACCCAGATCTCAAGATCGCCAGAGATTTCCCGCTGAAAGACGAAGTGCTGCCATTGGTTCTCAATCACAACGCCACCTACCGTCAGGCGGCCCGGGTCACAACATCCTGCAACATCAACGAAAACCGTACCATTACTCCATGGGGTATGCGCTTGGAAACCGCGGAAATTATTCCCAGCATCTGGAGCGATCAACCAAAAAGCGCTACTCTGAGTCGCGCCAGTATTGAATTGCCAAAAGCTTACTGCAACGGCATTGGTTCCGTTGATTTTTTCAAAATGATCGCCAATGTCTACCATCGCCATAGAGCCATCGCCAGGAAAGGCGAGGTCGAGGGCCTCATCTCCTGCGGCTCCGGAGGCGCCCTGGCCATCGATAGTGATCGAGGCATCGACAAGCAGTGACGCATCAGGAGCATTCCCCATTTGGTCAGCAGCTTGGCCATTGAAGTCATAGTAGACGAGGAGCTCCTGGGTTGATGGAACACTTTCGGCTAAGGTTGGATCGGTTCCAAACTGTAACTCGGTTGAATCACTGTAGCCATCATTGTCGCTGTCAGTTGAGTTAGGGTCGGTTCCCGGCTGACTGGAATCACGGAAGGGAAGATTTGGATTTTCAATACCATCAAGGAGTGAGTCACCATCACTATCGTTATCGAGTGGATTGGTTCCGGTATTCTCTAGATCAACAAAGATTCCGGTTCCACTCTCCACCCCATCTTTTAAGCCATCGTCGTCGGAGTCATCGTTATCTGGACTTGTACCCGCTATAAATTCATCGATATTTGACATGCCGTCATTATCGAGATCTTCGGTGGCGTCATTAAGGGCAGGATTGAGCCCGTTTGCTGTTTCGTATGCATCGGGAATCCCATCGAAATCGGAATCATCATTGGCGGGGATCAGCGACCGAGGGTCTTCTCCTACCGCTAATTTAGCAATTTCGTCCGAGCTCAAACTATCTGCAAAGATTGCGAAATCATCAATTTGACCACTGATATTGCCACCTTCGTTATCAGTTCCAATGAGAAGTTGACTGAAATCTGAAGGAAGAACGCTGTTATTGTTGCCTGATAGAATAAGAATGCCATCAACCCAAACTTCTTTCAAAGACCCATTTTTCTGAAAGACGATGTGCCTCCATTGGCCAAGAGTCGTGATGCTTGAGCCATTCCCATTGATTCTTTGTGATGCTGCATCACAGCATCCTGCCGTATCGAAGTAGACGTTACTATCACTCCAGGTTGCATGAACCCCGATACCTCTTTGATTTCCACTAGTGCTTGGCGAGAGAGCTCGGAAAGATGAGCTGGCGGTTACGGCACTAAGATTCTGCCAGAAGGAAACTGCGAATTGGTCTTGTCGTGCGGCGATATTGAAAATCCCTCCTGACTCCACTGTGATACCAGTCCCATTTTGCCCAATATCTCCCATATCAATGGCTCTGTCTCCAACCGCTCCACTTCTGCCTCCACCATCATCAGTGTAAGCTGTGGTCCCCATTAAAGTTCCTTCGAATCCTTTAATGAGGTCATTTGTTTTGGTTGGTTCTGATACCTCGTTAAAATCCCAATAGGCTAAAATATCCAAGAGCCCTGTCCGGAGAGGTCGAGATATGGGAGTTGTCGGGTCTGATGTGCTTAAAAGAGCTTCAAGCCCGTCATTGAATCCGTCCCCATCCGTATCTTGATTAAGAGGATCTGTGCCGGTATCATTAGCATCAACATAAGTCCCAGTGTTTGTTTCTGCTCCGTCTAGAATTCCGTCTCCGTCAGTATCGATTTCTTGTGCTGAAAGAGGAGTCGAAACAGCTATGGAGATAGCTAGTAAAAAGGTCGTTTTTTTGCAGTGCATCGTGATTATTATCCTAAAAAGTGAACCCTAGATTATTTCTAACAAAAGAGTGCCGTCAATTAGCGATTTAAGAATTGCTAGGCGGTTAGCCCTTAGGATTATATTGGAGGAGAGGTAGAAAATGCTTACGTTAGAGTAAGCGGATAAGCTGCAAATGGTTTTAGGGACAATAAATTGGCTAGAGTCTCGTTATATCCTTTGAAATTAAACGAGAATTACTTGCAACTTGTGCGAGCCTTGTCGGTTTAAACAATGCTAAAAGGAAATATCATGAATAAATTTATAATTCTGAATGTTGTATGGGTTTTCGTTGCTGTAGGCGCTTTTTATGTTGGGAAGAATGATAAATCGAGAGGTTCCGAAGCAGAGACTTCTGATGGAGGTGGTAAGAATCGATCGAGTCAGAATCGATCGAGTCAGGTGAGATCCTCCTCTACTGAAGGTGGCAAGGAAGGGAGCTCCACAAATGCTTCGGCTAGCGGATTATCACAGGGAGTAACATTGGCGCAATATCAACGGGAAACGGATACTTTGGTGGCCAACAAATTGTTTGCAGATCTTCTCCTCTCGTTAAAGGCAGAGAACGCACAAGAGGTTTTCGAGGCTTTGCTAGAAAAGCGAAGAAATGGTGGCGAGACTGGCGAGCAAATGGGTTTTTTCCTCGAAGCTTGGGGGAAGCTTGATGGCGAAGCGGCCCTCGCGGCAGTTGAAGAGCTTGGTGGCGATGGTCGCCGCCGAGGATTTGCTTCAATTTCTGCGATGAAAGGTTGGGCAAGTTCGGATCCTACTGCGGCACGGGCTCACTTAGAGGGACTCGAAGCTGGGTTTGAAAAAGGAATGTTAGTCCAAGGAGTTGTAAGCGGAATGGCTTCGATTGATCCTCAGTCGGCTACGGAGTTTGTATTAGAAATGGATGAGGCTCGACGTGCAGAAGGTGGAGACGGCGGAGAGGATCGCTGGAGAGGGTATGCAACTGATCGGCAGATGGAAGTCATCGCGCGTGCTCAGATGCAGCAAGGAATGTCCCAGGCAACCGTATGGGCGGAATCGCTTCCAGATGGGAGTATCAAATCTTCGGCCTTCGATCGAGTAGCAGAGAATTATGCTCAGAGTGACCCCGAAGCTGCTGCCGAATGGGTGAAGTCTCATGCCGACCAAGAATATGCTGAACGCGCTGTTCGCGAAGTTTCTGAAGAGCTTTCTCGCAAAGATCCTGCTGCTGCAGTCAGTTGGGCCGAAGAACTTCCCGAGGCCACGCAAGGAGCTGCAATGAGACAGTCTATCGAGCAATGGACTCGGCAAGATGCAGAGGCAGCAGGAGTGTATTTAACGACAATGGAGGAGTCAGCGAGTCGTGACGCTGCAGTGAGTTCGTTTGCCCGAACTCTGGACCGAGAAGATCCTGTTGTGGCAGCTGAGTGGGCTGCTTCGATTTCTGATGAGGGCACTCGTAATGAAACACTTCAATCGGTTGGCCGTTCATGGGTGCAAACCGACGCTGAGGCCGCTAAAGCTTGGCTTCCGAATAGTGGACTCTCAGAAGAGGCTCAAGCTGAGGTGATTGAAAGTGCCGAGCGTGGTGGTGGCCGCAGATTTGGTCCGGGGCGTTAATCGTATTCTTCCCCATTTTTGAAATTACGCTTGGGTTCTTTTTCTAGACTAGTTCTCAATAGGATTGAATGCCTAGTGCCTTGTTTTTAATACGAGTGAGGTAAAGATCTGCTGTGCTGTGGAGAGTCGAACTATCGGGATCATTGGGTTTGTCGAAAGTCCGTGTCTGTGTTGATGACTTTGATTTCACTTCTATGGCTGACTGAGAGAAAAGGCTTTTGATCGTTGCTTGGATCATCGAGGCCCGCGGTAATTAGTCCTTTTAAGCCGAGCTAATATGCTGGTGGGCTCTTTTTTACCCTTGAGAAGGATTTTTCTTGTCAAGACGTGCGGGGCATCGTTTTCTTTTTCTGCTATGAAGATGATTTCTATTATTATCGCGTGCGCCAGTCTGGCTCTTTTCTCGAGCTGCACCTGCACTAAAGCCGCCTCTTGCTGTGGCGAGGGTGGAGAGTGTTGCAAAGATGATTCAAATCACTCGCACAAGTAATTCCGGCCCCGCCAGCGGCGAGGTTCCCATCACTTTCAAACGTGTCAAGGATCACCTTGGCACGTTTTTTCGGGTGGTGGTTGAAGAAATAAAGGCTTGTAGTAATTTTCTTTGAATAGTTTTCTTCAACTCATGAAATTTATCCTTTTGCTGCCGATCATTGCGAGTGTTTTGTCAATGTCTCCCGTGTCACTTTCAAACTAGAGTTAGGATGGAGTCACCAGAAGGATGCAGAAAAAGAAGATCAAGCAACCACAGAGGTTCTTGATAAGTGAATTTTGAGTCGCTTTGAACTACAAGGAGGGAATGACAGGACGGATCATTCTTCGTCCCAATCTTGGCCTTTATTGCCGTTCACTTGTCCAGCAATGAAGGTTAACTCAGGCATGCTAAGATCTTTTCTTAAATCTTCCACCAGAGTTGTAAGTTGTTTGAAATAAGCTTCGGGATTCTCCTTGTTGCTCTCCCCAGGTGCCAAAGAGACCTTATTACGCGAAAGATTTACGGCCCAAGACTTTCATAGACCGCCGTCCTGAAAATCTGTAAACTTTCGCTTGGTGTGGGATACAAACGGGTCAAAAAAATGGCGTAGAGTTCGTTAACTGGATCAATCCAAAAGTGGGTAGTGTGATATCCCCCCCAGCCATAAATCCCCTTTGGCGCTCCATTACCACCTAGTTTAGGATTTTCTAAAACATAAAATCCTAAACCCAATTTGTTTGGGGAACGCTCTCCACCAAAACCGGGAGTTTCTCCCATCTGGTCACTCAGCATAATTGATAGCGTCTCTTCAGAAATGATTTTATTGCCATCACGAGTCCGCCCCCGATCGACTAACATTTGGCAAAATCGGCCATAATCACGAAGATTTGAAATCAAACCTTCGCCTCCTAAAGCTAAAGCGCTTCCGGGCTGATAATATAATTCATCCTCTGCTTTGGTTCCTCGACGAAAATTCTCTTTCTCTTTAACAAATAGCGGCTGAAATCTTTGCTCTCGATCTATCTTATTAAGATGAAAGCTGGTTTCTTCCATCCCTAGAGGATGAAAGATTTCTTTCTCGAGAAAAGATGCGAAGTCCTGCCCCGATATTATTTCGATCGCTCTCCCAAGAATAGCGGTGCTCATGCCATAGGTATAACGCTCTCCAGGATGATGCTTAAGTGGTTGTTTTACCAGAAGGTCGATCATCTCAGCCAGACTTTTCAATTCTATGATCTCTTTCCATGTTCCCTCTTCATGGAAGGATCCGTCGTAACCATAAACCCCCGAAGTGTGTCGTAAAAGGTCTCGGAATGTGATCTCCCTCTTAATCGGTTCCACGACGCCTTTCTGATTGTGAACCTTCAGCTGAGAAAGTTGGGGGATTACTTTAGAAACCGGATCATCTAGTCCAAATAAACCGCGCTCATGCAAAATCATGGCGGCCACGCTGGTGATCGGTTTTGTCATCGACCAAATAGGAAATAAAGTATCATCAGTGATGGGGCGATCTCCGGGGAAAGTTGAATTCACGGCCCCATGGTAAATGACCTTTCCTTGTTGGACGACCTTAGCCACGTTTGATAAGCAGTGTTGATTTTTGATCAGTTTTTCTTGGGCTGCCCTGACTTTCGGCATTCCAGTCTGCCCTTCAAAGATTGTAAGTTCGCTATCATAGAACTTTGTAAAATCAGGAGCGCTTTGATGTCCGTGATACGGGCCAAAATGGTGGCCACGGGATTTGTTGCGCCACAATAATGCCCAGGCTGTTTTGCGAGACCATTTATCGTGGTTGAGTGCTGGCAGGAGGCGCTCCGTCCACCAATTTGAAATAGGAACTTTGTCAATTCCAGTTTCGGTCAGAGCTGATATTTTACCATGGGAGTCAGCCAGTTTTGCTACCATCGAAAGAGCCTCGCCCATTTTATGGACATCTCGATGCTTCCAGATTTTGTAATAATCGAGCCCAAAGATATCGACATAATCGTCGCCGGGATAACCTTCCATATAGTCTTTTTCGTCGACTACATCTTGAGGAGAGATGGCATAAAGAATATGATGGAGCTGCTTTGTTAGGCGCAAATGATTCACGGTCATACGCCATAAAGCTATGAATTCGCCATCCTCACAGTGGCTCAGGCCCCACCAAGGCCATTGTTCACTGTGTTCATGAAAGGGTCGCAGGATCACAGGAATGCAGCTGCCATCTTTACGCTTTAAATCGCCTAAAAAAGCAGCGATCAAATCTAAGGTTGCTAGAAATTTCTTAGAGGCGGTTCCTCCTGGAAGTAGTTGGCCTACCACCTTTGTGTTATCCCAAGCATTGCGCCCACTTATCGGATGATCGAGATGCATCGAAATCGTATTGATTCCGCCACGGGCATCAGCTTCGCGAATCAGACGTTTCATTTCGCTAAAGGAAACGCCATCAAGATTTTGATTTAGATGAACATCCCCGAGGTCCCAGCCATAAACTGCCGGATAGTCCCCACAAACTTCTTTAATATCGCTTTTGCCGGTTCCAGATTTCCAGCCCACTCCATACGCTGTGTCGTCTTGGTGTCCGATCATTATTCCCTTTCCTGACTGATCGTGCAGGCGCTTTAGTAGAATTTTGACTTCTTCAGTTGCCTGAGGATCAGAGGGAGAGGGATGAGTCTTTGCTTGTAAAATACTTAAAGAACAAACAATTGAAACGAGCACTTTCATGGCAGTTTTAAAACAACGATCTTGATTTAAGGTCTTAATGAATTGTTGGAGAAAAAATCGTTTCTTTTAGAAGCTTAGCTTAGTGTTAAAGCGTTAGAATTAGGAACTAGGAAGGTTGTGATGGCTCAGTTAGAGCAAGATTTTCTTCCCGTTATTTTGTGCGCTCTCATAAATTGCAGTGATTACTTCAACTGATTTTCGAGCTTCGGTTGCTGAAGTTGATGGCTGCCGGCCTTCGTTGATGGCCGCGACTACTTCTTCGAAGTTTCGTTGGTGCTGGTGGAAGTTGATGGCGGTGGGATCATTTGCCCCAAGCCCGGCTTCCTGTCCCTTCATAAGGGTGCTTTTAATTTCTATATCCTCAGGCTTCTCGTCGCGGAAGTCCCAAATTTCAAATGCTTCGTCGGCAAGGAAGGCCGATCCGTCGGTTCCAGCGAGTTGGACTCGGGCAGGGTGCCCGTCCTTTGACCAGGTACAGGTTGAGGCTTCGATGACTCCTCGCGCGCCATTCTCGAATTCAATAATGGCGACGCAGTGGTCCTCGACTTCGATTCGCTCATGAGCAAGGCAAACTGTTGTAGCTTGAACGCTTTTAACTGGTCCTGCGAGGTAGATGAGAGCGTCGACAGTATGAATCGATTGGTTCATGAGGGCTCCACCTCCGTCGAGGGCCCAGGTTCCGCGCCATCCAGCAGAATCGTAGTAAGCTTGGTCACGATACCACTTAATATACGCTGAAGCTGAGGCGAGGGTCCCGAAGCGACCTTCGTCGGTTGCTTTTTTGAAGGCGTCCATTCCGGGGTGGAATCGTCGATTTAGGACTGCTGCAAGGGTTTTGCCATTTTCTTCGGCGGCCGACATTAACTCGTCAATCCGGGGGATGGTAATCTCAAGTGGTTTTTCGACGATGGCGTGTTTCCCCGCCTTGAGTGCTGCCAAGGTTGGGTCGAGATGAGCACCGCTGGGGGTGCCGACGGTCACGATTTCCAGTTCGGGTTCGGCTAGGAATTCCGCGATGTTGGAAAAGGCCTTAGCTCCATATTCGTGAGCGAGTTTATCTGCTGCCTCCTGGCGAAGATCAAAAACCGAGTGGAGAGTTCCCCCGGTCATGGCAGTAATTGCTTTGGCGTGGAAATGTCCGATCATCCCAGCTCCAATAATTCCAAATTTCATAACGTTATTCTGAGAAGTTGAAACCATGGATCCATGTCTGGCAAGAACGGCTTTACCTAACCTTCTCCTTAAAAAAATGGCTACTAGTCAGGCGTTCTCTAATCCGTCTCTATTTGAATTCAAAAATGTTTTCATTCAAAGGATAGAGAAAGGAGGAAAATCTAGATAATTTGGTTGAGAGGACTCCCTTTAATTCGCCTATAGGGCAAGAGCTCGAAGACGCCAGAAGGTCTTGCTAGTCTCCGAAAGATTTAAGGTGAATTTCCTTGTTTGGATCGATCCTGATAATTCGCTAACCACAGTCTCTCTCGTTGCCCAAGTCTTTAGATCGGTAGACGTCTGGAATTCAAGGGTTACTCCGCTGTGGTTAATATGTCTGGTGAAACTAACTGTTCCGTCGGGGTCGATGCGGACGAGAGAAGCGAATTCATCGGGAGAATTTGGATCGGTTCCAAGTGAAAATTCGAGAAGGTTTGAGAGTGAATCGCCGTCGGGATCTAGATCTTCGAGGCCAATACCATTTTTTGAAGCCCAGCTTTGGTAGCTTTCGGTTTTAAGAATTCTTCCAGGTGTAGGAGGTGCCGCATTCCAAGAGCTCGAGAAATTTCCAAAGTCAATTGCTCCATTACGTGTTAGGGAGGACCCCCCTGTAACAATAGGCCAAGGAAGAGCCGATTGATAGCGAACGTCATCGGCCGTAACTTGGTCCGAACCATCTTCGTCCAGGCCTTTTTGAAGTCGCACTGTCCCGTTTAAGTTATTGAGTGGACCGTCGGTTGCGGGTCCAATCAGAGGCACTGAGGTCGTAATCCCAAAGGTGTCTCGGAAATCAAGAGTTTGGGCGATATTGATTTGAGGATCAAAAGTGACAACGACGATTGATGCACCTGCGGCGATGCGGTGAGAAGAATTAAAGTTGAAATCGAGTCCCCCCCGGAGTTTCCAGAATTCGAGTGAGACCGCGGTATCCCCGATGTTAGTGAGTTCGACAAATTCGTGCGAATCAGAACTTGTTGGAGCGTAGTGAATTTCGGAGATAAAGACTGGTCCGAGGGACGGCCCACTATTTGGAGCCTCCGGTGTGCGAGCTGTCATTGTGAAGAGCGTGTCCATCCCCATGCCATCCGGCCAACGTCCGAGAGTGGTTCCTGGAGCTGCTGCTGCGAATTCCACCTGGTCGACAAAGCTGATGGGGTGACCCGAGCTGTCGGTTTCGACGAGCCAGAGGTTGTCGCCATTTCCTCCGCTATTGAGCCCAAAGGGGCGGCCAGTCTGCCAATTCCCTTTGATGGAGGAATTGTCGAGGAATGTAGCGTCGATGATGAAGCTGTTTCGATCGGTGACAATCACTTCGAAGCTATCATTAAAATTTGAAAAGCCGTTGTAACCATCAATCGTGATAAGATCTCCGGTAGATAATCCATGAGCAGTGCTCTTTACAGTAGTTGGACTTGATCCCGCGACTCCCGCATAGTTGGTAATAGGGTTTGTCGGGGCGGGATGAAATTGGCTTTCCCCAATTACAAAATAGCCGAGCCCACCAAGAGTTGTCTGGGGGAGTTCGTATGAGCGATAAACACTCTTGGAGTCGGTAAGAAGCCAGCCCCCGATTTCGAGGGGGGAGGCAGTGGTGTTGTGAAGTTCGATGAAGTCTAAGCCGGTGTCAGCTGATCTGACTTCGTTGATTACCACTCTGCGATCGGCAATGGGGCCGTTAGTCCCCGGGGAACCATGGAAGGCAACGCTGGGAACCCAATTATCGGAATGAGAAAGATCGCCGGTAAGGTCACGGAGCTCTAATGATGAGCCATCACCGTCGGGGCGGGCCGGCCAAGAGCCTGAATCATTGAAACTGAAAGAGCTGATCAAGCTTCCAGCGCTATCGAGGAGGGTGAGGTTTTCACCATCGTTATCTAGACCTCCAACAAAAGTTCCCGCGATCAGGCTGGCAAGTCCCTGACCATATCGTTCGAGAAAAGCGTCCCGATCCGCACGATGAGTGCCCGTTCGCCTGGAGCAACCGGGTAAGGGGAGAGCGAAAGTGAGATTCCTTCTGTGAAGGAGAGATCGGCAAGATTGATTGAGGTCGCCCCAGTGTTGGTAAGTTCTATAAATTCAAAAAGATCTTTGTTTTCTAGATCGAGGGGCGCAGCGTTAAGTTTTTCAAGGAGAGTAGCTTCCCGCGGGTTGTAGTTGATCTCGCTAATCACGAGGTTTGAAGCGTCTGCTGGGTGCTCTAAGAGAAAGGTTCCAGAAACGGTGGCAGACCACTCATCTTCAAGTTTTAAACGTGCTGTGATAAGCGCTGATTCTGGAAGATTGATGATGGGCTCCCCGGCTGGGCGCGAAAGAGAAAGGGCGACATCAATTCCAAGGTCGCTACTATTACCGCTAGAATTATGAAGTTCAATCGAGAGCGTATTTGTTCCCTCGAGAAGATCACCCGGAGCAAGTGGGACTTCGGTTTCAAAACTCTCGGTTTCGTTGGAACTACGGAGTGCAAAGTCGTTATAGGTTACAGTCCCATCTTTCATGTTTTCCCGGAACATTTCCTTTCCATTAAGATAAACAATCAGTCCATCGTCCATGATTGTTGAGAAAGTGAGTGAAGTGACATCATCAGCATCAATCACTTCAAAACTTTTGCGGAAGTAGACGGCGGGGTAGCCGTTCCCAAATGACCCAATATCTAGAATTGTGTTAGCGCGAGCAGCATTGATTGAAGTGGCGGTGCGCCCTCCGATCAAGCCCTGCCCTTCGGCCCACGAGGTATCGTCAAATTGAGGGTGTTTCCAATCGTTTGAGTTGTATCCCGAAGCGAGATTTGTTCTTACAATATTGCTTGTGGAAAGCGCAACCGAGGAGGATTGGTAGCGCCATTGGTCTGATTCAAATGGAAAGACTGATTCTATCGCCACGCCGGAGAAGATTGGAATAGCTTTCGGAGAAATTGTTCCGTCTGAGAGGAGGGGGTCTGTTCCATTAAGGGTGTAGTAGATGGTTCCGGTCTCTCCGTTGAGTGTTAGCTGATTATTTGCTCCCGCGAATCCACCCTGGATATTTGTCCGTTAATGGCAAAACTAGGAGACTCTAGTGCAGGGTATAAATTAGAGTTTTTGAGTTGGCTGATGACGTTGTTGGTTCGGACCGGGAAATAGGAATTGTAGAGCCGATTTTGTTCCGTCAACCATTCGTCACGATCGTATGCCGCTGAGCGGCGGTGGTCGCCCCAGCGAGCCGCCTCGGCAATGACTGCTTTATCGATTGTTCTAGCATACTTTTCCCAACGAGCCCTAGTTTTAGAAGGAGTAAGAGCTCCATCTCCGGTAAGATGCATGAATGCGCGGTCAGCAAAGCGTTGGCGATACTCCGGAATTGCTTTAAGGCTTGATTGAATACCAACTATATCGCGCGGATTTGAGTTGGTGGAGGGGTTCTCAAGAACCCGTTCACCGTCCCAAGAATAAAGCTTCCATGGGCGCATTTCGGTTGGAGTGGAATATGGACCACCTCCTGCCGCACGCCAGTTCCCATCAAATTTAAGATCTTGGTTACCTCCGAAAATCTGGATGATCTGAAAGTCGATATAGTTATCAACGTCTAGAACTTGTTGAATGTTTTTCCAGTTTCGAGTGTTGACGACCGAGCGCATGGCATTCCAAGAACTGGAGTTTCCTTCGACAAAGGTTCCTCCGTTTCGTGCGTCGATGAGATCACTATCGCCTCCATCGTAGTTAGCGTAATGTGCGTTATCCTGTCGTTCGGCAACATTGTGGAGTCCCCAGTAAAGTCCGTTGACAAATAAGTGCGCGAGGAATCCGGCACCGGCATCTTGGTTGCCCATATCCCGGAGGCTTTCGCGCATCCATTGGTCTCGAATCATAGAGCCGCGACCCCGTTGTCCCGAATCCCGATGAATCCAAGAATTGTTATAGCCCGCGCGGAGAGCGATAGAGTTGAAGTTTTCGACATCTACTTCGGGGAAAAGAACTTGTTTTAGGCGACCGGCGCCATATTCCGTCCGAAAGCGGAAGGAAAGTGAGTGCTTAGGGGATGAGCTGGGATTCCGGCTGGCTCCGCCTTGAACCTTGAGCCCACAGTGTTCCTGGAAGGCAGGACGTGAATCGTTTTCGGCTGGAATGAATTCAGCGGAACAGGCCCGCTCCAGTCCTTGTGATGTGGAATTGGCGTAGAGATTTACGAAGTCCGCAGCGGGCATTGAGATAGAGATGGAAGGTGTCTCCTTGAAGCCTTGCAGCATTGCTTGTGCGACTGTGAGTCCGTTGTGGCCTGGCGACTGAGCGGTTGAGCGAGTGATCCGCTGGTCCATGTTGTAATCGCCCGATGGAAAGTTCCCGTAGCCGGCGGGACGGGTTTGCTGGAGTATCGGATCGTTGAGGCCATTGGAATCAGTTCCATTTGGGTTGGCATTATCGATATCAAGAAGTAGATAGGTGTGGGACTCCCAAGGGCTGGGCTCAAAATTATTAGCGGTCGCGGCTGAACGAATGACCGTGGTTTTCCTTAGGCTTATAGGGCTTGTGTAAGCGGTAGCGTTGGCGCTTGGGTTTCCGGTATTCGTCAGCGGAGATGACCCATCGGTGGTATAGTAAATGGTCGCGCTAGGAGTGGAAGTTGAGAGGGTGATTTTCTGGGTGCTTTGATAAAGGCCACGAGTTGGAGAAACTTCGATTGGAGCAACTCGTGCAATTCCGTCTTCGTTATTTTTCGCGCCCGGAGTCGGGTTTTCGAAGAAAACTACATTATCCGTGACTGGATGAATTCCATAAGAAACATCATCCGATTGATTAGGATACGAGCTGCCTGCTGGTCCAAATGCTGAGGTCATGGACTCATCAGGCGCCATTAGGGCAAGGTATTCTCCGCTCTTGGCTAGTTTGAAATTGGTATGAAGATTATTTTTCGAGTCGGGATTATCGTTTCCGGATGCAAAGATAATCAGGTAGCCGTTAGCTGGGGCAATCGTTCCAGCCGGGAAAATCCATGCATCGGAACCATCAGGGTCGTTGGTCAGTCGCCATCCTCCCATGTCTTGTTCACTGGGGCCTGTATTATGAAGCTCAATCCAGTCATCGAAACGTCCTGGGACAGAATTGGGAACAACCGTAGTGTTATTTCCCGCCATGAATTCGCTAATGATGATCGATGCTTCGCTGGCGAGTGATCCGGCGATGGCGAGGATGAGTGCGATAAAAGTACGTGCAGCATTCATAAAATAGAATTGAGGGAGAATAGTAATCTCCGGTGAAATTGGTTAAACAAAAAAGGGATTTTTTAGTCCTATTTTCATTCAGCTTTATGCGTGAAGTCGATTAGCGCTTCGTGGTCCCAATCTTTTGCATTGTAGCCTTCCGGTAAAAGACGATGGCTTCGCACATCGACTTGGCGAGAGTGCGTTGGTAGGTTGGGTT
>CASICJ010000005.1 GCA_949373085.1 uncultured Verrucomicrobiales bacterium
TGAATAGGAGCTCGCAGAGGACACCGGGTTGCGAGGCTAAAAGTCTCGCCCAAGGTTCCTCCCCAACTTCAGCCGTAATTCTTCACCACCCAACACCGATGTTCCTTCTGATCCAAATTTCAGCAAAGGGTTTTCTCGCAATGGAGCTCCAAAACCAGCCACCTCACCACCGATCGCATTCTCTTCGACGACCACTTCAGGCAGCATCTCAAAGCCTTCCTGCTCCCACCAAGAATTCCTCATTCATCGTCAGAGGGATTTCATCTCCCGGCCAACTCTTCAACGCGTCCGATCCCCTCTCTGGAGGAAGGATGCGTCTCTCTCCCAAGTTTGCCTCGCCTGACTATTCCATCTTCTCTCGAGGGCAGGCTCAGGCACCGGAGTGAACCCTTCTTCTGGTTCTTCCGGTTCATCAGCCACCATTAAGCCTATCGGGAACAACCAGATGCACGGTATTTTTACTTTTCCTCTTGCTCTCCACCAAGTCGACGTTTACGCAGGTAGGCCCATATTAATGCAAGCAATATGCAATAGCGAAACAGTGATTCTAAGCCTTTTGGCCTTGGTTTCCTTGCCATCGCCAGCCAGAGAATTTGATCTGCTCTATGGTCATCATGAAATTCAGACTGACTACGACCCTGTGGATGGATGGTCTCTAGTGGTTTCTTATAACCTCAACGATGATTTTAACGATCGAACTCAAATCAGGCGGCTCAAAGCTGACCAAACCACTCTCATAGCCCCTCCCCTTTCAAAAGGTGTTCTCCCCAAATGGTTTCTCTCCTTCCTCGCAGATCCCGGTGAGACAGTCTGGGTTCTTCCACAAGGATTTGATACCGCCAACCACTTTCTTGGCATGCGCGTGATCGCTAACGCTGGAATTTTTCAGACCCGCGTCGGAAATAATTATAGTAACATCGGCCGCGGCACGATTAGCTTCTACCCTCAAAAGCGCCACCGGCTCGGGACCGGACCGTGGCGGGCACTTTGCTCATTGGGAATCTCTCTCCCTTGGAGGTAGTGAAGTCTACCTATCCTCTCGTGATGGTATCGACGAAAGCGATGAGATTCCAACCCTTCCCGCCGGAGCTCATAGCCATTTTAACTGGGCATTTTCCAAACCTGGAAACTATTTTCTGGAGTTCGAAGTTGCCGGCCGGCTCCGAGCAGGTGGGCAGGAAACCAGCCATCGCGAAACCTTTCATTTCCAGGTTCCTCATTCCGGAGAGGTCGCTGAAATCAATGGCTCCCTCTGCTTTCACAATAAAGACTGGACGCTCAACCTCCGTGACCCTGAGAATGGGGTCCTTTATGGACCACGCCGTGCCCTTGTTGTCATTCCTGATTCGAACGCGGGGGGGGGCTTCTCTTGCCCGTGCAGTTTTGATGCCATCGGTAGCGATCTTCCTGACCGTGTCGGCTTACCTGAGATCCTTGCCCAATCTGGTGCGGCAAGCGTCCTCACTGGCCCTGTTTCCCTTCGTCTCATCGAACATATCGGCCCTGGAGAAGTGTCCTTTGGCTCACATTTTCAAAGCGCAGATGGACTCACCACCGCCGATTTAATCGATCTCACAAGCCCCACTACCGCGACCCTTAATTTTACTGAACCTGGGATCCACACTCTTGCTTTCCAACCCATTCATTCAACCGCATCCAAAGTATGTCCCCTTATTATCCGATGCCTTGCAGGGCTCGATTTAAATTACAGCTTTGCTGATTGGGCTGACAGCTACGAGCGCGCCTACGACCTTCCCTCCGGAAGCCTCACCGATCCCTCCGGCGATTGGAATGGGGATGGTACTGACCATCAAATGAAATTCCTCCTTGATGCTGCCGGAGCCGATCCCATCCGCACTACCCCAAGCTCGTCTCACTTCCTCCCGGGATACGACACTCATTCACAGCGCTTTACCTTCTTTCGCGATCTCACCAAGGACCCTCTTGATAACGCGAGCCCCAACCTCCTTCTTAGCTACAGTTCAGACCTAGTCAACTGGCGGAACCTTGGCCCTAGAAACCGTGGCCGCCCGCTTCAATACGCCGAAAGCGGAGCTGAGGAAGGCAATGCTGTTTCTCCTTTCATTCGCCGCTCTCTCTTACTTTCCCCCGTCCCCCTCAAATCCTTTTTTCGTCTAATCGCCGAATAGTCGGAATCCTAAAAAACAAAAATTACTATTGCATATAAGTTGCGTTATTGCAATCTGTCCCTGCATGAAAACCAAAACATTGCTGCCCCTTTTGGGCACCCTCATTACCCCATCATTTGCAGCTCTTTATTCTGCTGACCATGGAGATATTGGAATCGCTTACGAAGACGAAGGTGATGGTCCTGAATTTTTCCTTCACTACCACCTCGGTGGAAATGCCATTCTCGACGGCTCCCCTGTCGGTGGCGGAGAAGAAGGCGAGGAATTCGAACCATCCGCGATCACCACTCTCGTTCCGGATTCAACGAAAGCCATTATGGGGAGCGTTGCTATATTGAACAGTGGAACTGGAATTTCGGACGGTTCTCCGATCTGGATCATTCCACAGGCGGAAGCCGAGGGTGTTCCATTCATGGGTATTGCCACTGAAGAATTAGATGGAGATCTTTTCCCCGGTGGTGCCACCTTCCAATTAATGAGCGTAACATCCCCATCGGGAGACGGTGACTTCAGTGTTTGGCAACAGTCTGGAATCAACCCACCCGATTTTTTCTTCTCTACCAATTCGGCTAGTTCCACGGTCGATAACAACAAGCTCAAAATGTCTGCGGGTGGTCATGATCACTTCAACCTCGGTTTTTCGGAGGAAGGGATTTGGGAAGTTGAGCTTAGCGTCAGTGGTTTGCTCAACGGAACCGATCTCCTCACCGATACAGAGACTTTTACCTTCCAAGTTGGGTCGGTTCCCGAGCCAAGTGCGGCTCTTTTGGGTCTCCTTGGAACACTTAGCCTCTTGCGTCGTCGCCGCTAAATAAATCTAAAACAAACTTTTCAGGGTCGGCCCGTGTTTTGCGGGTCCGGCCCTTCTTTTTTTAAGAGCTATTTTACTGAACCCCTCTACAAGGCATACTCCCATCTGGAAAAATCCATCATTATTCCCCTAGCGAAAGAAAAAAACCGGCCAAACCGTTTAGAACAATACTTCGTATATCTTCTTTATGAAAAAATCTCACCTCGTTCATCTCTTCTGGGCTCTTGTTGCCGTCGCTGCTTTTGCCATCGGCTCCAATAACTCCACTTCATATGTTAGCGGGGAATCCACGAATGCAGAAGAACCAAATGCTTCCTCTAGCGGGCTTCCCAACCGGTCAGACCGCCCCAATTCTAACCGTTCCGGAAAAGCACGTTCCATCACGAAAAATCGTGAAGCCACCGGAGCAGAAGAAGGCAACTTCGCTAACCTCTCCGAAAGCGAAATCCGCCAAATTGGAATTGATCTCAAAGCTACAAAGACTCCGCTAGAACGCCGTGAGCTTTTCTCCCAGATTCTGGCCAACCTTACCCCCGAAAACGCTAAGCTGATGCGCGAGCAGGTCGTTCATCTTGATTCCAATAGCTCAGAATTCCGTGACTTTCATTATCAATGGGGTGCCATCGCCGGCGAGGAGGCGGTCGTCAACGGAGCAGAAACTCCGCAACGCGATATGGCCACCACACTCGCAGGTTGGGCTGCCTCAGATCCCGATGCTGCTTTAACCTATTTCAATAGCCTCGAACCTGGTGCTCAAAACGGCAGCGGTATGAAATGGGGCGCCGTTTACGGATTGATTGCTGCCGATCCGAATCTCGCCGTTCGCTTCACCATGGACCGTCAGCAGGCAGGCGACAAAGAAGCCTCCCGCCTCATGGATCTCGTCACCCGCGAGGTCATTAAAAGTGGAAATCCTGCTGAAGCCGCAAACTGGGCAACGGCCCTGCCCTCCGGAGAAATGCAAGATGCTGCGATCCGACGTGTCGCCGAAGAGTATGCCGAAAATGACCCAGTTGCCGCACTTGATTGGGCTAACACTCTCCCCGAAGGAAATGGCAAAAACCGGGCCATGCGCGAGTCCTTTTCCGAATGGGCTCGCGAAAATCCACAGGCCGCTGCCGACCGCCTTGGCTCTATGAGCGCATCACCCGAACGAGATTCAGCCACTTATGGTTACGCCACCCGTGTTGCATGGGAAAACCCAACGGCTGCCATCGAATGGGCTAATACTATCTCCAATGAAGGGACTCGTGCGGACGCACTCATGGAAACTGGTCGCGCCTACTTGCGAAAAGATCCTGAAGGAGCTAAACAATGGCTCTCCAAAAGTGGCCTAAACGAAGAGCAACAAAAGCGTGTTACCTCCTCTCGCCGGAGGTAACTTTTGACTCATCCGAAGCCGCTATTACGAGTTATATTAAGAGGCGGACAAACTTGTTAATTTCATTCACTGTCAAACTTAACGCGTAATCCGACTCGAGCTAGCCCCTCTTCGAAACCTTCTTATCCCAAGCTCCAGATTCGTTGGAGCAAAGATTGTCATTCTAAAAATCGTCTTCCTCCCTAAGCTCGAAATCGTGGTTATAAAAGCTCTCGATGTGCCTTTAATTTCATGGCAAGCCGTACACCGTGACGAGAAATTGATTTTTAAAGCGAGTTGATCACGCCCGCACACGATTCAAGTATCTTTCTTCCCATGCTCACTACTTTAGGACTATCTGCCACTATTTTCGCCGCGATCTTCGCTGCTTTTGCTTGTTTTCTCCTCCTAGGGATACGGCGTAAAATAGGAGGAAAAAGCGTTATCTCCGACGAAAAGATCACCTCTTTTTTTGAGTCCATGCGTGACGAGTTTTCTCGAAATCGAAAGGAGGCTGGGGAACAAGGGCAGGCGCAACGGGAAGAGCAACGACGCTTACAGGAAGCATTTGAGAAAAAAATAGAAGAGAATTCAAAAGATCAGAACACAGTTTTACGCCAAAAATTTGAAGATCTTGTAAAACAACTCGGAACTCAAAACAAGCAATCGCTTGAAGCGCTTAAGGATGTTCGCGGCGCGGTCGAAAAACAATTAAAGGACATTCGAGAAGATAATGGGAGGCGGCTTGAGGAGATGCGTAAGACCGTTAATGAAAAGCTCCAAGACACCCTCGAAAAGCGTCTTGGTGAAAGCTTTAAAATTGTGAGTGATCGTTTGGAACAAGTACACAAAGGCCTTGGTGAAATGCAAACCTTAGCTAGCGGTGTGGGCGATTTGAAGAAGGTTTTGAGTAACGTCAAAACCAAGGGAATTCTTGGAGAGTACCAATTAGGTAATATCATAGAGCAGCTGCTTTCCGCAGAACAGTACGAGGAAAACATTGCAACTCGCCCCGGGACCAGCGAACGAGTAGAATTCGCGATCCGGATGCCAGGAAATTCTGAAGATGACGAAGTATACTTACCCATCGATTCTAAGTTTCCCTTGCAGGATTATGAAAATCTATTGAATGCCCGCGAGGCAGGAGATTTAAAAAGTATTTCAGCAGCAGAAAAATCTCTGATCTCTACGATTAAAAAATTTGCTAAAGATATTGCCGAGAAATACGTGGAATCGCCGCATACCACAGACTTTGGAATCATGTTTTTGCCAATCGAGAGTTTATATGCGGAGGTACTACGGCACCCTGGTTTATTCGAAACTCTTCAACGTAAATATCATATTACGATAACTGGACCCACGACCATGTCTGCTTTGCTGAATAGCCTCCAGATGGGATTCCGAACTTTGGCCGTCACTAAGCGTAGCAGCGAAGTGTGGAAGATTTTAGAGGCAGTCAAAACCGAATTTGGAAAGTTTTCGACCAAGTTGGAACTTGTAGATAAGCAACTTTCAACCGCCAAACGCTCACTCGAAGATTTGCGGAATACCCGCACCAATATGATGCAGAGTAAGTTGCGTAAGGTAGGAACGCTCGATCGAGAAGAGAGCGATCGTTTACTTGAATTTCAGCAGGTCGATGAGGCCCAAGAACAGCCATCAGAATAAATCAGATTTTCTGGAACTACTATTTTTTCGTCACAGTGCTATTTCCGGCTTCGGAATTTCGCCAGCAATCTTCGTCAAGCAGCCACACTACGCTAACATATTTGATCTCAGCCTTTCGAAGTTGGAAGATTTTTTGGCGCGCCTTAATCTCTCCTTGAGTCTGAAGCGGCAGATCCCCACTCAATTCTTCCAGAAGGTCGGCCTGCCCTTGAGTTTCTTTCATGCTCCGCCAGCTTTGGATTAGCGTCCGCACTTCTTGGCGAACCGAGTCGGTTTTTCGAACGGTTGTTGGTCCAGAGTTCTGATTGACCATTTGTTTTAACGATTTAGCGACAAAAGCAGTTCCAGGAAGGGTGGGCTTACTCTCCTTATGGTTCTGAGTCAGCTTGCCAATCAGCTCCTTCGAACGGCGCAAGTGGCACCACCGCCGCCATTTCCCGAGATCAGGATTCTCCGCATTGCGATAAGTAGGTAGTCCGGAATCATCTGGAATAAAATTAACGTCATGATACTCAGCATCGAAGAGATTTCGCACCTCCGTTAGCCAATTAGAGCGCTCTGTTTTCAAAGAAGCTCGCCAGGCCGCAAGCACCCCGATAAACTTTGGATCAGGATTTTGACCAGAATCTGGATCTAGTTTTGGGGTGCGCAAAGCGTTTGCTAGTTCCCTATCAATCAGCTTACCAGTCCTCATCAGCCGATGCAGCTGAACCTCGACCTTTCTCATCTCCAACTCAGCGTCCACTGATTTCCCAGCATCTTCCCATGCACCTTGTTTTACTTCGTGAGAAACGTCCTTGAGCCTACTTATGGAGGCAATCCGTTTAGGAATTTCAATACTGGGCGCCTTCAGGGAAGATACCAAGGTGTCGATATCTAAAATCGAACCAAAAGATTCTGTGACCGTAGTTTTCACCTCACGAGTTAGTTCGCTAACCAGTGGCTTTCCTACGAGAGCCTCGGAGAAGTTTGTGCTGGCTGAGACGAAAGAAGGATTGCGCTCCTTAATTAGCTCTCCAGCTTCAATCCAAGGCATCTCGACTGTTTCGAAGGGAGATTGGGCGTCAACCTCTTTTGCATAGCGGCGACCTTCAACATTTGCGGTTTGGACCAGCGGACTTGTGATCTTACGATCTACACATCCAATCAGGACCAACGCGCAATTTGCCGTTAAAAGCAGTTGCCACACTTTCACATCTTTCAATACGATCGATATTTATAATTTCTTTCGTATATCTTAATAATCAAGATTTCTTTTTAGATTTATTGGTTTTTCCCGAGAAAAAGAGGCCAATACTCATAAACCTTACCTTGTCAATTAAAGCTAATTTCTAGAAATTACCGAGAAATCGTCACTATCTTCTCATATTCCACCACCAAACTCCGATCCTCGAGTTGGCCATGACCTGCTGAATTAACGAAGCATTAAATCCATTCAGTAGACGCTTTTTGCGAAAGATCACGCCAATTTCCGGAATGGGGAAAGGAAGAAGTTTGTCTTTGGGAGAGTGACCATAAAGACAACGTCCTTTTTCATCGGTGAGATTTTCACCCCGTTCCTTCTGATGCCAGCCCCCTCGAATATACTGGTTTTCGCTCAGATCAATTACCTTCCACTTCTTTCCCCTAAAAAGTAGAGAGCTAACCTGTATGCATTCTCAATCGTTATTTAAGAATCAGATAATCCTTTCAAATTAGGAATTTTGAAGGCGTTGGAAATCACGCCCAGTCGGTTCTTGGAAGACGTTGAGTTCAAAATCTGAGGCGATAGCGAAGAGGTGATCAAAGATATCAGCTTGAATAGTTTCGTAGCCGGCCCACTCCTTAACGGAGCTAAAACAATAAATTTCAATGGGAATACCACGCCCTTCGGTTGCCAGCTGCCGGACAATAAGAGTCATCTCCTGATTAATGTTTGGGTGTGCTTTTAAATAGCACTCGATGTAGGCGCGAAAAGTCCCCAGATTGGTGAGACGCCTTCCATTGACTTGATTACTTAAGCGGCCCTCTTCGAGATTTGAATTAGATTCCTCTATCTCTTCTTCTTTTGAATTGAGATATTGTTTGAGATATTCGATTTCGCGGAGCTTATTAAGCATTTTTTCATCACAAAATCTGATACAGCTCGTATCAATAAAAAAACTGCGTTTAATCCGACGTCCAGTGCTTTCTGACATACCCTGCCAGTTTTTGAAGGGACAACTAATTAGGGCGTAGGTTGGAATAGTGGTGATGGTTTTATCCCAGTTGCGAACCTTCACAGTGGTGAGACCGATGAGCTCGACCGTCCCGTCTGCCTGATGACTAGTCATTTCTAGCCAATCACCTTGCGAGAGCATACGATTGGAGGCGAGTTGAATGCCTGCGATGAATCCAAGAATCACATCTTTGAAAACAAGCATCAGAACCGAGGCAAAAACTCCAAGCCCACCGAGAAGAACGAGAGGGGATTTACCGAGAATAACGGCGAGAGAAAGAATGATAGCGATCAGGGCCGCGAGAAGTTTCGCAACTTGAGCAAACGTAGTAAGGTTAATTTTACCCTCCGAGGGGGCTTTTTTATAAATTGCCTGGAGGGCATTGACGACTGAATCAAAAATGAGATAGCAGGAAATAATGATATAGAGTGATGACGCTCCCCGCAAAATGTTAGCGAGGGAGGGTTCCGATTTAAATAGCCCTGGAACCAAAAGAAAAATTAAGATGCCAGGAAGAAGGTGTGTGAGCCATCTAAAGACGCCATGACCTACCAGTTCATTATCCCAAAGAGTATCAGTTTTCCCAACGTAGTGAGCGACCCCGCGAAGAATCAAGGGGCGAAAAACAAAATAGATGATTGCCGCTAGCGCAAGCATCCCCACGAAAATAATAAGCGTGGCAAGAGATTCGGGAACCCAACTCTGCCTGCCTAGCCATTCAGAAAAATCCTGAGCAAAGTTCGATACTTTCGAATCCATCGCGGCCCCTTGGTTCGCAAGTATTTGCGTTGGGATCTTTAAAGCAGCAGAGGTTTCTGACATGGAGACGAGAGGTAACACCGTTTGGTTTTGACTCAAGGATTCGTTTGATTATCGATCCACGCGTCAGGGGAGTATGAGAACCATGATCGAAGCAGAGCTCAACAGAAAATTTCATACGTCCCCGAGACACGTAACCATAAAAAGCGCCCGGCCTTCTCAGGCCGGGCGCTTAGGGACTTTTTAATAAACTCTAGATTAGCCAAAAGTCACAACTTCCTCCTCGCTGGGAGGGACTTCATCGTCACCAGAAGGGACATCACTCGCAGGTGCAGAATCACCACCGCCGCTTCCTTCACGGAGAGCTGCACGCCGCGACATTTTCACACGGCCCTTGTCATCGATTCCAACGCACTTGGCAGTGATCACATCGCCCTTCTTACAAACATCTTCGACTTGATTCACACGACCTTCTTCAAGTTCGGAGATATGAACGAGTCCGTCCTTGCCAGGAAGCACTTCCATGAAGGCCCCGAAGGTGGTGACGTTCATGACTTTGCCGGTGTAGGTCTTTCCGATCTCTACTTCGGCGAACATCATGTCGATCATATTCTTGGCAGCCTCGAGTCCTTCCTGCTTAGAAGCATAGATGTGAACCGTCCCATCATCTTCGATGTTCAGCTCAGCACCAGACTCAGCCTGGATGGCTTTAATATTTTTACCGCCAGGTCCGATGAGCTCACCGATACGATCTTGTGGGATAATAACGGTCTCGATACGAGGAGCATACGGACTCAACTCACCAGGCCCAGTGATGGACTCAGCCATCTTTGCAAGGACATCACCACGACCTTCAAGAGCCAAGTCAATGCCTTCTTCAAGAATAGCGAGAGGAATGCCAGGAAGCTTGAGGTCCAGCTGGTAACCGGTGACACCTTCGCTGGTTCCACACAATTTAAAGTCCATATCACCGTAGAAATCCTCAGAACCAATGATGTCGAGAATCACGACATGCTTGGTCATGTTCCCATCAGCATCCTGCTCGGTCACAAGACCAGCGGAAATACCGGCAACAGGACGGATCATAGGAACACCTGCGTCGAGAAGAGCCATTGTACCAGCGCAAACGGTAGCCATCGAAGTGGACCCATTTGATTCCATCACCTCAGAGGAAATCCGCATGGAGTATGGGAAATCTTCGGTGGAAGGAAGCATGGGCGCAATGGAGCGCTCAGCAAGAGCACCATGACCAATCTCACGACGGTTCATGCCCCCGAAACGACCAGTCTCACCAACCGAGAATGGCGGGAAATTATAGTGAAGGAAGAAGTTCTTCGAATCCTCACCACCAGCGTAGTTGTCGACGTAGAGTTTCTCGTCGGCGGGTGCGAGGGTGCAAATTCCAAGAGCTTGAGTCTCTCCACGAGAGAAGATCGCGGAACCATGCACACGAGGCAGAGTGCCAATTTCTCCGTAAAGGGTGCGGAGATCGCGAAGCTTGCGACCGTCGGCGCGGACTCCTTTTTCCATGATAGAAACCCGGAAGGCTTTTTTCTGAATGTACTCAAAGACCTGCTCGATTTCGAACTCAGTGGTCTCGGGGAATTTTTCTTTAATCGCGGCTTCTACCTCGTCGCGAAGAGCACCGACCTTTTTACCACGCTCTACTTTGGAAGCAGCGTAGATGGCGTCTTCAATCCGGTCACCAGCGACAGCGTAGCCAATTTCAAGAAGGTCTTCCTTGGCAACGGTGACTGTGTAGTCACGCTTCTCTTTACCAGCAAGTTTCACAAGTTCTTCCTGTGCCTCAACGATCTGAGCGACCGCAGCCTGGGCGAAGTGGAGGGACTTTTTAAAATCCGCATCAGGGATCTCATCAGCAGCGCCCTCGATCATAATAACATCGGTCTTGTTCCCGACATAGATGAGGTCAAGATCGGAGTCTTCGCGTTGCTCGAAGGTAGGGTTGATGACGAATTCGCCGTCGATGCGCCCAACGCGAACGGCACCAATTGGGCCAGCGAATGGGATGTCGGAAATTGCAAGAGCGGCCGAGGCACCATTCATGGCCAGCACATCGGCATCGTTTTCCTGATCGGCGCTCAAAAGAAGAGCGATGATCTGGGTGTCATAGAGATACCCCTTCGGGAAGAGCGGACGCAGCGGGCGGTCCGTCATACGGCAAGTCAGGATCTCTTTTTCGGTCGGTCGACCTTCGCGCTTGAAGTAGCCGCCGGGAAAAGTTCCAGCAGCGGAGGCACGTTCTTTGTATTCCACCGAAAGGGGGAACCAAGTCTGGCCCTCACGAATTTTTGTTTGTGAAACAGCCGAAACCATCACGATGGTCTCTCCCATCTGAACGGTGACTGCTCCGTCGGCCAACTTGGCCAATTTTCCGGTCTCGATAACCAGAGGACTCGGCCCAACGTTGGCCGTTACATTTTGTATACTCATTGTCTTTGTTTTTTGAATCACGGCGGGACCCTCCCGTGCGATTTTTTGGTTAAATACGGAGTGGTTTTCCCGGTCTTAATTTTGGGTGGGAACCCCGCTCCGCTGAAGGCGCCGCTATCAAATCGCGACTGCTATCGAAAGCAAAAGGGCCAAAGTGAACGTCACCGTGGCCTTTTGCAGATCATTTTACTTACGTAAGTCGAGTGCTTTTAGGACCGACTCATAACGTTCGCCTGACTTATCCTTGAGATAATCAAGGAGTTTGCGGCGGCGCGCCACGAGGCGGAGAAGTCCACGTCGTGAGGCAAAATCTTTATTGTGCTCATTCATGTGTTCGGTCAAGTGCTTGATCCGCTGCGTCATA
The DNA here is from genome assembly GCA_949373085.1 of uncultured Verrucomicrobiales bacterium. Classification (GTDB taxonomy): domain Bacteria; phylum Verrucomicrobiota; class Verrucomicrobiia; order Verrucomicrobiales; family Akkermansiaceae; genus SW10. Next base: position 11,765 of record CASICJ010000005.1, read on the forward strand.
AGAGCAATCTGGAAGTCGGCGCTTCCGGTGTCATTGTCACTTTGCTTGAAGTCAGCAAGGTTGATTCCGTAATCGTTGGTCATTTTGGTGGTAATCGGGATGAGTCGAGCCACATGATTGCAGCCAAACCGTCCTTCGACGGGCGGGGAATAAGTCAGGATTGGGAATAACTCAACCTTTTTCGGAGAAATTTGGCTCCGTTTACTCGACCACTACCTTGCTCGGATCCCAAGTCACCTTGGGATATTCCAGATTCATCCTGTCCATGGCATGGGTCACGATCTGAGCCACCGCCATGTCACGATACCATTTGTAGTCCGCTGGGATAATGAACCAAGGGGCCTGATCGGTGCTCGTCCGCTCAAAAACATCTTCATATGCAACCTGAAAATCATCCCACTTCGCACGGTCCTCAAGGTCCTCAGGGAGGAATTTCCAGTGCTTCTCCGGTCGATCAAGCCGCGATTGCAAACGCCTTTTCTGCTCGTCTTTGGAAATATGCAGAAAGAATTTTAAAACAGTAGTGCCTTCATCGACGAGCATTTGCTCAAAATCCACGATATGCTTATAGCGCTTCTTCCAAACCCTCTCAGGAGCAAGATTTTTAACTCTCACTGCAATAATATCTTCGTAGTGGCTTCGATTAAACACCGCAATCTCTCCCCTTGCCGGAACAACCTTGTGAACCCGCCATAAGAAATCATGCGACAACTCCCGGGTCGACGGAGCCTTGAACGGAGTCACCCAGACCCCCTGCGGATCGACACGCGAAAATAATTTCCTGACACATCCGTCTTTGCCTCCGGTGTCCATAGCCTGCATCACAATGAGCAGCCTCTTCTTACCCTCAGCATAAAGGACCCTTTGCTGGTTCGACACCTTGCTTCGGAGTTCTTGAAAAATCGGAAGCACCTCTTCCTTTGGACGACCAAGAATCCCCAAAGTTTTTGTGGTAATATCGTCCAATCTCACCTGTTCCCCAGGCTTCACGATGCACTTATTTGTGAATTCCTCACCAAGCATGCCCAAACAATCCTTGCCCCCGCTGCTCATGCAAGAAAAAGGTCGTAAAATCGAAAACACCGACCTTCCCGAAAACGTCACGATTTCACTATTGCCGAAGCCCACTCCTTTCGAGTCTATTACTTTCGTCACTATGCCCGAATCTTCTTCCGAAATGCTCCGCGCCGCCGTCCACATCGGAGCCAGCCATGCTTCCATGATCATCCTGCGTATTAGAGAGGATGGTAACGAGGAACGAGCCGACTTCCTTGAAAAGAATATCCCACTGGGCCGTGACATCTTCGGCTACGGGAAAGTTCTCGCCTCTACCATCGAACAAGCCGTTAGTGTCATCCGCGGTTTCCAGGAATCCCTTGCCGAACTGGGCCTCGATGATATACCCGTGCGCGCTGTCACCACTAATACACTTGAAGAGGCCGCGAACGCTGAGGTCTTCCTCAATCGACTCCACATCGCCTGCAAATGGCAATTTAAATCACTCGATGATGGCGAAATGACACGCCTCGTTTTTCTTAAGACCCGCCGTCGGCTCAAAGACACCCCATCCATGCAGCGCCGCAACACGATCGTTGCACACGTCGGCCCCGGCAATGCCCGCCTCATTCTTTCCAAAAGGGGCCGCATTGTCCGCTACCAATCTTATCGCCTCGGCACTCACCGTTGCTGGGAGCGCCTGCAATCCCCCGACCTAACTGGCGAACCCATTATTCGTCTCATACGCGAACAAATCTCCGGGCTCATCGCCCAAATTCTTTATGACTTCGGTGAGGAAGATATCGAAGATTTAGTCATGATCGGTACCGAGATCCAAATGCTGGCTCCCTATCTTTCCAAACCACATAAAACTAAATCCCGCTACCGCATCCTGCGACAACTCACCTCAGACATTGCTTCCCTTACCGAGCCGGAGCGCGTGAAAAAGTACAACCTCGATTATCAAACTGCCGGTACCGTTCTTCCTGCTCTCGTCATCAATGCCGCCATTGCCGAATCCTTCGGCCTCAAGTCCCTTCGCGTCTCCCGTTCCGATTACGAAGAAGGCCTTCTAACCGACCTGGCCCACCCTGACGCGGCGCACGAAGAACTCAAGTCTCAGCTACTTCACTCCTCAAAACTGACAGCCAAAAAATTCGGCTGTGACATGCGACATGCCCGCCATGTCGCCCACCTCAGCAGACGCCTTTTTGAAGAAACCCGCGACCTCCACGGCCTCAGCGACCACGACGCTCTCCTCCTTGAAGTCGCTGCCATTCTTCATGAAGTGGGGAATCACATCTCACCAAAATCCCACGAGCTCCACGGTCTCTATATTATCCATCACTCCGAAATTTTTGGCCTCAGCGATCCTGACCGTCTTCTGGTCGCTCTGATCACCCGCTACCATCGTAAAGCTGCACCCCAGCTTTCACATCTCCACTACGACAAGCTTACTCAGGCAGATCGTATCCGAGTCGCCAAACTTTCCTCCCTACTACGAGTCGCCGACGCCTTGGAACGGACCCACTCTCAGCGAATCAAAGACTTTACAGTTTCTCTGAGCGAAGGCAAAGCCACCCTCAACCTTGAGGGCATTCTTGATGCTTCAGCCGAACGCCTTGCTCTCCCCTCCAAAGCGGATCTCTTCCAAAACCTCTTCGGCCTCGAACTGGTTCTCAACGAAAACGCGTAAGCCTACTCTCAACTTTTAATCTTTTCTGCTCAGCTCTCGAATCTCATGAAGCCTCCTTATATCAACCGCGAACTTTCCTGGCTTGAATTCAACCAGCGCGTCCTTAATGAAGCCTTGCGCTCCGATCTGCCCATTCTTGACCGTGTGAAATTCCTTGCAATAACTGGGTCAAATCTCGACGAATTCTTTCAAGTTCGTACCGGAGGACTTCATACTCTTCACGCATCCGCACCCACCGTTCGCGACATCTCTGGCATGGACGTAGGCACCCAACTGAATGCAATCGAAAAGCGCGTTCGCCGTTTTAAAAAGGATCAGGAAAGGCTCTTTCAAAAAGAACTCCTCCCTTCCCTCGCTAATGCGGGCCTCCCTCTGCACACCATGGCAGATCTAACCCTGGAGCAAGTCGAAAATCTTTCGCACTACTATGAGTCCAGCGTTGAGCCTTTACTTTCCCCTCTCATCCTAACCGCCGAGAACTCTCGCACTGTCATTCCCTCCCTCAGCATTTGTCTCGCACTGTCGATCCACGACCCAAAGACATCCGAATCCCGGATTGTCATCGTCCCTCTCCCGCCCACAGTCCCCCGAACCGCGCTAGTCAACGAAGGCGGTTTCGTTCTTCTCGAAAATCTCGTGGCTCACTTCTGCTCCTCTCTTTTCCCCGGCGAAGAAATCAAAGCCCACACTGCTTTTCGCCTCACCCGTAATACCGACATTCCAGCGAACGAAGACGAGGCCTACGATTTCGCAGAAGAAATCCATCAGGTCGTCACCGCCCGCGGCCAATCCTTTCCCGTCCGCCTTCAAACTTCACAAGATAACGATCTCACAAAGGAGCTCATTAAACTCCTCGACCTAGATCTCCAAAAAGTTTTCCTCACTAAAAACGCCCCTCTTGCTCTTGCCGATCTCTTTTCAATTGCGATGGCTGAAGGCTACAACCACCTCCGCACTGCTCCTATCTCAGGAGCAGAATCACCACAAATCGACCCTACCCGAAGCATTTTTGAAATCCTCGACCAAGAACAAGACATTACGCTCGTTCATCCCTACCAAAGCTATCGCCCAGTCGTCCGCTTTATCGAAGAAGCCTCCCGCGATCCTCATGTTCTAGCGATTAAACAAACTCTCTATCGCACCGCCAAAAATTCTCAGATAGTGGATGCCCTCATTCACGCCGCTAAATCCGGCAAGCAAGTCACTGCGCTCGTTGAACTCAAAGCACGCTTCGACGAGGCTCACAACCTCGAACGTGCCGAAGAGCTTCGGCGCGCCGGAGCCCAAGTTCTTTACGGTGTCAAAGGCCTCAAAACCCACGCCAAAGTGACCCTCGTCATTCGTAACGAAGACGGAAACCTCAAACGCTACGTCCATCTCGGCACCGGAAACTACAACGAAATAACGGCCCGCTTTTACACTGACATCTCCTATCTCACCTGCCGCCCCGAATACGGCACAGATGCCTCCATCTTCTTTAACGCGGTCACCGGCCGCACCAAGCTCGAGAATTTTCGTGTTCTCGTCCCCGCGCCCACTCAAATCAAACGCACACTCATTAGCCTCATTGAAGAAGAAACTTCCCGCGCCCTCGAAGGCGAAGAAGCCCGTATCATGGCTAAAATGAATTCCCTGCAAGACAAAGAAATGATCGATGCCCTTTATGCCGCATCCAAAGCCGGAGTTGAAATCAAACTAAATATCCGGGGTATTTGTTGCCTCAAACCCGGCGAGCGAAAAGAAGCTAGGAACATCAAGATCGTCTCCATCGTGGACCAACAACTCGAGCATATGCGCATCTTTCACTTCCATCAAGGGGGAGATAATGAAGTCTATATTTCATCGGCCGACTGGATGACGCGTAACCTTGAAAAGCGCGTCGAGCTCATGACTCCTATCGTGGATCGGGCCTCTAAAAAACTGCTTATCGGCATCCTCAAGAGTTGCTTCCGCGACAATCAAAATGGCTACCTAATTCAACCCGACGGCACCTCAAAACGAATCGAACGCGAAAAAGGCGAAGGCCGCTTCCGCATGCAAGATCACCTGACCCAGCTATTCGCTAGACAAGCTGCCGCCGCTCAACAAGCTCGCTCCAGCTCTCTCGAACCGCACCTGCCTAAAGACTAAAATCGTCAAAGCTGTGATTTTTAGCTTCCTTTTCTCTAAACCTTAACTGCGTCAATCTCACCTGTACTGTCGGCAAAACGTTTCATCTTCACACCCATCATACGGGCCTGGGTTAGCCACAAGTTCGCAAGCGGGGTTCCTTCTGGCATGTTGATGTGTTGCCCGGTTTTCACTTGATTACCACCACCCGCCATAATAATCGGCAGATCATTGTATTGATGGGTCGAACCATCACCAAGGCCCGAGCCATAGGTGAAGAGCGTGTTATCCAGCAACGTACTACCGTCGGCCTCCACGACTCCCTCCATCTTCTCGAGTAAATAAGCATATTGCTCCATGTGGAAACGGTCCACTTTCATAAGTTGCTCAATCATCTTCGTCTGATTGTGCGACATCCCATGGTGGCTCATCGGCTTGTCAAAAAGCCCATCGAAAAGATAGGGTGTATCCCAACGCTCTGGACCCACCATAAATGTTGCGACATTGGTCAGCCCCGACTGCAGTGCAACTACCATCAAATCACCCATCAAGCGGATATATTCGCCCCTCGGCAAGTAGGCCTCCGCAGGTTCGTCGAACGAAACCTTAGCCAACTCGCCTTTCATAGACTCCAAGCGATCCATCTGCGTTTCGATAGACCGGATGGAATCAAAATACTCGGCAAACTTCTGTCCGTCGGCATATCCCAAATCTTTTTTCATCGATCGAGCATCTTCTAAAACCAAATCAGTTACGTCCCGGTAGCGATCAATTTCCTTGGTTGAAAATAAGCGACGATACATTTTTCTCGGGTCGCGAACCGACGGAGCTAAATGCCCCGTGCCATACCACGAAATATTGTCGAAGTAGATCGATTCCTTATTATCTTTGTGGCTGTTACAGCTGAACTCTAACGTCGGAAATGGTGTTTCTCTGCCAGCCACATCCGCCACCAGATGATCCAGCGTTCGATCCAGCGGCCAGGCCGTTCCTTTAATTGTATAGGGAGGAGCGCTACTCAGATAGCAGGATGCACACTGCGCGTGCACATCAGTTCCTTGTTGGAAGGTCCGATCCATTCCCGTGATCAGATTGATCTTATTCTTCAGTCCCGAGAGTGGCATCATCGTGGGAGTCAACTGATCTAAATTCCTGACGCCGAAATTCGGATCTTGTTTGTCGAGAGAGCGTCTGAGACTCCCCAAATTCCCTTTAGGAATGGTCGCGTCTGCCTCACCTGGAAAGAACCCGCGTCTCACCACCCCGATAGGCACATAAAAGTGAGCCATCCGCTTGGCCACTCCACTGGTCAAAGTCTTAGCCCCATAACTTTCCATCCAGGGCAAAGCCAGCGCAGCTCCACCTAATCCTCGTAAAAATCCTCGTCGTGTCGTCATAATATCACATTCTACTTCTTTGCTTGGCTTGCCAAGGCTCGGAAGGATTTACTTAAAATCACCTCCCCTAAGATCGACTTCATCCGATATCCCTTAACAGCAGATTTTTTCACAATCTCATCGAGCGCAATTTGATCGGCCGGGCTCAATTGCCGCCCCAATGAAAAAACCAATAAGTGCCCCGCCAATCCCCGCACAAATCGCTCCTTTTCAAGAAGAACAGCATCCTTAAACTCAACCACATTGGTGAATTTATGCTTTCGAAAAAGCACGCCTTCCATATCGACCTTGCGGCCATTTTCATATTTTTCACGCCACTTACCAATCGCATTAAAATTCTCCAGCGCAAACCCGAGCGGATCAATCTGTTCATGACATCCACGACAATCAGACCGCTTCCGATGCATCGACAACCTCTCACGCAAGGTCAGGTGTTCTTCCCCTTCTGTAGGATTCTCGCCAAGAGTTGGGACATCCGCCGGTGGAGGCTCAGGTGGGTTATTAAAAATTACTCCCGCCAACCAGGCACCACGAGTAATTGGTTGAGTTCGCTCAGGCCCGGAAGTCATGGTCATCACCGCGGCATTCGTAATAACTCCGCCTAGGCGCCGATCCTCCAACGGCACGCGATGAAAATCAAGAACCCCCACCTGACCACTTCGTTTCTTAGCCGGGTTCCCCAGCTTCCCATAAGACTCTTCCAAATGACCTGAACGATAAGTAAAACTGGAATCAATAAATTCCGTCACCGGAAGATTTTCAATTAAGACAGTCTCAAAGAGCAGCAAAGGCTCCATCATCATGTGCATACTATCGCGATAAGCCAAAAAGTAGAACTCGGGAAATTTCTCGGGATCCGGCACCGACGAAATGATCCGGTCCAACTGCAACCACTGGGCCGGGAATGTGTCGCAGAAGCGCTTTAACTTCGGATCCTTCAGCATCCGGCCGAACTGCTTTTGTAAACCTTCTTCTTTTAACAACTCACCCGACTCAGCCGCTTTTAAAAGCTCCTCATCTGGGAGACTTCCCCAGAGAAAAAACGACAAACGGGAAGCCAACCCAAATCCATCACTTTCGGAATCATCATAGAGATAAAGGAACCTTGGCGAAGAAATGATGGCCGCAGCTACCAATTTCATTGCTTCTGAAAATTCAACTCCTCGCGCAAGTTGAACATCAACGAAACCCACATAGCGCTCCACCACTTCACTTTTAACCCAGCCCCGAAAAGCTCTGCGCAAAAATTTCTCTAGCCGCTCACGCACCACCACTTTCACCTCCCTCTTGTCACGAGGATCGAGTCTAAAAAACTCTTTCCAAATCCCAACCCGACGCGGGCCAAAATCCTGACTCCCTGTGATTGACTGCCCCAGCTTCAGGAACGATTCCATCAGGAGGGGTGACATGGAAAGGTGATCAGCCTGTGTGTCAAAACCATGCTCGGCCCGGAGATCTTGTGGAAAAGCGGCGACACCCGCTAACCTAGGCTCAATCAACTGGGACTTCCCAAGCGGACGACTCCCCACCCTCACTAAATCGCCCATCTTTCCAGAAGCTGGTTTAAAATATCCCCCGTGATCCCGGATCATTCTCTCTGGGAGACTGTAGACCGTGCATTTGAGTCCAAAAAGATCCTGCACGGCATTGTGATACTGGAAACGATTCATCCGCCGAATCGGAGTCGGCACAAAGGCCTTCTGCTCGGAAACCGCCTCAAATCGTAAACCCTCTAAATCCGCTTGCAATTGCTTTCTCTCACCCACTTCAAGTGGCGGTTCATCCTCCGGAGGCATCTCCTCAAAATCAATGACATCAATAATTTCCTGCAATAGCTCCGGATCACCTTTGAGATGATCTAAATCAGTAATCTCCAAAAGATTCACCTTCCCCTTCACCTTTCCATCCTTCCCATGGCACTGAGCACAATTTTCGTGGAGTACTTTAAGAACCTCGGCACCATTCAGGGCGCTAAGGTACATCAAAAAAGTCAGTCCAAGAAATCGCACTTTAAGGATACTTTTTCCCCAACCTCCATCTTACGAGCTTTCTCTTGTCAAAACATCAATCTAATCAGAAAATCTAACGGTGAGCTTTCTACGAATTTTCGTCTTTTTAACTATCTCCCTCCATGCGGAGACAATCCGCGATCTCAAGTATGATACGAAACACGAGCGAAACACTCTCGATTTCTATCCCGCGCTCAAAAAGGGAGAAAAACCCGCGCCCGTCTTCGTTTGGTTCCACGGCGGGGGATTCCGTAACGGAGATAAAAACCAGATTGAAAAGTATGGCCGTTCGACTTTAGAAAAATACCAAAAGGCCGGTTATGCCATCGTGAGTTGCAACTATCCATTCCTCGGTAAAGACATGGAATATCGTGATATCGTAGATCACTGCGGAAGAGCCGTAAAATTTGTGCGCTCTCAATCAAAAAGTTGGGATATCGATCCGAACCGACTGGCCTGTGGAGGAGTCTCAGCCGGAGCTCTCATCAGCCAATTTCTCGGTTATCACGATGACCTCGCAGACCCGGAAGCAAAAGACCCCATCGATAAACTGAGCTCTCGTCCCGGCGTCGTCGTTGGCGTGATGCAACCCATTGGGACGAAAGACTTCGCACTCGGTTTTATGGACAAAGGTGAAGCTCCACTTTTCCTCTACTCGAACGCGAAACCCAGCGACTTCATTCATCCACCCAAGCAACTTGAGCTCATTCGTGACAAAGCAAAATCGCTGGGCATTCCAGTGGAAGCCTATGGCGGCCCGCGCAACAAACTTCCCCAAGTGAAAAAAGGTGAGAACTGGATCGATCTTCAGCTGAAGTTCTGTAACGAGCATCTCAAGGTCAGGTCTTAGCTCTTCGGCCATTACCGACGGCCTTTTCGGGAGAATCACAGGAAAACGAAAGGCCAACTCCTCAGCTGCGTATGCTTGTTCTATGAGATATTTCCTTTATTTTCTTTTTACTTTCACGGCCTTTGGCAGCGATTCTTTATTCAACGGTAAAGACCTCACTGGCTGGAAATCAGATGCCAAGGGCGACTTTGCTTACTGGACCGCCAAAGATGGCGTTCTACACTGTCAGTCTGGCCCCAAGAAAAAAGGCTCCGTTCTTTGGACCACTAAAGAATTCCAAGATTTCACTCTCACTCTGGAATACAAACTCGGTCATGGCACCATCGACTCAGGTGTGATGTTGAAAAAAAACCACGATCAGATTCAAATCGGTATTTCCGGCTCACTAAAGCGCGATTTGACCGCTTCTCCCTACATTCCGGGAAAAGGCTATCCGGTCGAAGGCAAGGAAGCGATTGCCGCTGTGAAACCCAAGGATTGGAATATTCTTAAGATCGTAGTGAAAGGAACCACCTACAAAACTTGGCTCAATGGGGTTAAAGGGGTCACCTATGATTCAAAAACTGCGATCGAAAAAGGCCCCCTCGGCCTCCAACTTCACGGGGGTCGCGACATGTCGATCTCCTTTCGAAAGATTGAGATCATCGAACAGAAATAAGGTAACCCTCCTCGAGCCGATCCAAATCGGGTTCGAGAAAAATCGATCGCCGCCCTCGGGAGCTTCACTCTACAAAAAAAGCCTCTGGAAAATTATTCCAGAGGCTCTTTCTAATTCTAGACTTTCTAGACCGTGCAGATATCGATGGCCTGCTTGAGAGAGGTCAAAGGATCATTTTTAGGTCTGAATTCCTGACCGAGATATCCTTTGTAACCCAGCTTCGCTAGGGCTTTGCAGATGCCCACATAGTTCAATTCCTGAGTATCATCGATCTCGTTACGCCCCGGAACACCCGCAGTGTGGAAGTGGGAAATGGCATCGATGTGCTTACTGAAAGTTGCAATGCAATCGCCCTCCATAATCTGCATGTGGTAGATATCATACAACAGCTTGAAGCGCTCGGAACCGACCTCTTTGACCAGATCGGCACCCCACTGGGTCCGATCGCAAAGGTAATCCCTATGATCCTTCTTCGAGTTCAAGAGCTCCATCGAAATTGTAATGTTGTGCTTCTCGGCAATCGGCATGATTCGCTTCAACCCCTCGGCACAGTTTTTCAAACCCTCTTCGTCGGTGAGGCCACGACGATTTCCAGAGAAAGCAATCACCTGAGGAACATTCCCGGCTTTGGCTGCAAGAGGAATGATCTCTTCATAAATTTTCACGAGCGTGTCGTGATTTTCCTTTTTCTCAAAAGAGGTTCCAATCCCACCAATTCCCTTGATGGGACGAGGACGGCCCATCGCGCATTCAAGTCCGTGCTTGGCAACAGTTTCCCACTGGTTAGGAAAAAGAATCTCGATCGACTCAATCCCCATCTTCTTTACCTCCACACAGAATTGATCAAGCGGAATGTTTCCAAAGCACCAATGACAAACTGAGTGCTTAAACTCGGCTCCGGCTTTCGCCGCATCTTCTTCAGCAGCTTTAACTTGTGCTCCCAGAGCAGAAAAAACAGCAGCAGTAGCAGCGCCACCCGAAAGGGCCGTAAGTGATTTTCTTCGGTTCATCGTTGAGATCAATACAGGACAAGAAGCGGTTCTTTGTCGAGAAATGAAACTAATGATTTTGCGAAGGCCATCAAAGACCCTAAGCAAGGATTTCTTGGATAACCTTTCCATGAACGTCGGTCAAACGGCGGTCAATACTGTCCTTACGGAATACCAATTTCTCGTGATCAATCCCAAGCAAATGAAGAATGGTGGCATGAATATCATACACTTGTGTAGGATTTTTACGGTCCGCTGGTTTGTAACCCCATTCATCACTCTCGCCATGAGTGACACCGCCGCGCACCCCACCCCCAGCAAGCCAGTTGGTGAATACGTGAGGATTATGATCACGCCCTTTGCTTCCTTGTGTCGAAGGCATACGCCCAAATTCAGTAGTCCAAAGAATCACGGTATCTTCGAGCATTCCACGTTGTTTCAAATCCTTGATGAGGGCGGCCGTTCCAATCGCCATACCACGCGAAAGCGGACCATGTTCACGTTCGATATCTTCGTGACTATCCCAATTACGCCGGGGGAAGCCGTTGTCATTGCCCGACCAAATCTGCACAAACTTTACTCCTCGCTCCAAAAGGCGGCGCGCAGAAAGACATTTTCGGCCAAAGGCATCCGCCTCTTCCTTCCAATTAATCTCCTTTGGCCACTTTTTGCCATCAGAGGAAAGGCCATACATTGACTTGATATAATCCGGCTCACCAGAGAGATCGAGTGCTTCGGGCGCGGCCAGTTGCATTCGCGCCGCCAGTTCGTAGCTTTGGATCCTAGCCTCTAGACGCGAATCGCCGGAACGTTGTTCCGCGTATTTCCGGTTCAATTTCCCAAGCAAGCTTCCGGCATCTTTCTCAGCCTGTGGCGTAAGATATTTTGCGCTCTCATGAGGAAAAAGATGGGTAATGGGCTCACTCGTTCCCGGACGAATGATCGTTCCCTGATGAACAGTCGGCAAAAAAGCCGAAGCCCAATTCTTAGGTCCATTTGAGGCATATCCCCGATGATCAGGAAGGACCACAAAAGTTGGCAAATTATCATTTAGGCTTCCTAGCCCATAACTCACCCACGACCCCATTCCCGGAAATCCAGGACGATCAAAACCCGTAGCTTGTAGGTAGGTTGCCTGACTATGAACTCCAGTCTTACCCGTCATATTATGAATAAAGGCCATGTCATTCACCACCTCGCCCAGGGGCGAAACGGTCTCTCCCAGCAACTTACCGCAGGCCCCATGCGGCGCGAAGTCCCACACCGGTTTTTTCCAAGGACCTAGACCATTTTGAAAAGCTTCCACATGCTCTCCAAAATCCGATTTTTCACCGTGTCGCTTAACCAACTCTGGCTTGTAATCAAAGAGATCAAGATGGCTCGCAGCACCAGCCATGAAGAGCTGGATCACCCTTTTCGCCTTAGGCCGATGGTGGGCTTCTTGCAAAAATCCGCCACCCTGGGCCTCGCCTCCAAGAAGAGAGGACAAGGCGATCCCTCCGAGGCCGCCGCCGGATTGCCACAAAAAATCACGCCGGTTTGTCATCGCTTTAATCCACGTAGGAAAACTCACTCATATTAAAAACTAATCTCACCAAGGCCGCCATGCCATGAGAGCTGGCATAGCCCTCTAAAAGGCCTCGTTCCTCTGGTCTTACGGGCCTCCCAAGGGAACGTGCAATCAACTCACCCACAGGGTCATCCTTGCCTTTCAAATCAACCGCGACATGCTCTGCCATGCGAAGAATAAAACGGTTGTTCAACATCGCAAGGGCTTGCAAAGAAGTCGTCGTTTCACTCCTCTTATCAACCAATAAGGAAGGGTCAGCACAATCTAGAGCATCCATAAATGGCTGGGGTTGAGAACGAACCAGAAAACGATAGATAGCCCGACGATGGGTCGCCGGGTCATCAGGATCCGCCTTGTGATATTGGTAATGCGGAGAGTGTTGAGGCTTCTCGATAATAAAATCCTGAAAGGACGGGCCTCCCATTTTGAGGTTCATTTTCCCGGCCACCATAAGAACGGTGTCACGGACCACCTCCGCTTCAAGCCGTCTCCGATTCTGCCTCCAGAGAAATCGATTCGAGCCATCTACTGAGGCATTTTCAGGACGGCCCGAGCTTTTTTGACGATAGGTTTCACTCAGGAGGATCATACGATGAAGTTTTTTTAATGACCCACCGCCATCACGAAATTCAACCGCTAACCAGTCGAGTAATTCGGGATTTATCGGTTTTTCACCGATCCGGCCAAAATCGTTGGCAGTCTCAACCAGCCCGACTCCAAAGTGCTGTTGCCAAACCCGGTTAACAATGCTTCGCCAAGTGAGCTTATTTTTGGGATGCACCACCCAATTGGCCAACGCGACCCTGCGATCTCCTTCCAAGTGATTCGCTGGGAGATCGAAGGAATTTACGCCCTCCACAATTCCGGGAACCGGAGCAGGCCCTACTACATCAAGCGGGCTAGTCACATCACCTCGATTCAGGATACGTATTTCTCGTGGCTTTCCGTTCACATGACCACGGCCCATGAAATTTCCATTTCCATGATGGACCTTGGCCACGTAGACTCGCTTAGGTTTAGGGAGAGCCGAGACTTTTCTCTCCAATTCTTTCACCTCGTCAGCAAATTGCTTTTCCTTTTTTAATAAGCTTCCCGCATGTTTTTGCAGAAGGTGATCATACCGCTCCTTCTCCTTAGGATCAATTTTCAAGACCCCAGTGCCCGTTTTTCCATCAATCAGATTAGCACGACCCCACCGCGGCATAGCCTGAATGGAATCGAGAGCCTCCACTTTTTTCGGAATCAAAGATTTGCCGTTTGAAATCACCTTCACCTCACTCAAAGCGAAGATCCAATCATTGCTCAAAGGCCCTCCTTTATGACGGCGACTCCACAACTTGGTCGCGACTATCCGAACGAAGCGAGCCTTCTTTCCCTGCCCCTTAATTACGATAGGCCCTGCTCCTGGGCGGGAGAAGTCGGCCTCGGTTTGATCCGCTAAAATTGATTTGGTAACAAATTCCTCGTCATCAGAAATCTCGACCCGGAAACGATGGGGAAATCCAAAATCTGGGAATCCATACTCATCCGCAGTAAAAATCTCTACTTTGCCCAATGGTAAGGAACTTCCCAAATCGACCTGCACCCACTTCACCGTATCCTGCTGGGCTGAAACTTGACTGTGGTATCCATATCGATCTGATCGTTTATCCTCAGACCCAGTGACCAATTTCTCCAGCTTCTTCAGCTCAGGGGTTTTAGCAACATCGATATCAGCTCGCACTTTTGTTAACTTAGATTGCTTCGCTGAGATCTGCGCTACCAGGTTCGCGCGCTTATCAACGACCGCCGGATCCAAGTCATACTCGCGGTCGGACCGATCAAGAGCAGCGAAAATCGATTGCAAGGAATAGTAGTCCTTCATCGTGACCGGATCCGCCTTATGGTCGTGACACTGGGCGCATTGCACCGTGAACGAACAGAAAGTCGTCATGACTGCGGTCACCATATCGTCACGGTCCAGATGGCGCGCTACCTTCCCATCGATTTTACTCTCAGGAACCTCGGCATGTCCGATGAGATCCCATGGCCCCGCAGCCAAAAATCCAGTGGCCTCGATCCCGTCACGGCGATGGGGCAGGAGTCTATCTCCGGCGATCTGCTCCCTTACAAATTCCGCGTAGGGTTTGTCCTCATTGAATGCGCGGATTACGTAATCTCGATAAGGCCAAGCATGATTTCGGGGCTGGTCTTTATCGTATCCGTGAGTCTCTCCGAAATGAACCACATCAAGCCAGTGCCGCGCCCAGCGTTCACCATATCGAGGCGAGGCCAAAAGTTCATCCACCAATTCCCGATAAGCCTCAGGCCTTTCGTCTTGCACGAAGGTATCCATCCTTTTTGGTGAAAGGGGCATTCCCCAAAGATCGAAAGCCAAACGACGCGCCAACACCCGCTTTTCTGCAGCACCCGAAGAAGTAAGCCCAAGTTGCTTCTGCTTCGCCCGAATAAACCGATCCACAATTACCTTCTCAGCCCCGGACGGAACCTCAGGACGCTCAAGGGGCTGCATTGACCACCATACCTCTTGGCCATTCAGACCAATAAGGGTCATTAGAAGGACAAAGGCAAAGCGCATCTCAGACGACAGCAAAGCAGTAAACCGAACACTGATAAAACAAAAAAACACAAGGCCATGAGACCTTGCGCTTTGGTAATTTGGTTCTGAAAAGGACGCTTACTTCCGACGACGAATGAAAAGCAGACCAAGACCTGTGAGGCCAAGAAGGGCCGAAGAAGGCTCCGGGACGGGGGTCAACCCACCAAAATCACCGATCGTTTGAATAGTTAGAGATAGTCCTAACTCAGTCTGAGCAGTGAACTCTCCAGTTGGGCGAGGATCGTCGTCAAGATTCATAAGGAGGCGGGGAGCTGGAAAAGTGTCAACTCCCGCAGAAGCTGGATCTCCGGGGGCAGCTCCAGTTTCCCAATAAGCCGCTAAGATATCCCCACCAATAGTCGCAAGGACATTTCCACCACCCACACTTGCGGTTCCGGTGCCGAGACCATTGAAGTCTCCGCCAACGTTGGTATCGAATAAGTCGTAAGCTCCAGCGGGGACCCCAAGAAGATTTGAACCGGCCGCCGTGATGGTGGTTTCATTTCCAGCAACGGACTTGTTATTTGTCGCCGAGCCAGTGTGCCAACCCATGCGATTACCAGCATTCCGAGCCGTATAACTGGTAAAATTCAGCACAGGAATTTCGAGGCCGTTATAACCGTCAGCATTTCCATTGGCATATGCAGAACTCGAAAGACTGCGCCCGATGATAACGAGATCTACGCCATCAAGGGCCGATTGAGTGCTCGCTGCGTTGAAATTTGAGAAATCTCCTGCCGCGGTCACATTAGCATCCGAGTAATTCGCAGCTAGAAAAGCCTCTATTTCTGAGGTGTCTAATGCAGAAACCAAGATGTTTGCGCCAGACGCTAAACCGACTGTAGCTGAGAACGTAATTAACTGGAGTGCTTTCGAATACTTCATAGAAGGTGGTTGTTAGAGAAGGTAAAGGGTGCCCTTACCTTTCTCTATTGGCAATAAAAAAGGAGCCACTTCGAACGGAGTCCGGAGATTCGCTCTTCTGGATCGCCTTTTAATGTGTTAACCTTCCCAGACCGGCAAGTTACTGCGACTTCTCGGTCTCTTCGCACAAACACTATGAAATCCAAGCACACAACCGCTCTCAAATTACTATTTCTATCCGGAATTTGCGCTACTTTAGGTCTGATTCCGGCCGCTGCAGAGCAAGTCATTTTCACCGAAATACAATATAATGCCAAAGCAGGTGACCCAGATTTTGTGGAAATCACCAACAATACCGGAACTCCACTCGATATGGGGAAATGGTATTTCTCGGATGGCATCGACTACACCTTCCCAGATTTTAACGCGGCAAACACTAGAGCTCATATCTTAAAACAATTTGAGACTATTTTGGTTTCGCCAGTCGACGAGGCAACCTTGAGAGAAGCTTATCCCAATATTCCTGAAGATACCCGCATATTCGGACCCTATAGCGGTGCCCTTTCCAATTCCGGAGAAAAACTCACGCTGAGTGATAAGAACGGAGTTGTTATGACCACGATCGAATACAACGATGGCGGGAAATGGCCTGCCGCAGCCGATGGGACCGGTCACACTCTCACCCGAATCAATCCCAATCTCTCCAATGGCGAATGGCGTAACTGGGAAGCTAGTGCCCAACCGGGCGGGACTCCTGGGAGAGGGCCAGCTACCGAAGGCGACCTTCCAACTTTTACGACCGAAATAGCAGAAACCACCTCTACTTGGAAATATGACCAGAATACTGCAAATCTGGACCGCGGCACCGAATGGCGCGAGTCCGATTTTGACGACGATAGCTGGTCTGAAGGCGCAGGTGTTTTTGGGAGAAACTCCGCTGACCCATTTAATACTCCATGGACCACCGGCGGCAGATTCACCTACTATTTACGTTCCGAATTTCAATTCGACGGACTCTTCTCCAGCGCAATGATCGACATCGAATCTCACTTGGACGATGGCGTAATTTTCTATCTTAACGGGAAAGAGATCACTCGCTTTAATATGCCCTCAGGCGCGATCAATTTTGAGACTCCTGCTAGCTCGGGCCGCGAATGGCAGGAGTTAGCTGAGATCGCTTCCGGCATAGACATTAGCTCTGCGCTTCGAACTGGACGGAATGTCCTGGCAGTCGAAGTTCATAACCGAGCCGCTGGCAGCTCTGACATCGCCTTTGGCGCGAATATTAGTATCACAGCAACTGAATCACTTAGCTCCCCCTTGTCGAATCTCGTCATCAGTGAGATTCACTTTAGCGAAGACGACCAGATCGACTGGATCGAACTTTATGCCCCCGGAAATTCCACAGTGTCCTTATCGGGCATGGCCCTTGCTACCACAAGGTCCTTCACAAATGCAGTCGATTTGACTGGCAGCATCTCCGCTGGAGGCTACCTCAGCATTCCTTTGACCCTCGAGATTGATGAAAATGGTGACGTCGACCTTTTCCTAATTCGAGGCAACTCCGTCATAGAGGCCGTACGCCTCGACCGAGACAATAGCGAGGAAAGCTTCCAATCCTTTCCCGTCGGCGAAGAGTGGTTTGGTGGACCCGGAGACACCCGTAACGCAACAAACGATCCCGTCTCACGCCGAACCTCAATCGTCATCAATGAAATTATGTACGATTCTCCCTCCGATCATGGCAACGCGGAGTATATCGAGCTCTTCAACCGTGGAACGCAAATAGTCGATCTCACCGGATGGAAAATCAGCGATGGAGTCGGTTTCGATTTCCCCGACAATACTACCATCGCTTCCGGTGGATATCTTGTTATCGCCGCTGATAAAGAATGTCTTACCTCAGCACATGGGAACATTCCAATTGTTGGAAATTGGCGGGGTGGTTTAAGAGATGGTGGCGAGCTCATCAGGATCGAAGATGAGAATGGAAATCTTGTCGACGAAGTCGACTACCTCCCAGAAGGAGATTGGCCAAATCTAGCCGATGGTGATGGCAGCAGTATGGAGCTCCGCCATCCTAGCATGAATAATAACATCAGCAGCGCCTGGGCTGACAGCGACGAGAGTAGTAAGTCCACCATGCAAAAATTCACTTACACGGGCAACTTCGAGCGATCCTATTGGTTGCCACTCAGAAGCGGTCAGGAGCTCCACACTCACCTGGTCGGAGATTCCCACGTCATTCTTGAAAATATCTCGGTCACTCTTAACAACTCGGGTTCCAACCTCCTCAGAAATCCCGCAGTCATGTCGCCAACCAGTGCCAGCAGCCAAGGGTGGGTTTGCCAAGGAACACATTGGCAAAGCTTTTTTGACGGAAGGAAATTAAATCTGATTTCAACGGGCCACGGTGATAATAAAGGCAATCGCGCAGAAGTAGATTTCGCAACATCACCAGTCTTCGACCAAAGCTACACCCTCTCCTTCGATGCTCGTTGGGTAAGCGGAAAATCACGAGTAATTTTCCAAACTCTCGATCACGGATTCGGCACCACGTTCCTTCTTCCGGTTCCTGATAATTTAGGGACTCCAGGGGCTGCCAATTCCACTCTATTATCTGTTCCCGCGCCGACCATTACTGGTGTGATCCACAGCCCCCCTGTTCCAAAACCAGGAAACCCAGTTACGGTGACATCTAGAGTCGAATCTGCCGGGACACTCACCTCGGTCACTCTCGTTCATCGGCTCGATAATAATTCTGGAGACGGAACTTGGAGACGCACCGCTATGACTGATCAAGGAGAGGGGGTCTACAGTGCCACCGTTAGTCAGAACACCTCCAACAATCAGATCATCCAATTCTATGTGGAAGCGATCTCCGGCGCTACAACCACTACCCAACCTAAATTTGGTGGTGATCGTCCCGCGATGTGGATCGTAGACAGCCGTGAGATGCCGAACGTCCTTCTGCAGGAAAGGTTCATCGTCTCAAACTACGATCGCCAAGCTCTTAACTCCAACGTTGGTGGAGGGCCAACTTTCGACTACAATTTCCCGCGTCCTTCTAACCAATTCTTTAATGCGACTTTTATCGCGAACGAAAGCGAGATTTACTACAACGCTGAAATTAGGAAAAGCGGCAGCCCTTTCACCAGAGCGACTGACGCCAACATTGACCATGGAAAATGGAAACTTCCTGGAGACCGCCTCTTCCGAGGGAGGCGGCGTAGCGTTATTGACGCCTCAGGAACTGCCCAAGGAAGCGGCACTCCCCGCTTTTACGATGATCGTATCGCTCGCTATTTTCTCTATCAGCTCGGCCATCCAGTTAACGAGATGGAATACACTCACACCGTTATTAATAACGGCCGATTTAACCTTCGTGAAGATCATGAACCCATCTCCAACGATTTCCTCAAGCGTAATTTTAAGAACGGCAGTAAAGGCACCCTACTTCGAATCGACGACGAATGGCGCTTCACCAGTGATGATGGAAATGCACGACAGAGCCGAAACGCCGACTGGGCCTACAAGGATACCGGGAACCCGATCGCCTATCATAGCGAATGGCTGATGCGCAGCCGGGAGTCGGACTACGACTATGGTAGCTTTATCGAGCTCACACGTATGCTTGATGAAAGCAAGACAGATGAAGCAACTCTAAATCGGATTACCAACCCCGACATGTTAGCTCTAAACGCGGTCGTTCGGGGATACGATGCGGACTGGGATACTATTACCGTAGACCGAGGCAAGAACGCCTACTTTTATCGGCCAAAAGACGGAGATGGATGGATGCTCCTCCATTGGGATGGAGACCGGGTCTTCGACCGGAATAACCAAGCGATCCTCGGAGGAAGAAGAGGGGTCAACACGTATTTTAATCGCCCCTTCATCCGCCGCCGAATGAATTACTACATGACTAAATTGCTGGACGAGCACACCAAAGACTCTGCAAGGACTCTTGCCTGGATGGATGCGGAAACCGCCGCGGTTTCAGGGTCAGGCATCAACATGACAAAATCCCACTACACGAACTGGTTCAACAGAAGAGAAGGTATCGCACGGAACTTTATCACTTCAAATGTCGCCAATACTTCCTTTGCCGTCACAACTCCACGAGCTCCAACCTCAGAAGATGTCATCACCTTAGAAGGAACTTCACCTCCAACCGCCTTTTTTATTCGGGCCGTCGGTCAAGATGAAACCTCATTTTCGTGGACCAGCACAACTGCCTGGGAACTTGCTGGTGTCGTTCTTCAACAAGGTAGCAACAGCCTGACCATCGAGGGGGTCGATCACGAAGGAAACGTTGTCGAACAGACTCAATTTACCATTACCAAAACCGGCAACGCACCTCCCGTAATTACTCTAGACTCATCTCCAAACTCACGAAGAATCGATCTAGAGGAAACCATCACGCTAGACACCACAGGAACTTTTGATCCAGAGGGAGGAGCCGTCACAATCAATTGGACCGCGCTCCCTGATACTGGCGTTAACTTCGCGATCGATGGAAGTAATCTGACTGCAAGTTTTTTCCCAACCAGGTTTCTATATCTTCACGGCGGAAGCCAGCGATGGCAGCGGGAATTTAGCAACCAAATCGGCAGCCGTCTCCGTGCATCTTGATAAGGGTTTCTCAAACTTTGGAGACCCTATCCTCGGGGACTTCTGGACCATTTCTAATGCGCCCAAACATGATAACTCGTCAAACGGGGCCCACTATTCCCTGCAGGACCACGAAGGTCGCTTAACACTTAAAATCCCAGTCAGCGAAGTTCCCCTGGGACTTCCCGAGCCAGACCTGCCCCCCGCAGTGAACTACATCGATTTCGGAGCAACCTGGAAATATGATGATTCCAATGAGGAGCTTACAGGGACCTTTGCCCAACCAAACTTTGATGATTCCAGTTGGAGCTCCGGCCCCGGATTCCTCGGCTTTAATGAAGACGGCCTTCCCGGTCCTGGCATGCAGACCGGAACCCTAAGGCGCGACCGAAGCAATAATCTGATCACTTACTACTTCAGAAATAAGTTTGAGTTCACTGGCGACCCGATTGGAGCTAAGCTTTACATCGACCATATTGTCGATGATGGAGTCCGCTACTATCTTAATGGCCAAGTTCTAGGCTCTGTTCGCCTTCCTGCCGGAGAAATTACCTCTAAAACTCCTGCCACTGGCCTACCTTCCAGCCAGGAAGATGTGATTGCCGAAGACGTTCTAGTCCTCGATGTCTCTTCTGCAATTGTTAGCGGAACAAATGTCTTCGCTGCCGAAGTGCACAACTCAAGCTCAGGTAGCAGCGATCTCGTCTTTGGGGCACGAGTTGACATTGCCGCTAACCCATCCGGCAATGATGCTCCGAGCCTTGATGACGTCCTTCACCCATGGGTTAAACAACAGCTTCCCGAGGGCGATTGGGCCCTCGAGACCGAGATAAAACTCGAGAAAGTGCAATTCGGAGAATTCTACGCCGGCTTGCTTGTCGAAGCTCAACAAGGAGAGAGCGCTTTTCGCTATGGTATCGGATTTAAAGACGGAGACAGCATTGCCTCCATACGCGTAAATCCTTCTGGCACGTCTGAAACGATGACCAGCGTGCCTGCTCTTGATTCCGATCTGGCAGTGATTCGACTGGAACGCAAAGGCAACCTTCTCAATTTCTACTGGTTAAAGGATGGAAGCCCAACGCAAATTAACCAGATCACCCTGCAGGAAGGAACGACCTTCAGCACCGGTGGGGTCTTCGCCTCAACGGAAATAGAACAGTCCCTTGAAGTTAGTTTTGATTACACCATGCTTATTGGATCTGATGCTGACTTTACGACATGGATGTCCACGAATGGGCTCGCCGATCCAAATGCCGAGTATGAAAATTCAGGGCTTACAAACCTCATGGCCTATGCCTTGGGTCGCGACCTAAATCCCAATGTAACTCCAGCTTTGATCAGAAATGGTGATCTGATTGGCTTCAGCCATCGTCAGCGTATCGTCGGTGGTCAAGTCCGCTATCAGGTCGAAAAATCCACAGATTTAGTGAATTGGCTATCTGCCGGAGACCTAAGTCAAGATGGCGAAGCGATCGTAAATCAAGACGGAACGTTCACGGTAAATTTACTCAGCGATATCCCTACGTCCAGTCGTGATAAAATCTACTTCCGCCTTGTGGTAAACGCTTTTTAATTAGCCGGCACAATCTTCTGTAAAAGACCAAGATAATTCCTAGCGATCGCGGTGCCCCCAAACCCAGAGGGTTGGCACTACGATTACGCTGAGAGTCATGGTTAGCAAGACCCCGATTCCGCAGAAGAATCCCATTGATTGCAGGGTTTCATTAGAAGCAAAACAAAGCGAACCGAACCCCACTACAGTCGAGAGCCCACAGAAAAAGATTCCTTTTCCAACTCCATTCCAGACCTTGGCTAAATCTCCACCGCTCCTTCTTAAAGCGAAAATCAGGTGGATGCTATAGTCAATTCCAGTTCCCACAATCAGGGGAATCGCCATGCTACTTAGGAAGTTCCATGGCTTTCCTGCTACTACGACCAAGGCATTTACCAACAGCAGCACAATCAAAAGAACTCCTGCAGTCAGGACTGCATCCTTCCACGATCGAAAAACCAAAATCAAAGCTACTAAAAGAACCAAGGTTGCCGGAATGAAAAGAAGGTATAGATCATCTTTCACACGCTTCAAAAGAAGTAATCGCAACATCTCCCAACCCGAAACCGTCACGTCTACTGTGTTTAAAACCTGTAAATCCTTAGCAGTTTCCGCAGTCACAATTTCCCTTAATTGAATACGACCCGAGAAAAACCCCTCCTCATGGTAAAACTTGCGGGCAAAGGGATCAAGTTCATCGGGAATATCTCCCAAATTCTTTAGCACTAAAGAATCTAAGGCTCTTCCTTTTTCGTTAAAACCCGCTCTCTCCATCTCAGCAAGAATCGTTTGAGAGTTTTGCGAGATTTCGTTCCACAATTCAGCATTAATAATACGCGCCTCACGGTTCGGCAAAACCTCAACGGGCCACTCCGATCTTGTAATCAAACCCGATTCCTTGAGTCCATTAATTTTTTCTTCTGCAACCTTAAGGGAATCCCGTAATTCATCCACCGTTTGTCCCTTTGCAACTAATGACAAGTTACGTCTTGAAAAGGCAGGGAATTGATTTTGCATGATTTCAAGCGTTTGCGCAGCTTCACTCACCTCGGGCTCAACCATCGATACGTCAAACTCGATTTCAGGCTGGCCAAGGGAAACAAAAACACCGACTGATCCAATCAGAGATACCAAAAGAAAAGCTAACGCTAATCTTACCCCTGGAAATGGAGGCCTAAGTAAATGACAAGGCTGCTTTCTGGGGAACTTCTGGAGAGCCAGTGGCATTAACCACAGACAGATAGCTGCCCCGACCACCAGCCCCATAAGGACTACTCCCCCCAGTTGCTGAACTCCCTTAAAGGTGCTCAACATAAGGATTCCAAAAACGACCGCGGTGGTTAAAGCCGCCCAAAGAATCCCCGGAGCCATCTCACGCCGTAGAGAAGCGGGCGACTGTCCCGCTGATGACTCACGAGCGATCACAACGCCGTAATCGATCACCAATCCAAGAAGAATGGCGGCAAACCCAACACTTACTAAATTCAAAGTCCCATAAATCCAGCCAGCTAAGCCCAAGGTGATTAGAAAAACCAACCCAAGAATGGCTCCAAGCACCAACAATTGGACAAAACTTCGTTGTGTCAGAAGAAACAGAAGTCCAACAATGATTGAAGTAATGGCGATGGTTCCTGACATATCTTTTTCCATTCCCGAGCCAATTTCAGCGCTAAAAACCGGCCCACCTGTTAGAGTGTAGGTAAATCCTTCTGATTTCCATTTATTGGCTGACTCACGGATTTGATTCACCCATTTAGCATGTTCTCGGTATTCCAAGCCCAGGTCCGTGTTTGCAATCATAACCAACCAAAAACGGCCATCTTCGCTTTGATAATCAAAGCTATTGCCCTGCAATTGGTTGATCGTTGGATGACTCAAAAAACCCAAAGGATCATAAGCCGCCATCGTCGCTTCGCCTTGATCTAGGGATAGAGCCACCTTTTCCTTAGACTCCGTTAGTAGCGCCTGAATCTCAGCAGATTCCCTTAGCCGATTCGTAAATTTTTCAACTTCGATGGGGTCAGAATCAGCCCAGAGCCTTGCGAGACTCTTAGCGAAACTTTTGGGGTCATCATCAAAGCTGGCTCGATATTGAATCCGAGCATCCGGAAGACTCTTTTCTAAATGATCGGCCAATTCGGCGACGTCTTCTTCAAAAATTTCGTCGTCATGCTTTAGCAGAAGAATTACCCGATGATCATCATCGAAATATTCCCGAAATACCTGTAATGCTTCTACCTCGGGAATACCATCAGGCAAAATCTCGAGGACGTCGGTTGCAAAGCTCAAACGATTCAGACCGCTTATAGAAATGAAAACGATCACTCCAAAAATCAGATAGAACTGGATCGGGCGGCGCACGCGCGGATATTGACTACTCTTTAAGAAATATCGACTTCCTAGATTGAGAATATCCTAAAAAAATAGATGATATACCTATGATTCGTTCTGGTGTCCTCTTGCTCTTTCTTTCGCTTCGAATTTTTGCCGATGAAGCCGCTCCACTTAGAGAGGCACTTAAGAAACAAGCAGCTCACAAATCCGTTGTGGCGACCTTCCGCCAAACCAAAAGGGTTCCTGCTTTGACAGATGATATCAAGACGATGGGAAAGCTCTGGCTGATTCCGGGAAAAGCTTTTCGCTGGGAGCTTGGAACACCAATCAGGCAGGCGATCGTTTACAACGGAGCTAAAGTCTTGATGATCGACGAGCTCAAAAAAACAGGCGAACGGCTCTCACCCGACGATCGTTCGGTAAAGCCCTTATTTCTTACTCTAGGAATGGGTGAAGAAGCGTCATTCGATGAGATGCTGAAAGCCTTTACAATCACCAGTACTAACGAAGCCAAGGGCCGTTACAATGCGACATTTTCGCCCAAACAACGATCGGTTAAGAAGATCATCAAGTCTCTTCTAATGCAGGTGAATCTTGAGGCCTCTTTTGTCGAACGCATCGGCTGGATCCAGAGAGACGGCACCGAGACCATGACCGAGTTTTTCACGCCTAAACTCAATATTACGATCCCCAGCAGCACTTTTAAGGTTGATGAATCCGCTTATCGCTGGAAGGAGTGATGAAGCGCTATTAGTCCAACTAGACATGGTTTGAGATCGCAGTTTCAATGAATTGGAGGACCTCTTTTCGGCCAGTTCGGGCTATTATCGAAGTCTCGAAATAAATCGGATTCCCTTCACTAAACTCCTTCATCTTTTCCAAAAATAATCCAACATTCTTTAGCACAACCTTAGGTTTACTCTTGTCAGTCTTCGTAAAAATCAGAGCAAAAGGCAACTGGGCCTCGATGAGCCAAGCGACGAACTCTAGATCTATTTTCTGGGGAGTATGACGAGAGTCGATTAACACGAATGTCCCAGTCAACGTTTCCCGATTGAGGAGATAGTCCGATACAAATTCGTTGAATTGTTCTCTTTGGGACTTTGACACCTTGGCGTAGCCATAGCCTGGAAGATCGACAAGATTCCACGCATCATTAATGGAGAAAAAGTTGATTTCTCTCGTGCGGCCCGGAGTCTTTGAAACCCTGGCTAGGCTTTCCTTATTTGTCAGCAGATTAATCAAGGAGGATTTACCGACATTAGACCGGCCAATGAAGGCGAACTCTGGAAGATCCGGCGCCAAACACCGTTCAAAAGTGACTGCACTTCTCTTAAACTTCGCACTTTGAATTTTCATGAGCTCACAAGATTTCGTTTTGGTTTGATGGGGAACAAAACAATAAGAAACGGCTGCTTTCCGAAGAAAGCAGCCGTGAAAACAAAAATAAAATAATTGTTGCGAACGTGCTTGTGTCGGCTAGCGACGGCGACGTGCTGCCAGAGCGAGTCCGGCAAGCGCAGCAAGAAGGCTTGTTGATGGCTCAGGAATAACGGCTCCCTCACCAAGTTGAATGCCTTCATCAAAGGTAACACCAATGCCTAGGTCAACATTTGTAGCAATTGTTCCGTAGACGAGTGAGTCAGCGGTCAAGGCATCACTGTCAATAATAATGTCGAGTGCACCAGCACCAACAGCATTCTCAGTTCCGAAGACCAGACCTGGATCAAAAACTGCGAAATCAGTTGAGCTAGCAAGATCAGCACCGTCACCAATGACGAGATAAACGGAAGCACCGACAGGTGCATCTGTTGTTCCCGCAGGAATTGGAGCCGAGCGATTACCGTCAAAGAATCCGCCAACACCAATGCTGTTTGAAAAAGCACTGTTTCCATCTCCAAATGCCGTGAACAAAAGAACTTCTTCTTTGCTGGTGGGAGCAGCTGCGAATGTTCCGGCTGCGACGAATCCAGATCCAAGGGCAATTGGAGCACCGGTATTATCAACAACGGGAACAGCTGTGTTATCAGCTGAAGCTACGTTCAAGAACGAAACGGTGTATGCACTTGCTCCTGAAAACAACCCTACGGTTGCTAAAGTTGCGATTACTGTTTTCTTCATAATAATAATTTTAATGTAAATTTTATGCGGGCTTAGAGATCAGCGTAGAATGCTGGAGCTCCAATCGATACTCCCTGTGGAAGATCTCCGCGGTTTTGGATAACGATACCCGAGGCAGAGTCAAGAGAAACTTCAGTCGAAACTGCGTCGTTGCTATTACCTGTTGCGGCATCAACAACCTTCCAACCAGCACCTGCTCCACCAAATCCACCGGAAGAATACCAGTAAATATCGAAGTCAGCTCCGCTTGGAATGAAAACGAGATCAGCGCCACCCTGTCCAGCAGATGCTGTGAGAGTGCCTGCTCTGAGAACACCAGGATTACCAGCTTCGTCAAAGGCTGATGAGAGAGTTGCTCCGGCAGGATAGATTGTGCTCAAGTAGTTAAACTGAGTTGTAAGAGCTGGAGTAGTGCCAGTAGTCTTAACAGATCCACTTACAACAATGGAATTATCAGCACCACGGTTTTGGATGATGAGACCGTCGGTATAAACCAAAGTTACTGTTGCACCGTCAACGTCGTTACTTTCGCCGTTTGCTGGATCAACTTGCTTCCAACCTGCACCGACGCCACCGAAACCACCGGAAGAATACCAGTAAGTATCAAATGCGCCTGAGCCGTCTGGGACAAGAACGAGATCAGCACCACCTTGTCCGGCAGAGCCAGTCAAGCTAGCTCCATCAGCACCAAAAACAGAAGCAAGAGTCTGTGGAGCGCGAACTGTTACAGTGTTTTCTACCTCGAGGTTGTCTAAGAGTTCAGCAGGAACGGAAATAGCTCCACCTGCAACTGTTCCAACGACAACTGCACCAGCAGCGTCCCCGTCGACAACTTCAACGATCACTGAGCCGTCAGCCACCTCGCCGCTTGCGAGAGTGATGGCCCCATTTTCAGCTGTAGCAACTGTGCTAGTAGCGAGAGGTGCTCCAAGAAGGCGGAGACCAACGTAGTTGAACTGTTGGTTAATTTCGAGTGTCTCGTAGCCAACGGGCTTGGAGACCGATTCTTGGGCAGCGGCACTGCCCATGAGGAGGGCGCCAAGCCCAAAAGCCGCAGCTGCTTTAAGAGTAGTATTTTTCATTTTTGTTTTCTTTGCTGTTTTAGTTGAAGTCCTCCCGACATGACGTCGACAGGTTTCGCAGGCAATCCGATGAGAAGTTACCGTAAAAGAGCGGGAGACGTCAATGGCATTCTTCAAAGTTTTTGAGAAAAATCATTGTAGTTCATATAACAATAACACTTTGCCTCGAGCTCCCGTAGGTAAGAGCTTTCTTGTCACGGTTACCAAGCAGAAATCTGCTTAAACTGGTCAAATCGCTCGGAAAAATCATTTTTGCCGGCCGCTTCGAGCGATTTCGTTGAGAAATTTTCGCAGGTAAACGATGCAAGGATTGACCCGTTGACTACAGCCGTTTTCAGTTGATCAAAGGTCGGTGCCACTGCCCCTTCTGCGGCTAAGGTTCCAATCAAACCGCCAAGAAAGGTATCTCCAGCTCCGGTCGGATCTGCCAAATCCCGCAGCGGCCACGCCCCACAGCGGAAAAAAGCTCCATCAGGACCAAATAATTGGGCGCCAAACTCACCAAGTTTTACCACAACGTAACGAGGTCCTTTTCCCAATAACCTTTCTCCCGCGAGAATAAGGTTGTTCGTTTCAGCGAACTCCCGAGCTTCGCTTTCATTAATGACCAAAAGATCAATACGCTTGAGAACATCATGTAGCTCTTCGTTCGCCACAGTGATCCAAAGATCCATAGTATCAGCGACCACAAATTTTTTCTCCGCATGACATTGATCCAGCATCTGAAGCTGGTTGATGGGAGCCATGTTGGCCAAAACGACGAACGGAGCATCAGCAAGTCCGTCAGGAACTGAAACTTGCCAGTGCTCCAAAACATTGATGGCAACATTATGGGTCGTCCGCTCGTTCATGTTTTCGTGATACTCGCCGGTCCAAGTAAACGAGGCCTGCTCCGAGCGCTCCAAGCCGGACAAATCGACTCCTTGTTTACTCAACATCTCAAGATGTTCCTGCGGAAAATCGTTGCCGATGATTCCTACCAGATGCACCGGAGAAGCAAGTTTTGCTGCAGCGAGCGAGGCATAACTAGCGGAACCTCCAAGCAGATTGGTTTCATCTGCCACGGGGGTTTTAACATTATCAATGGCGACCGAACCGCCGACGAGTATTTTCATGATAGTTGAGATAAAATTTTTCGGGTCTCCTCCTTCGGGACAGGCGATGACAGTAGATGAGATACTATCACAACGCGCCGGGCGCCGGCTTGTTTCACCGCCTCTAAATTGCTAGCCTTGATTCCACCAATGCAGAATGCCGGGATATGCATCCCTACTTCCTCTTGCATGGCACAAATATTACCGAGCCCAATTCCTGGGCGACCTTTTTTGGTCGGAGTAGGAAACAGGGGGCCAAAACCAATATAATCCGCCTTGTCCAATAAGGCCTGACGCGCCTGCCCCAAGGAATGGGTAGAACGTCCTAGTAACATCTCCGGCCCAACTCGCTTTCTGGCTTCCTGAAGGGACCCATCATCTTGCCCCAAATGAAGTCCATGCGCACCGCACTCGAGCGCTAGTTCTAGGTGATCATTAATCACAAATGGAATTTTGAATTCGTCACAAAGAATTCGCAATTTTAGCGAGAGATCGCGAAGTGTACCGGGATCACGAGCTTTTGCGCGAAGCTGTAAAATTCCAACACCACCAGCCAATAAGGCACGCGAAACATCTTCCGCTTTTTCGCTACTCACGTAGCCGAGATCGCAGATCCCGTAAAGCAGTGCGTTTTCAAGAGCTGATCTCACTCCCCCTTCTTTTCGTTAAGATATTTGGCGACCCAAGCAATATCGTATTTCCCAGCAATAAAATCGGGGTGATCGATTATCTCCTGCTGGAATGGAATAGTGGTCTTGATCCCGCGAATCGTGAACTCGGAGAGTGCGCGCTTCATTCGAGCAATCGCGACCTCACGACTCGATGCTGTCACTATGAGCTTCGCGATCATTGAGTCATAATGTGGGGGAACAGTGTAACCGGAATAAACGTGAGAATCAACTCGCACCCCTTTTCCACCTGGAGCATACCAAAGATCAATAGTCCCAGGACTCGGCATAAAATTATTATAAGGATCTTCCGCATTAATGCGGCATTCAATGGAGTGACCACGCGGCTCTACTCCTAAGACATGACTAGAAACCGGTTCGCCGGAAGCGATACGAATTTGTTCTTTGATGAGCTCACAACCCATAACCTCCTCGGTAACCGGGTGCTCAACCTGGATCCGGGTGTTCATCTCCATAAAATAAAAATCAGTGGCATCGGCATTGACCAAATACTCAATTGTTCCGGCATTCCGATAGCTGATCGATTCTATCAAACGCACCGAAGCCTCGCCCATCCGCTCACGCATTTCGGGCGAAATCAGCGGACTGGGGCATTCCTCGATAATTTTCTGGTTACGTCGCTGCATCGAGCAGTCTCGCTCACCGAGATGAAGGTAATTCCCGTGATCATCAGCAAGGACCTGAAACTCAATGTGATGAGGCTCAAGAACCAACTTTTCAATGTAACAATCTCCGTTATTGAAGCAGGCTTCCGCCTCTTTGGAAGCGGCTTGAAATTGGGACTTAAACTCGTCCTCACTCATCGCTGGACGCATCCCGCGACCTCCACCCCCAGCAGTCGCCTTAATCATGACAGGAAATCCAACCTCTTTGGCCACCTTAAGTCCCTCCACTGCATCAGCGACAATGCCATCCGACCCGGGAGTCACGGGAACTCCATTGGCAGTTGCAGTAGCGCGAGCCGTGTTTTTATCGCCCATAGTCCGAATGACTTCCGCCGAAGGACCAATGAACCTGATATTACAGCTTTCGCAAATTTCGGCGAAACGAGCATTTTCCGAGAGAAATCCATATCCGGGATGAATCGCATCTGCTCCGGTGATCTCAGCTGCCGCAATAATACGGTCGGGCTTCAAATAGCTTTCTTTACTGGGACTAGGGCCAATACACACCGAATCATCAGCAAGCTGAACGTGCATAGAATCAATGTCCGCCTCGGAATACACCGCGACCGATTCAACCCCTAATTCACGACAGGCCCGAATGATACGAAGGGCGATTTCGCCACGATTGGCGACGAGGACGCGCTTAAACATGCTAAACTTAGGGGGTTTTATTGAACCCGGAAAAGGTCGTCTCCGAACTGAACGGGAATTCCGTCGTCCACACAAATCTGAATGATTGTCCCAGAGCGCTCAGCCTTGATTTCATTCATCACCTTCATAGCCTCAATGATACAAAGGGTCTGGCCTTCACTTATTGTATCTCCGACATTCACGAAATCTGGATCATCCGGAGAAGGTCTGCGATAAAAGGTTCCTACCATTGGGGAAGAAATCGCTTCACCGGAGGGGCCTTCCGAAGTTCCTCCATCAGGCGCTGTGGCGACTGCTGATGCTGCGGCCGGAACTGGAGCAGCAACCTGACCGCCGCCAGATGGCACCGAGGCAATTAGCTTCTGGATCTCTTCTAAGTCATTGCCCTTTTTGAGCTTAAGATTGAAGTCTTCCTTCTCATACTGGAACTGAGACAAGCCATGCTCGTCCATCAGTTTCATGATTTTGCGAATTTCAGTGAGGTCCACGGAGTTGATAAAAGGTTAGTGAGCGGCCGCTCGGAGCTGACTATGACGAAATTGTAGAGATGAGCAACACCGAACCTTTTCACTTCTTTCCCAAACCGAAAAAAGACTGCGTTTTTCTGACTTTTATTCTCCCATGATTTTCGACAGGTTCCCAAGTAACCGACAGCCATTATCCCGAATTTAGGAACTCTCGGTCAAACCCAACGAAGCCAGTGCTCGAACTGAAAGACGTTTGCTTCACCATCCAAAAAGATGGTGAACCCATAAATCTCGTAGACCGCGCCAGCCTGAAAATACCCCGAGGCCACTTTATGGCTATAGTGGGTCCTTCCGGCTGCGGAAAGACGACACTGCTCAAGACCATTGCCGGGCTCAACCCGGAATCCGACGGCTCTCTCTGGTGGAATGGTCGTAATTTGTCCAAAGACGGGGATCTTGAACCCTACGAAATCGGCTACGTTCCTCAATTTTCCATCGCTTACGATCAACTCAGCGTTGACGAATCTGTCGAAGCTGCGACGCGCCTCCGCGTTAAAACCAAAGGATCCAGCGACCTTGATGAGCGAATTGATAAAGTTCTCGAGGAAACCGGTCTAGCCCCAATCGCGGACCGCCCCGTCAACGTTCTCTCCGGTGGCCAAAAACGCCGTCTTGGACTCGCGATGGAGCTAGTTTCCCATCCAAAACTCCTTCTTTGCGATGAGGTCACTAGTGGGCTTGATCCCCGTTCCGAGCGGGAAATCGTTCATCTCCTTCACGACATTTCCCGCCGCGAGGGACGGATTGTGCTTTCCGTGACCCACTCCCTTGCCCACCTCGAGCTTTACGATTCCATCTTGGTCCTCCACGAAGGCCGGGTCGCTTACCACGGAACTCCGGAGCAGCTCACTCACTATTTTTCGGTTGATAACACTGAACTCGTCTACCCCCAGCTTGCAAAGCAAGCCTCGGAAAAGTGGAGAAGCTCATGGCTCAAACACTCTCCGACTTACTACGCTAAACTTGAGCGCAATCGACAGAATCTCGTCAATCAAGGGAAACTCGAACTCCCTGCGCAAGAATTTGAAAATCCGGATGGGGAAGACGTGGCCATCGCTCGCGAAGATGAAATTCGGGCTCCCGGTCTACTCAGCCAGTTCACCACCCTCCTGGGTCGACGGATGCGGATCTTCTTCCGCGACCGGGGGCAAGTCCTTCTCCAACTCGCCATCCTAATTTGCTTTCCTATTCTCGTGGTCCTCTTTTCACCCAGAGCCAATGAAAACATGCGGAAGTTCACCAATGCCGCAGGCAGTAGCCTTCAGGAACAATATCAAGAACAGGCTAACGTGCAAGCGGATCGCCTTAAAGTTGGCTCCGCAGTCTCTGGAATTATTATGTTCCAGGTCGTTTTGCTTTCCCTGATGGGATCTAACAACGCGGCACGAGAAATCGCCGGAGAACGCCAAATACTAGAGAAAGAAAAATTTGGAGGGGTTAGTCCGATCGCGTACCTCATGAGCAAAGTAGTCTTCTTGTCGGGGCTGGTTCTTGTTCAATCCCTATGGATGGCAGGCTTTGTAGAGCTATTTTGGTCATTTAAAGGCAGTTTTGCGGATCACGCTATTTTTCTCGTTTTGGTCAATGCCGCCATGACCTCGATCTGCCTCGGGATTTCCAGCTTGATGCGAACAGCTGAAAAGGCCTCCCTTCTTTCAGTCTATCTGGTCGGCTTCCAACTTCCTCTCTCAGGCGCTGTTTTGGCACTGCCGGAGAATATCGAACCCCTCACCCGCCCCTTCATCTCTGCATATTGGGCCTGGTCGGGGAGTGTTTCTTCCCTTTCAGGAGACTATAAGTCAGCTCTTACCGCAATCAGCGAAACAGAGCTTTCTCCCACAAACATCTGCTTTTTCATCCTCCTAATCCATATTATGGTTGGCCTCGCCGCCTCATGGGTCGGCACCAGTCGCCCACAATGGGAACACTAACCTCAAATTCAATTTTCAATCATGGCTCGTCGCGCTAGCTCAGGCGTTAATACCGGAGCCCTCATTATCGGGGCTATCATTTTCATCCTTCTACTTGGAGGAGGTTACTGGTTCCTTAACAGGAAGCCATCTGGCTTCGATGCTCCTGAATTGGATATCGAACAAGCGCTCAGTAACAGCCGAAGCCTTTCAGGCAATCGCTATCAGGTCACCGGCAAACTCATCGACCGTAACATCGAATCAAACGGTCAAATCATCACAATTCGGCTCGGAGAAGAAACCAATCCAAAGTTCCTCCCCATCATGATCCCCGAGGGCTTCAAAAATGGAAACCTCAACCAACAAGCTCAATACACTTTCCTCATCCAGTTCAATACCGTTGGTCTCGCAGTTGCAGAAGACGTAAAACAGCTCTAGACTCGTAATGGTCGTAACCAAAGTTATGAAAATTATCCCACTCACTCTGGCGCTTGCCCTCCCCGCTCTCGGTCAGGTCTACACTCCCCCTGCTCCCACCAATAATCAAAATGCGACCCCAACCGATACCGTTGTTCGCTCAAATCCCAACGAATCTTCGGGCGGGGGCAACAACGCGAATGGCGGACTTCTCGGGAATGAGGTCGGCTTCTTTGATCCCACCAATGATACCATCTCTTGGAATGGAAAAACCTGGGCGGCTAGTAATAACCGTCTAGTAGCCGCTCGATTTGAGAAATATCTAAACGAACCCGAGGAAGCTACCGTCGCGGCTCAAGAATACCGCGATAACATCGATGAAATTCTTAACCTCCTCTCGCCTCACCATAAAGGAGGTCCCGTCTTCCTTGATGCCGTAGCCCTTCTTCCAAAAGCATCAACCTACCCTGGCGATGCCAAGCTTTGCGATTCCCTGAGTAACGCCATTTACACCGCTATTCTTTCTCGGAAGGCCGATAACCGATCAAAGGAACTTCTAGCCCGCATGGAGCGCGAGAAGAAAAAGGCCATTCTTGATGCCGACTGGAAAGCCCGCACCGAGCAAGACCCCAACGTTGGTAATACGCGCCCCGTTGAAGACGAGAATAAAGAACAAACTCAACCAGCCCAGCAGGTTGGTCGCGGAGCCCAATCGCTTGCATACGCCGAGCACGTTCGCCGGATTTCCGAAATTGAAGCTCAGAAAAAGACGCGCGAGCTTGAACAAAAAGTCAAAACCGAACTCTCCAAAGTCCAATATCAAGCCCTCATGGTGCAGTTCTTCGTCCAGCGTCGCTTTAAACATGTCATTATGGCTTCCCGTTTCTACAACCAGATTTGGAAAGAAGGAGACGGCACTCTTTACATCGATCAAGACTCCGACATCAATAAAGTCTTCAGCGAAAGCCTCGGTGTCAGCCCGACTGTTTCCACGCTCGACTCGTTGTCCCACGAAGCCATTCGCGATGTCGACAAGGGCGTTGAGGTTTTCGAGTTTCTCGTCGCCCGTGGCGAACTAGAATCTGCATCCAAACGCCTTGCCGAGGCGTATCTCGTCGGAGAATTTATGCCTTCCGTCAACACACTCGAGCGAGATAAGAAGCGTAAGGTCCTCGAATTTGTTCGAGGCTCTAATGTGCTTCTCAATGCCATCGACTCGAAGGACTACGCGAAAGCCACCGAACAGATCAACGAACTCAGAAGAAAGGCTGATGATTTTGATGCGACCAAGGCACAGGCTGCCGTCGCAGCCTTCACCCGCGCCAGTGACATGCAAATTATGATGGCCAAAAATCACCTGGCGGCCAAGGACATGGAAAAAGCCCAAGGTGCAATTCGAAGCGCAATGGAAATCTGGCCGCAAAACCCCAAGCTGGTAGAATTTGATCGCCTCGTAGATGCAGGCGGTTCCCTCATTCAAATCCGTAACGACTTCGATCGCCTCTTCGCCGAGAAGAATTACCGCGAAGTCTTCCGCCGCCGCTTTGAATTTGGGCCCAGCATTGATGGCGATGAAGACCGT